>NZ_JACCEY010000011.1:252087-370156 GCF_013591995.1 Rhizobium sp. WYCCWR 11146
TTTTCGGCAATCCCTTGAAGACACGCGACGACCTCGCCAAGGCCGTCATCGATCTCTTCGAGCCGCTGCTGCCGTATTTTTCCGAGGGCGGCGCCCGTGTGCGCCTCGGTGCGGCCGGCGCGATCTTCGATCGGGCGGCGGCGGATCTGGAGGGATTTGCGCGGCCGCTCTGGGGGATCGTTCCGCTCGTTGCCGGCGGCGGCGCGTTTCCGCACTGGGATCTCTATCGCCGCGGGCTGGCAAACGGCACCAATCCGGCTCATCCCGAATATTGGGGCGATCTTGCCGACCGCAATCAGCGGCTGGTCGAGCTCGCCGCCGTCGGCTTCGCCTTGGCGCTCGTGCCCGAGCACATCTGGGAACCGCTTGAGGACAGCGAGAAGAAGACGGTCGCTGCCTATCTTCTCAGAGCGCGCGAGCTGGAATTCATCGACAACAACTGGAAATTCTTCCGCGTGCTCATCGATCTCGGGCTGGAACGCGTGAGCGTGGCGTTCGATCACCGGAAAACCCTCGCCTATCTCGACGAAGTGGAGGCTTTCGACCTCGGAGAAGGCTGGTATCGCGACGGGCCGGTCCGGCGGGTCGATCATTACATTCCCTTCGCCATGCATTTCTACGGCCTGATCTATGCGGTGCTCGCCAAAGGCGACGAGGCGCGCAAGGTTCGTTTCCGCGATCGTGCCGAGATCTTCGCCAGGGATATCCGCCACTGGTTCGGCCCCGATGGCGCAGCCCTTGCCTTCGGCCGCAGCCAGACCTACCGCTTTGCAGCGGGCGGCTTTTGGGGCGCGCTTGCCTTTGCCGGCGTCGAAGCGCTGCCCTGGGCGGAGATCAAGGGCTATTACATGCGACATATCCGCTGGTGGTCGGCGATGCCGATTGCCGATCGCGACGGCGTTCTTTCGGTCGGCTACGGCTATCCGAACCTCTTCATGAGCGAGAGCTACAACTCGCCCGGTTCGCCCTATTGGGCGCTGAAATTCTTCCTGCCGCTCGCCCTTGCAGGGGATCATCCGTTCTGGGCTGCCGAGGAGGCGCCGCAGCCGGAATTTCCGGAGCCGGTTGCGCTGAAGCCGGCGGGAATGGTCGCCATGCACACGCCGGGCAACGTGGTCGTGCTCTCCTCAGGGCAGCAGCACGACAAGATGCTCGGCGCAAACGAGAAATATTCGAAATTCGTCTATTCCACCCGCTACGCCTTCAACATCGAAGCCGACGATCGGAATTTCTCCGCCGCAAGCTTCGACGGCATGCTCGGCCTCTCCGATGACGGCGTCCATTTCCGCATGCGGGAAACTCTCGAAGAGGCGTTGATCGCTGGCGACCTGCTCTATTCGCGCTGGCGCCCCTGGAGCGATGTCACGGTCGAAACCTGGCTGCTTCCCGAAAGCCCATGGCACATCCGCATTCACCGCATCGCCACACCACGCGCCCTGATGACCATCGAGGGCGGCTTTGCGATCGAACGCGCGGATTTCAATGCGGATCGCTCCGATGCAGGCGATGGCCGGGCCGTCTGGTACGGACAGACTGACATCAGCGCGATCGTCGATCTGTCGCCCGATCGGAGGGCCGGCCATGCGATGAGCCCGATCCCGAACACCAATCTCATCCACGCCAAGACCCTACTGCCGCAGCTACGCGGCGAAATCGGCCCCGGAACCACCGTGCTCGTAACCGCCGCGATGGCTCTGCCCAGCCGTGAGAACTGGGTAAAAGCGCTCGATAATCCGCCAACCTGTCCTCACCTCGACGAGGTAGAGCGGCTCTTCCGCGAGAAAGGTACCCGGGTGCCGGCATTCGACCTTCAGCTGTAACCTGAGGTTGGAAGAACAGGGGACGACGGAGGTGTACGGGCTTTCGGATTGCAGACGCCCATTGCAATCGACTTTGCATGACTTAAGTGATATTGAGATGTTCATCACCAATCTCACGTGGCCGAAATGACCGAAGCTCTCTTTTCCGAATTTCTCATGATTGACCGGTCGTCCGCCAACGAGGGACGAACCGTGCCATTGGCTGGCCGCCGGCGCAAAGGCGTTGCTCCAGAACGGACCTCGGATGAAAACGCTCTGCGTGACGCCTTCGCGGATGCCTTCCTGCAGACCCTGACGAAGTTCGCCGTCGATCGATCTGCTTTTCCTGAGAACGCGGACCCCGAACTCGCGAAGCTCGCCAGGGCGATGGCAAATGTTGCGGTCGGGGATTCCGTGATCATCCGCTTGAAACCCGATCTCCCGGAAGGACATCGCAGATCCGTCAAGACCTTCTTCCAGACGATGGTCCGCGTCAGCGGTTCGCTGGAGGAAAGCCGGCTGGAAGACGCGATCAACAAGCTCGCGGACGTTATCCTGCCTGATGAGCTTGGCGAGGCGCGCGGCGTGCTCGCAGCGGACAATCTGGAGCTCAGGGATCGCTTCATCGCTGAGGTGCCGCAGCTCACCAGCGCGGAGGTCGGAAACCGCGCCGGCTCAAGCGCGCGAAACCTGTACGCGACCGCAGCGCGCTGGAAGAAAGCCGGCGACATTTTCTCGGTATATCATCGCGGCACCGAATATTTTCCGGCGTTTCAGCTCCGGGACGGACGGCCGCATCCTGCAATCAAGAAGGCGCTTGCGGCTCTTCCGGAGAACCTGTCTCCATGGCAGCGCGCATTCTGGTTCGTTTCAACGAACGGCTGGCTGGACGACAAGGCGCCCATGGATGTGCTTGACGATATGGACGCGGTGACGGCTGCCGCAACCCACGAGCGGCAAGAGGTCGCTGGGTGAGCCACCCTCCTCTGCCAAGTCCGCCGTCGCCTTTTCCAACGATCAACATCCGGACGATCAAGGCAGGTACGGCGCTTCATCGAAGCCATCTGTCATCGTTCCGGGCAGGACAATTCAATCCCTGCCAGGGACAGCCGACCCGCTTTGCTCCGTTCAACGACGCGCAGGGCAATTGTGTCGCCACGCTCTATGCCGCAACGAGCAGAGAGGCGGCCGCCTTCGAGTCGATCTTTCACGACATCGAACCCACCGCCGCTTTCAAGACCGTCCGGCTTGCCGTCGTCGAAGCGCGGACGGTGAGCGTCATCGCGCCAAAGCGTGATCTGCGGCTGGCAAGCCTTTTCGCACCCGATTTGAAGGCCTGGAAACTCAGTCGAACGGATCTCATCGAAACGCCGAAGTCGACCTATGGAGAGACCGTCCTATGGGCCGAAGCCATTCATTGGGCGCGCGCCGACGTCGACGGGTTGATCTGGACGTCCCGCCAGTGCGACCCCGAGCAATGTATCATCCTGTTCGAGGATCGCTTGGCAGAGGACCGGCTCGACGTCGTTCAATCCATTGACGCCGGTGCGGACGCCGATCTCCTTCTCGAACTGCGGGACTACGGGCGCCGTGCGGGCATCACGATCATATCTTAGCGCCAATGACGCTCGCTGACTCCGGAACCGTCACCAAAGCTATTCTAAAAAAACCAATGCGCGCTCAACGCCGCCGCCGCATAATATTTTCGAATTACTCAATAATTATATTTACATCTTCAACTAATGAATAAGAAAAACCCACTCTTCGTAACATTGCTGTAATGAAATCCGGCAAAGCGCAGCAGCATACTCAGCTTTCAGTTTCCGAAATCTTGAGAGGAGGACGCAATGCCCACCATAATGATCTGCCACGACGTCAAAGACACGAAGCACTGGCTCGCCTCACCCATCCGCAAACAGGTATTGGAACCCGTTGGCGTCACGAACATTCGCACGTTTACAGACCCTCAGACGTCTAACCGCGTCGGCTTGGTCATGGACGTTGCAGACATAGATAAGTTGATGGCCTTCATGCAGACCAAAGCTGCGGCCGATGCGATGGCGAGTGACGGCGTCTTGCCCGAGACCATGGTGTTCCTCGTTCAATCATAACGTGTGTCTCGACCAAACCCGGAAATGCAACGCGGGAGGATGATATGACGACATTATTCGTGAGGCACGAGGTCTCCGACTACGCCGCCTGGCGCAAAATATATGATGCCTTTTCGCCAGTGCAGAAGGCCAATGGGGTGACGGCGCAAGCCGTTTATCGAGCCGTCGACAATCCGAATGATATTACCGTGACCCACGAATTTGCCACGCTGGAAGCGGCTCAGTCGTTCAGCAAGCTGGACGAGCTGAAGACGGCGATGCGCACGGGAGGCGTGCTCGGCGCGCCGACGGTGTGGTTTACCAACAAAACATGAAATAGGGGCCAGAAGCCTCCGCCGCAGCGGAGAGCAGGTTACGGTCGCTCCCGGGACATGACATGGAAGCGTGGTTGTGCACGGGCTCGCGCCGACCGCCGACGGAGCAGGCAGTTGTAACCTAATTGGCAAATCCACCCGAGGCTCTATTGTCCGTTCCTGATGTCATGCAGGAGATCCAGGCCGCGCTGGTATTTTTCCGTTTTTTTGCCCGTCTGTTCGGCCTGCCGGAGATTGTCTTCGAGATCGGCCCGTTTGACGGGCAAGGCCAGCGGGTTTGATGCCGCACGTCTGACGAAGTCGTCATCCGGCTCGTCCGGCCGCCGTGTCAGAGCATTCACCGCCGAGATGATCGCCGGCGGAAAGCCTTCTTCCTTCAGCCTGTCGAGCGTCCAGCCGCTGCCCTTCTCGACGACGTCATGAAGGTAGGCGACCGTTCGCGTTTCGTCACCGGAAACCAGGAGTGCTACCCGCTGGCAGTGCTCGAAGAACGGCCGGCCGGTTTTGTCCGCCTTACCTTCATGGGCCGTAAGAGCGATCTGGATGGCATGGTCGAGATGCTGCATGGCGATCACGGCCCTTCGGTCTTCTTGACTTTCCGTCGGAAAGGCTTTTCGCCCGTCGTCATCTCGATGTCAGGCACCGGCGCCCTGGCGACCTGAACGGGCCTCGTTCCTGGCCGATCGAAATCGCCGCTTTCACCGGCGCCTTGAAGCAGTGCCGCATCATCCCTGTCGTCTTCATCGAGCAGGTCCTGCAGCGTCTCATGCTCATCCTCGCCGGCCAGTTCGTCGCAGGCTTGCAGCCAATGGCGCTGGTCGGCGCCATCAGGACGCCCCTCGGCCTCCCAGATTTCGTAGGCGCGCTGGCGTATCTGCTCGTGCTTGTCTATAGCCATGATCTCCTCCAAGCGCAATTGAATGGGCCGTCCGAAGAGCGGCCAGCCGCCTATCAGGGCGTGTTGATGGTTGGAAGGAAATCCTCCACCTGTTTGCGTCGATCCTTTGGAAGCGTCTCCACCCGCTCCTTCCAGAACCGTTCGGCTTCCGGCGGATCCTCGTCCCATTGGCGAACATCGGTGATATTGTCGTCGATCATGGATCGGCGGTGGCCGCCGAGGCTGAGATATTCCTTTGCAACCTTCAGGCTTGGGGTTTCGGTATCGGTGCCGCTATCGCGATCTGATGCCGAGCTCGCGTTGCGTTGGGCTGTTTCCAATGCCCTTTTGCGATCGGTCTCGGCCCGTTCGGTATCGGCGGACCGCGCGTCGTCGGTGCCACTCTCGGGCGGCACGCTGGATTTGAAAGTCGTCATGGATCACCTTTCGATGTTGTGATCCAATAACCTTCGCAAGCAGTGAGAGTTCCGCATGGGTGGCGATTGATTTGAGCGGGCGGTCGAGGCGGAGCCACACAGCCTGCGCTCAATGGACGGCCATACTCACCATCCGATAGGGGTGCACGGCTTCGAATTGCGAGATCATCGCCGTTGCCTGCTGCAATACGAGCTCGGCATTTTCCGGATCGTCACGGGCGAGCTCATCGGCGTTGCCGCGGATCGCTTCGGCCATGTTGTTGGAGAGTGCGGCAAAGTGCGTGTTGCCTTCGACAAAAGCCTCACGCGCCGTGTCCTCCAGTGTACGAGCGATATCGACGAGGATTTCCTCGCGTTCCTCGATACTGAGGTCTTTGATGATATTGGTCTTCTCTTCCATGTCACTCACTCCAAAAAGACGTGGGACGATGACCGAGCTCAAGCAAGCCTCGATCATCAAAGAGTTGGGAATGCCGAAATCCGGATTCAAGCCTCAATCCTGCTCGAACTCGCCTCCGGCACCACGCCGTCGCCTTCGTTATTCGAACGCGGGAGGCGATTTTCTGTTCCCTGCCGGGCGTTAGCACTCACGAGCAGGTAGTGCCAATTTCTCTTCCATCACCTCTTGAATTGCAAAACCATCGAACCAAATCATTGTCGCAAGGCTCGCGCGCGAGCACCCGCCCGGATTGGTCATCCGGTCCGGCCAGGGAAACAAACGTCATCACTGTTTGTCGATGGAGGAAGACATGTCGTTCCGACCGCTTCATGACCGCATTCTCGTCCGCCGGGTCGATTCAGAGGAAAAGACCAAGGGCGGCATCATCATTCCCGACACCGCTAAGGAAAAACCGCAGGAAGGCGAAGTGATCGCCGTCGGCCCCGGCGCGCGCAACGAAGCCGGCCAGATCCAGGCGCTCGACCTCAAGCCCGGCGATCGCATCCTGTTCGGCAAATGGTCCGGCACCGAGATCAAGATCAATGGCGAAGACCTGCTGATCATGAAGGAAAGCGACGTGATGGGCATCATCGAGCCGCAGGGCGAAAAGAAGCAGGCCGCCTGAGATCCCTGCGGACATCAGTCGACGCTGGAGCGCTTCAGCTTTTCATGGAAACGCAAAACCGCTCCAACCTCTTATTTCTGACGCAGTTCCGAACGGAAAACCGCGTTGCACTTTTCCTGGAACTGCTCTGGCTGCCTATGAAGGAGTGAGGACATGGCTGCTAAAGAAATCAAATTCAGCACCGAAGCCCGCGAGAAGATGCTGCGTGGCGTCGACATTTTGGCCAACGCGGTGAAGGCGACCCTCGGCCCGAAAGGCCGCAACGTCGTTATCGAAAGATCTTTCGGCGCGCCGCGCATCACCAAGGACGGCGTTTCGGTCGCCAAGGAAATCGAACTCGAAGACAAGTTCGAAAACATGGGCGCCCAGATGGTCCGCGAAGTTGCTTCGAAGACCAGCGACGTCGCCGGCGACGGCACCACGACGGCAACGGTGCTGGCCCAGGCGATCGTCAAGGAGGGCGCCAAGGCGGTTACTTCGGGCATGAACCCGATGGACCTGAAACGCGGCATCGATCTTGCGGTCGCCGCCATCGTCGCGGAACTGAAGGCCAACGCCCGCAAGATCTCCAACAATTCCGAAATCGCCCAGGTCGGCACGATCTCCGCCAATGGCGATGCCGAAATCGGTCGTTTTTTGGCGGAAGCGATGGAAAAGGTCGGCAATGATGGCGTCATCACTGTCGAAGAAGCCAAGACCGCAGAAACCGAACTCGAAGTCGTCGAAGGCATGCAGTTCGATCGCGGCTATCTCAGCCCCTACTTCGTCACCAATGCCGACAAGATGCGGGTCGAGTTCGAAGAACCTTATATCCTCATCCACGAGAAGAAGCTCTCGAACCTGCAGTCGATGCTGCCGGTTCTCGAAGCCGTCGTCCAATCCAGCAAGCCACTGCTTATCATCGCTGAAGACGTCGAAGGCGAAGCCCTCGCAACGCTCGTCGTCAACAAGCTGCGTGGCGGCCTCAAGATCGCCGCCGTCAAGGCGCCCGGCTTCGGCGACCGCCGCAAGGCCATGCTCGAAGACATCGCCATCCTGACCGCCGGCACCGTCATCTCTGAAGATCTCGGCATCAAGCTCGAATCCGTCACGCTCGACATGCTCGGCCGTGCCAAGAAAGTCTCGATCGAGAAGGAAAACACCACAATCGTCGATGGGTCAGGCGCCAAGTCCGACATCGAAGGCCGTGTGGCCCAGATCAAGGCCCAGATCGAAGAAACCACTTCGGACTACGACCGCGAGAAGCTGCAGGAACGTCTTGCCAAGCTCGCCGGCGGCGTTGCCGTCATCCGCGTCGGCGGCTCGACGGAAGTCGAAGTGAAGGAAAAGAAGGACCGCGTCGACGACGCGCTTCATGCAACCCGCGCGGCGGTCGAGGAAGGCATTCTGCCGGGCGGCGGCGTGGCGCTGCTGCGCGCCGTCAAGGCGCTCGACAACCTCAAGACAGCCAATGGCGACCAGCGCGTCGGTGTCGACATCGTTCGCCGCGCGGTCGAGGCTCCGGCTCGCCAGATCGCCGAAAACGCTGGCGCGGAAGGCTCGGTCATCGTCGGCAAGCTGCGCGAGAAAAGCGAGTTCTCCTACGGCTGGAACGCGCAGACGGGCGAATATGGCGACCTCTATGCACAGGGAGTCATCGATCCGGCCAAGGTGGTTCGCACCGCGCTGCAGGATGCGGCCTCCATCGCCGGTCTTCTCGTCACGACGGAAGCCATGATCGCCGACAAGCCCAAGAAGGACGCGCCGCCGCCAATGCCCGCCGGCCCCGGCATGGACTTCTAAGGCGTTTGCCGGCCCGCCGGCCTCGCTGGGCGGGCCTTATCTGAGGGAATAGAGATGGTTCAAACGATCAGAAACCGATCGCAGGTGCCGCTGGACTCCCGCGATCTTGAAACCTGCCAGCGCGTCTTCGACAGGCTGAGCACCGATTACGGGGTGGTAAGGAACAGCGACGAAGCCGAACGAATGGCGAGCATCATCATCGAGCTTTACCGGCAGGGCGTGCGCGACCCCGATCACCTGCAGTCAATGGTCGAGGCGACCCGCGGCCTCTTCGAAACGAGCGAGCGCCCGCCTACTGCTCCGGGAATTTGACCATGGTGCCGCCACCGGTCGCCTGGTCCGTCGGGAAGACCTCTATCCTGGCGACGTCGACGAAGACGGGAAGCTCGATGGCATTCGAGATGATCGAGGCGATGTGAGAGGGCTGTATCGGACGGTAGCCGTCATAGAGCAGGGTCCGCGCCTGGTTGCCCGCCATTGCGGTTCGATAAAGCTCCGTCTGGACGCGGCCCGGCACCACCTCCGTCACACGAACCGAGGTCCCGAGCAGGTCGCAGCGCAAATTGTCGCAAAACAGGCTGAGCCCGGCCTTCGACGGGCCGTAGGCGGCCATGTTCGGATAGGGCGCCTGACCGCCGCTCGAACCGATATAGATCAGGTGGCCGCGCTTTCGCTCGACCATAGCAGGCAGGAATGCGCGGGTCAGATGCATCGGCGCCTTGAGATTGATGTCGATCATGGCATCGATCTCGGACGGTTCGATCTCGTTGAATGTCGCCCGTGTCGAGAGAATGCCGGCATTGTTGATCAGGATATCGACGTCTGTTCCGTGAAGCTGCCTGACGATTTCCGCGGTATCGCGTACATCGGCACGGACCGGCTTCGCCCCGCTTTCCCGCGCGAGTTCCTCAAGAGCCTCGGCGTTTCGGCCAACGGCATAAACCGTCAGCCCCATCTCGCGTAGTTTGCCGACGGTGGCGCGGCCGATGCCGCTCGTCGCACCGGTGACCACGGCGACCCGATAGGGCAGCGGCTCAGACATAGATATAGCCTCCGCTGACGACGACGTTTTCGCCGGTGGCATAGGTGTTGCGGCTCGATGCCATCATGACGATCCACTCCGCCATTTCGACCGGCTCGGCCGCGCGGCCAAGCGCGCTGGCCTTGGCCAGTTCCGGAAGGAATCCCAGCTCCTTGGCGCGATCCGTGGCGAAGCCGGCAGGAGCGACGGAATTGACAAGGATCTGGTCCTTGGCGCATTCCTGGGCAAAGGATTTCGTCAGGCTGACGACAGCCGCCTTGGTTGCGGCATAATGCGCATTCTGGGGATGGGCCTTGAAAGCATCGACCGAGGTCACGTTGACGATCCGCCCGGTAACCGCAGGCGCGTTCACGTGCTGGCGCATATGAAGAACGGCGGCCACCATCATATGATAGGTACCCTTCACGTTGATCGCATTTTCGAGGTCCCATTCCTCGTCGGTGATCTCGAGGATAGGGCGTCTCGGATAGATGGCAGCGCTGTTGACGAGCACGTGGACCCGACCGAGCTTGCCGGCGATCTCGTTGAACCCGCGATGAGCCGTTTCCGCCCGGGAAATGTCAGCAACCGCGGTTGCGACCTCGGCGCCGAGCGCGGCAAGCGCCTCGGCCGAAGAGGCAAGCAACTGCTCATCACGATCGATGAGCCCGATCCTGGTCGCCCCATGCGAGATCATCAGTTTGGCCGTCGTCAATCCGAGCCCGGAAGCGCCGCCGACGATGATTGCGGTCTGGTTCTTCAAAGTTCCACCTCAGTGTTTTGCGTTGCACCGCTGGCATTGTATGTTATCACTTATATGCCAACTTCGATAAAGCTCAAGTGCATTCTGAAGGTCTCGACATGATTCCACGCCTCCGGCCGAACGGTTCAATCCCCCTTCCCGCTGCGGGATTCTTCCAGCGGCTCATCGAGGCGGGGTTCGGTGGCGACATCGAAAGCGGCGCGGCGAGCCGGACCGTTTTTTCGACCGACAATTCCATTTATCAGGTCGAGCCGGCCGGTATCCTTTTCCCCAGAGGCGTCGAAGACCTGCAGATTACGGCGGCCGTGCTGTCGGAGCCGGCTTTTCTGGGGATCACCGTCGCGCCGCGCGGCGGCGGAACCGGCACGAACGGTCAATCCCTCACCTCAGGCATCGTCGTCGACTGTTCGCGACATATGAATTCCATTCTCGAAATCGACCCGATCAGGAGAATTGCTCGGGTCCAGGCGGGCGTGGTCAAGGATCAGCTGAACCAAGCGTTGAAGCCCTACGGCCTGTTTTTTGCGCCTGAACTCTCCACCTCCAATCGCGCTACCATCGGCGGCATGGTCTCCACCGATGCCTGCGGCCAGGGTTCATGCCTCTACGGCAAGACCAGCAACCATGTGCTGGGATTGCGCATCGTGCTCGCGGATGGAACCGACTGGTGGTCGCGCCCGCTCGATGAAGCGGCGCTCGAAGAGATCGTCGCGCGTGAGGACAGCGTCGGTGAGATCCACAGGACGGTCGACCGAATCGCGCGTGAAAAACGCGACCGGATCGCCGAGATTTTTCCGAAACTCAATCGCTATATGACCGGTTACGATCTCGCTCACATCCGGCGCAGCGACGGACGCTTTGACCTCAATGCCATTCTCTGCGGCTCGGAGGGAACGCTGGCGATGATCGCCGAAGCGGAACTTAACCTTCTACCGATTCCAGCCCATGCGGCGCTGATCAACATTCGTTACGGGGACTTCAACACGGCATTGGAGGATGCCCGCACGCTTGTCGCGCTGAATGTCGCCTCGGTGGAAACGGTCGATGAAAAAGTTCTAGGCCTCGCCAGGGGCGACATCGTCTGGACGGGCATTGCCCGCTTTTTCCCTGACGATGCAGGCGGAACCACAAACGGCATCAATATCGCTGAAGTGCTCGCCGACGATGAAGCCGAACTCGACCGCAAACTGGCCGAAGTGATCGCCGCTCTCGACACGGGCGCAGATGCCCGTCACCTGGGTTATACGATCGCGCGGAGCCATACCGACGTCGAGGCGATCTGGTCGATGCGCAAACGGGCGGTCGGCCTGCTCGGCAATGTGGACGGGCCGGTCAGGCCCGTCGCCTTCGTCGAGGATACCGCCGTGCCGCCGGAAAACCTCGCGGCCTATATCCGCGAGTTCCGCGCATTGCTTGATGGCGCGGGCCTTTCCTACGGCATGTTCGGCCATGTCGATGCCGGCGTCCTGCACGTGCGGCCTGCCCTCGACCTCACCCGCAATGACCATGTCCGGCTGGTCCGGGAGGTCAGCGATGGCGTGGTGGCGCTGACGCGCAGATATGGCGGCGTGCTCTGGGGGGAGCACGGCAAGGGGGTACGTTCCGAATATGTGCCGGAATTCTTCGGCGATCTCTATCCCAGCCTGCAGGAGATCAAACGGGCTTTCGATCCGGAAAACCGCCTCAATCCGGGCAAGATCGCAACTCCTTCCGGCCAAGCGCTGCTGAAGATCGACGAGGTTCCGCTGCGGGGAGATACCGACCGTATCATCGGCAACGAGATCCGCGCAGCCTTCGACAACGCCGCCTATTGCAACGGCAACGGCGCCTGTTTCGATTTCGACGAAACGAGCCCGATGTGCCCCTCCTACAAGGCGACACGCGACCGGCGTTTTTCGCCCAAAGGCCGCGCCGCTCTGATGCGGGAATGGCTGAGGCTGCTTGCCGAGAAAGGCATCGATCCTCGCCAGGAGGCAAAACGCCTGCGGCAGAGCGTTCCGCTCGCGCGCTTCGCTCGGCGCGTTTTCAACTCGCTGAATCCTCAAAATCGCGACGACTTTTCCCACGAGGTCCGCGCTTCAATGGACACCTGCCTGGCGTGCAAGGCCTGCTCGGGACAATGTCCGGTGAAAGTCAGCGTCCCGGCTTTCCGCTCCAAATTCCTGGAGCTTTACTACGGACGCTACCTGCGTCCGCTGAAGGATCCGCTGGTCGCAGCCATCGAGACCACCCTGCCGCTGGTCCACCGGATACGACCTGCCTACAACCTGGTCGTCGGCACGCGAGCCGGCAGGATGATGATGCGCGTTGCCGGCCTGACGTCCCTGCCTCGCCTGCCGCGGATCTCTCTGGCGAAGGAAGCCGCCGGCCTTGGCGTGCCGCTTGCGACCCTTCCGCAAATCGAGGCCTTGTCGCCACGTGAGAGGGAGCAGAGCGTCATCTTTGTCGCCGATGCGTTTACCGCCTATTTCGATCCTGAGGTCGCCCTCGCCGCAATTGGACTCGCGCGGAAAATGGGGCTATCGCCCTTCCTCGCGGCGTCGCATGTCAATGGCAAAGCCCTGCACGTGCATGGCTATCTCGGACGCTTTGAGGCTGCGGCCGAGCGGACCGCGCGCTATCTGCAACGGCTGGATGATACAGGCGTGGCGCTGGTCGGGCTCGATCCGTCGATGACGCTCGCCTTTCGCAGCGAATACAAAGGGAGGCTGCAGGCAACCATTCTCCTTCCGCAGGAATGGCTGATCGCCAAGCTCGACAGGCTCGCCGCTTCCCCCTCCGCCAGCAAAGGCAGGAGCTTCCGGTTGATGGCCCATTGCACCGAACGCACCAATGCGCCCGCCTCCATCGCACAATGGAAAAGCGTATTCGGAAGCCTCGGCATCGACCTTCAGGCAGCAGAAACGGGGTGCTGCGGAATGGCCGGCACCTTTGGCCACGAGGCCCGCAATCGGCCGATCTCCGAGCGCCTCTATGCGATGAGTTGGAAGCGGGAGATCGATGCCGCCGGCGACACCGACAGTCTCATGGCCACCGGATATTCATGCCGCTCGCAGGTGAAGGAAATCGACAACAAGCGCATCCCGCATCCCTTTCAGGTGATCGATAAGATAATGTCTGAAAAAGCCGACGTTCCGCAATCAGACGTGGCATGATATGTGATATGTGCTAAATTTTATCGTGAAAATCGGAGCAAACCAGTGTCAATCATCACGCAACGAGGCAATCTTGCGGAAATCGTCGTTGCGAAGCTGATGGAACGGATCGACTCCGGCCTTTATGCTCCCGGCGAGAAAATTCCGTCAAGCGCCCAGCTGTGCGAAGAGTTCGGCGTGTCCCGAACCGTCATTCGCGAGGCGCTCACCTCTCTTAAGGTGGGCGGAAGGGTCACGACGCGACAGGGTGCCGGCGTCTATGTGAGCGACAAGGACGCAAAGACCCTCAATTTCGAAATCAGCCGCATCGAGGATATTCGTTCCGCGATGCAGATCCTGGAATTGCGGCTCGGCGTTGAGATCCAATCCGTCGCCCTTGCCGCGTCGAGGCGCACGCCGGAGGCGCTGGCTGAAATTGCCCGCGCCTACGACAACCTCGAAAACCTGGTGACTGAGGATGCCGAGGTCGAGGCACGCGCCGATTTCGAATTCCATCTCGCGATCGCCCGCGCCACCCGCAATCCCCACTTCCCGAGTTTTCTGGAAGCGGTGATAGAGAGCATCAATTTCGACCTCGTGCTCAAGCATCGCCAATCGGCGCGCGGCTACAGCACCTACCTGAAGAAAATCAACAAGGAACATGCCGCTATCCTGGCCGCCATCACCCAGGGTGATGCCAAGGCTGCGAAGGCCGCGCTGATCGTCCATCTGGAGGAAAGCCTCCATCGTTACCGCACGATGCTCAATGAGCCGACGAGCAGCGAAACCGAGGATTGAGTCAGGGGGAGGGAAAGGATGGTCCGCCTGCTGCGACACATCCTGCGCTCCTATCTCGCCCTTTTTCACGCCCCTCAAGCGACTTCAATTAAAGCTGGTCTGCTGAGGCGCCGCCGGCTTTTTGAGGCGGCGCCTTTGCCTGCGATCACTTTCCCTGGGCGATTGCCTGGTCGCGAATTTGCGTCAGGCTCATTTTCGGCGTCAGCGCCTCCGGGTCGATTCGGATTTCGATGAGACCCGGCTTGCCGGATAACTCGCAGCGTTCGAAGGCGCCGGCGAAATCCTCGGTCTTTTCCACCGTCTCACCGTGGAGGCCATAAGATCGCGCCAGCGAGGCAAAATCCGGATTCGTCAGGCGGGTGCCGGAGACGCGGCCGGGATACTCACGCTCCTGATGCATGCGGATCGTGCCATACATGCCGTTGTTGATGACGAGAAAGATGACGCGAGCGTCATACTGCATGGCGGTTGCGAGTTCCTGACCGTTCATCAGGAAACATCCGTCGCCGGCGAAGGCAACGACCGTGCGCGCGGGATCGGTGATCTTGGCAGCGATCGCCGCCGGCACGCCGTAGCCCATGGAACCGTTCGTCGGTCCGAGCTGGGTGCGAAAGGTGCGATACTGATAGAAGCGATGCGCCCAGGCGGAATAATTGCCGGCGCCGGTGGTCAGGATGGCATCCGGTTTGAGATGGCCGCGCAGCCATTCCATGATATCGCCCATCTGCACCGGACCCGGCACCATGGGATGATCGAGGTTTTCGAGGTAGTCGGCATGGGCCGTCCTGGTCCAATCCTTCCATACCGGGGCAGCTAATGGCTTCAGCTTTGCCGCCTGCGACAGGAAACCAGCGACGCTGGCATTGATCGGCAATCGCGCGTGATAAACGCGCCCCAGTTCCTCCGCGCCCGGATGGATGTGAACGAGCAACTGCTTCGGAACCGGAATGTCGATCAGCGTATAGGCGCCTGTCGTCATCTCGCCGAGACGGGCGCCGATGGAGATCAGCAGATCGCAATCCTTCATATGGCGGATCAGCTTCGACCCTGCCGCAAGGCCGAGATCGCCGGCATAGTTTTCGTGCGTATTGTCGAACAGATCCTGGCAGCGGAAGGAGGCAGCGATCGGCAGGCCGAAGGCTTCCGAAAACGCCTTCAGGTCGGCAACGGCCTGCTGGGTCCAGCCGCCGCCGCCGACGACGACCATCGGGCGCTTCGCCTCGGCGAGAAGGCCGAGCAATTCCTCGAATTGCTGCGGACCGGCAAAGCCCTCAACCCTCTTGTAAGGCGGGGTGTCGGCAACATCGACCATATCGGTCAGCATGTCTTCCGGAAGAGCGACGACCACCGGTCCCGGCCGGCCGTTGACGGCTCGGTGGAATGCCTGGCTGATGAGCTCAGGGATGCGGGCAGCATCCTCGATCTCGACGACCCACTTTGCCATCTGGCCGAACATGCGGCGATAATCGATCTCCTGGAACGCCTCGCGCTCCATCTGATCACGCGCCACCTGCCCGATGAACAGGATCATCGGCGTCGAATCCTGGAAGGCCGTATGCACGCCCACGGACGCGTTCGTCGCGCCCGGCCCGCGGGTCACGAAGCAGATGCCGGGTTTGCCGGTCATCTTGCCGTAGGCTTCCGCCATGTAGGCGGCGCCGCCTTCCTGCCGACAGACGATGAATTCGATGGCGTCTTCCACGTCGTGAAGGGCGTCGAGGGCAGCGAGATAGCTTTCGCCCGGCACGCCGAACACGCGCTCGACACCATGGATGCGCAAGGCATCGACGAGCACCTGGCCGCCGCTGCGCTTGGATGTTTCGTTTTTCATCGGGGAGCCCCTCTGCTATTCGTTAAATGACGGCGTCTTCGAGGAAGGGGCGCTGTGCTACTACCCGCTCGTAGCTGAATGGCGAAAGATCAAGGGTCTTGAAGCCGCCATAGGTAATCAGTTCCGAGAGACCCCGTCCCATCGCCGGCGACTGCTGGAGACCGTGCCCCGAGAAGCCGTTTGCGAATAGGAAATTGCCGACCTCGGTATGCGGTCCGAGGACGACATTGTGATCGAGGGTGCAATAGTCATAGTGGCCGGCCCAGGAGTTGACGACCTTGATTGCCTCGAAGGCCGGAACCCGGTTCGCCATGATCGGCCAGATTTCCTCATCGAATTCGTCGTGCATGACATCGAAATCGTTGGGGTCTACCTCAGGGTCATGTTTGGGATAGGTGCCCATCAGGTAGAACTTGCCCTCGGGCCGGAAGAAGACGCCGGTAGGATCGATCGTCAGGCCCACTTTTCCTTCCAGAGGCGTGCGGCAATCGACGACGAACAGCGAGCGTCGGCGCGGCTCCACGGGAACGTCGAGCCCGGCCATCCCAGCGATTTTCTTGCCGTTGGTGCCTGATGTATTGACCATCGTGCCGCAGGCGATCGTCTGGCCGCTCTTCGTCGACACGGAAACGATGCGGTCTCCCTCTCTATTGACGGCAACAACTTCGTCTTCGATGTATTCGACGCCGAGCGCGCGCGCTTTCTTGCGAAAGCCCTGCAGCAGACCGACACTGTCGAACCAGCCCTCGCCCCGCTCGCCGGTGCTGCCGAGTGTCAGTCCTTCGAGGTTCAGCCAGGGAAACCGCCGGCCGAGACCATCAGGATCGAGCAGCGTGACTTCCGCGCCGCACGAGATCTGGGTTTCGTGATTGCGCCGGAGAACCTGATCGCCGCGATCGTCCTCGGCGAGGAACAGATAACCGGCCTCATGAAAGCCGATCTCCGCCGTGTCGTCATCGACGGCGACATTTTCCTTGAAGTTGCGGATGAACTCCGTCCCAAACTGCGAGACTTTGACATTGATCGCATTCGAGAACTGATGACGGATAGAGCTGGAAGACAGCGCCGTCGCCGAACGCTGATAGGTCCAGTCCTTCTCGATCACCAGGACCGATCCGTTGAAGTCGGGATTGGTCGCCAGAAAATATGCCGTCGAACTGCCGACCACTGCTCCACCGACGATCACCACGTCATAGGATGACTTGGAAGCTTGCATCAGGGCGTCTCACTTTTTCTCGTCTTCATAGTGGCCGGCGGCGGCAAAGCTGCCGCCCTGGAAGCGCACCGCCGGATCGTTGGGATCGCCCTGTTTCGTCTTGCCGAAGACCTTGTCCGCGTAGTCGTCGGCGCTGTCTTCCGGCTTGTATCCAAGCGATGCCGCCGTGCGGTTGTCCCAGAACGCCCGGCTGTTGTTGGACATGCCATAGGCGACCATGAAGCCGACGCGTTCGGCCGACAGGCTCTTTTCAACGAGCTGGCGGCAATCGCGATAGGAAAGCCAGGTGATGAGGTGGCGCCGGTCCGTCGGCTCCGGGAAGGACGAGCCGATGCGCAGGCTCACGGTCTCGATCCCGAACTTGTCGAAATAGTAACTGCCGAGGTTTTCGACGAAGGTCTTCGACACGCCGTAGAGACTGTCGGGGCGGGTCGGAACGTCGCCGTCGATCGTCTCGGTGCGCTCGTAAAAACCGATGGCGTGAACGGAGCTGGCATAGACGATGCGCTTGACGCCATGCTGCCTGGCCGCCTCATAGATGTTGTAGCTGCCGACGATGTTGGCGTTGAGGATGGTGTTCCAGGGGGCTTCCAGCCCCTGACCGCCCATATGAATGATGGCGTCGCAACCCTCCACGGCTTTCGAAACGGCGTCGAAGTCGGAAAGGTCCGCCGGAACATCTTCCTCGTGTGGCTTGACGTTCTCGCAGGGCCTGCGTGCAGACAGCCTGACGATCTTGCCAAGCCTTGTTCCTGACTTGCGCAGCTGGGTTCCCAGAGCGCCGGCCGCGCCAGTCAGAAGCGTACGCTGATAATCAGTCATCGAATTTTCCCTTTAGCGAAGTTTGGCCAGTGCATCGGCGGTGCGCTCGATGGCAATGGCAAGATTGTCACGCGATGTCGCGAAGGAAAGGCGAATATAGGGTTCGACACCGAAAGCGGCGCCGGGAACGGTTGCGACCTTGCCTTCCCTGAGGAGATAGGAGGCCAGTTCCGTATCGTTGGAAATCCTGGCGCCGTCGGGCGCCGTCTTGCCGATATAGTGGGCGCATTTCGGAAAGAGGTAGAAGGCCCCTTCCGGAGCTCGCACATCGAGATCGGGTATCGCGCTGAAGCCCCTTGCGACCAGTTCGCCGCGCGCCTTGTATTCGGCAACCGCCGTCCTGACGAAGTCCTGGGGACCGTTGAGCGCTGCGGCGGCCGCAAACTGGGTGATGGAGGACGGGCAGGTCGTGCTCTGGGACTGAAGCTTGTTCAAGGCCCGGGTCAGTTCCCGCGGACCGGCCGCATAGCCGAGGCGCCATCCTGTCATGGCATAGGCCTTGGATACGCCGTTGATGATGAGCGTGCGGTCCTTCAGCTCCGGGCACGCGACGACGAACGACGTGAAGGGCACGTCGCCGCAGACGATATGTTCGTAGATCTCATCCGACATGATCGCCACGTGGGGGTGGCGAGCCAGCACCGCGCCAAGCGCTTTCAGTTCGTCCGCCGTATAGATCGCCCCCGTCGGGTTCGAGGGAGAATTGAACAGGAACCAACGCGTCTTCGGCGTGATGGCTGCTTCCAGCCGCTCGGCTGTGATCTTGAAGGCGTCCTCGACACCGCAAGACACGGTTTTGGGAATGCCGCCATGCAGGATGACGATGTCGGTATAGGAGACCCAGTAAGGCGCCGGCACGACCACTTCGTCGCCGGGCTCCAGCGTGGCCAGAAATGCATTGAAGAGTATCTGCTTGGCGCCGTTGCCGATGGAGATCTCATCCATGGCGTAGTCGAGGCCGTTCTCACGTTTGAACTTGGCGACGATCGCTTCGCGCAGCTCCACCAGGCCGTCCGGCGCAGTATAGCGGGTAAGCCCCTTGCGCATGGCCTCGATCGCCGCCTGAACGATATGATCCGGCGTCTCGAAATCAGGCTCGCCGAGCGAAAGGTCGACGACATGCTCTCCTTTGGCCCGCATCGCCTTGGCGGCGACCGATACCGCCATGGACGGTGAGGACTTGATCGTCGCAACGCGTGTACTTTCGAATGCAATCATATTCATGCCTCGCCTCCCTTGGTCCGGCTCCTGCCGTAGGCTTCAGCCTGTTCTTCTGTGATGTATCCATGTTTCAGATCGTGCTCGATCGCGTCAGCCGGGCGGTGTGCCGGATCGCCGTAACCGCCGCCGCCCGGAAGCGACAGAACCAGGCGCCGGCCTTCCGGCACGAATTGCAGCCCCTTGCCCTTGAGAACCGTACCGTCGTCGAGCGCAACTGCGCCGGCCGTGCCGCTCAGTCCGCCTTCGCGGCCACGCGCGGGGTGGCCAAGCCTGTCGAACATGGCGGAGAAGCGGAAGCTGAAGCCCTCGGCCGCTTCGATCTCGATCATCTGGCCGAGACCGCCGCGCTGCGCGCCGGCCCCTCCGGACCCCTCGCGCAATTCCTTGCGCCAGATGATGACGGGACCGACATTCTCCGTCGCCTCGATCGGCATCGTGTGCACGCCGCTCGGAAAGGCAGTGGCGTTCAAGCCGTCGAGAGTGGCGCGGGCGCCGGTGCCGCCGGAATTGAACATCAGGATTTCCGCGCCCTTGCCGCCGATCTGATCGGAGACGGGGCGCACGCTCATATGCAGGTTCCAGAGCGCGCTCGCACCCTCAGCCGGGACCTGGCCTGGAAGCGCCTGATGCAGCGCGCCCAGCACGAGATCCGGGACGAAATGGCCGAGAACGTGGCGGACGGCGACCGGCGCCGGCCGTTTGGCATTGAGGATGCAGCCTTCCGGCGCCACCACCTCGAAGGGCTCAAGCGAGGCCGCATTGTTTGGAATTTCCGGCGCCACGACGCATTTGATGCCGTAGCAGGCATAGGCCTTGGCATAGACGAGCGGCACATTGATGCCGAACTTGCTCATGCCTGAGGTGCCGTCGAAATCGACCACGACGCCATCGGGGCCGATGCTCAGCTTGGCGGCGAGATGCACCGGCTCGTCATAGCCGTCGAGGTCGAGGCTATAGTTCCAGGAGCCATGCGGAAGGTTTTTCAGCCGCTCCAGCGTTGCCTCGCGGCTATGCTTGAGGATGAAGCCGCCGATCGTTGAAAGATCAGGGAGATTGAATTCCGTCAGCATGTCGACCAGCCGGCGCTGGCCCGTTTCGTTGCAGGCGGCAAGCGCATAGAAGTCACCGACAACCTTGTCGTTTTCGCGAACATTGTTTCGGACGATATGGATCAGCGTGCGGTTCAGCTCGCCGCGCTCGAAGAACTTCATGATCGGAATGAAGATGCCCTCTTCATAGACTTCGCGGGCATCCGGGCCGAAACCGCGACCGCCGACATCGACGACATGCGCGGTCGAGGCGAAATAACCGACCAGCTTGCCGTGATGGAAGGAGGGCGTGACGACGGTGATGTCGTGCAGGTGGCCCGTCCCCTTCCACGGGTCATTGGTGATGTAGACGTCGCCTTCGAAGATATTGTCCGGCCCAATGTCGCGAATGAAATGCGCGACGGATTCCGCCATGGCGTTGACGTGGCCGGGCGTGCCGGTGACCGCCTGCGCCAGCATGCGGCCTTCCAGGTCGAAGACGCCGGCCGACAGATCGCCCGCCTCGCGCACCGAGGTGGAGAAGGCCGTGCGGATCAGGGTCTGCGCCTGCTCCTCGACGACGGAGATCAGCCGGTTCCACATGACCTGCATATGGATATCGATCATGGATTGGTTCATGTGACTATCCTCAGATCCGGGTTGCGAGAAGGCTGCCGTCGCGCTGAACGATGGCCTTGAAGAAAGAGGTGAGAACGGCTGAGGTCTCACGCTCGACGATGACCGCAGGACCCTTGATCACGTCGCCGGGCTTCAAACCGGTACGCTCGTGAATGCCGGCTTCGAGATAGGCGCCTTGCGAAGCCTCGAACAGGCGGCGGGTCTTGCCCGGCTGCACGACATTGCCTTCGGCGATGGAGGCGATGCGCTCGACCGGCGGCAGCGGCGAACTCGCCTTGACCGACCAGCTGACAATCTCGATATCGAGACCCTCGATGGCGCGGCCGAAGAAGCGCTCATATTCCCTTTCGAACAAGGCCGCGATCGTCTCAGCACTCGCGGCGTCGAAATTGTCGTCGGCAAGCGGGACCGGAATATCCCAGCCCTGCCCGGCATAGCGCATGAAGAGCGTGCGTTCGATCACCGGGGAGCCTGCGTCGAGCCCGCCTTCGACGAAGCCAAGCGCTTCGGCCTTCATCGCTTCCAGGAGGCGGTTGGCCTCCGCATATTCGAAATTCGACAGCTTGAAGACGGCGCTGCGGACGGACTCATAGCCGAATGGCGCCTTGAGGAAACCGATCGCGGAACCGACGCCGGCACCCGGCGGAACGAGGAAGGTCGAGATTCCCATCTTTTCACAGAGCCGTGCGGCATGCAGCGGTCCCGCGCCACCGAAGGTGATCATGGTGAAATCGGAAATATTCTTGCCGTTCTCGACGGTGTGAACGCGGCCGGCATTGGCCATGTTCTCGTCGACCATTTCGCACGTGCCGTAAGCGGAAGCCTCCGGGTCGAGGCCGATGACCGAACCGATATCGTCGCTCATCGCCTGGCGGCTCGCCTCGACGGAAAGCGGGATCGCGCCGCCGGCGAAATTGGCGGGATCGAGCTTGCCGAGGATCAGGTCCGCATCGGTGACGGTGGGGT
This sequence comes from Rhizobium sp. WYCCWR 11146, assembly GCF_013591995.1. NCBI lineage: Bacteria > Pseudomonadati > Pseudomonadota > Alphaproteobacteria > Hyphomicrobiales > Rhizobiaceae > Rhizobium > Rhizobium sp. WYCCWR 11146. The sequence continues at coordinate 273,911 of NZ_JACCEY010000011.1, forward strand.
TCTTGCCGCCGCGCTGATAACATGCCGGGCCCGGCTCGGAGGCTGCCGAATGCGGCCCTACGCGGATCTGACGCATTGCGTCGACCGAAGCGATCGAACCACCGCCCGCGCCGATTTCGACCATCTCGACAACAGGGATGGAAATCGGCATGCCGGATCCCTTGCGGAATCGATAGGTGCGCGCGACCTCGAACGTCTTGGCCGTCATCGGCACCTGGTTTTCGATCAGGCAGATCTTGGCGGTGGTTCCGCCCATGTCGAAGGAGAGAACCGTGTCGAGACCGTATTGGCGGGCGATGTCGGCCGCGAAGATCGCGCCGCCGGCCGGACCGGATTCGACCAGGCGCACCGGAAACTCGGAGGCGCTCTCGACCGACACGATCCCACCGCCGGAGTGGATCATGAAAACCGGGCAGCCGACTCCGATATCCTTCAGCGACACGACGAGACGGTCGAGATAGGATTTGATCGCCGGCTTGACGTAGGCATTGGCGCAGACCGTATTGAAGCGCTCGAATTCGCGCATCTGCGGAGAAACCTCCGACGAGATCGAAACGGAGAGGCCAGGAAGGCGCTTCAGGATCGCGTCGCGGACGGCGACTTCGTGCGCGCCGTTGGCATAGGCATGGATGAAGCCGATTGCGACACTCCCATAACCGCCTGCCACGACCTTCTCGACGACGGCTGCGACCGAAGCCTCGTCGAGATCAAGCAGAACCTTGCCCGCCGCATCGATACGCTCACGCACGACGAAGCGGTCGGCGCGCGCGATGAGAGCCGGCGGCAGGGAAATATTGAGATCATATTGCTCGAAACGGTTCTCGGTGCGCATTTCAAGCACGTCGCGAAAACCTTCCGTCGTCACGAAGGCGGTCTTGGCGCCGCGCCGCTCGATGAGCGCGTTGGTGGCAAGCGTCGTGCCATGGATGAGGATGCCGATCTCTGAAAGAGCGATGCCCGCCATGTCTGCGACGGTCTTCACACCCTTCAGGATTGCCCGCTCCGGCGCCGTATAGTCCGTCAGGATCTTCGTCGAGTGAAGCGTCCCATCGAGGTCGAGAGCGATATCCGTAAAGGTGCCGCCGATATCGACGCCCACCCGGCAGTTTCGTGGCGTGCTGCTCACCGTCTTGTTCCCCGCTTTCTTAACCTTTGAGACCGCGCTTGCGCGATCATCGATCCTGCCATTCTTCACTGTTGCAAGCGATGTCGCAACATTTCCGCTTGACGATCTTCGTATATGTCACTTATCATATAAGTGTCAATTAAGAAAAGGATCGAAAATCTCGAAACCCGCTCTTCTTAGTGTTTTCAACGAGAACGAATTACACAGCAAAAATAATAGCTTCGCCGAACGACGAAGCATGAACGCGGACTTAAACCGCGTCGAGAATGACTAAAAATCGAATGGCTTCAACCAGAGGGAAAAACACATGAAATCCATCTCGACACTTCTTAGCGCCACCGCCGTCGCCTCCGCCTTGCTGTTTTCCAACGCTTTGGCGGCCGACACGATCAAGATCGGCGTCGCCGGCCCCTATACCGGCGCCAATGCGACCTTCGGCGAGCAGGTGTTCAGCGGCGTGTCCGCCTACGTCACCGACGTCAATGCGTCGGGCGGCATCAATGGCAAGAAGATTGAACTGGTGAAGGGGGACGACGCCTGCGAACCGAAGCAAGCCGTTTCCGTCGCCAATCGTTTCGTCGACCAGGACAAGGTCCAGGCCGTGATCGGGCATTTCTGCTCGTCCAACACGATTCCCGCTTCCGAAATCTACAATGATGCCGGCATCCTCGAAATGACGCCGTCCTCGACCAATCCGACCGTCACCGATCGCGGTTTCGACAATCTGTTCCGTGGCTGCGGCCGTGACGACCAGCAGGCCGTCGTTGCCGGCAGCTTCATTCTGGATACGCTGAAGCGGGACAAGATCGCGCTCATTCACGACAAGGACACCTATGGCCAAGGCCTGGTGGACGCCGTCAAGAAGACGATCGAAGCGCGCGGAATCAAGCCTGTGATGTACGAGGGCCTGACCCGCGGCGAACGCGACTTCAACGCGCTCGTCACCAAGATCAAGAGCTCCGGCGCCAACGCCGTTTACTTCGGCGGCCTCATCCCCGAAGGCGGTCCGCTGATCCGCCAGCTGAAGGAGCAGGGTGTCGACGTGGTCGTCGTCAGCGGCGACGCCTTCGCCCAGACGGAACTCATCGCGGCAGCCGGCGGCGCGCAAAACCTGAAGAACGTCTATTATTCGGCAACGCCCGATCCGCTGGCCGATCCCTCGACGCAGGGCGTCCAGAACTCGCTGAAGAAAGCCAACATCACGCCGGCCAACTACGTGCTCTATGGCTATGCCAATGCGCAGGCCGTCATTGCCGCGCTGAAGGCCGGCGACGAGTTGAAGGCCCAGGCCGACTATCTTCGCAACAACACCGTCGATTCCGCCATCGGCAAGATCACCTGGGACGCCAAGGGCGACATCAAGGACTTCAAGTTCGTCTTCTACAACTTCGACGACAAGGGAACCCCTGTCTTGGTGAAGTAAGGCATTTTGCCCGAGCCGGCCGGACCTGAAGCTTGTCACGGAAAACTGTGCAGCGGTTTTGCGGTAACGACATGCGGAAAACTAAGGACCTAAAGCGCGACCAGAGACTCTGAAAGATCGCGACGCGCTTTAGGTTCGGCCGGCTTATCCATCCCCGAAAACCATAAGAGGGGTTCACCATGGACTTTTACATCCTGGTTCAACAATTGTTCAATGGCATCACGCTGGGGACGATCTACGGCCTGATCGCGGTTGGATACACCATGGTCTACGGCGTCATCCGGATGATCAACTTCGCCCATGGCGACGTCTATATGGTATCGGCCTATATCGCCGCCATCACGCTTGCCGCTCTCGGTTATTTCGGTGTTCAGTCGGTTCCCTTCGCCCTGATATCAGTGCTGGTGATCAGCTGCGCGATCACCGCCGTCTATGGCTGGGTGATCGAGCGCGTCGCCTATCGTCCGCTTCGCGGCTCGACCAAGCTTGCTCCGCTGATATCGGCCATCGGCATCTCGCTGATGCTGCAGAGCTACGTCCAGATCGCCCAGGGCGCACGCGACCAGGGTGTGCCGACGCTCATCCAGGGGGCGTTTCGCATCGGAAACGATACCCACTTCGCGCAGATCACCTACATGCAGACGGTGATCCTGTTCGCGTCGCTGATCGCCATGGGCGTGCTGACCTATGTGATCAACTACACCAGGATCGGCCGCGAATGCCGCGCCACCCAGCAGAATATCCGGATCTCCGCGATACTCGGGGTCAATACCGACCGGATCATTTCGGCGGTGTTCGTCATGGGCGCGGCCACTGCCGCCGTCGGCGGCACGCTCGTTACCTTCAACTACGGCTCCTTCAACTTTTTCATCGGCTTTGTCATGGGCATCAAGGCCTTCACGGCCGCGGTTCTCGGCGGGATCGGCTCGCTGCCCGGCGCCGTACTCGGCGGCATCGTCCTCGGCCTGACCGAGGCTCTGTTCGCCGGCTATGTCAGCACCGACTACAAGGACGTCTTCGCCTTCGCATTGCTCATCACTCTCCTGTTTTTCCGACCGTATGGCCTGCTTGGCCGGGCGGAAATCCAAAAAGTCTGAAGAGGCGCACGAACCATGGAATCCAACCGCCTTCGCGCACTCTTCAAGCAAGCACTCCTCACTTTTACGGTCTCCCTCATCCTGTTCGGCCCGATCTCGGGGCTGGTGCTCGACGGATTTTCGTTCACGAACGAATTGATGCGCGCGGTGTTGTTGGCGGCCGTCGTCACGGCAGGCCGATCGGCACTCTCGCTGTTCCAGATGAGCAGCCTCGGCCGAAAGCTCACCCGGGGCATGGCAGGCAACGGCGCCGGTGTGACCGTCATGACCGGCAAGGAACGGTCGCCGATGCTGGTCCTTGCCCTGTTGTTTTTCGCCGGGTTGAGCCTGCCGTTCTTTGCCGACAAATACTTCCTGGGCATTGCGATCCTCGCCTTGATATATTGCCTGCTCGGCCTGGGGCTCAACATCGTCGTCGGGCTTGCGGGTCTGCTGGACCTTGGCTACGTCGCCTTCTACGCCGTCGGAGCCTATCTCCTGGCGCTCGGGTCGCAATATCTCGGCATCGGGTTCTGGGGCGCTCTGGTCCTTGCGCCTTTTCTGGCCGGTCTCTTCGGCATGATCCTCGCCTTCCCCGTTCTCAAGATGCATGGCGACTATCTTGCCATCGTCACGCTCGGATTCGGCGAAATCATTCGTCTGGTGCTGAACAACTGGCTGGAATTCACCGGCGGCCCCAACGGCGCTCCGGTTCCGGCACCCACCTTCCTCGGCCTCGAATTCACCCGTACGGCCAAACAGGGCGGCGTTCCCATTCATGAATATCTGGGCATCCCCTACAGTGCGGACTACCGGTTCTGGTTCCTCTATTTCGTGCTGTTTCTCATCGTCTGCTTCGTCATCTACGCCGTGGAGCGGCTGCGCGTCATCCCTCTTGGCCGCATGTGGGAAGCGCTGCGGGAAGACGAGATCGCCTGCCGTTCGCTCGGCGTCAATCACGTCTTCACAAAGCTCACGGCCTTCATGCTCGGCGCCTCCACGGGCGGCCTCGCCGGCGTCTTCTTCGCCGCGCAACAGGGCTTCGTGAACCCGACCTCCTTCACCTTCTTCGAATCCGCGCTGATCCTCGCCATCGTCGTGCTCGGTGGCCTCGGATCGACGGCAGGCGTCATCTCGGCAGCTCTCGTTCTCACCATTCTTCCGGAACTTCTGCGTGAGTTCGCCGAATACCGCGTTCTGGTCTTCGGCATCCTGATGGTGGTGATGATGATCTGGAAACCGCGCGGCCTGGTCCGCATCAAGCGTCCGGCATTCTTTCCGAGCTCGATGAAAGAAGGCATCGGCACCGAACTGTCCTTTGAGGGCAAGGCGGAGGCGGGGCGATGAACGAACCCATCCTCGAAGTGCAGAATGTCACCATGCGTTTCGGCGGCATCGTCGCCAACCGGGACGTCAGCTTCTCCGTCGAACGCGGTGATGTCACCGCCCTGATCGGCCCCAACGGCGCCGGCAAGACGACGATGTTCAACTGCATCACCGGATTCTACCGCTCCAGCGAAGGCCGTATCATGCTGAACGGACGCGATGGTCCGACGGATATCGGCCAATTGGTGACGAAACCGATGACCGGCGGCTCGCACCTCGTGACGCGCGCCGGGATTGCCAGGACGTTCCAGAACATCCGCCTGTTCAAGGAAATGTCGGTCATCGAGAACCTTCTGGTCGCCCAGCATCTGGCCACCCGCAACAATATTCTCAGCGGCGTTTTCCGAACCGGGGCGTTTCGCAAGGCCGAGGCAGACGCCGTCGACCGCGCCTATCACTGGCTTGGACAGATGAAGCTTGCCGACGACGCCAACCGTCTTGCCGGCGAACTGCCCTACGGCCGGCAGCGCCGCGTCGAGATTGCCCGCGCCATGTGCACGGGTCCAAGCCTCATATGCCTCGACGAACCGGCCGCGGGCCTCAACCCCTCCGAAACGCTCGATCTGGCGGAGGTCATCCAACGGCTCTGTACCGATCACAAGCAGACGGTTCTCGTCATCGAGCACGACATGGGTCTCGTCATGCGCATTTCGAACCACATCGTCGTGCTCGATCATGGCGAGGTGATCTCCGACGGCACGCCTGAGTATGTCGCCAACGACCCGGCCGTCGTCGCCGCTTATCTCGGGGTCAGCGAAGAAGAGGTACCAGCATGAGCCAGTCGTCCGACACGCAGGTACCGCTTCTCGAATTCGCCGGCGTTCACGCCCATTACGGCCCGGTAGAAGCGCTGAAGGCGGTAAACGTCCATATCTCAGCCGGTGAGATCGTCAGCCTGATCGGCGCAAACGGCGCCGGCAAGACCACGCTGCTTTCCTCCATCTTCGGCGCGCCGCGCGCCTCATCCGGCAAGATACTGCATCGCGGCGAAGATATCTCCCAGATGCCGACCAGCAGGATTTCCCGGCGCGGCATCGCGCTCGTTCCGGAAGGTCGTCAGATCTTTCAGGAGATGTCCGTCGAAGAGAATATGATGATGGGCACGACGCCAATCGGCATGGCCCGCTTCGAAGAAGACCGGAACACCATGTTCGAGCTCTTCCCGCGCCTCAAGGAGCGCCGAAATCAGACCGCCGGCACCATGTCGGGCGGCGAACAGCAGATGCTCGCCATCGCCCGCGCCATGATGGCGCGGCCCGAGCTGATCCTGTTCGATGAACCGTCGCTCGGCTTGGCGCCGCTGATCGTCAAGCGCGTTTTCGAAGTTTTGCGGGAGATCGCTGCGATGGGCAAAACGATATTTCTCGTCGAGCAGAACGCCAACCATGCACTGAAGCTGTCGCAGCGGGCCTATGTCATGGTCAACGGCCGCATCCACCTTTCAGGCGACAGCGCCGCCCTGCTCGATAACCAAGAGGTCCGCAAAGCCTATCTCGGACTGCACTGAACAAGGGGCTTCCAGCCGGCATGGCCAATCTGCCGACAGCTGGCGTCGATTTAGCGCGGATGCCGTCCGGAGGATTTACCCCGAAGAACGGTCATCTGTTCCTGCTGCACTTCATTTTCATCGTTCAGAACGGCTTGCCAAAGCCTGTTGCCGAGCCGAAGCGACACGCGTTTTGTCCCCTCATGTTCGGCAGTCCCGATTTCCACGGAACTGACGACGGAACCATGGCGCATGTGGCGGCGAAGATCGGCCAGCGACAATCCGAACCGTTTCGCCAGCTCCGATGATTCCAGGATAAAATCGCCATTTGAATCGCGCTCAATCAGCACCGATTTTTTCTCCAGCTAAGTTCCACGCTCACGGCTCAGGCCACCGCCGGAATCGCATTGTCCTCCTTTGGCAGCAGCCGCGCTACTGCGCTCAGCAGATCCGTCTGAGATATCAGGCCAAGGATGCGGTAATCGTCGTCGACGATGATGACGGCATGCGTGCGCCCGTCTGTCAGGACGGGCAACAGCGACAGAGCAGGATCCGAAGGTCTCGCCACTGCTGGCCTCGAGATCGCATGCCCGATGGTCTCGGTGCTCATCGACAACTCCCGCAAGCCGATAGCGCCGACGAGACGGCCCTCCGGGTCCTTCACCGGCAGCGTACGGATATTGTGCTTCAAAAGAAGATGCCGTGCGGCATCCGGTTCCGAAGCTTCGCCAATGGCGATCACGTCGCGCGACATGATATCGGCACAGCTGATCTTGCCGTTTGAGCGGATGGCCGCTTGCAGCTCGACCTGCTGCAGCAGCCGGCTAAGGTCTGCCCGGTCGATATCGAAGGTTTCGTCGAGCGCCTCAAGGGCCGCATCGACATCCTCCTCGCGAAAACCCACCCGCACGGCTGATGGCAGGTCGATCGTCTGATGGGTGTTCTCTGCCGGTTTCGGAACGACGTGCGGATAATTCCGCTTGGAAAGCTTGTGGAACAGCAGGCCAAGGCCGACGAGAATGCAGGAGTTCAAAGCGACGGGCACGAAGGGAAAAAGGAATCCCCAGCCGGCAACGACAGGGCCGCCGAGAACGGCGGTCAGTGCGGCGGCTCCTCCGGGTGGATGAAGGCAGCGCGTGAAGGACATCGCGCCGATGGCAAGCGAAACGCCGACGCCGGTCGCGATGATCGGATCGCGGATGAAATAGGCAGCAATAATCCCCATCAGGGCGGAAATGGTATTGCCGCCGATGATCGACCAAGGCTGTGCAAGCGGGCTTGCCGGCACCGCAAAAAGCAGCACCGCGGACGCGCCCATCGGCGCGACGATCAGCGGAAGATGTGGCCCCTGCCCGAACATATAGCCGCTGATGACGCCGGTGAGACCGATGGCCAGCAAAGCGCCGAGACATGCAATCAATCGCTCTCGTAAGGTCGCACCGGCCAATATAGGTGAGAACAAGCGGAAGCGGCTCGGTCCCACTTTCGGGGAAACGGGATACTGCATGACAAGACCAATTTTAAGCGAGGATTATCTAGCGGACCAAAGAGGAAGACGTGCGGACTAGTTTGTCGCCAGCCTGACATCTCTGCCTTTTGTCGCGCTGAGGACTTCGTGGAATGCGTTGAAGGCGCTGGGGCGATCATTCTTGCGATAGACGAGCAGCGTCTCGACGGGGCCTAGCTGGTGGGTCTGGACATGCGTCGGCCAGTGCATGAGGTCAAGGACGGATCGCGGCATGACACCCGCCGTGTTGCCGGTCGCAACGCTCGCCAGGATCGCGTGGTAGGAGCCGAGTTCGCTCGTCGGCAGGGCGCTCGATTTGCGCGCCCAGTTTTCGGCGATCCGGCGATAGGTGCAACCGGGCTCCAAAGCGGCGAGCGACCCGACACGCAGGTCGGCGGCGGATTTGATGGAGGGATGCCCGGACGGCAACACGATCAACAGGTCCTCGACAAAGACCGGCTCGATCTCGAGCGCCTTGAGTTCGGCATCGAAGCTCGAGTCTTCCTCGCGCATCGTCTTCGGCAGGCGGGCAATCAGCGCACAATCCAGCGCATCAGAGAGAACGTCGCGGGTCAGATCGCGAGACGCCCCCATCGTCAGATGAAGCGACACCTCCGGCCACATCTGATTGAATTGCGTCAGCGCCGCCGGCAGCCTGCTTGCCGCCGTGCTCTCCATGGTGCCGACCCGCAATGTCCCCGATGGGGCGAGAGGCCGCACGGCCTGGCGCGCTTCGAGCGCAAGCGCCATAAGCCGGTTGGCATAGGCGAGAAACGTCTCGCCCTCGCGTGTCAACGTCATCTTCTTGCCGTCACGGCTGAAGAGGGAAACCCCGAGGTCCTCTTCCAACTGCTGGATGCGCGTCGTCACATTCGACGGTACCCGCCCTACAGCCTTGGCAGCCTTCGTCACGCTGCGGTCGCTGGCGACAGCGAGGAATATCTCGATCGATGAAAGGTCCAATGAAAAGATCTCGTTTCCGGAATTAAGACGACAGATAATTCTCTATATAAAAATCATTGCGCAGGCTCAAGCCGATTTCGGCATTGGGCGAAAAAACGCCATCCGCGGACCGAACAGGCAAGCGATTGCCGAAAAAAGGATCGCGACGCCGAGGAAATAGCCATGCAGGCGGCGGCATTGCCTCTGTCGGATGAGGATTTGCGGGTTTGAGGCTGGCATGCGGTTTGCATCCGCAAGGCCATCTGCAGATCGATCGGCGACGACCTTAATGTTGCAACTTGTCTTGACCTGTCTTCTTCTGAGCGTCGCTTCAGGGTTGAGCATGCGCCGTTTTCTCCTGCCGTATTTCCCAGGCGGCGATCTCGCTGAGAAATCCGCCCCTGTGACGATCGTCGCAAGCGCCGTCTTTCTGGCGGCAATCGCTTTCACCGTCTCCGATCAGGAGCTTTGGGCAAAATCCATCATCCTGATGCTCGGCCTTTCGCTGGCGGCGATGTTCGACGATGCGAGACCCAGGCTGACGATCGCCCTCTCCGCCGTCAGTTTGGCGGCCTATCTCGGGCTGCGTTCGATTAGCTAAGCCATCCAACCATCACGCAAACAGATCAGTGGTGATTGAACACCGCAGCTCATCGCCCGGTGTCGAAGCCCAATCGAGGCGTTGCATCTACCGACGAAATTATTCGTCAACAGAGCCACATCTTACAACCTGAAACATCCACCGACCGCCGACAAGAAAGACTTCGCGCAATACGGGAAAATGATCTCCATTGAAGAATATTCTCTCGCTGTTATTCTCCACAACAGAACATTTGCCGAGGCACGTCGGGACCGCAACGGCTCCCGTGCCGCACGGATGTTCGAGTTGCGCCGATGATGAGGAGGCGAGTGGCGATCATGGACAGCGACCCGGCAGGAAAAATCTGGTCGGAATGGTACGCGTGGCATCCTGTCTTGCCGACGGATGACACAGTGTTCTGGCTCGAGACCGTATACCGCAAGGAAAGCCCGGAGGGTTTCTGGCAATACCGCTCGTTCCGGCCCGAATTCGAACGTCAGCAGGCTCTGACCTGCATACCCATCTGTCCCGGCGCCTAAAACCCGACAACGATCGTCAGTAGGCTTGTGTCAACCGAGTGCTTGGCTGACGAGCGCATAGGTCTTCGGCTCGGGCGCCATCGCGCGTCCGGCAACCGGAAGCCAAGGGCCACCGAGCGACATGGTCGTCACGATATCGTAGACAGGAAGACCGCAGCGGGAGAGGAAATCGGAAAAGGTCCCGCCCTGCTCGCGTGTGTCGAGGCGCAGGAACGCCCCTGCATGCTCGGCCGCATGCGGGCGGACGACGGCGATCGCGTCTGCGTCACTGCGCGCCACAACCGGACCGATGACATGGCCACGCCCGAACCGCCGGCAAAGCGAGAATGCCTCGATCCGGCCGGCGCGGCTCAACACGATGCCCTTGGAATTTGCCAGGAGCCGGGCCAGGAGCAGTTTGCGATCCGTGCCGAAGGCCACGCAATCCAATTCGGCGATCGCTTCCAGATCGCCAGCCTCGACGGCCCGTATCACGGCGCCGGACGGCGGCGCCACATCCGGCGGCAATATCGCTTCGCCATGGCATTGAAAGACGAGCGCCTCCCGAACAAAATTCAGGGACCGATAAAGACGGCGCGCTGCGCGCGTCGCATTCAGCCCGAGGTTCCGCCCGGCGACCTGATTCAGCGCATGGCCCATCAACCATTGACCGGCGCCGTTGGTTTGAAGACGCGGCGAGGTGATGACCATACCGACCGTGGCAAATTGCGCGTCATAGGGAAACCACATGGCAGAGCCCAGGATACGGCCGATTTCATCGATCGCCACGATGCCCTGTCCGAACTCCCGCAGGAACTGCCAGTCCTCACCGCGATGCGGCCAGGCGACGGTCATCGAAAGTGCGTGCAACTGGTCAAGGGCAACGCTGTCGATCCCGGCGATATGCGTCTCGAAACTATCGACGAACCTGGATTCGGATATCAGTTCACTCACTCCCGCCCTCCTGCCGCATTTTTCTGGCCAAGTCTGCGCCCGGAAACTTCTCCGCCCAGACTAAAACAGATCGTTCGACACAATTCACTGGTGAAGCCTGCGCAAACACAACAATCGACCAAATCCCGATGCGCTTTCGGCAAGTAACGCCTGCGCCTCCCTCTAGACTCATCGACAGATCCAGCGGCCGGAGTCGCCATTCACTGTGAGAGCCCGGAAATGTCACCTCCCTCAGCCCAGTTGCAAACACCTCTAACATCCCGCTGGGCCGAATTGTCGTTTCCGTCGGCGGCATGGCCGTCTCGGCAAGCAGGGCATGCTTGTGAGGTCACCGATGCAGGCCATTGAAATTCTCGAAAGGCTCGTCGGTTTCCCCTCCGTCGTCGGCACGCCGAACGGCGAGATCGTGGCGTGGATTCGGCACTACCTGCGAAGCCACGGCGCCGTCGTCACGGAGCTTCCCGGCCCGGAGGGCGATCGCTCGAACCTCTTCGCCACAATCGGCTCAAAGGGGGAGCCGGGCTATATCCTCTCAGGCCATATGGACGTGGTCCCCGCCGCCGAAGGCGGTTGGACCAGCGACCCGTTTCGCCTGCGCGCCGAAGCGGACCGCCTCTACGGTCGCGGCGCCACGGATATGAAGGGCTTCCTGGCCGCGGTTCTCGCGGCCGTCCCCGCGCTGGCGAAAACACCGCTTCGCCGCCCCGTCCACCTTGCCTTTTCCTATGACGAGGAGGCCGGCTGCCGCGGCGTGCAGCACATGATCGCCCGCCTGCCGGAGCTCTGTGCAACTCCGCTTGGCGCGATCATCGGCGAGCCGAGCGGCATGCGGGCGATCCGCGCCCACAAGGGCAAGGCCGCCGCCCGGCTGACGGTCAGGGGCCGGTCCGGCCATTCCTCGCGCCCGGACCAGGGACTGAACGCAATCCATGCCATTACCGACGTCCTGGCTTGCGCTCGCGCCGAAGCCGAACGGCTCACGCGCGGCCCGTATGAGCCTGTCTTCGAACCGCCCTACTCCTCGCTTCAGGTCGGCACGCTGAAAGGCGGCCAGGCGGTCAACATCATTCCCGACAGCTGCGAGGCCGAGTTCGAGGCGCGGGCTATTTCCGGCGTCGATCCCGCCGCGTTGCTAGCGCCCCTTCGAACATCGGCCGAGGCGCTGTCGCAGTTCGGCTTTCAGGTTGAATGGCGCGAACTCAGCGCCTATCCGGCGCTTTCACTTGCCGCCGATGCGCCGCTTGCAACTCTGCTCGGCGAACTGACCGGCATCGAGCCGCTCGCCGCCGTCAGCTACGGCACGGAGGCCGGGCTTTTCCAGCGCGCAGGCATCGATGCGATCATCTGCGGACCGGGCGACATCGGCCGCGCCCACAAGCCGGACGAATTCATCCTCGCCGGCGAACTGCTCGCCTGCCAGGCGATGGTCGAGGCGCTTGGCCGCCGCTGCACCTGATGACATCGGATCAAGGAGCCGACGCCATGACCCTTCTCTTCAATTCCGATGCGAAGCGCGGCGCCATATTCGCCGAAGCCTTCGCGCGGGAACTGCCCGACATTGCTTTCTCCATGGATCCCAAGTCGGTCGAACCGGACGCCGTGCGCTACCTGATCACCTGGACGGTGCCGGAGGATCTCGCACGCTATCGCAATCTCGAAATCCTGTTTTCGATCGGCGCCGGCATCGACCAGCTCCGTATCGATGCAGTGCCTGCTTCGGTGAAGGTGGTGCGCATGGTCGAGGACGGCATCATCAGGATGATGCAGGAATATGTGACGCTGGCAGTCCTTGCGCTGCATCGCGGCCTGCCGGCCTATCTCGACCAGCAGCGGCGCCGGACCTGGCAGGCTATCGCTCCTAGGCAGGCCTCGGAACGCCGCATCGGCGTGCTCGGGCTCGGCATGCTTGGCAGCGCCGTGCTCGAACGTTTACAGCCCTTCGGCTTTCCGCTTTCGGGCTGGAGCCGCAACCCGCGCGAGATCGACGGCGTCCGATGCCTGAGCGGCCGGGACGGCCTCGACATTCTGCTTGCAACCACCGACATTCTCGTCTGCCTGCTGCCGCTGACGGACGAGACGCGGGGCTTCCTGAATGCCGAGCTTTTCGCCAGACTGCCGGCCGCTGCCGCACTCGTCCATGTCGGTCGCGGTCCTCAGCTCGATCATCAGGCGCTCGTCGACGCGCTCGACACCGAGCATCTCTCCGGCGCCGTCGTCGACGTCACCGATCCGGAGCCGCTGCCTCAGGACCACGCCTTCTGGAACCATCCGAAGATCCTGCTGACGCCGCACATTGCGAGCGTCACCCAGCCTGAAACCGCCGCGGCGGCCGTCATCGGCAACATCAAACGACATCAGGCGGGCGTCGATCCGATCGGTCTGGTCGATCGCAACCGTGGCTACTGAGTTCTCAACCTAGGAAAGCAAAATCATGTCCCTCCTCAAGACGATCGACACCAACCCATCCTTCGCGCCGCGCGAGTCCGGGCCCCTCCCCGAACGCCTGATCTCGGGCAATCCTGCCTTCAAGACCTGGGCGCAGGATGTCGCCCGCGGTGAGACGGTTCATAGCGGCGTCTGGGAAGCGACACCCGGCGAGACGCGCTCGATCAAGGGCGAGACGTTCGAGTTCTGCCATATCCTGTCCGGCCTGATCGAACTCACCCCGGAAGGCGGCGAACCGGTGGTCTACAAGGCCGGCGACAGCTTCGTCATGAAGCCGGGCTTCGTTGGCGTCTGGAAGACGATCGAGACGGTGCGCAAGATCTACGTCACCGTGACGTGACGTGACGCCGTAGATTTGACTGCGGCGGCGGCGAAAACGCAATTTTTCGCCGCTGCGGCATCGCCGGTCGACGCATGCTGCTCGCCTTCCCCGGTTAGGCTTGTCTCAGCCCATCCCGAGGACATGCGATGACACTCAGCTTCGATCCGAACACGATTTCCCCGCCCGTTGGACATTTCATCGGCGGCCGGCTGGTTCCGGCCGAAACCGTCATCGACATGCATCGTCCATCCGACGGCAAGTCCTATGCAGGCTGCCCGCTGGCTGACGAGGCCCTGGTCGACCAGGCCGTCGAAGCCGCCAGAGAAACACTGAAGACGAGCAATTGGGGTGGCGTGCGGCCGCGCGAGCGCACCGTGGCGCTACAGCGCTGGGCGGACCTGATCGAAGCCGAGGCGGAGACCCTCGCCAGGCTCGAAGCGCTCTCCTCGACACGTCCCATCGGCCATCTCGTCGCCGGCGACATCGCCGTCACCGCCGAACAGATCCGCTTCTTTGCCGAATTCGCCGACAAGGAAGGCGGCGACCTCGTCCCGACCGACGATGCGAACTTCGGCATGATCATGACGGAACCCTATGGCGTCGTCGGCGCCATAACCCCCTGGAATTTTCCCTTGTCCATGGCCGGCTGGAAGCTCGGTCCGGCGCTGGCGGCAGGCAATGCGGTGGTGCTGAAGCCATCGGAAATGACGCCGTTTTCGACGCTCTATCTCGCCGAACTTTCGGTGCGAGCCGGCCTGCCGGCCGGTCTCGTCAACATCGTGCTCGGCGACGGCCTGACCACGGGAAATGCGATCACCGGACATCCCGGCATCTCCAAGGTCAGCTTCACCGGTTCGACGGCGGCCGGCTCGGCGATCATGACCAATATCGCCCGCACCGGCGTCAAGCCGATGACGCTGGAACTCGGCGGCAAAAGCCCGCAACTGGTCTTCGCCGATGCCGATCTCGAGCTTGCGGCGGGCGCAATCGCCGGCAGCATTCTCTCCAACGCCGGTCAAGCCTGCGTTTGCGGCTCCCGCCTGATCGTCGAGGCGAAGGTGGCGGACGCGCTCGCAGCCGCACTCGTCGAGAGGCTGGCGGCCATCCGCCCCGGCCCCACCTGGGACGAGGCGACCGACTATTCGCCCGTCATCTCCGAACGACAGATCGCCCGCATGGACGGCATCATCCGCGCCGCGATCGACGACGGCGCCGAGTGCCTCACCGGTGGCCGCCGGCTCGACCGCGAAGGTTATTTCTACGCACCGACCCTGATTTCCGGCGTGACGGCAACGTCGCCGGCGGTTCTGGAGGAAATTTTTGGACCGGTCCTGACCATTCAGACCTTCGAGGACGAGGAGGAGGCGCTGAGCCTCGCCGACCATCCGGCCTATGGGCTTGCCGCAGGCCTCTTCACCCGCGACCTCTCACGCGCCATCCGCGTGACCCGCCGCCTGCAGGCCGGCACCGTCTGGGTCAACCGCTACGGCCGCTCACGCGACCATATCCTGCCGACCGGCGGCTACAAGCAGTCCGGCATCGGCAAGGATCTCGGCCGCGAAGCCTATCTCGCCAACCGCAAGAGCAAGAGTGTGCTCATCAGCCTGTGAGGACCTGCGATGAAAACCTACAAGATCGCCCTTCTATCCGGAGACGGGATCGGCCGCGACGTGACGGCAGCCGCCTGGGCCGTGCTCGAAAAGGCAGCTCAATCGAACGGATTTTCTCTTGATGCAACCAGCTATCCCTGGTCCTGCGACTATTATCTGGAGAACGGCAGCATGATGCCCGTCGACGGCATCGAAACGCTCAGGCCCTTCGATGCCATCCTGCTCGGCGCCGTCGGTTGGCCCAGCAAAGTGCCGGATTCGGTGTCGCTGCATGGGCTGCTGCTGCCGATCCGCAAGGCCTTCGTGCAATATGCCAATATCCGCCCGCACCGGCTGCTGCCGGGTGTGCAGGGGCCGTTAAGGGCTGATGGCTTCGACATCCTCTGCATTCGTGAAAATACCGAGGGCGAATATTCCGGCGCCGGTGGCCGCGTCCACCAGGGCACCGATAATGAGGTGGCGGTCGAGACCTCGATTTTCACCCGCAAGGGGGTTGAACGCATTCTGCGCTTCGGCTTTGAGCAAGCGCGTGCGCGCAGCGGCAAGCTTGCCTCGGTGACGAAGTCCAATGCCCAGAAATATTCGATGGTCTTCTGGGACGAGATCACCCAGAGGCTTTCAGCGGAATATCCCGATGTCGAGGTGACCAGCTACCATATCGACGCCATGGCCGCCCGCATGGTGATGGCGCCTGATAGTCTCGACGTCGTGGTCGCCTCCAACCTGTTCGGCGATATCCTGACCGACCTCGGCGCCGCCATCCAGGGCGGCCTCGGTTTTGCCGCCTCCGCCAACATCAATCCCGATCGCTCAGCGCCATCGATGTTCGAACCGGTCCACGGCTCGGCGCCCGATATCGCTGATCTCGGCATCGCCAATCCGATCGCCGCCATCTGGTCGGGCGCGATGATGCTGGAGCATTTGGGAGAAAAGGCTGCTGCCGCAAGGGTGATGGCATCAATCGAAGCAACAACGGCGCGCGGCATCGGCGCAATTCCCGGCAAGGACAAGACCGACGCGATCACGGCATCGGTGCTTTCGGCACTCGGCTGATCAATGGAGAACAGAATGAACGGATTAAGAGATAGCAGTCTGCTTCGCCAGCAGGGGCTGATCGACGGAGAATGGCGCGGGGCTGAAGCTGGGCGCACGATCGAGGTGATCGACCCGGCGACCCAGCATGTGCTGGGCACGGTGCCCGACATGAACGGAGCCGATACGAGGACGGCGATCGCCGCGGCGGAAAAGGCCTTTGGTCCATGGCGCGCAAAGACCAATGCCGAGCGCGGCGCATTGCTGGAAGCCTGGCATGATCTGATGCTCGACAATATCGAGGATCTGGCGCTGATCCTCACCCGAGAGCAGGGCAAGCCACTGACGGAAGCGCGCGGCGAAATCCGCTATGGCGCCTCGTTCATCAAATGGTTTTCCGAGGAGGCGCGCCGCATCGGCGGGACGACCATTCCCTCGCCGACGGCAGATCGGCGGATCGTCGTTCTGAAGGAGCCCGTCGGCGTGTCGGCGATCATCACGCCGTGGAATTTTCCGAATGCGATGATCACCCGCAAGGTCGGACCGGCGCTCGCCGCAGGCTGCACCGTCGTCGTCAAGCCATCGGACCTCACCCCTTATTCGGCGCTGGCGCTCGGCGTATTGGCGGAGCGCGCCGGCATCCCCAAGGGCGTGATCAATATCGTCACCGGCATGCCGGCCGGCATCGGCGACGAACTGATGGCGAACCAAACCGTCCGCAAGATCTCTTTCACCGGCTCGACCCGCGTCGGCTCGCTGCTGATGCGCGGTGCGGCCGACAGCATCAAGCGGCTCAGCCTCGAACTCGGCGGCAACGCGCCCTTCATCGTCTTCGACGATGCCGATCTCGATCTGGCCGTGGAAGGCGCGATCGCATCGAAATTCCGCAATGGCGGGCAGACTTGCGTCTGCGCCAACCGGCTTCTCGTCCAGTCCGGCGTCTATGAGGCCTTTGCCGCCAAACTTTCCGCGCGCGTATCGGCCATGAAGGTCGGGGCCGGCACGGATGCCGGCACCGATATCGGGCCGATGATCAACAAGGCGGCGATCGAGAAGATCAAGCGTCATGTCGACGATGCGGTGGAAAAGGGAGCGAGGATCCTCGCCACCGCAGATTCCGTGCCTGAAGGCAATCAATATGCGGTGCCAATGGTGCTTGGCGGTGCGACGACCGAGATGCAGCTCGCCAGCGAAGAGACGTTCGGACCCGTTGCCCCGCTTTTCCGTTTCGACAACGAGGAAGAGGCAATCCGCATCGCCAACGCCACGCCCTTCGGGCTTGCGGCCTATTTCTACACCGGGAGCCTGAAACGCTCCTGGCGTGTCGCCGAAGCGCTCGAATTCGGGATGGTCGGCCTGAACACAGGGGCGATCTCGACCGAGGTCGCACCCTTCGGCGGCGTCAAACAATCCGGTCTTGGCCGGGAGGGCGCGCAGTGCGGCATCGAGGAATATCTCGAGATGAAGAGCTTCCACATCGGCGGGCTCGCCTAACTACAGGAAAACAAAAGAGCGCCGGGACATCATCCCGGCGCTGGATGATCGGAGCGACTGTCGATGCTCCTGCTGGAGCAACTCCGACACGTCGTTTTAAGTACTCCGCAGCCTTTGGCGGATGCCTGCAGAATTACGGTACCCAAACAACATTTCTTTGACGCTGCTTTGACGGCAGGATGCTACGGCCGGTTTGCGAAGTTACGCAGAGGGATTTCAACCGGTTATGCTTCAGTTCGATCATCGTCATAGCATAGATTTACATTTCGCAATCCCGGTTTCCCTTCCCGGTTGCTTGCCAGGAGCCGAAGTTGTGGCAGACTGGCCCCTGGATGCTAGGTCTTCTGGCCGCCAAACGAGCGTATCGGAGGCAGCGGGGGCGGGGCCGGTGGATCGCATGAACAAGGGGCACTATCCGTTTCGGATGTTCCTGCTCGGGCCTTTTGCCCTTGTGGACGCCGGGGGGCGGTCGGTTGCTCCGAAATCCAAAAAGGCACAGGCTCTTCTGGCGATGCTTGCATTGTCCACCCGGGGCTCGCGCTCGAGAATCTGGCTTAGGGACAAGTTATGGAGCGATCGCTCCGACGACCAGGCGGCAGCCAGTCTACGCCAGGCGCTTTTGGACATTCATAAGAGTCTGGGACCGGCACGTGATCTCTTGATTGCGGATAAGAATACCGTTTGGCTGGATACGGACCGACTCGTGCTCGATACCGACCTGATGATTCGGACGGAGCGGTCTCCAGATCAAGTCACCGACGAATTGCTCGAAGGCATCGACATCCGCGATCCCGAATTCGAGGACTGGTTGGCGCTGGAACGGCAAAACTGGTATCGCCGCCTCGATGAAGGACAAGTCCACGACGTCTTCGAGCCGCGACAGCAACCGAGCCGCGATATCGCCAAACATTCCGCCCTGCTGCCTTTAACAGGCGCCCCGGATACGTCGAGAACAGGCAAACCCGTGGACAGCGCCAGCAGCGGCCCAGATGGGCGGCGGGGCGGCGGTGGCTGGCAATGGATGATGGCTCTTCTGTCCCCCATCGTGGTGGGTGCCGGAGAGGGCGGACAAATTGCTGCGACACGGTTCCAGAACCTCATTGCAAAAGCCATCATCGATGGGCTGGGCTTTGGCGTCACCGACCTCTCCTTCACCTTGCAGCATATTGAAGAGAACGAACAGCAGATCAGCCTTCCCATATGCCTACAGCTTCGCCTGACGTTTGATGGTGACATGGTGCTGATCGAGCTGGTGATGAAGCACCTGATCAACAACCGCATTCATTGGCTGGGCAGTCAGGCAATCAACCGCACGCAGTTCGAGCGGGGCGAGTTCGGCATCGCCGCTGCGCTGATCAGCCAGGCCGTCGATCAGCTGGCCTATTTCCAGGAGTTCCAGGCAACCGACAGCCGATTGTCGCAAGACGGTCTCCTGATCGACGCCGTCAGTGCGATCTTTCGGCTGTCGCGCGACGACCTCGATAACGCGGAACGGCGCCTGGAAGCACAGATCCAGTATCAGCCGCGATCATCGACTTTTGCCTGGCTGTCATTCATTCGGACTTTCCAGGTCGGCCAACGTTTCAACGCGCTGGACGCGCATCTGATCGAGGAAGCCCAGGCCTATGCACGCAAGGCGCTGGAACTCGATCCGCAGAATTCCGTGTCGCTCGCGCTCGTCGGCCACGTCCATTCGTTCCTGTTCGGCGAATACGACTATGCGGCCAACCTGTTCGAAAAATCGATCCGCCTGAATC
The DNA here is from genome assembly GCF_013591995.1 of Rhizobium sp. WYCCWR 11146. Lineage (NCBI taxonomy): Bacteria > Pseudomonadati > Pseudomonadota > Alphaproteobacteria > Hyphomicrobiales > Rhizobiaceae > Rhizobium > Rhizobium sp. WYCCWR 11146. Next base: position 293,569 of record NZ_JACCEY010000011.1, read on the forward strand.
CGGCCCTGCCGCTCGGTTGGGACCTCTACGCGATGCTGCACTGCTATGCAGGCCAGCCCGACAAGGCGGTGGCGATGGCGCGTTGGGTACAAGAGCTCGGCGTCTACAGCCCGCATAAATATTACTTCGATACGACCAAATGCATTGCGGCAGCGCTTGCAGGCGACCATGCCGCAGCCATAACTGCAGGCGAAGAAGCCTTGCGGGCACGGCCGAACTTCAACAGCCTGCTGCGCTATCTTGCCTCCAGTCATGCCCATTCCAACGATCTCGGCGGCGCGCGGCATTACCTGCAGCGTCTTGAGGCAGTCGAGGGCGGCTTCTCCATCAACGACTTCCGCGGCAGCGGCTATCCGCTGCTCGACACAGGCGGCGGCCAGATCTTGATCGACGGCCTGCTCAAGGCCGGCGCCAAGCTGCGCTGAGCCCCGGACAATTCTTCACATCATCGCGCAAGGAGGCTGCAATGGAAGCGGACACTGCCCACGAATCGCAATCAAAATTAGTTTTATTTCTAAACAGTTATAAATTCAGGATTGAGCCGGATACGGTCCTCCCATGCGAACCCAGGGACGATGCCGCTGCTGATCCTCTCGCCGGTGCGTCGCCGGCAGCACCTGATGCAGCCTCCGAACCTGCGCTTTTCCCCGGCACGGGTGAAGATGCATCGCCTCTGGCAGGGCCTATGATGGCGACGATGGCCGTAGCCTCGGTCCTCACGAGCGTGGCGAATAAGTCGGTGCTCAACAAGGCATCGCTGAACAAAAACAAGAACAAAAATAAGAATAAAAACAAGAACAAGAACAAGTCGACGATGGACGGCGCCAGCCTCGGCGTGTCGCAGCTTATCCCCTCCTTCGAGCTGCGCAGGCTGCACCAGCAGCCGTCACGCAACGCCTATACCGCGGCGCGGCGCTTCACCTGGGAAATGCTGGATATACTTCCGCCGCCCGGCCCGGATTATACCCGCCTCGAAACGACGGTGCTGCTCTCTATGCAGCGCCGCGACCGCGAGCGTGTGCGGCGCCTGCCCGACATCCAAATCGAGTCGACGATCTCCGTGGGGGAATTTACCCGCGCATTGCATATCGAGGATCTCGGCGGATTCGAGCAGACGGAAGGGCTTTTCCAGGCGATCCTGACGGCCTGCGAATATGTCGGACTGATCTACAAGAGCCAGTTCAACCGGCTGCGGCCAAACCAGTTTGAGCCCATGCTGCGGCCGTTGCTGGCCGTGCCGGTCCACGAGTCCTATCCCAGCAACCATTCGTTCCAGTGCTTTTCGATCGCCTTCGCGTTCTCGACGATCCTGCCGGAACATCCGGCCACCGACGAGCTTGCCCGCATCGCCCAGAACGTCGCCGAAAATCGCGAATGGGCCGGCCTGCACTATCCGAGCGACACACAGGCAGGGCGAGATCTCGCCCGACGCTTCGCTCCCTACCTCCACGACGCGTTCGGTCCTCTGTTCCAGGCCGTACACGACGAATGGGTCTGAATTCTCCAACCGCTGCTCAATAGGGTTACAACCATGACGGATCAAACAAAAATGCCTGGTCCCGCGCCGATCAACTACTACTATCTCTGGCACCTGACTGCTCTTGGCGTAGTCGACGCGGAATACGGATCGGCTCCGCCGACGCCTCCAGCGCCCGACGTGAGCGCCGCACGCGCGCTCCCCGATCCCCTCATCACCGGCACGGTCTGGGATGCCATCGTATCCGCCGGCCCGTTGCGGCCGGCACGGGTCGCGCTGATCGATGTCGGCGTATCTCCGGATCATCCCAATCTGGCAACCCGGCTTGACCGGGAGGCGTCAATCGATTTGACGACCCATCGTTACGGCGCCCGCGTGCTCGAAATTCTCGATACGACCACGTCCTTTGACCGTGAGGAAAGACATGCCTTCTTTGGCGGGCTCGACATCGCTCCGCTCGGCAATATGGGCCTTTCGAACGACGACCGGGACTATCTCGGTGATCTGGTTGCCGAATACGCCGCGTCGGAAGGGGTTCTCCGGCGGCTCTACAATCCGGAATCGCTGTTTGCGTCGCATGGTACCTGCTGCGCAGGGCTGATCGTCGGCGAACCCGCCGTTGTTGCGGAAGAAGGCACGCCAAGCCTTCCGCCGGAAGGAGCCTTCTACGGAAATGGCGACGAGCTGCGGACGAGCGGCAATCGCAATGTCATCCCCTATTTCGGCGTTGATCCTTTCTCAAGGCTCATCTCGATCAGAACCTCCTTCGAAGACGATGTCAGGCAGTTTATTGCGGCCTTCCTTTATGCCTATCTTCAGAAAGCAGACGTGATCGTCTTGCCGCGCGGTCTGCCTGACCCGAAACACAGCATCGTTGATCCGAAGAACGAGCTGAAGGCCGACCTGGAATTGTGGAAAAACCAGGATGCCGCCAATCTGTTCACGCGCATTGCCGTTGCTGATCAGGGTGGGCCTGAACTGGAGCCGAAGGCTGCGCAGAAAGGCTCCAATCCGGATCGCCCATGGCATGTCCTCAAACAGCTCATCCTCGCCATCAGCCGGCACATCCCGATCGTCTGCGCCGCAGGAAACAGTGGCGAGAGCCAGCTGATCTATCCGGCAAGTCTTGCCGCCGACAACAACGGCGTCATTGCAGTTGGAGCCGTTACCGTCGAAGGTTTCCGTTCGGGCTACAGCAATTACGGCGAAGGATTGACGGTTGTCTCCCCCTCCGACGACGGGGAAGTCTTCAACAGGCATCAGTTGCGCCTCGACCGGCTTTCTCCATTTGCCGCACAGCACGACTACAGCGTTTTTCGAACGCGGGAATACTGCTATTCGCACTTCTCGCTGCTGACGACCGACCTATCGGGGATTTTCGGCTATGATCATGGCTCCGATCCGTGGTCGGCCGTCGTGCCGTTCGGAACCAATCCCGGCATCGGGGGCGGATACTACACCACCTTCGGAGGCACATCAGGCGCGGCGGCGCAGGTGGGCGGGCTATGTGCCCTGATACAGCGGGCCTACAAAAGCCGCCACAATCTGGGTGACCGCCTCTCCGGGCCCCAAGTGAAATCGATTCTGAAGACCGCATCCCGCCTGGACGCCATTGTCGCGCCCGGAACGAGGAAATTGACGGCGGATTGCATGAACGCCGAAAACGAGGACGCCGTCGAGATGGCCTATTTCTTTGGATCGGGCCTGCCAAATGCGCGGGCGGCGGTACAGGCAGCTCTGGCCATCTGAAGCCCGGGGATGCTTTTCGAAAGATTCCAAGCCTCCTCTATCGAGGGGGCTTTTTCTTTGTTTACGCCCCTTTTTACGGATTTTTAACGCGGTACTGGCGGGCGAATGACGCCCTTGGGCAATAGTGCCTCTCAACGGACGGCGCATACCGTTCCGATACTCGACGAAGCCGGCCCGAACTCCGGCATTCTTGCCTGAGATGCAACCTTGATCCGCCCGAAGACAAACTCACGGAGGCTGCCGATGTCCGCGTCACGCATACAACAGTTGGCAGATGAGGCGCGCCTCCTGCTCAAGCGCAATCCCCTGATGGCAAGTTCCGTCTCCCTGCAGCGCGTGGCAACACGCAACCTTTTGAAGCGACGCTTCCAATATGGCCGCACGCTTGCGGCGGCTTCGAAGCTCGCCGGTTGTTCGGCTGGGGTAGAGGCACTGTCAGGTTATTTCCCCGACCTTGCAGATGGCGGATACACTCGCCTACCGGAGCTTCCGCCAGCGGTTGCCGGACCGGTCGGCGCCGACCCCTACCGTTCATCCGTACTTGCAGCCTGGATGGGTGCGCTCGCGCGCAGTCTGGAATGGCAGGCAGCCCGCCCCGATGTGCAGGTCGTCGGCCGCTATCTGCAGCCGGATCTGATCGCATCGGATCTTGAACTCGAACGTCAGACAGCGTGCCGGCTCTCTTGCGGCATCGGCCTCGTGCACATCGAAAGTCCGGCGCGAAGCCGTATCATGCAAGCCCTCCTCCGCCAATGCATGCCGGACTATCCCCGGCCCGGCTATCCGATCACCGACGATGCGGAATTGGATCGAATCGCCGACCATCTGGAGAAGGCCTTCGCATTGATCGCGGACTTGGACGAGTACGGCCATCAGCGTCTGATCGCCGGCCTGCACACGCTTTGCGTTGGCGTGCGGCGCGAACCGCAGTGCTCCTTTTCGAGTTCGAACGAATTGCCGGGCAGCGCGCTCATCGTCCTTTCCAGAGAGAGATTGCGCGCCGGCGATCATGCCGCGACAGCGGCCCAACTGCTTCATGAGGCGGGGAATATCCTGCTCGGGTTCTATACGACCTCGGCGGCGGCATCCCTGCCCGGCGAGTTCCAATATGTTTCCCCATACAAGAAGGACTTACAGACGCTCGAGAGCATCCTGCATACGGCCTACACCATTCCCTGGGAGTGCGCCTTGCGCATGGCATGCCTATCCACCGAGGCGGATCCTGAGCGCCGCTCCCGTAAAGCGGCATTCATAATCGCCTATGCCGCGCGGCAAGTGCCGCTTATCGACATCGCTCGGAAAGGTATCGAACGTCTCGGCGGCCATGTCCTCCTCGACCTCCCAGACATCGCCGCCATTCCTTCCTGGAGCAGTCGGATCCTGTTCCTCGTCAGCCAGTTGCTTGCCGAAGAACCCATTGCGCACCGGCAGGCGCATCTTGCCGAGCGCCAGCGAGTTCTCGATCGCCAAGCCTGGGATATCGGACAGATGCTGCTGCGCGGCAAGGAGCCGATCGATCCTCGGATGGGCCGGCGAGAGATCGATGACAGCGGCGACAATCTCAGCCTCTGGTACGACGGCAAATTCCACGTGATTGTGAAGACCCCCGACCATGCGATGGGCGAGGATTACGGTCACTATGCCGCGACGATCCGCGGAGTTGCGCCCAGCGAGATGGAGGCGATGTGATGGTCAACTATCGGTCCAAACGATTATCGGCGGCCGCCACCGCGTCCGTCGACTTCCCAAACCTCGTCACCCACAGCCTTGGGCGGGGCGGCCGGGGGGCTCTGTTCACCGGCAATAGTGCCGATTCTGTCGAGGAACAGAGCCCCCATGTTACCAGGTCTGCATTCGTCGTCTCGTTGAAGGCTTCCGATATGCCGGCGGAGGACGAATATGACTCCGCCGCAATCGATCACCACGACGCCATCCTGGCGCCTCTCCATCGGCAACGCGACATCGCACGGTTTGGCGATATCGACTTTGTCATCATCGGATGCGGCGACTTGGGCTCACAGATCGCCATCCAGCTTGCGGCCCTCGGCGCGCGCCATTTCCTTCTCGTGGATGCGGATCGTATCGACGAAAACGATTTGAATCATCTCCCATGGGCAAGCGAGGCTGATCTCGGCTGGCTGAAGACGGACAGGCTAGCGACCCATCTGGCCGCGGGTTTCTCGGCCTATGTCTTCGCGCTGCCGGAATTTGCGGAAGGCGCCTCGGCGCTACGGTTAATCGCAGACTACGCTAATAACCCGTTCTTCATCCTCGCCGGCGACGATTCTCATCCAACCCAAGATCTCCTGTCGGCCTGCCGAGCATTGAAAGCCGGCCTGCCGCCGCATCTACATGTCGGCCGCTCTGCAAACTATTGCATGGCAGGTCCGTTGGTCTTGGTGCATGAGGACGCATGTTCCGTCTGCCATTGCGCCACCCAAGTTGCAACCGACGGCGGCTTTCGCACCCCGCCGGCCACCGTCGACAACCCATTGGTCGCCGGCCTTGCGGTGTCGCAGATCGCCCAAAACTGCCTTTCGAAACACTCGGTCGCCCGGGGACGCCAATGGATATTGGACCTCAAAGGCGATCAAGCCGAGCTGCACTCTCTTAAAACACCCCGAATGTAAGGTATGTCCATGATCGCGCTATTTTCCTCGGAATATTGTTGCCCCGTTGGCGCAACTGCCGGAAAGAACGATGAGCTGACGATAACCGAAGCTCTTCGTGATCCACTGATCGCCATCGTGATGCGCGCGGATGGCGTGACCTCCGAAGAATTCAAGCGACTCCTTGAGGCGGCAGCCCGCGAGCTAAAAGCCAATCTAGCGAACTCCTCCTTCCCACCAACCGGAGGATAGGCACGTGATTGTCCAAACGACGCGGAAGATGGTTGACGAGCATGTGTGGCCAATCTCGGTCCGAACCATGACCCGGCATTGGCACTGGCCATCCCGCGGAGTTCAGGGGCAATGAGATTCGATATGTTGAGAAAGTTCCCAACGATAATTCTTGTTTTTGCCGAAGGGAAAGATCGCAAGGTGATCCGTACCGCTCACGAGGCTGCCCAACTGTTGCTGAAGGAATGGCCCACCGACGATGGTGAAGAATTCCTCACGGCGGTGAGAATCTGTTTGGAGGTCCTTACCGGAGAGAGCGAACCCGAGCAATTGCATGAGGCAATCGTCCGCGCCGCATATGAAGCGGGTATTGCAGCGATCACGACTGATAACCGCCTTGGGATTCTCAGGATCTATCCCGTCAGCGATGCCAGATAGTTGAACTCCGCGCAGGTGCTCATCTCAATCCTGCCCCCATCGAGCCGGTTCGGCTGCAATCGGACTGATCCGGTCCGTTACTGGAAGCGATCGAGGGTCTTGTAATAGAGCCCGACGAGCGGCAGGAACCACGGCTTTCCGAAATGGCCGGGAACGGCCGGCCATTCGAGCCCCTTGATCGGATTACGGTCGGCCTTGCCGAGGATGGCGTCGGCCATGATCATGCCGAGATGGGTGGAGAGCTGGGCGCCGTGGCCGGAATAACCCATGGCATACCAGACACCATCGACATAGCCGGCACGCGGATAGCGGTCCTTCGTCATGTCGACGAGCCCGCCCCAGCAATAGTCGATCTCGACGCCGGCAAGCTGCGGGAAGATTTCAGCCAGGCTGGCGCGGAGAATGTCGCCGCTCCTTGCGTCCGAGCGCTGATCCGATGTGGCGGAAAACCGGGCGCGACCGCCGAAAATCAGCCGCTTGTCGGGCGACAGCCGGAAATAGTTGCCGATGTTCATCGACGTGACACAGGTGCGGTTGCCCGGCATCGTAGCGGCGATTTCGGCGTCGGTCAGCGGACGGGTCGCGATCAGAAAGCTGCCGACGGAAATGATCCGGCGGCGGAAATAATTAAAGAGCGACGGCGTATAGGCGCCTGTCGCGACCAGGACGTGGTCTGCGGTGACGGTGCCGCGTGCGGTCTCAAGGCTGTGGCGACCGTTGCCCTGCCGGTGCGCGGTCACCGCCGCGCTTTCAAAGATGACGGCGCCACGACGGGCGGCCGCTGTAGCGAGCCCGGCGACATAACGGCCCATATGCATCATTGCACTCTTCTTCGAGAGCATGGCGCCATGAAAAGGCGAGCCGACCTCGCTTTTCAGGTCACTCGCCGTCAGAAGCGCCGTGTCCGGATCGACCTCTCTGTGAACAGCCTCGAAATTGCGGGCAAGGGCATCGAAATGCTGCGGCTTGGAGGCAAGCTTTAGCTTTCCGGCGCGGCGGAAATTGCAGTCGATCCCCTCTTCGGCGATAATCGCCTCGATCGTGTCGATGGAATCGTCGAACGCCTTGTAGAGGGCGACGGCCCGCTCCACGCCGAGTGCTGATTTGGCGGACAGGAAACTGTGGGCGAGCCCGTTGTTGAGGTGGCCGCCATTGCGCCCCGATGCCCCCCAGCCGACCCTTTCGGCTTCCAGCACGACGACCTTGACGCCCGTTTTCGCAAGCTGGCGCGCAGCGGCAAGCCCGGTGAAGCCGGCGCCGATGACGGCGACGTCATAATGTCCTTCGACGGGGCCCTGAGCGCCGCCGGCAAAGGGCTGGGCGGTGTTGTGCCAGTAGGATTCGAATTGCATCCGCGCGTCTCCGTCAGAGCCCGACGACGCCAGGCAGGCCCGAGATGTCAGGAATTTCGACATAGCCGTAATAGGGGTTGGCCGGCTCGTGGCCACGATTGACCCAAACCTTGTTCTTGATGCCGAGATCGTGGGCCGACATCAGGTCGTAGCGGAAGGAGGACGAGCAATGCAGCACGTCTTCCGGTCCGCAACCCAGCATATCGAGCATATATTCAAAGCCCTTGAAGCGTGGCTTATAGGACTGCGCCTGCTCGGCGGTATAGACCGCATGGAAGGGCGCGCCCAGTTTTTCGACGTTCGACATGATCTGCGAATTCATGGCGTTGGAGAGGATGACCAAGGGGATTTCCTTGGCGACCTTGGCGAGACCGGCCGGGACATCTGAATGCGGCCCCCAGGTCGGAACCCGCTCATAGACCATCCGGGCGGCTTCGTCGCGAAATGTCACGCCGTTGCGTTTGCACGTGCGCTCGAGTGAATTGTGCACCACCTCGGCATAGGGTTTCCAGTCACCCATAATCTCGTCGAGCCGATAGGCGGCGAAATTCTTGATGAACTCCGCCATGCGTGGCTCGTCGAGCTCTTCGCCGTAGAGATCGCGTGCTGCCTCCGCCATCTGAAAGTTGGTCAGCGTGCCGTAGCAGTCGAAGGTGATGTATTTCGGACGGAATGTCGTCATTTGAGTATCCTTGAGCGATCGGAACTGGGGACGTGTCACAATCATAGGCACCGCTTCACCCACAGCTCGCCTGAATTGCCGCCATCGGAAGCAGAATCTATCGTATCGAAAGCAGGGTTTGGCAGAAGGTTGCGCGCCTGCCCGCGGTCAACGGGCGGCGGAGTGACTCATTCAATCGCCGTCGTGATCATGATCGTGATGCGACGGGAGGTCGAGGCCGAAGGTGTTGACGAGATCGGCCACCTGCGCCGGGCTGAGGAAACGGGGATTGAGGTTGCGCAACAGCAGATAGAGCTTCGCCGTTTCCTCCAGTTCCTCGGTCGCAAAGACCGCCGCCTCCAGGCTGTCGCCGGCAACAACAGGTCCGTGATTGGCCAGAAGCACTGACGAATATTTGCCCGCCAGTCCGCGGATCGCGTCGACCACCGCCGGATCGCCGGGACGATAATAGGGCACCAGCGCGGTTTCGCCGGCGCGCATCAGATAATATGGCGTCATCGGCGGCAGGGCGGCGCGCGGATCGATCTCCGGCAGCATGGTCAGTGCCACCGCGTGGGTGGAATGAAGATGGACGATGGCGCGGGCGCTGCCGCGCGTATCATAGAGGGCAGTGTGCAGCGGGATCTCCTTGGTCGGCTTGTCGCCGGACAGGAGCCGGCCTTCGGCATCGAGCCTGGAGATCCGTGCCGGGTCGAGGAAACCGAGCGAGGCGTTGGTCGGCGTGACCAGCCAGCCGCCGTCCTCCAGCCGCAGCGATATGTTGCCCGACGAACCGGGCGTCAGCCCGCGTTCGAACAGCGAGCGGCCGTATCGGCAGATTTCCTCACGCAGGCGCGCGTCGGACATGACAGTTCCTCCAATATTAGGCGGTTGCCCCTTCGATCAATTCAAAGCCGAGATCGACGGCCTGTGGCGGCGCATTGGTGACGACCAGTTGCGCGGCGATCTCCCCGGTCGCGACGCGCGGCGTTCGGATGGTCGACAACGGCTGCGGTGTTGCCCGGCCGATATCGAGGCCGTTATAGCCGAAAATGGCGAGCTTCGAGGGGATCGCGATTCCCTTAGCCAGACAGTGAAAATAGCCGCCCAGCGCCATGTCGTCATTGGAGAAATAAACCGCATCGAGATCGGTCGTCCGGGCAAGCAGCAGCTCCAGCCCCAGCCTGCCATTTTCCACGGACGAAGCGCCTGGGAGAATCTCGCGGGCGACGAGGGGGGCGTCATGCGCAGCGAGCGTTTCGCAAAAGCTGGAAAACCGCTTGCCGGCACGGGTATCGCGGTTCAGGTCGTGGCCGACATAGCCGATCCGGCGATAGCCCCGCTTCAGCAGGAATGCAGCGCTCTCCCGCCCGGCCGCGCGGTTCGAGAAACCGACCGCGATATCGAGAGCATCGCCGTCCAGATCGAGCAGTTCGACGACCCGGCACCCGCTGGCGCGCAGCATCTTCACCGTGCCCTCGGTATGCTCGCATCCCGCCAGCATGACCGCCGCCGGCCGCCAGGCAAGCATCGCGGCGGCGAGCGCTTCCTCCTTGCCCGGATCATAGTCGGTCACGGAGAAGACCGCCTGATACCGGTTCTCCTCCAGAACGGCACTGGCGCCGCGCAGCACATCGGGAAAGACGATGTTGGACAGCGAGGGAATGACGAAGGCCACAAGACGCGAACCGGTGGAGGCCAGCGTTCCCGCAATCCGGTTCGGCACATAGCCCAGCCGCTCGACGGCGGCCATCACCCGCTCGCGCGTCTTGCCGGAAAACGAACCGTGGTTGCGCAGTACGCGCGACACCGTGCTCTCGCCAACACCGGCCGCTTCTGCGACCTCGGCAAGCGTCACCGTCGCCTGATGTTTGAATTCCATCGTTACGTTTGAACCCGACTGTTGAGGTGGTTGCCCGGCCTGCCCGCCCGATGACCACCGCTCTGCCCCCATTTTTCACCGCTCCCGCCAAGAAGCAAGGTTTTTTTGGCAGCGCTACCAATTTGCCGTTGGCAGCGCTGCCAAAATGGATTAATGATAATGGCAGCGCTGCCAAAAAACGGCATGGCGTGCCGCGGTAGGATCTCAAGGAGACGGCGGCAACAATCGGAGGAGAAAATCATGACGCTGCAGACGCAGGCGCCAGTTGTTGGCGCACATCCCGCCCAGACGCTCGAAGACCGTGCCTATGGCAAGGTATTCTGGCGCATCGTACCCTTTTTGATGCTGTGCTACGTGGTCGCCTATCTCGACCGCGTCAATGTCGGCTTCGCCAAGCTGCAGATGTCGAGCGAACTCGGCCTCTCGGAAGCCGCCTATGGCATCGGCGCAGGCATTTTCTTCATCGGCTATTTTCTGTTTGAAGTGCCGAGCAACATCATCATGAACAAGGTTGGCGCGCGGGTGTGGATCGCCCGCATCATGGTCACCTGGGGCATCATTTCCGCCGCCTTCATGTTCACCTCGTCGGAAACCGTCTTCTATATCCTGCGTTTCCTGCTGGGCGTTGCCGAAGCCGGATTTTTTCCCGGCATCATTCTTTATCTGACCACTTGGTATCCAGCCCATCGCCGCGCCAGGATCATCACCACCTTCATGTCGGCGATCCCGATATCCGCCATTTTCGGCAATCCGCTTTCGGGTCTCCTGATGGACAGTTTCCACGGCACGCACGGACTTTCCGGCTGGCAGTGGATGTTCCTGATCGAAGCCATTCCGGCTATTCTTTTCGGCGTTGCGACGTTCTTCTACCTTGATGATACGATCCAGGGCGCGAAATGGCTGAGCGATGAGGAAAAACGCGTGCTGACGGCCAATATCGAGGCGGAGAACCGGGCCAAGACAGCAAGCCCGCACAGCATCGGCGCAACGCTGACCGACCGCCGCGTCTGGCTGATGTGCCTGATCTATTTCTGCTTCGTGCTCGGGCAATATGGCCTGAATTTCTGGATGCCGACCATCGTCAAGGCCTCGGGCGTCAACGGAAACCTCAATATCGGCCTGATTTCCGCGATCCCCTATATCTGCACATTCGTCGTGATGCTGGCGCTCGGACGTTCCGCCGACAGGCTGCGCGAACGCCGCTGGCACCTCGTCGTCCCGGCCTTCATCGCCGCCGGTGGTTTCGTCGCGGCGACGATGGCGACGAGCACGACGGTCTCGATTGTCTGCCTCTCGCTGGCTGCCGCCGGCGCCATCAGTTGCGCGCCGCTGTTCTGGTCGCTTCCGACGGCTTTTCTCGCCGGCACGGGCGCTGCGGCCGGCATTGCCTGGATCAACTCGGTCGGTAATCTCGCCGGGTTTCTCGGGCCGTTTCTGGTAGGCTATCTCAAAGACTTCACCGGCACCAACAGCGCCGGCATGTATCTGCTGGCGGCTGCGTTAATCATTGGTTCGCTGGCCGTGTTGACGGTTCCTGCGAAAAGCGTCAATCGCTGAGCTACAGCTCCTCCGGGATAATACCCGGAGGGGCGCAGACCTTTCCTCACAAGACTGGAGAAGCTCCTCATGTCACCGCTTGCTGAAAACTCAGGTCCCGACATTATCGCGGCCGTCATCGGTCTTGGTTCCATGGGGCTTGGAATGGCCCAGTCGATGAAGCGCGCAGGTCTCGATGTCGTTGGATATGACATCACGCCGGCGGCAGTGGACCGCTTCGTCGCCGAGGGCGGACGTGGCGCGGCGACCCCAGCCGCTGCGGCAAAGGATGCCGACATCGTCGTCTCCGTGGTCGTCAACGGCGCGCAGACCGAGGCCGTGCTGTTCGGGCCTCAAGGCGTCGCAAATGCGATGAAGCCCGGCGCCGTCTTCGTCTCGTCGGCCACCATGGATCCCGCCGTCGCGCGCGATCTGGCCGGGCGGGTGGAGGCTCTCGGCCTGCATTATCTCGACGCGCCGATTTCGGGCGGCGCGGCCAAGGCGGCGCGTGGCGAACTGACGATCATGGCATCCGGCTCCAGACAGGCCTTCGATACGGCGCGCCCGGGTCTCGACGCCATGGCCGCCAAGGTCTACGAACTCGGCGACGAGGCCGGAAAAGGTGCTGCCTTCAAGATGATCAACCAGCTTCTCGCGGGCGTGCATATCGCGGCTGCCTGTGAGGCCATAACCTTTGCCGCCAAGCAGGGCCTCGACCTCGACAAGGTCTATGAGGTGATCACGGCTTCGGCCGGCAATTCCTGGATGTTCGAAAACCGCGTGCCGCATGTGCTGGCCGGAGACTATACTCCGCTCAGCAGCATCGAGATTTTCGTCAAGGATCTCGGTATTGTCCAAGACATGGCCCGTTCCGAGCGCTACCCGGTGCCGCTCGCGGCAGCGGCCTTGCAGATGTATCTGGCCGCCTCCGGGGCCGGCATGGGCCGTGATGACGATTCCTCGCTCGCGCGGCTCTATGCCAGGCTTTCCGGCGCTGAATTGCCCAGCTCCACCAAAGAGCCGCAGAGCCTGTAGAAGGAACGCTAGACATGCCGGTTTTCGCCGCCAACCTGACGATGATGTTCAACGAATGGGCGTTCCTCGACCGCTTCGACGCCGCAGCCGATGCCGGCTTTGCCGCCGTCGAATACCTCTTTCCCTATGAAGCCACGCCCGAGGCAATCGCCGAACGGCTTGCCCGCAACAATCTGCAGCAGGCCTTGTTCAACCTGCCGCCGGGCGACTGGGTAGCAGGCGAACGTGGCATCGCCGCTCTTCCCGGACGGTTCGATGCGCTGAAAGCGGATGTCGAGCGGGCACTGGACTATGCGGCGGCAACGGGCGTCAGACGGTTGCACTTGATGGCAGGCATCGCCGACCTTCATGACGAAGACGCCGCCTCCTCTTATCGGCGCTCCGTCACCTATGCTGCCGGGCGGCTTGCGGAAAAGGGCATCGATCTCCTGCTCGAGCCGATCAACGGCCGAAACATGCCTGGATATTTCCTCAACGACTTCGGCGCCGCCGAGCGGCTGATCGCCGAATGCGGTCTGCCGAACCTGAAGCTCCAGTTCGACATCTATCACCGCCAGATCATCCATGGCGACGTCACCATGGCGTTGCGACGCCTGCTGCCGATTGCCGGCCATATCCAGATCGCCAGCGTGCCGTCCCGCAACGAGCCGGATGGGGAGGAGCTGAACTATCCCTATCTGTTCGGCGAAATCGATCGCCTTGGTTACGACGGTTTCGTCGGCTGCGAATACATCCCGCGCGGCCACACACTGGACGGTCTTGGCTGGTTCAAACCTTTTGTACGGAGCTAGACGATGGCTATTTTGCTCGGATCAATCGCCGACGACTATACGGGCGCCTCCGACCTCGCCAACACGCTGACGAAGAACGGTCTGCGCACGGTGCAGACGGTCGGCATCCCCGACCCGTCGCTGGCACTACCGGATGTCGACGCTGTGGTCGTTTCTCTGAAGATCCGCTCCGTCCCGGCCTCGGACGCCGTGGCGGCGGCGGCGAGCGCCGAGCGATGGCTGCGTCAGCGGGGCGCCGGCCATGTGCTTTACAAGATCTGCTCGACCTTCGATTCCACCGATGCCGGCAATATCGGTCCGGTCACCGAGGCCTTGAGCGATGCTGCCGGCGGCGGCATCGTACTGGTAACGCCCGCCTTTCCGGAAACGGGACGCACCGTCTATCTTGGCCATCTGTTCGTTGGCGGACAGCCGCTGAACGAAAGCCCGCTCAAGGACCACCCCCTCAATCCGATGCATGACGCAAATCTCGTTCGGGTGCTCACCCGACAATCGCGCAACACTGTCGGACTAATCGATCTGACGACCATCGCGGCCGGACCCGGCGCCGTCAAAATGAGGCTCGATGCCTTTCGCACCGCAGGCGTCACTGCTGTTATCGCCGATGCGATTTTCGAACGGGATCTTGAAACGCTCGGCGAGGTCGCTCTCGAGACGCCGGTGTCCACCGGTGCGTCCGGCCTCGGCCTCGGCCTTGCCCGTGCGCTCGTCCGCTCCGGCCGGATATCCTCCGGCGGCGCAACGACGGCGGACGCCATTCGCCCGGTGGGCGGGCTTTCAGCGATCGTTGCCGGCAGTTGTTCCAAGGCGACACTCCATCAACTCGACATCGCCGAACGATCGATGCCCGTCCTGCGGCTCGACCCGGAGCGGCTGCTTGCCGGTCCCGATGAGATCGCCGCGGCAATTTCCTGGGCCGGAGACCGCATCTCCGCCGGCCCCGTCGTGGTCGCCGCGAGTGCTTCGCCTGAAACCGTGTCCCGGCTGCAATCGATCTATGGACGAGAGGCCTCCGGCCATGCGATCGAGACCGCGACGTCGATCATTACAGCCGAACTGGTGGAGAGAGGCGTGCGGCGCCTTGTGGTCGCCGGCGGCGAAACCTCGGGCGCGGCAGTCGACAGGCTCGCTATTCCGGCATTTCTGATCGGCCCCGAGATTGCGCCCGGCGTGCCGGTGCTGCGCACGGTCGGCAATGCGCAGGGCGACATGCTTCTGGCGTTGAAATCAGGAAACTTCGGAGGCGAAGATTTCTTTACGGCAGCGCTGGCGATGATGCACTGACAGGACCTGGGTAGGATGGATATCGATCGCTTCTAGCATAAGATGCGGCGGCCGATGATGGCAAAGCCATAAGATACTGCTTGAACCATGGCCTTCAGACGATCTGCCCGCCGGCGCTCCGGCAGACTGGCGGGCACGACATGAAGGACGCCCCCATGCAAGCAAGTCAGATCGAAATCGTCCCGTTCGGCCCCGACCATCTGGAAGCCGCCGTCGCGCTCTCCCGGCAGGCGGGCTGGCCGCATCGGACGGAAGATTGGCAGCTTGCGCTCGCTTTGAGCGAAGGGATGGTTGCGGTCGAGGATGGCAGGGTCGTCGGCACAGTACTCGTCACGCCGTACAAGGGCGATTGTGCGACCATCAATATGGTCATCGTCGACGAGACAATGCGCGGCAGGGGTCTCGGCCGCAAGCTAATGGACGCCGCATTGCTGGCCGCCGGAGACCGGCCGCTGAGGCTGGTGGCGACGACGGCAGGCCTGCCGCTCTACCAGAAGCTTGGCTTCCACGAGACGGGAACCGTGGCGCAACATCAGGGCCTTGCCGGAGACATCGCCGCGCCGGCGGAAACGCAAGCCGCCACCGACGCCGACCTCCCTGCTATCGCGGCACTCGACCGCCTTGCCTTCGGCGCCGACCGCGAAGGGCTGCTCTCTTATTTGGCCGGGATCGGCGCATTCGCCGTCCTTCGCCGAGACGGCCACGTTTCGGGCTTCGCTTGCCTGCGCCCCTTCGGCCGCGGCGAAGTGATCGGGCCCGTGGTGGCCGCCGACGTCGGCGAGGCCCGAAAACTCATCGAACATTTCATCGCCAGACGGCCCGGACGGTTCCTCAGGGTCGACACCACGGCCGAGACCGGGCTTTCGCCATGGCTCGCCGAACACGGGCTCGCCCATGTCGGCGGCGGAATCACGATGAAAAAGCCCCTCGTCCATCACGCCGCCGACCCGGCCGTCACCACCTTTGCCCTCGCCAGCCAGGCACTCGGCTGATCCGGAGATCTCCATGTACAGCAATTCTCTCATCGAACTCGATCGCGCCCACCTCATCCATCCGGTCGCCTCCTATCGCGGCCACGAAAAGCTCGGCGTGCGCGTGCTGGCCTCGGCCAAGGGCGCGACAGTCACCGACGCCTCCGGCAAGCAGCTGATCGACGGCTTCGCCGGCCTCTGGTGCGTCAATGCCGGTTACGGCCACGAGAGCATCGTCGAGGCAGCGGCTCGGCAGATGCGCGAGCTTCCCTATGCGACGGCCTATTTCGGCCTCGGCTCCGAGCCCGCGATCCGGCTTGCCGGCGAACTCGCCGACCGCGCGCCAGGCGACCTCAACCATGTCTATTTCACCCTCGGTGGCTCCGACGCGGTGGACAGCACGGTCCGCTTCATCCGCTACTACTGGAATGCCCGAGGACAGCCTGAGCGCGATCAGTTCATCTCGGTCGAACAGGGCTATCACGGCTCCTCGACAGTCGGCGCGGGCCTGACCGCGCTGCCTGCCTTCCATGCCGGCTTCGGCGTTCCCTTCGATTGGCAGCATAAAATTCCGTCTCACTATGCCTATCGCAACCCGGTGGGCGACAATCCGCAGGCGATCATCGAAGCCTCGCTTGCGGCGCTTAAAAGCAAGGTCGAGACGATCGGGCCGGAACGCGTCGCCGCCTTCTACGTCGAGCCGATCCAGGGCTCGGGCGGTGTTCTGGTGCCGCCGAAAGGCTGGATGAAAGCCATGCGCGAATTCTGCCGCGCGCAGGACATCCTTTTCGTGGCAGACGAGGTGATCACCGGCTTTGGCCGCACCGGCCCGCTTTTTGCCTGCAGCGAGGATGAGGTCGTGCCCGACTTCATGACGACCGCCAAGGGCCTCACCTCGGGTTACGTCCCCATGGGCGCCGTCTTGATGGCCGATCACGTCTATCAAACGATTGCCGAGGGCGCGGGTGCTGCTGCCGTCGGCCATGGCTATACCTATTCGGCCCATCCCGTTAGCGCCGCGGTCGGCCTGGAAGTCCTGAAGCTTTATGAAAACGGTCTTCTCGAAAACGGCGTCAGAGCCGGTGCGCGGCTGATGCATGGCCTGGAATCGCTGAGGGATCATCCGCTCGTCGGCGATGTCCGCGGCCGCGGCATGCTCGCTGCCGTCGAGCTCGTGGTCGATAAGGTCAACAAGACGCCGTTGCCGGCATCCGCCGAACCCGCCCGCCGCATCTTCGATCGCGCCTGGGAGAACGGCCTCGTCATCCGCGCCTTCGGCAATGGTGTGCTTGGCTATGCTCCGCCGCTCTGCTGCACCGAAACGGAGATAGACGCGATCGTCGAGCGCACCCGCATCACGCTGGACGAGACGCTGGAGGACCCAGATGTGCGTCGGGCGCTGCAGGTCTGAGAATATCGGGAAACCGTCAGATTCGGTATTTTGTGCCGCCTCATGGCGTCTATTCGGCGAATCCGGCGCAGTGCAGGTGACAAACTGAAGTCAACGAAAGGCCTGGATCCCGGCAGATGCGGGCCTTCCCATACAAGAGCGGGACAATGACCCCGCCAGCGGAACAGAATTTTCTTCTTCGAGAAGCCGAGCTCCCATCGGAGCCGAACACTGGGGAATTCACGTGAGCAAGAGCCTTTCGGAATTCAAATACATGACCTTCGACGTCGTCGGCACGCTTATCGACTTCGAGGGCGGCCTCAAGACCTGCTTCGCCGAGATCGCGGCCGAGGTAGGAAGCACAGTCGACGGCGAGCAAGCGCTTAGCCTCTACCGCGCAGCCCGCTACTCCAAGGATGCCGATCTCTTTCCGGACGACCTCGTGCGCGTCTACCTGGCGATCGCGCCGAAGCTCGGCCTGCCCACTGACCAAAAATATGGCGAGCGGCTACGGGACTCGGCGAAGAGCTGGAACGGTTTTGCAGACAGCGCCGCAGCGCTGGCAAGTCTTGCGAAGGATTACCGCCTTGTTGCAATGACCAATGCCCGCCGCTGGGCATTCGATTTCTTCGAGAAAGAGCTCGGCAATCCCTTTTATGCCGCCTTCACCGCGGATGATACCGGGACCGAGAAACCCGATCCCGCCTTCTTCGAGAAGGTATTCGCCTACGTTGCCTCGGAAGGACATTCGAAGGACGACATCCTGCATGTCGCCCAGAGCCAGTACCACGACATCGGGATTTCCAGGAAACTCGGGCTGACCAATTGCTGGATCGAGCGGCGCCATGCTGAGAAGGGTTACGGCGGCACGATCGAACCGGCCGAGTTCACCAAACCCGATTACCATTTCACCTCCATGGCCGGCCTTGCCGATGCCGTGGCCGCCGCGCGCGCCTGACTTTGAAGCAGATCGGGCCTGCCCGCAACGGGCAGCCCGCCACACAAGAAAAGGGGAATGAGATGAACGACAAGATCACCAATTGGACCAGATCCGACGACGCCATAGTCGAAAGCGCCATCCGTCGTGGCGCCACTCGTCGCGAGTTGCTGCATATGATGCTTGCGGGCGGCGTGGCCATATCAGCTGGCGGGCTCGTGCTTGGCCGCGCCGGCAAGGCGCTCGCCGCTACGCCCGTTTCCGGCGGCTCGCTCAAGGCGGCCGGCTGGTCGTCCTCGACGGCCGATACGCTCGACCCCGCCAAGGCGTCGCTCTCCACCGACTATGTCCGGTGCTGCTCCTTCTATAACCGCCTCACCTTCCTCGACAAATCAGGCACGCCGCAGATGGAGCTTGCCGAAGCGATCGAGTCCAAGGATGCGAAGACCTGGACGGTCAAGCTGAAGAACGGCGTTACTTTCCATGACGGCAAGCCGCTGACCGCCGATGACGTGGTTTTCTCGCTGAAGCGCCATCTCGACCCATCCGTCGGCTCGAAGGTCGCCAAGATCGCCGCCCAGATGACCGGCTTCAAGGCGGTCGACAAACAGACCGTCGAGATCACACTCGCCAGCCCGAATGCCGACCTGCCGACCATTCTGTCGATGCATCATTTCATGATCGTCGCCGACGGCACGACCGATTTCACCAAGGCCAACGGCACCGGCGCTTTCGTCAAGGAAGTCTTCGAGCCGGGCGTCCGGTCCGTCGGGATCAAGAACAAGAATTACTGGAAATCCGGCCCGAATGTCGATTCCTTCGAATATTTCGCGATCAGCGACGACAATGCCCGTGTAAACGCACTGCTTGCGGGCGACATCCATCTCGCAGCCACGATCAATCCGCGCTCTATGCGCCTCGTCGAGGCCCAGGGCGACGGCTTCACCTTGTCGAAGACCACGTCCGGCAACTATACCAATCTCAACATGCGACTGGATATGGAGCCCGGCAACAAGCGGGACTTCATCGAGGGCATGAAGTATCTCGTCAACCGCGAACAGATCGTCAAATCGGCGCTGCGCGGTCTCGGTGAAGTCGGCAACGATCAACCCGTTTCGCCGGCGAACTTCTATCATGACGCAGAGCTGAAAGCGCGAGCCTTTGATCCTGAGAAGGCGAAGTTCCACTTCGACAAGGCCGGCGTGCTTGGCCAATCCATCCCGATCATCGCTTCCGATGCGGCGAGCTCGTCGATCGACATGGCCATGATCATCCAGGCGGCCGGCGCCGAAATCGGCATGAAGCTCGATGTGCAGCGAGTGCCATCTGATGGTTATTGGGACAATTACTGGCTCAAGGCGCCGATCCACTTCGGCAATATCAACCCGCGGCCGACCCCCGATATCCTCTTCTCCCTGCTCTACACCTCGGACGCTCCGTGGAACGAAAGCCACTACAAGTCGGAGAAGTTCGACAAGATGCTGATCGAGGCGCGCGGCTCTCTCGATCAAGACAAGCGCAAGACGATCTACAACGAGATGCAGGGCATGGTCGCCCAGGAAGCTGGTACAATCATTCCGGCCTATATCTCGAACGTCGATGCCACGACCGCCAAGCTCAAGGGCCTGGAAGCCAACCCGCTCGGCGGCCAGATGGGATACGCTTTCGCGGAATATGTCTGGCTTGAAGCCTGATACAGCAAAGCAGACTGGGGCTGCAGCCGCGCCCCAGTTCCTCCATCTGCATTGATGGAACTTAACTCGAACGCAAAGGGAAGACGCCAGTGAACCGCCAGGTCTTATCCCTTGTACTGAGCAGATTGTTCGTCGCCGTGATCACCCTGGTGATCGTCTCCTTCGCCGTCTTCTTCGCGACAACACTGTTGCCTGGAGATACGGCGACGATCCTGCTCGGCCAAGCCGCCACCCCGGAAGCCGTCGAAGGCCTGCGCAAGGCCATGCATCTCGACGAGCCGGCGCTCTTTCGTTTCCTGCGCTGGTTAGTCGGGCTGCTGCAAGGCAACCTCGGCACGTCCTATGCCAACGACATGCCGATCGCCGCTCTCATCGCCGGCCGCTTCGTCAACACGCTGAAACTTGCCGGCGTCACCGCGCTTTTCTCCGTACCGATCGCGCTGACGCTCGGGATCACTGCGGCGATGCTGCGCGGCACCCTTTACGACCGGATCGTCACGGTAATCACCATCGGCGTCATCTCCGTGCCCGAGTTCATGGTCGCGACCTCCGCAGCGCTCATCTTCGCCGTCTATCTGAAATGGCTGCCGGCGCTGTCTTTCGCCAATGAAGTCCACAGTCTGACCGACCTGTTGCGCGTCTATGCCATGCCGGTGATCACCCTCACCTTCGTCGTCTCGGCCCAGATGATCCGCATGACGCGCGCGGCTGTCATCGAGACGCTCAACACACCCTATGTCGAGATGGCATTGCTCAAGGGCGCTTCCCGGCCGCGCATCGTTTTTCGTCATGCACTGCCGAATGCGCTCGGCCCGATCGTCAATGCCGTTGCGCTTTCGCTGTCCTATCTGCTCGGAGGCGTCATCATCGTCGAGACCATTTTCAACTATCCCGGTATCGCCAAACTGATGCTGGATGCCGTCGCCACCCGCGACCTACCGCTGATCCAGAGCTGTGCGATGATCTTCTGCCTGGGCTACCTGCTCCTGATCACCATCGCCGATATCATCGCCATCCTTTCCAATCCGAGGCTACGATGACCATGACCAGTTCCGAAACCACCTCCGGCCGGCTGTCCGGAACCCGGTTTGGCTATCGCTTCAACATCGTCGGCGCGATTGGCTTCACTGTCATCCTCTTATGGGCGCTCGTCGCGATTTTCGCGCCATGGGTCATCCCCTACCCCGTCGGCGAGATTATCGATCTCGACTATTTCGGCCCGATGAGCCGGGAACTCTGGTTCGGCTCCGATTATCTCGGCCGCGACATGCTCTCGCGGATTCTGATGGGCGCACGCTACACGGTCGGTATCTCGCTGGCGGCGGTCACGATCGCCTGCTTCAGCGGCGTCGTGCTCGGCATGATCGCAGCGGTCGCCGGCGGCTGGCTGGACACGATCCTCAGCCGCTTTCTCGACGCGCTCAACTCCATCCCGAGCAAACTGTTCGGCCTGGTGGTCGTCGCTGCCGTCGGCTCCTCGGTCCCGGTGCTGATCATGACGCTGTCTGTCATCTACATCCCCGGCGCCTACCGCTTCGCCCGGGCGCTCGCCGTCAACATCAATGCGATGGATTTCATCACGGTTGCGCGCATCCGCGGCGAAAGCACCCTCTATCTCATTCGCTCGGAAATCCTGCCCAACATCGTCGGGCCGGTGCTTGCCGATCTCGGCATCCGCTTCGTCTTCATCGTTCTGCTGCTCTCCGGACTTTCCTTCCTCGGCCTTGGCGTCCAGCCGCCCTATGCCGATTGGGGTGCGCTCGTGCGCGAGAACATCGGCGGCCTGCCATTCGGTGCGCCGGCGGTGATGTTCCCCTCGCTTGCCATCGCCAGCCTGACGATCAGCGTCAACCTGCTGATCGACAACCTGCCGCAGAAAATCCGCGACCGGAGTGTGTCATGAGCAATTTCATCGAAATCCGTGATCTGAAGGTCGAAGCCACCACCGATTCCGGCCGTCGCGTCGAGATCATCAAGGGTGTCAGCCTCGATGTTGCCGAGGGCGAAATCGTCGCGCTGATCGGCGAGAGCGGCTCGGGCAAGACAACCATCGCCCTGACCCTCATGGGCCATACCCGTGCGGGCTGTCGTATCTCCGGCGGCAGCGTTTCGGTCGGCGGCAAGGACATGGTCACGCTCAGCGAGAAGCAGCGCGCCAAGGTGCGCGGCACCGAAGTCGCCTATGTCCCGCAATCGGCGGCTGCCGCGTTCAACCCGGCCAAATCGATCATGGACCAGGTGATCGAAGTCACGCGTATTCACCAGCTGATGTCGCCGGACGATGCGCGTGCCCGGGCAGTCGAGCTCTTCCGGGCGCTGTCCCTGCCGGAACCCGAGACGATCGGCAGCCGTTATCCGCACCAGGTTTCCGGCGGCCAGCTGCAACGTCTGGCGGCCGCCATGGCGCTGATCGGCGACCCGACCCTCGTCATCTTCGACGAGCCGACGACGGCGCTCGACGTGACGACCCAGATCGAAGTCCTGCGGGCTTTCAAGTCGGTGATGAAGAAGGGTGGTATCGCTGGCGTCTATGTCTCGCACGACCTTGCCGTCGTCGCGCAGATCGCCGACCGCATCGTGGTGTTGAAAGGCGGAGAGACGCAGGAAACCGGCACCACCGACGAAATCCTCAACAATGCCAAGCACCCCTATACCAGGGAGCTGCTCGCAGCCTTCGAACCGAAACCGCGCGGCGCAACTGGCCTCGCCGAACCCGCGACGGCTCCCCTGCTGAGCATCGAAGGTCTTGTCGCGGGCTATGGGCAGCGCCAGGCTGACGGCCTGCCGCTCGTTCGCGCGGTCGAGCATGTGAGCCTGAAGGTGGAAAGAGGCCGCAATCTCGGCATTATCGGCGAATCCGGTTGCGGCAAGTCGACGCTCGCCCGCACAATCGCCGGCATCCTGCCGGCGGCGGTCGGCAAGATCGTCTTCGACGGCACGGAACTGCATCGCAACGCGCGCGAGCGTTCGCGTGATGAGTTGCGCGAGATGCAGATCGTCTTCCAATATGCCGATACCGCACTCAACCCGGCAAAATCGGTCGAGGACATTCTCGACAGGCCTCTGGTCTTTTACCACCGCATGGATCGAAAGGCGCGGAACGCCCGGATCGATCAACTGCTCGACATGGTACGCCTGCCCCGCAACCTGCGCCATCGCCGGCCGGGCGAACTCTCGGGCGGCCAGAAGCAACGTGTCAACTTCGCCCGGGCGCTCGCCGCCGATCCGAAGCTGATCCTCTGCGACGAGATTACCTCGGCGCTCGACACGGTGGTCGCCGCCGCGGTCATCGACCTGCTCAAGGAATTGCAACGCGAACTCGGCCTCTCCTACATCTTCATCAGCCACGACCTCTCGGTGGTGGAGGCGATCTGCGACGAGATCGTCGTGATGTATGGAGGCCGGAAGGTCGAGGAAATCACATCCCTGACGGTGAAGGCGCCGCAACACCCCTATTCGCAACTGCTCTTCTCATCGGTGCCAACGCTCGATCCGGCCTGGCTCGACGGGCTCCAGCAGGATCCGGAACTGGTGCGGGCTTATTGCCGGCACTGAGCGACGATTCTAACGCGAAATTTCTCGGGTCGGATTTGCTTCAAGAAATTAGGCAGCAAACTGCTCTGCCCTCCTCGAAACCAGAGTTGGGCGTTTGCCAGATCAAGCGCCCACCGGGTCAGGTCGTGCTGGAAAGCCTCGACTCCGCGGCAGGAGCCCAGCAAGTGGCAGCGAACATGGCTTTGGAAGGTAAGGCCGAAATTTTGTCGCAAGTCCTTCCAACCGGTAGAAGCTTAGAGTTATAGGGAGAACAACCTGCGACAGAGAGAGCAGTATCCGCGCAGGACTGATGAGTGACGCAAAAACTGCTCACTTTTGCTGAAATAGCCCTAATGCGGAAACAAGGTGGTTAGCGGCATGTGGGCCTTGATGATCGGCGATTTCAGGACGACGAAGCTGAAATACTTGTCGATGCCGACGTCCATATCGGTAAGGCGCTCCATGATCGTCTGGTATTCGTCGATCCCGGCGGTGACGAATTTCAGCAGATAATCGTAGCCGCCCGAAACCAGATGGCATTCGATCACCTGGTCAACTTTTTCGATCGCCGCCAGGAAGCGAGCGAAATCGATCTGCCGATGGTTCTTCAGGGTGATCTCGGTGAACACAGTCAGCGTCTGCCCAAGTTTGCTGACGTTGATCTGAGCCGAATAACCTTCGATATAGCCCTCCGACTGCAGCTTCTTTACCCGCATCAGGCAGGGGCTCGGCGACAGATTGACCAGTTCGGCGAGTTCCACATTCGTGACGCGGCCATTCTTCTGCAGTTCGTAAAGGATTTTTACGTCGATCCGGTCGAGTTTCATCTCATACGCCCTCACTTGCTGGAGATCGCCAATGACGCAGCAGATTATGCTGCTTGTTCCCGGCACCAACCTTAGCACATGACGTTGGCCTGTCGATCGCGTTGCGAGACAGGCCGAAGCACAAACGGCTGCTGGTATCCTCCCAACACGGAATCTTCTGCTGCCGCCAACCGATCTCCGGCAAAGCCGTGGCGTCGGATCCGCTACACTACCGTTAAAACGGAGACTCTCCCATGCCCGCACCTCTCACTCGCGTCGACACCACGCCGGAACTGCCCTCCACCGCTGATGTCGTGGTTATCGGCGGCGGCATCGTCGGCGTTTTCACGGCCTATTATCTCGCCCGGCGCGGATTGAAGGTGGCCCTCGTCGAGAAGGGTCTGATCGGCGCCGAACAATCGAGCCGCAACTGGGGCTGGTGCCGCCAGCAGAACCGCGACGCCCGCGAATTGCCGATGTCGACGAAGAGCCTCGACCTGTGGGAGCGCTTCGCCACTGAGACCGGGGAGGACACCGGGTTCCGTCGTTGCGGCCTCTTCTATCTGAGCAATAGCGAAGAGGAACTGTCCGCCTGGGCACGCTGGCGCGATTTCGCCCGCTCGGTCGGCGTCACGACACTTATGCTGAGCAGCGCCGAGGCGACCGAACGCGGGCGTGCCACCGGCACCTCATGGAAAGGCGGGGTGTTTTCGCCGACCGACGGCACCGCCGATCCGGCGAGCGCTGCGCCAGCCGTCGCGCGCGCGATCCTGAAACTCGGCGGCACGGTGCATCAGTCCTGTGCGGCCCGCGGCCTCGACGTCGAAGGCGGCAGGCTCTCGGGCGTCGTCACCGAGCATGGCACGATCCGGACAAAGATTGCGGTCCTCGCCGGCGGCGCCTGGGCCTCCTCCTTTTGCCGCCAGCTCGGTATTCGATTTCCGCAAGCCTCGATACGCTCCTCGATCCTCTCCGTATCTCCAGGGGCAAGCAGCCTGCCGGATGCGCTGCATACATCAGCCGTTTCGGTGACGCGACGCCGCGATGGCGGCCACACGCTGGCGATCAGCGGCCGCGCCCGCGTCGATCCCACTCCACAGCAGTTCCGCTTCGCGCGGCAGTTCCTGCCGATGTTCGCCCGGCGCTGGCGCAGTCTCGCACCCGGCGGGTGGGAGGGCTTTCGCTCCGGTCACGAAACTCTCACCCGCTGGCGGCTCGACAGGCCGACGCCGATGGAGCGCATGCGCATCCTCGAGCCGGCGGTCGACGAGGCCACCATTGCCCTTACGCATGCGCGGGCGCTCGAGCTTCTGCCCGACTTGAAGAAGACCGCCATCAGCGCGGCCTGGGCAGGCTATATCGACAGCACGCCCGACGGCGTGCCGGGGATCGGCGAGATCGCCACCTTGCCGGGTTTCATCCTTGCTGCCGGCTTCAGCGGCCACGGTTTCGGCATCGGGCCGGGCGCCGGTCATCTGATCGCCGATATCGTCACAGGTGATGAGCCGATCGTTGATCCGAGGCCCTACCATCCCGACCGCTTCGGGGGAACCGCCTGGGGCAAAGTGGCCGATTTTTAGGGCACGGTCGGCCTTTGTGCGACGTTCGACGACGCGGATCGGCACGACTTGGTACCGGCCATAGGAGCCGATGCATCGCGCTTCGATTGCCACGATCACTAAAAACCGGCGGTCAAGGGGAGGTTGATCGCTTCGGCTCCTCACCGGCATCATTGGCAATCAAGGCGCGCAATGCTGCCGCCACAGGCGAGCCAGCGACGGCGAGATCGCGCACCGTGCTCATGTGATTGCCGTCTGCGACCTGCGATGCCTGCACGTCAAGCCCTTGGGCGGCAAGAATGTCCTTGAACGCATTTGCCTGGATTTTGAACGGATCAGTTTCCAGTTCGCCGGTCATGATAGCGACACGTGTTGCAGGATCGTGCTCGTGACGCATGGGCGTAAACCGTCGCACCTCCTCGTCGCACAAGGCGATCTCGTCACGCAGGAAGGACGTCTGCAGGGGTTCGAGATCGTATAGCCCGCCAAGCAGGAAAGCAGCAACCACGCCCGAAGGCGCTTGCGAGCGATGGAAGAGAAAGGTTGCAAGATGTGCACCGGCGGAGTGGCCGCTGACGGAGAACCGCTTTGGTGTGGCGCCAAAACGATCGGCATGCGCCAGCAGGAAAGCCTTGGCCTTCAGGACCTGACCAACCAGGACGTCCATTCGCGCCATGGGCATCAACGAATAGTCGACGATGGCTGCGACCGCGCCGGCGCCGGTGATCGTTTCAGCGACGCAGGAATAGTCCTCCTTGGAAAACATCCGCCAATAGCCGCCATGGATGAACATGTGGATCGGCATATCCGAGCCGGCGCTGTTTGGCAGGAAGATATCAAGCGTCTCGCCCGGCGCAGTCCCGTAGGCGACGTTGGCCTCCATGGCGACAGTGCGCCGCGTTGCAAGGCTGCGAGCTCGGATATCGCCAACGATCGCGTCGAAATCTGCGACATGGTCACGAATGCGGAAGGGATCGGCGGCCACAGGTTCCTCCCTCAGAAACTTGTCGCAATGTACTTGGCTTCCATGAACTCCGCGATACCGTGATGCTGCCCTCCTTCACGTCCAAGGCCGCTCTGTTTCACACCGCCAAAGGGGGCAGCGGGATCGGAGACCAGTCCACGATTAAGGGCGATCATGCCGGCCTCGACCTTGGAGGCGACCCGCATGCCGCGGCCAATGTCGCGGGTATAGATGTAGGCGGCGAGGCCATATTCCGTATCGTTGGCGGCAGCGATCGCCTCTGCCTCGCTCTCGAAACGGTAGAGCGGCGCGACGGGACCGAAAATCTCCTCGCACCCCATGTCGGAGGCCGAGGAAACATCGACGAGCACCGTCGGCGGATAAAAAAAGCCGCGTCCTGCCAATGTTCGTCCGCCGCAGAGCGCGCGCGCGCCGCGCGAAATGGCGTCCGCAACGAGGCGCTCGATCTTCTCCACCGCCTTGCGCGTGATCATCGGACCGCACTCGGTATTCAGATCCACACCCGGGCCGACCCTGAGGGCGGCCATGCGTCGAGTAAATTTTTCAGCGAAGGCATCGTGGATACCGGACTGGACATAAATGCGGTTTGCCGCCGTGCACGCCTCACCCGCATTGCGCATTTTCGCGACCATCAGCCCCTCGATCGCCGCGTCAATGTCCGCATCGTCGAAAACGATGAACGGCGCGTTGCCGCCGAGTTCCATGGAACAGGAGATGACACTTTTCGCCGCTTCCGCCAGAAGCGTGCGGCCGACGCCCGTCGAGCCTGTGAAGGAGAGTTTTCGCACGCGCGGGTCGGTCAGCATGGCGGCGATGACGGGGCCTGGCGTCGATGTTGTCATCACGTTCACGACGCCCGGCGGCACGCCAGCCTCCTCGTAGAGAGCCGCAAGCGCGTAGGCCGTCAGCGGCGTCTCGCTCGCGGGCTTCAAGATGACGGTGCAGCCTGCGGCAAGGGCCGGAGCGATCTTGCGGGTCGCCATCGCGGCCGGGAAATTCCACGGAGTGATGAGAACGCAGATGCCGATAGGCTGGTAATCGACGACGATGCGGTTTCCACCGGCCGGGGCAAGGCCGAACTCACCAGAGATGCGCACCGCCTCCTCGGCGTTCCACCGAAAGAACTCCGCCGCATAGGCCACCTCGCCGCGCGCGTCGCGCAACGCCTTCCCGTTCTCGAGCGAAATCAGCCTGGCAAGCGTTTCGGAGCGCTCCACTATGAGTTCGAAGCAGCGGCGCAGGATCTCGGACCGCTTTCTCGGCGGCGTCTCGCGCCAGCTTTCCGCGGCGCCTGCGGCAGCCTCCACGGCCGCCGCCGCATCCGCAAGGGTCGCATCCGGTACGGCGGCAATGACCGCCTCGGTCGAGGGGTCGATCACCTCGATCCGACCCGCGCCCGCCGCAGGCCGCCAGGCGCCGCCAATATAGAGGCCGCGGCAGAACGCGTTGAGCTCGAAGGGATCGTGGTCTGGATGCGGAGAATGCTGGTTGACGTTCATGATGGTTTTCCTAGGTCAGAGGGCGGAAGCGGCCAGGTCGCCGTCATAAGCGGCGCGCACCAGGCCGCGCATGGCGGCCGCATCGAAGGGGCGTGGATTGTTCTTGATCAACCGGCCGATGCCGAGCGCCTGCTCTGCGGCCCAGTCGATCCGGTCTTCCGGCAGGCCGAGCCCGGCAAGCGTCGGCGCGATGCCGATCGCGGCGAAGAGACGGCTCACCTCGCCGATCGCGGCATCGGCAAGCGTCTCGTCGTCCTCCACTCCGGTGGGATCGAGGCCGAGCGCCCTACCGACAATGGCGATGTCCGCGCTCGAGACGCGGCGATTATATGTCATCACATAGGGAAGCATGGTCGCAACCCCGAGCCCATGCGGCGTATGGGTCACGGCACCAACCGGATATTGCACGGCATGGGCCGCAGCGGTGCCTGCCGTTCCGAAGGCGCAGCCGGCTGCGAGCGCGCCCATCATCACATCGGCGCGCGCATCGATGTCGGCGCCGTCGACGAAGGCCTTTTCCAGGCTCCGGCTGAGGAGCCGGATGGCATGCAGCGCGAACTGGTCAGAGAGATCGCTCTTGCCGATGAAGACATGCTGCTGCGCGAGTTCAGGATCGCCGGGGCGGCGCATGGCCGTGAAGGCTTCGATGGCATGCGTCAACGCATCCGCACCGGCAATCGCCGTAAGCCCAGGCGGGCAGGATAAGGTCAGTTCCGGGTCGCAGATCGCCGCTGCGGCGATGAGATATGGGCTGGAAATGCCAACCTTCAGGATACGGTCAGGATCAGAAACAACCGCGACCGGCGTCACCTCGGAGCCCGTGCCTGCCGTCGTCGGCACGGCGATGACCGGCAGGACGGGTGCCGGCACCTTGAACTCACCGTAGTAATCGGCGAGCGCGCCGCCATGGGCGAGCAGGAGTGAGGCGCATTTGGCCATGTCGAGGCAGCTGCCGCCACCGATGCCGATCACCATATCGGGCTCAAAGCCGCGCGCGGCTTCAACGCAAACCGCGACCGTATCTTGCGGCACGTCCGGCAGCGTCTGGTCATGCACCAGGACGACAATGCCGGCTGCTTCAAGCGCGGCGATCATTTCCGCGAAGACGGGTGTTGCGGCAAAACGCGCATCCGTGCAGACGAGTGCGCGCCGGCCGGTTCTGCTGGCGACGCTCGCGAGCGCATGGCGCTGGCCGACGCCAAACAGGATTTCCCGCGGCAGCCTCAAGGCGGCAAACAGGCTCATGATCTTTGTCCCTCGAAGGCCAGAATGCGAGGGCGCGAAAGCGCGTTGAGGTCTTCCCAGAGGCGCTGGTCGATCTCGAAACCGTTGCGGCTTGCTGCCGCCCGCCGCCGGCGGGCACGATCGCCCGGGACGAGAACCGGTTCGCCAGTGCTGGCGGGTGGTGAAGCGCGCACGGCATCGAGATAGGTCGACAGTCGCGCCGGCAGTCCCGGCGCCAGACTGGGCTCGATCAAAATGAAGACGTCGCCCTTGTTGCACGGCGACTGGCTGTCGAGCGTGCCGCGCACATCCGGCGCGAGCGCCGAGCCGGCAAGAGCTGCCACCAGCAGCTCCAAAGCGATACCGAGGCCGTAGCCCTTCGCGTCGCCGAAGGGCGCAATCGCGCCGGTCTTCGCACGCCCCGGATCGGTCGTCGGGTTACCGGCCGCATCGCGCGCCCATCCCTCGGGAATAGGTCTGCCGGTCGCCGCGTGATGATGGATCCTGCCCATCGGCACGAGGCTGGTGGCCAGGTCGAGCACGAGCGGTTCCTCGGCGGTCGGCACGGCGATGGCGATGGGGTTGGTGCCGAGCATGGCCCGGGTGCCGCCGAAGGGATGGACCAGCGCCTCGCTTGACGAGAGCGCGATGCCGACGAAACCCATTGCAGCGATGGCCTCCACATAATGCGCGAGCATTCCGAGATGGTTGGCATTGCGCACGGCGACAAGGCCGATACCAAGATCCGCAATGTGAGGCGCCAGCCGTTCGATCGCGGCCATGGCGACGACGGGGCCAAATCCCGACGACCCCTCCACCTCCAGCACCGCATCCGCGCGCCAGCGCTGGGTGCCCTTCGTCTGCGGGTCAATGACCCCGCGCTCGATCCGTTCGACCAGCCGCGGAAGCCGGTACAGGCCATGCGAAGGGTGCCCCTTCATCTCCGCCGTCACCAGGACGCGAGCCTGCAGGGCCGCATGGTCACGCGGTGCGCCATGCTCTTCCAGCAGGCGGGTGGCAAGCGCAAGCGCTGCCGCTTCGGATACGCGCATGATTTTTCCTCCCTATATTAAATCGTATAGGATATAGGATTGTCTTGGCCGCAGCATCGTGCTAGCGATTGAACCTGTCAAGAGGCAAGCCAGCAGATGATTTCAACGAGACCGAAGGAACCCTCAACGGGCACAACCCAGATACCGCGCGCCAACAGCCTGGCGGGCGACGTCTACGAGGCAATTTTCAACCAGCTCATGTCGTTGAAGATTGCGCCAGGGACGCGCATCACGGTCGACAACCTGGTCAAGGAGTTCAACGTCTCCCATACGCCGATCCGCGAAGCCCTCGGCCGGCTTGAAGGCGAAGGCCTTGTCGTCAAGCAGCATCTCGTTGGCTATCGTGCCGCGCCCCAGATCACGCGCCACCGCTTCGACGAGCTCTATGAACTGCGTCTACTGTTGGAACCTGCCGGCGCTGCGAAGGCAGCCGAGGCGATGAACGACGAAAAGCTCGCCATTCTCACCGAGGCCGCAGGCGTGATGACACGCAGCGACAACAGGGACGAACGAGCGAACTATTCGGCCTTCGCGCGCCAGGACGCCATCTTTCACGACCGGATCATGGAATTTGCCGGCAACGAGTTGATCCGCGAGATGCTGACATTCCAGCACACGCATTTCCATATCTTCCGCCTGATGTTCCATCGCCGCGTCACCGAGGAGGCGCTCGCCGAGCATCAGACGCTGCTCGATGCCTTTGCGGCGCGCGACCCGGGCGCGGCTGCGAACGCAATGCGCATTCATATCGAACACTCGCGCGACCGGCTGTTGCCGGCATTCGACGAAATCTGAGCAACCCGGCAGGCACGATCGTGCCTGCCCGATCTGACAAGAGGAGGAGAACCCATGCCAGGCAAGAAAATCCTGATGCTCACCGGCGATTTCACCGAGGAGTACGAAATCTTCGTCTATCAGCAGGCGATGGAGGCGGTCGGCCACACGGTGCACGTCGTGTGCCCGGACAAGAAGGCCGGCGATATCCTCAGGACGTCGCTGCACGATTTCGAGGGAGACCAGACCTACACCGAAAAACTCGGGCACAACGTCACCATCAACAAGACATTTTCCGAGGCCGAGAACCAGCTCGACCAGTATCATGCCGTCTACTGCGCCGGCGGGCGCGGACCGGAATATATCCGCACCGACAAGCGGGTGCAGGCAATGGTGCGTCATTTCCACGACGAGAAGAAGCCGATCTTCACCATCTGCCACGGGGTCCAGATCCTGATCGCGGTCGACGGTGTCGTTCGCGGCAAGAAGGTGGGTGCACTTGGGGCCTGCGAACCCGAAGTCACCCTGGCGGGCGGAACCTATATCGACCTCTCGCCAACCGAAGCCTATGTCGATGGCACCATGGTTTCGGCCAAGGGCTGGACGGCGCTCGCCGCCTTTATCCGCGAATGCCTGAAGGTGCTGGGAACGGAGATCCACCACAGCTGAGACGACGATACCAAGTAACGAAAAAGGCCCGGCAGCTGACATCTGCCGGGCCTTCTTTGCGGTTGGGCCTACAATCACGCTCCGCCGCGGTTCCAGCCGCGGCCACGGTCGCCGAACATTTCATAGCCGCCATCGGTGATGGCAAGCGTATCCTCCAGCTTGATGAATCCGCACTTTGGGTGAAGCATCGTCGTCTCGACCGAGATCACGCTCCCGGCTTCCAGCGGCTTGTCGGCATCGATGCCATCATAGGTGACGGGGTGGTTCGTCATGAGGAACGGTGCTTCGTGGGCGATGAGGCCCATGCCATGGCAGAAAAAGTCGGTGAAGGCCGCCGACGGCGAGGCCTTGAGCTCGGCCTCCGCTGCCACGATCATCTCACTGCCCGCAGCCCCTGCCCTGACCTTGGCGAAGGCCGCTTGCTGGATGCATTCGACTTCGGCCAGAAGGTCCTCCAGCTCCGTATCCGGCTCGCCGAGCACAGCCATGCGGCAGAGGTCGCCGATATATCCGTGATAGTTGCCGCCGGAATCGATCGACAGGATCTCGCCCTCGACCCAGGCCTGCGGCGAGCCCGCGCGGTTATGGCTGGAACCGAGCGTCAGCAGGCAATATTCGAAGTGCAGGCCGCGGTTCGTTTCCTCCCGGCGCAGCTGCTCGATGATCTCCATCTTCGTCGAGCCGGCGCGGGCCGCCGCAATCGTCGCCAGCATGGAGTCGGTAATCAGTTCGGAGGCGCGTCTTAGCCTTGCCAGTTCATCCGGCGTCTTGACCGCCCTTAGCCGCTCCAACACATGCGTGGCATCGACAAATCGAGCGCCATCCAGCCGAGAGGCAAGGAGGTCGCGGGCGTCGGATGGCAGAAAGGCTGGCTCGATGCCGATGCGCCCACCGCTCTTGCCGATTTTCTTCAGGTGTTCGACGGCGAGCCCGGCGGCATCCTGCGTGCCCCAGGTCGCCGTATGCACGGCGGGCGTCCAGAATGGGTTGTTCTGGTGCTCTGCGCCCTCCATGCGGTTACCTACATAGGCGGAGTGATCAGGCGCGCCTTTCTCATAAATCACCATCGGCAGGTACCGGCTATGCCCGATCGCATCCATGGCCGCGAAGAAGATGAACTTGTAGCCGCCCATGAGATATTGCGTGTTGTGTTTGGAGGTGGCGACGACGACGTCGATACCGGCTTCCTCCATGAGACGGTCGAGCTTGGCCGTATCGAACGGCGTCACGGCGGCCTGCCTCGTTTGCCCTGCATTGTCGTTCATTGTCTTTCCTCCCAGAAAATGGATGCGCCACTTCAGAAGCCCGGCGGCAGCAGGCGGAAGTCCGGCAAATCGCGAAGCGCAAGCTCCGGCCCCGCCGGTGAGTAGACCACAAAGAGGAGCATCGGTCCGCCGCCAGTGTTCTTCGTCGAATGGAAGCGACTTTCGGGAACATAGATCGTGCAGCCGCTGGCGACCTTCCGCGTGATCGGAGTACCCGTCTCGTCCTCGACCATCTGCTCGCCCTCGCCGGAAATCACAAAAATGATTTCCTCCGCGCCAGGATGATTGTGGCGGGAATGGCCCTCGCCGCTTGGCAGTTCGACGACACCGCCCGAAAAGCGGCTGGCGCCGTTGACCTCGGGCGCCACAGTCAGCGACAGCTTGCCCCAGTCGAAGCCGAAGGCGCTCACATCCTCAGGATAGATGAAGTACTTGTCCTTTACCATGAAACGGCCTCCTCATGCCCTTCCTCAGACGACCGCGCCGATGGCGAGCGCCTTGAAATCTTCCGTCTGCTTGCGGATCGCCGCCTCTGCCGGCAGGCGCTCCATCGAGCTTGCGCCATAAAAGCCGTGGCAGCCAGGGCAACGCTCGAGGACGTAGCGCGCATCCTCCGGCATGGAGATCGGGCCGCCGTGGCAGAGCACGATGACGTCGTCGCGCACGGAACGCGCTGCCTTGGCGATCGCGGTGATCTCATCGATGCAGTCATCGAGCGACTTGCCGGATGTGGCGCCGATCGTGCCGCCGGTCGTCACGCCCATATGCGCCACGACGATGTCGGCGCCGGCGGCCGTCATGGCGATCGCCTCGCTCTCGTTGAAAACATAGGGCGTCGTCAGCAGGTCGAGCCCGTGGGCGGTGGCGATCATCTCGACCTCCAGATTATAGCTCATGCCTGTCTCCTCGAAACTCTGCCGCATCCGGCCATCGAAGAGGCCGATTGTGGGGAAGTTCTGTACGCCGGAAAAGCCCATTGCCTTGAGGTCGGCGAGGAAGCGCGGCATCAGTACGAAGGGGTCCGTGCCATTGACGCCGGCGAGTACCGGCGTCTTTTTCACGACCGGCAACACTTCAAGTGCCATGTCCTTGACGATCTCGTTGGCATTGCCATAGGCGAGCAGTCCGGCCGCCGAACCGCGCCCCGCCATGCGGTAGCGCCCGGAATTGTAGATAATGATGAGGTCGATGCCGCCTGCCTCCTCGGCCTTGGCGGAGATGCCGGTGCCGGCGCCGCCGCCGACGATCGGCACGCCGGCTGCGATCATGCCGTGAAATTTTTCGAGGATGGTGTTGCGCGGTATGACTGGCATCGATTTGTCTCTCAGGGGTTGGCGATGTCACGATAGGCCGCGACGGCGGCCTCGGCGAAGTGCGGGTCGTTGATATGGAGCGGCAGGCGAATAATACGTCGCGACGCCGTCGGCTTCACCGTCGCCTCGAGAGCGGCGAAAAGCGCGGCGTCGGCTTGCGGATCGAAGAACGGACCGCCTTCGATGTCGAGGGCCGAAACGCCCTTTTCGGGAATGAGGAAGCGTACGGGGCCGTGGCAGAGATTGAGCTTGTCGCCGATCCAGCGGCCAATCTGCGCACATTCGGCCGACGTCGTGCGCATCAAGGTGACGTTCGGGTTGTGCCGGTAAAAAAGCCGGCCGGCATAGCGCTCCGGAACGGTCTCCGGCGCCCAGAAGTTCACCATGTCGAGCGCACCAACCGAACCGACATAGGGCAAGCCTTTGCGAGCAATGGCGCCGAAACGGTCCGAAGTGGCGGGCAAGACGCCGCCGAACAGCAGGTCGCAGACCTCGGTCGTCGTGATGTCGAGCACGCCAGAGATGAGCTCGCTGTCGGCAAGCTTCTCCATCGCCCGCCCGCCCGTGCCTGTGGCGTGGAAGACCAGGCAATCACAGTCCGCTCGGAGGCGCTCGACCATGGCGGATACGGCAGGTGTGGTAACGCCGAACATGGTAAGCCCGAGGGCCGGTTTGGATGCAGTCACCTCAGCCGGGCGGTGGGCCATGGCGGTGATCGCCTGAGCGGCGTTGTGAAGGATGACGCGGCTCAGCCGGTTCAGGCCCGCCATGTCCGTGACCGAAGGCATCATCACGATGTCTGAAACATCGACAAAGGGAGCAACATCGCCGGATGCGAGCGTCGAGACCATGATCTTTGGCAGACCGAGCGGCAATTGGCGCATGCCTGCGGTAATGATCGAAGTGCCTCCGCCTCCACCGATACCGATGACGCCGGCGATGTCCTGGCGCTCCACAAGGAAGCGCGCGAAAGCAATGCCCATCGCCTCGACCGCCCTTCCGCGGTCCCCGCTGGCAAGAACGGCTCCAGCCCCGTCCGGATGGCACGCCGCCACTGCGTCGGCCTTCACATCGACGGCGGTCGCAGACTCGCCTATGCCGACGTCAACGCGGACAACACCGCCGCCCGCCGCTTCGATGCAAGCGGCAAGATACGCAAGCTCCTCGCCCTTCGTGTCGGCCGTGCCGACCACGTAGATCTGCTTCATTTCCCCTCCGCGACCGGGTGGATTTCCTCCCGGCATATCTCACGTTGGGACAAAGCGACGGGCCCTTGCAAATTTGTGAGACGTGCGTATCATAAAGACATGGATGTCTCACGTCAACAGAACGAAACAGCCAGGACCGAGCGAGGCCCGCGTGCCCGAACGCGAAAACTGATGCTCGAAACGGCAACGCGGATCATGCAGTCCGGTATCACGCCGTCGGTAAGTGAAGTCGCCGAGGCTGCCGAAGTCTCGCGCGCGACGGCCTACCGTTACTTTCCGAGCCAGGCCGCGCTCGTGCATGCCGTGGTGGATGAGGCTCTGGGGCCGATCCTCGGCTGGTCGTCGGACAGTCCGGATGCGCGCACCCGCGTTGCCGACCTCTTGGCGACCGCAATGCCGCGCATCGACGAGTTCGAGGCCACCTTCAAGGCGGCGCTGAAACTTTCACTGGACCAGTGGGCGCAGCGTCAGGCGGGCACGCTCGGCAACGAGCCGCTGTTCAAGCGCGGCCACCGGGTCGACCTGCTGAAGAGCGTGACGGCCCCGCTGCAGGGCACCGTGCCGCCCGAGTCCCGGGAACGCCTTGCGCAGGCGCTTTCGCTTGTCTTCGGCGTCGAGGTGCTGATCGTATTGAAGGATATCTGGGGCCTGACCTCGGAAAGCGCGCAGTCTGTTGCCGAGTGGGCGGCCAAGGCGCTTGTTGATACCGCGTTACGGCAGGCGGAGAGCGAGTCATGACGTGGCGCGCCCAGACTTGGCACACCAACTGGTTAGACCAGTGCCAGTAATATATTCTTGTATTGTGGTCTGGATTGCCGATGATGAATGTGAGACGAACCGACAAAAGGGCATCGACAGGCCTGCAAATGCGGGGGAAAGACGTCGAAAGACTGAAGACGAGCCTTTGACGAAAGCTCTCCGAGGTTGCGCTTGACGATAATGGCATTTGGTAATACCAGATCAAGGTAACGACATTCAGGCTTGAGATCTGAAACGAGCTAGGGGTCGAGGAGGACCCCCAGCACGAACACCACCCAGGGGGATCGGGAAGCCGGATCGGGAGGCCCGCGATGAAGCGGGAAGCGTGCATAAATGGGAGGAAACGTTATGCGCAAAACTATGACCGGTCTGTTGGCCGGTGTCGGATTGATGTGGGCCTGCGGAACGTCCGCGCAAGCCCAGGAACTGACGATCTTCTGGGCCGAGTGGGACCCGGCAAACTACCTTCAGGAACTCGCCAACGAATACGAGGCTGAAACCGGCGTCAAAGTCACGGTCGAGACCACACCATGGGCTGACTTCCAGACCAAGGCCTTCACCGAGTTCAACGCCAAGGGTTCAGCCTATGACATGGTCGTCGGCGACAGCCAGTGGATCGGGGCAGCGTCAGAAGCCGGCCATTACGTCGATCTGACCGACTTCTTCACCAAGCATAATCTGACCCAGGTGATGGCCCCGGCAACAGTGAAATACTACGCCGAATATCCGTCGAACTCGAAAAAGTACTGGTCAATTCCGGCCGAAGGCGACGCCGTCGGCTGGTCCTACCGCAAAGACTGGTTCGAAGATCCCAAGGAGATGGAGGCGTTCAAGGCCAAATACGGCTACGACCTCGCCCCGCCGAAGACATGGGCCGAGATGCGTGACATCGCCGAGTTCTTCCACCGTCCAGACCAGAAGCGATACGGAATCGCCATCTATACCGACAACTCTTATGACGGTCTCGTCATGGGTGTCGAGAACGCGATCTTCTCGTTTGGCGGCGAACTCGGCGACTACCAGAGCTACAAGGTCGACGGCATCATCAATTCCGAGAAGAACGTCAAGGCGCTCGAGCTTTATCGCGAGCTCTACGGCTTTACACCTCCGGGCTGGGCCAAGTCCTTCTTCGTCGAGAACAACCAGGCGATCACCGAGAACCTGGCGGCGATGAGCATGAACTACTTCGCCTTCTTCCCGGCCCTGGTGAACGAGGCGTCGAACCCGAACGCCAAGGTTACCGGCTTCTTTGCCAATCCGGCGGGCCCGAACGGCGAGCAATTCGCAGCGCTGGGCGGCCAAGGCATATCGGTCATCTCCTACTCAAAAAACCAGGAAGAGGCGATGAAATTCCTCGAATGGTTCATCAAGGACGAGACCCAGAAGCGCTGGGCCGAACTCGGCGGCTACACGGCAAGCGCCAAGGTGCTTGAATCGCCGGAGTTTCAGAACGCGACACCCTATAACAAGGCCTTCTACGAGACGATGTTCAAGGTGAAGGACTTCTGGGCAACGCCTGAATATGCCGAACTGCTGATCCAGATGAACCAGCGCATTTATCCCTTCGTCACCGCCGGCCAAGGCACGGCGAAGGAAGTGCTCGATTCTCTGGCAGCGGACTGGAACGCGACGTTCGCGAAATATGGACGCCACAAGTAGCAACCGCGCTCGGCGGAGGGGCTCTAGCCCCTCCCCTTTCATTCTGCATCTCCGCGCCGAAGGCGCGGCTCGAGAGGGCGCGGCGCCCGGCATCAACTTCGCGCATCGTGATGCCGTTCCGGCATCCGGCGCCGAACTCTCGGAGGAGGAGAGGATTGGCCACCGCAGTCATGACATCGCTGGACACGAAATCGCGTGCCGCATCTCGCGGCATGAGCGACATCCGGATTCGCAATCTCTTCATCATTCCGACGATCCTGTTCCTGATCGTCTTCAACATCTTTCCGCTGATTTATTCGCTCGGCTATTCCTTTACCGACTTTCGCGCCTCGTCGAACGCGCCGGCCAACTTCGTCGGCCTGCAGAACTACCGTGAGCTGCTGAACGATCCTTTCATCTGGTCGAATTTCGCCATCACCGCGAAATATGTGATCGTCTCTGTTACCGGGCAGGTGATCGTCGGCTTCGGCACCGCGATGCTGCTCAACCGCGATATCCCGCTGAAGGGTCTTCTGACGACACTGCTGCTGCTGCCGATGATGCTCTCGATGGCAGTGGTCGGCCTCTTCTGGAAGCTGCTCTACGACCCGTCCTTCGGCATCATCAACTACGCACTCGGCCTCGGCTCCTTCGAGTGGCTGTCGAATCCGGACATGGCGCTCTATGCGGTCGCAATCACGGACATCTGGATGTGGTCGCCCTTCGTGATGCTGCTGTCGCTTGCCGGCCTTTCGGCCGTGCCAAAGCATCTCTACGAGGCAGCGGCGATCGACCGGGCGGGGCCGTTCTATACCTTCTTCCGCATCACGCTGCCGCTGGTGGCGCCGATCCTCATGATCGCAATCATCTTCCGTACGATGGAAGCCTTCAAAACCTTCGACCTGGCCTACATCCTGACCAGCCAACCGACGACCGAGGTGATCTCCATCCGGCTCTACAAGATGGCCTTCCAGGAATGGCAGACGGGGCGCTCCTGCGCACTCGCCTACATCGTGCTCATCATGGTTCTCGCCATCACCAACATCTACGTCAAGTACCTCAACAAAGTGAAGGAGCGCTGAGATGGCTGCCGTCCAAACCCGCTCCGAACGCGCGCTGAACCGGGTGGCGATCGCCGCCGTACTGGTCATCACGCTGATCTTCCTGGCGCCAATCTACTGGATCACCTCGACGGCCTTCAAGCCGCGCAACCTTGCTACCACCATTCCGCCGACGGTACTTTTCGAGCCGGAACTCTCGCCCTTCGTGAAGCTCTTCACCAAGCGCTCGCAATTGCGCGGGACGCCGACTCCCGAAGAATATGCCGCCGCCCCCTGGTGGGAGCGGATGGTGTTCGACGGCGGCGAGAAGATCGTCCGCTCCGGTCGCGGCGAGGTGCAGCCATCCGGCTATCCGAACCGCTTCATGAACTCGCTGATCGTCGCCATCACGTCCACGGTGCTGGCAGTCGGCATGGGAACATTCACAGCCTACGGCTTCTCGCGCTTCAAGGTGAAGGGGGAGGCAGACCTTCTCTTCTTCATCCTGTCGACGCGCATGCTGCCGCCCGTCGTCGTCGCGATCCCGATGTTCCTCATGTACCGTGTCGTCGGCCTCAACGACACGCATTGGGGCCTCATCATCCTCTACACCGCCTTCAACCTTTCCTTCTCCGTCTGGCTGATGAAGGGCTTCATCGACGAGATCCCGAAGGAGTACGAGGAGGCCGCACTCGTCGACGGCTACACGCGGATGGAGGCCTTTTTCAAGATCGTCATCCCGGAAGCGGCGACCGGAATCGCCGCGACCGCGGTCTTCTGCTTCATCACGGCCTGGAACGAATATGCATTTGCGCTGATCATGACGAACCGGCGCGCGCAAACGGCTCCACCCTTCATTCCGAGCCAGGTCGGCTCGGGCCTGCCGGATTGGACGGTCATTGCGGCCGGCACGTTCCTGTTCCTGCTACCGGTCGCCATCTTCACCTTCCTGCTCAGGAACCATCTCCTGCGCGGCATGAGCTTCGGAGCGATCCGCAAATGACCTTCCGCGCCTTGAACCAGAGATTTCTCGAACCCGCTTCGCAGTATCTGATGATCCTCGGCATTATCGCGCTCTGCCAGCCCTGGAACCTATTTCTGCATCGCTACGGCATGACGATGACGCTCGTCGGACTGATCGCCTTCATGGTGACGACCAAAATCCCGCGGGACGCGCAACCAGACGAAGGCAGCCATTCATGACGCAGATCGAACTTCGCGGGATCCAGAAATATTTCGGTGCCGTCCAGGTCATCAAAGACCTTAATCTCGCCATCGCCGACAATGAATTCATCGTGCTGCTTGGACAATCGGGCTGCGGAAAGACGACGACATTGCGCGCCGTCGCGGGGCTCGAGACGATCGACGAAGGCGACATTCTGATCGACGGGCAGCCGGTGCAGCATATCAAGGCATCCGGCAGGGACATCGCCATGGTGTTCCAATCCTTCTCGCTCTATCCGCACATGACGGTCTACGAGAACATCGCCTTCCCGCTCCGCGCTACCCGGATGAGCCGTGCCGATGTCGATGCGTCGGTCCGCGAGATCGCCGGTGTGCTGCGCATCACCGGTCTGCTGGCCCGCAAGCCTTCGGCGCTGTCCGGCGGCGACATGCAGCGTGTCGCAATCGGCCGCGCGCTGGTGCGACGGCCAAAGGCCATGCTGATGGACGAGCCGATCGGTGCGCTCGACGCGAAGCTGCGCGAGGAGATGCGGGCGGAAATCAAGCGTTTGCATATCAAGCAGGGTTCAACCACCATCTACGTGACGCATGACCAGGTGGAGGCCATGTCGCTCGCCGACCGCATCGTCATCATGCACGAGGGCATCCTTCAGCAGATCGGCACGCCGGAAGAGGTTTACGCGCAACCCGCCAACACGTTCGTCGCCCAGTTCGTCGGAAGCCCCGTCATGAACATGGCGCCGGCGACCGTCAGCGAAACGGGCGGCCATACCAGCGTGCAGGTCGGCGACGGGACGACGGGCTTCGAGTTCCCCGCCGTACTGGCCAACCGCCTCTCTGACGCAAGGGCCGAGAACGGCAAGCTGACACTCGGGGTACGCCCTGAGGGCGTGCTCGTTTCACGGGAGGCCCGCGAGGGCTTCATGCCGGTCGAAGCGCATATCATCGAGCCTCTTGGCTCCCACGACATCGTGGACCTGAAGGTCGGTCACCAGATGATCAGGGCACGGACCAAGAGCGGTTTCGTGCCTGGTCCCGGCGAAGCCGTCTGGGCACGCATCGACCCCGCCCAGGCACATTTCTTCAACACCGCGACCGGCTCGTCGCTGGGGATCAGACTCTGATGGCGCATATCGAACTCAAGGGCATCACCAAGACCTTCGGCAGCTACACGGCGCTGAAAAACCTGAACATCGACATTGCTGACGGCGAGTTCTTCGTGCTGCTCGGGCAGACCGGCGCCGGCAAGACGACGACGCTGCGCCTAATCGCCGGTCTCGAAAAGCCGACCGCAGGCCAGATCTTCATCGACGGGCAGGACGTCGCCGACTGGGGTGCCGCCGAGCGCGACGTGGCCCTGGTGCTCCAGCAATACTCGCTTTACCCGCGCTATACGGTGCGGGAGAACCTGGAATTTCCGTTGAAATCCCGTATCCGTCGCGTTGAACCCGGGGAAATCAAGGAGCGCGTCGACCGCGTTGCGAAAACCCTGCGCATCGAGCATCTGCTCGACCGCAAGACGGACCGGCTGTCGGGAGGCGAGATGCAGCGCGTATCGATCGGCCGGGCCATCGTGCGCAAACCGCGGGTCTTCTTGATGGACGAACCGCTTTCGGCGCTCGACGCGAAGCTTCGCGAAGCACTTCGCACCGAGCTGAAAAACCTGCAGATGAACCTCGGCGCGACCTTCCTCTTCGTCACTCACGACCAGATAGAGGCCATGTCGATGGGCGACAAAATCGGCGTCCTGAACAATGGTCAACTGGTGCAGACGGGTACGCCGCAAGAGATCTACGGAAACCCGGTCAACACCTTCGTCGCGCGCGCGGTCGGTTCGCCGCCGATGAACCTGATTGCCGGCACGCTTGCCGGCGGCGAGGCAGTGGCGAGCGAGGGCTATCGGCTGCCCCTCGGCAACGGACACGGGATCGCGACAGACGGTCGTCCGCTCACCTTCGGCATCCGTCCCGAGGACATTTTTCTCGACAGCGGCGCGCCCGGCGAAGCACGG
This sequence comes from Rhizobium sp. WYCCWR 11146, assembly GCF_013591995.1. Classification (NCBI taxonomy): domain Bacteria; kingdom Pseudomonadati; phylum Pseudomonadota; class Alphaproteobacteria; order Hyphomicrobiales; family Rhizobiaceae; genus Rhizobium; species Rhizobium sp. WYCCWR 11146. The sequence continues at coordinate 336,127 of NZ_JACCEY010000011.1, forward strand.
GTCCACGACGTGGAAAATCACGGTGTCGAAAAGATCGTGACGCTGCGCACCGGCGAGAAGTTCATCCACGCGACCGTGCCGACACAGACGGCGCTTCGGATCGAGGATGAGGTTCGCTTTTCGTGGAATCCGGAAAAGGTCGTGCTGTTTGATGCCGGAAGCGGTGTAAGCCTGCGGCACGCGGGCTGACCTGATCGGTCCGAAGGATGCCAGCGGTCTCGGCGGCACGGCAGGGGCAGCCAGCGTTTCGAATTGTCGCGACGAGGCGCTATGCGGGAAAGCGCCGGCGGTAGTGTTCTACCACTTCGGGATTGCGCAAATTAACGGGCAAGTCGCCCTTGATGACGCGCAGGGCTTCGCTCGCCGCGCCTGTTCCCATGCGCATCATGCTCTCTTCCGTCAGACCAGCGAGATGGGGCGTGACGATGACGTTGTCAAAGCCGAGATAGGGATGGTCGAGCGGCAGCGGCTGCGTTGCGAAGACGTCGAGCGCGGCTCCGCCGATACGACCATCGCGCAGCGCCTCGATCAACGCCGCATCATCGATCACGGGGCCGCGCGAGACGTTGACCAGAATGGCCGCGGGCTTCATGCGCCCGATGCGACCGCCATTGAGCAAGCCGGTCGTCTCCGGCGTCAGCGGGCAGCAGAGCACCACGATGTCAGCCGTCGCCACAAGCTCATCGATCGTGACGAAACGCGCGCCGTCCGGCACGCTTTCCGGCGACCGGCTCGTGGCGACCACCTCCAGTCCGAAACCGAACTTCGCGATCTTGAAGATCGCCTTGCCGACATTGCCCATTCCAACGATGCCCATGGTGCGGCCGGCGAGGTCGACGGCCGTATCCGATTGGGCGCGGCCCGCCACCCAGCCGTTCTGACGCAGGTCGCGGTCCATCAGGCGGAAGCGCCGAAGCAGGGCCAGCGTCACGAGAAAGACGTGCTCGGCGACAGTCGAGGCATTGGCGCCCGGGACGTTGGCGACAAGTACGCCGGCCCGGGTCGCCGCATCCATCGGCACCATGTCGAGCCCGGCACCATGGCGGATCGCCGCGCGAAGCGCCGGCGCATCTTCGAAGAAGGCCGGCGGGATCGGCGCGCGTATGACGACGATGCCCGCGCCGCGGCCTTCTCGCAGCAACGTTTCGGGATCGGGCGCGGAAGCGACGCGCAGATCACCCGCAGCCTCAAGCATGGTCTTGGCCGCGGGGTGCAGGGGATGTGTGGAAAAGATGAAGCTCATCGGCCCTCCCGCCGGTTGCGCCTATCCGGCTGTCGTCGCTGGACCGCCGATGAGACCCTTCCAATAGCTTTCCGCGCCTTGAAGATGCGCGCTCATCAGCGCCTGGGCCAGATTGCCGTCTCGGGCAAGCAGCGCCTCATAGATGCGGATATGTTCCTCATGCGAGCGCCGGCTGCGGGCGGCGTCGGCAAAATAGATCGGCAGGCGGTGCTCGCCCATGACGTAGTAGACGCTGCACACCCGATGGAAGACGCTGTTCTTGGTGGCTCGGACGATCTCCAAATGGAAGTCCCGATCCTCGCGCGCCAGCCCCTCGCCGGCGGCAAGCTTCGCCTCGGACGCAGCGAGGATATCGCGCAATTGCTGGTAATTCTCCTCCGTCGCCCGATCGCATGCGAGTTCCGCGGCCTTGATCTCATGGATCTTGCGAAGCTCCACGGTCTCGTAGATCAGGATAGGATCAAGCGGCACGCCGGCGCGGGCAAAAAGTGCCATTGCCTCCACGCTCGCCTCCGTGGTCGTCAGGTAGATGCCCGACTTGGCCCGGCGTTCGACGATGCGCATTGCCTCCAGAATGGCCAGTGCCTCGCGAACCTGGCCCCGGCTGACGCCGAAATGCTCCGCAAGCTCTCGCTCCGATGGCGTGCGGCCGTTGCCGCTCGAGTTCGAGAAAAGATGTGCCGCGAGATCGGAGAGGAGGGAATTTTCTTTCATCGTCACTGTCTTTGCGCGTGAGTCTCCAGGACCCGCTGATTGATCGTGAAGCCCAGGCCAGGCCTGTCCGGGATCTCTACCATACCGTCCTTCACCGACACAGTGTCCTCGACAAGATCATGGATCATCGGATTGGCGCCGAGCGAATATTCGATGACGAAGCTTGCCGGGGAAGCCGCGCACAAATGCAGGCCGGAGAAGAAGCAGGGCGCGCCGGCCCAAAGATGCGGCGCGAAACGGAGGTTGAAGGCGCTGGCGAGCGAACTGATGCGCATCGCCTCCGTAATGCCGCCGCAGAAGGCGGGATCCGGCTGGAATATGTCGGCGGCCCGAAGCATGGCAAGATCTCGGAAGGCAAAACGTGTCGCCTCGCTCTCGCCGGCAGCGATCGGCACGTTCCCAGCCGCGCGCACCTCCGCCATGCCCGGCTTGTCATCGGCTATCACCGGCTCCTCGAACCAGGCGAGGTCGCAATCGGCGACCATCTGGATGAAGCGCTTTGCCTCCGCAACAGTATACGTGCCGTGTGCATCGACCATCAGGTCGACGTCGGGGCCGATCGCCTTGCGAGCCGCCCGCACGCGCGATGCCGAGACATGCAGCGCACGATCCATCGCGCCGACGCGCATCTTGACTGACTTGAAACCGCCGGCCGCGACATAGGACCGGAGCTGTTCGCCGATCCGGTCCACGCTCTCCCAACCGCCCGAGGCATAGGCGGGCAACCTGTCCGCCTTGCGCCCACCCAGCAGCTTCCAGACAGGGACGCCGAGCGACTTGCCGAGAATGTCCCAGAGCGCTATGTCGACCGCGCTGATCGCCGCGACGGAAAGACCGCGCCGCGCGATCTCGGGCATGGCGTGACCTGAACTCGCCGCCGTCTCGTGGCGTACGCCGTTGTAGAGCATTTCCCATATGGTGGAGATGTCGGCAGGATCGCGGCCGATGAGCTTCGGCCCAATCTCGTGATTGATCATGTGTACCAGCGTGCCATAGGTGCCCGAACTGCCCGCGGCATTCTTGCCCTCTCCCCAGCCGACGATGCCGTCGTCCGTTTCGATCCGTAGGATCGCACTATCGAAGGTCGTCAGTCGGCCGAAGTCGCTGCGGTGCTGACGGCTCGCCTCGATGGGAATTTTGATCCACCAGGCCTCTACGGTCTTAATGCGCATGTCTCGGATCCCCTGCCCCTCACGGCCCGCGAGCCACAGGGCATATGTCTTCCGTTCGTTACCTGATCAGCGGCAGGATCGTCTCGGCAGTGATCCGCATCTGATCGTCGTAGAACTTCTCAGTGAGAACGCTCGAGCCGTGGTCCTGGATAAATTTCAGTTGCTCCGGGGGAATATCGACGGGGTTACGCTCGACCATGTCCGGATATTTTGAGGCCGGCGTGCGGTCGACCGGAGCGACGAATTCGTTGGTGACGGCGCCGTCGTACCCGATCTCCTTCAGCGTGCCGATGATCTTCGGCCAGTCGAGCTGGCCGAGGCCGGCGGCAAAACGATTGTTATCGGCGACGTGGAAATCGAACAGGCGCTTTCCAGCGAGCCGGATCGCTTCATACATGTCTTCCTCCTCGATGTTCAGGTGGAAGGCATCAAGGCAAACCCCGCATTCGGGGCTGACGGCATCGGCGAGCGCCAGCGCTTGGGCGGCACGGTTGAAGAAATAGGTCTCGAAACGGTTGAGCGGCTCGACGGCAATGCGCACGCCCCTCTTCTGGGCATGGGCAAAACACTCCTTGGTAGCGTCCACCACCCATGTCCACTCTTCCTCCTCGGTGCCATCCGGCACCACCTTGCCGACGGTGGCCGGCACGAGGGTGACGATCTCGCCATCGAGTTCGCTGACCATGGTGATGACGCTCTTGACATAGTCCACTGACCTGGCGCGCTGGCCTTCATCCTTGGCGGCAAGATTGCGTTCGCCGAGCGTCAGCGTAACGGCGCCCCAGCAGCGGATGCCATGCTCTTTCAGCAGCGCGCGCGTCTCCTTGATGTCGTACTGCGCCGGCTCCCCAGATATCTCGATGCTTTCGTAGCCATATTTCCTGATGCGCTTCAGCGTAACGGCGAGCGGTTCGGCCCGCATCCAGTTATGTGTCGAAAGATGCATGAGGTCCTCCCAGACAGTTGCAGCACGGTCCACCGCCAATCGGGCGGCAAAAGGTCATGTTATGGTTGGCCACTCTCGCCACCTTCGGCAATCTGGTTTGGCCAATTCTCGTTATTTGAAAGCTCTAGCTCAATTCTTAACCCTCTGCAAGACGGGGCCAAAAGGTCGATATTTCTTTAGGCGGTCGATATTTAATACTGATTTTCTCGCTTAGGCGCGAATCCGGCACCCCAAGCTTGTAATAAACTGGCTTGACCAGATTCCAAGATTTGGTATGACCAGATCTGGAAAAATGATAGGACGTTGAAACCATCTCGGAGTGGCCGCAGGCCAAGTGGAGGGGAGATGAAGATCGGCATGTGCATGTTTCTCTGGACGACAAGTGTCGGCCGGAAACACGAGGCACTGTTACGCGATATCAAGGACACGGGGTTTGACGGCGTCGAGATCCCGATCTTTTCGGGCACACCCGACGACTACCATCGGCTGGCAGACATGCTTGACCGGATCGGCCTGGAACGGACCGCCGTTTCCGCCATGGGCGATCCGCAGATGAACCTGATCGCCGCCGACGCCGCGACCCGCAGGCGCGGCATCGACTACGTGAAATGGGCAATCGACTGCAGCGATGCGCTGGGCGCGACGTTGCTCAGCGGCCCGCTACATTCGACGCTCGGCAAGTTCTCTGGAAGCGGGCCGAGCGCGGCGGAACTGAAGCGTTCGGTTTCCTCGCAACGGGCGATCGGCGACCATGCAGCAAAGCACGGCATCACGATCGGGCTTGAGGCGCTGAACCGCTTCGAATGCTACCTGTTCAACACGATGGACGATCTTGCGGCCCATATCGACGCGGTCGGACATCCGCATATCCGCGCCATGTACGACACGTTCCACAGCAATATCGAAGAAGCCGATCCCATCGGCGCGTTCACGCGAAACAGTGACCGCATCGTGCATGTCCACATTTCGGAGAACGACCGCGGCGTACCGGGGCGGGGCAACATTCCGTGGGCGGAGACGTTCAAGGCGCTACGCGCGAGCGGCTACGACGGGTGGCTGACAATCGAGGCCTTCGGCCGGGCGCTCAAGGAGCTCGCCGCCGCAACAAAGGTCTGGCGCGACTTCTCCGAGACACCGGAAGCAGTCTATCGCGAAGGCCACCGCCATATCCGCGATGGATGGCACGCGGCGGCATGAATACCAACAGACCTGCCTGATTTCGCCCCGGACAGGGCTGCACCGCACGGGAGACCGCGGAGGCGGCCGAGCTGCCGGGGGAATGCGGACGCTTATGCTGCTCATGAAAGACCGCGGTTTTCTCAGGCTTGGGCAAACCCATTGGATGGGCCGGCTTTCGGCCACCCTTCCCGACGATCAAGGGCGCATGCATGCCAACGAGAGCACATTTTCTGCGCCCTCGTCTTGTCACTCAGCCGATGGCCATAAGGCTTGCATTTCCGCCGGCAGCCGCGGTGTTGATCGAGGTCGACACCTCCTCCAGCAGCCAATTCAGGCAATAGGCCTCGGGATCGCTCGCCAATTCTTCGGTCGTTGCGGCCTGGACCAGCAGAAGCGGACCGGGCAGGTGAGCAATCTTCTGATTGACGGCCAGAACCCTGTTGCGATCCCCTTCGACGAGGGCACCGGAGAACGGCCCGTCCTTTTCCCAGTCCAAGGTCCAGGAAATCCGGCCGGCGACAGCCGCCGGAAGATCCGCCAGGACTGACCTCGATAACGAACCCGAGTCCACGACGATGTGATTGCCGGTCGATAGGGCTGCGGCGATCTGGCGATGAAGCCCGCCCTCCGTCTGCGGCACGACGAGAATACGACCGCGGGGATGGAGCGCGTAGAGATTAAGCTCGCCCACCGGACCGGTGAGTTCGCGTTCGAGCCCGAGCGCCGAACGGCTCGCATATCCACGCGCCGCTTCCCCCTCACCCGACAGGCCCTTCTTGTCGAGCCAGACGATGTAGTCACGAAGGGCAAGGTCCGTATGAATGGAATCCTGCTGCGGCGGCACGGGCGCACGTTGCACCAGCCGGCCGATATAGAGCGGACCGCCTGCCTTGGGGCCTGTTCCCGACAGGCCGCGGCCGCCGAAAGGCTGCACGCCGACGACGGCGCCGATGATGTTGCGGTTGACATAGAGGTTGCCGGCCTTGATGCGGCTGGTCACATGCGCGATCGTTTCATCGAGCCGGGTGTGAAGCCCGAATGTGAGGCCGTAACCCGATGCGTTGATGTCGTCGATCAGCCGGTCGAGACCGTTTCGCTTGAAGCGGATGACATGCAGGACCGGTCCGAAGACCTCCCTCGTCAGGTCCGACAGCGATTTGATCTCGATGATCGTTGGCGGAACGAAGGTCCCCGCCGCCGCACTTTCCGGCAACTGCAGCTGATCCACCTTGCGGCCTAAGCCGCGCATATGCTCGATATGCTGGTCGATCTCCGTCTTTGCGCTGTCGTTGATGACTGGGCCGACATCGATGCTCAGCCGATCGGTACGGCCGATCGTCAGCTCGCGGAGGGCGCCCTTCAGCATGTTGAGGGTCCTGTCGGCGACATCGTCCTGAAGGCAGAGAACCCTGAGTGCCGAGCAGCGCTGACCGGCGCTGTCGAAGGCAGAGGCAATGACGTCGGCCACCACCTGCTCGGCCAATGCCGAGGAGTCGACGATCATGCCGTTCTGGCCGCCGGTTTCGGCGATCAGCGGAATCGGCCTGCCGCTCGCCGACAGCCGTTCGGCCAATTGCGCCTGGATCAGGCGGGCAACTTCGGTCGACCCGGTAAACATGACGCCTGCCGTCTCTTCCGCCCCGACCATGCCGGCGCCGAGACGGCCGCTGCCGGGGACGAACTGCAAGGCACCGACAGGCACGCCCGCCTCGTGAAGGATCTTCACACTCTCCGAAGCGATAATCGGCGTGACGCCGGCGGGTTTGGCAAGCACGGGATTGCCGGCCACCAAGGCTGCGGCGACCTGTCCGGTGAAAATCGCCAGCGGGAAATTCCAGGGGCTGATGCAGACGATCGGGCCGAGGGGTGCATGCGAGGGGCCGAGGGTCTTGCGCGCCTGTTCGGCATAGTAGCGCAGGAAGTCGATCGCCTCACGCACTTCGCCGACGGCGTTGGCCGCGGATTTGCCGGCCTCGCGCATGACGATGCCCATCAGCACCTTGATGCGGGCCTGCATGATGTCGGCGGCCCGTTCCAGGCAGGCAGCACGCTCGGCCGGCGGCACGGCAGCCCATTGCGGCGCATGATCCGCAGCCATGCGAACGATGCGCGCAGCCTCCTCGACCTTCACCTCGGTTACCGTGCCGACGACATCCCGGTGATCGGCAGGATTGAGAACATCGCGCGTCACCCCCTCCGTAGAGCCGTCGGCAAGGAGGGGAAGCGCATGCCATGGGGCAGCAGCCGTGGAGATGAGCGCCTCAGCCAAATCCGAAAGTGTGGCCTCGTTCGAGAGATCGAGACCATCGGAATTGGCCCGGGCGTTACCGTAAAGAGCCTTCGGCGAGGCGATCTGCGCGTGGGGCGCGCCCATAACGGGCATGGCCGCGACGATTTCGGCGGGATCGGCGATCAGCGCCTCGACCGAGACATTCGGATCGGAGATGCGGTGCACGAAAGAGGAATTGGCGCCATTTTCCAGAAGACGCCGAACCAGATAGGCGAGCAGCGTCTCATGCGTTCCCACAGGCGCATAAATGCGGCAAGGCCGGTCGAGTTTTTCCTTCCCGACAACCTCGTCGTAGAGCGGTTCGCCCATGCCATGCAGGCATTGGAACTCGTATTTGCCGACGGTGAAATCAGGACCCGCCAGACGATAGATCGTGGCGAGCGTCTGCGCATTATGGGTGGCAAATTGCGGGAAGACCGCATCCGGAGCATCGAGCAGCTTGCGCGCGCAGGCGACGTAGGCGACATCGGTGTAGATCTTGCGGGTATAGACCGGATAGTCGTCGAGTCCATCCAACTGGGCGCGCTTGATCTCCGCATCCCAATAGGCGCCCTTGACGAGACGCACCATGACCCGGCGCTCGGAGCGGCGTGCGAGATCGATGATGTAGTCGAGGACGAAGGGGCAACGCTTGCCATAGGCCTGCACGACGAAGCCCAGCCCGTTCCATCCGGCAAGATCAGGGGCAAAGCAAAGCTCCTCGAGGAGATCGAGTGAAAGCTCCAGCCGATCGGCCTCCTCCGCGTCGATATTGAGGCCGATATCATAGGTCTTGGCGAGAACGGCCAGCGCCTTGACCTTCGGCAGCAGCTCGCTCATCACCCGGCCGGCCTGCGACCTGTTGTAGCGCGGATGCAGGGCCGAAAGCTTGATCGATATGCCCGGACCGTCATAGATGCCGCGCCCGTCCGACGCCTTGCCGATGGCGTGGATCGCCTTTTCGTAATCCCGGTAATAACGCTCGGCGTCGGCGCCCGTCGTCGCGGCCTCGCCGAGCATGTCGTAGGAATAACGGAAGCCGCGTGCTTCCAGCGGCCGGGCGCGTTTCAGCGCCTCCGCGATCGTTTCACCGGTGACGAACTGCTCGCCCATCATCCGCATCGCCATATCGACGCCGCGACGGATGACCGGCTCGCCGGCGCGCGCGATCAGCCGCGTCAGCGCTGCCGAAAGGCTCCGATCGTTGACCGTCGACGTCAGCTTGCCGGTAACGACGAGCCCCCAGGTGGCGGCGTTGACGAACATGGATTTTCCGCCGCCGATATGGGAGGTCCAGTTGCCCTCGGCAATCTTGTCGCGGATCAGCGCGTCCCGGGTTTCGGTATCCGGAATGCGCAGCAGCGCTTCGGCGAGGCACATGAGCGCCACGCCTTCCTGGCTGGAAAGCGAGTATTCCTGCACCAGCCCTTCGACACCGGTCCCCTTGTGCTTGGCGCGCAACGCCTCGATCAGGCTGCGGGCCGTGCTGCGAATGTCATAGCGTTTTGCCTCGGAGACGCGCGCTGCTGCAACGAGCGGCGGCAGGCATTCGGTTTCCGGCCGGCGATAGGCTGCCGTAATGGCCTGGCGAAGTTCGGATTGCGGTCGGATCGGTGGGGCAAAGGCCGAGAATGGCGCGCCATCGGCCGGATCATTGGAGGAGGCGGGGTCGATCGCTGCGTTCAACATGAAAGTACCTACCAATCGATGTCTGGTTTAACGGATGAACGAGATGCCGGGCTCATCGTCCCACTGTGCATCGTCCGTGCAGGCGGGGCCGGAATATTCCGTCTCTCGCAGCGGGCGCGCCTCCGGTCTGTCGCGCTTGAGGGTGAGCGCCGCGGCCACGGCCCTGATCGCCAGCGGCCGGTAGTGCGCGAGCAAATCCGGCGTCCGATCGTCATCCGCTTCTTTGTTGTGCATTTATGATCCCCGTGTTGAGCGCGGCGCCGATACCGATTTCAGCACTCTTCTGCCCGGCCTACAATCTACCACAGCCGCAAATCGCGATCTCACTTGATTTCGGCCGTTTCCAGGCTGTATGAACTTATTAATTCGCCCGCGAGAGTTCAAATGGCTACTGAAACCGACATCTTTAGTGAATTGGACCAGTTCGACAGAAAGATCCTCACCGCACTCACCGAGGACGGCAGGCTGTCGATCACCGATCTCGCCGCGCGTGTCGGATTGTCGAAGACGCCGTGCCAGATCCGCTTCAAAAGGTTGATCAGCGAAGGATATATCGAAGGCTTCAAGGCCGTCCTCAATCCGTCGAAAATGCAGCTCGACCATATTGCTTTCGTCGAGGTGAAGCTTTCCGATACCCGCGAAGACGCGCTGAAAAGCTTCAACGATGCCATCAAGAAGATCAGCGAAGTCGAAGAGTGCCATATGATCGCCGGCAGGTTCGACTATCTCTTGAAGATCCGCACGCGCGATATCGGCCGCTACCGCGGTGTCCTCGGCGAGCGCATCTCGACACTGCCCCACGTTGCCAACACATCGACGAATGTCGCGATGGAAACGGTCAAGGAAGGCTGGAACAAGTCCGGTTCGAGTTTTTCGTGAATGTGATCCTTGAGATGACGAACTGCCGGTGAGTAGCCGCCGGACGGACTGCGATATCGTCATTGCTATCGGCTATCGCGCCACTATGATCAATCGACCCACAGGCAGTTCAGCCATCTCTCGCTTTCCGACCGCGTGCGCTCGGTTTCACCGGCACACTCCTCCCGTACTCATTCCACCATGTCGTCAACGCTTCCATGGTGGGACCGAGGCCCCGCGCTTTTTGGGTGATCTCGTATTCGACGCGCGGAGGAACCTCCGCAAAGATGGTGCGGGACACGAGCCCGTCTGCTTCGAGCTCGCGGAGTTGCGCCGTCAGCATGTGTTGGGTAATGCCGGGAATAGCCTTTCTCAGTTCGCCAAACCGGTGGATCCGCTGATGGAGCAGCCACATGATTTCCAGCTTCCATTTGCCGGAGAGCAGCGCGAATGCGCGACGCATCTCCTCATGCATATTGATTTCGCCATCGGCCATGGTCTGGTTTTCCATACTAGCTGCAAGTAATTCATCCTACTTGCAAAGATAGACCTTAGACGACATTTTCCATCCGTGCATCAGGGACGCAGTAAAAGGAGCGCCCCTCACATAGAAACCGACAGACTCGACGAGAGGAATGTTGCTGCCTGGGCAGCGACAGGGATGAACTATGCTTGAATTTTACGGATACTGGATCAGCACGGCACTTCTATCCGCGCTCTATCTCGCTTCAGCCTACATGTACGCCACAAGGAAACAGTGGGTTCGTGAAGCGCTGACGGAACTCGGATACAGCGCGAACAGCCTCGTTCCGTTCATGATCATTGTTAAGGTCTTCGGCCCGATCGCAATCCTTTCGCGCGTCAGCGTGCCGCTCAGCGATCTAGCCTATGCAGGTATCTTCTTTCATCTGCTGCTGTCGGGTCTGGCGCATATCGGCGTTCGAAAACCTGTCGGCGCTCTGCCAGCGGCGATCGGCCTGGCGCTGCTGATCACCTCATTCATGACGCAGAACGACGTCCGCGACGTCCCTTCGCCTTACGTCCAGGCCGCTGCCCTCTGACACCTCGATGATTCCTAAGCCTTATCAAATGGAGATACACATGGGTCGACTCAATGGAAAAATTGCCGTTATCACTGGCGCAAGCCGCGGCATTGGCCGCGCCACCGCAAAGCTGTTTGCGGCCGAAGGCGCGAAGGTCGCAGTTCTTTCGCGGACATCCGAAGGCGTCGAACGCGTTGTCGATGATATCGTCGAAGCGGGCGGCACCGCCCTCGGCGTCGTCTGCGACGTCGCTGAAGCCATTCAAATCACGGCCGCGGTGGACAAGGTTGTCGCAACATATGGCCGCATCGACATTCTCGTGAACAATGCTTTCGATGGTTCTGCGGTCTCGTCGTCGGTCATCGACCTTTCGGTCGAGCAATTGCAACGGAACTTCGACACCGGGCCGATCGCGTATCTGCGCTTCATGCAGGCTTGTTATCCTCACCTGAGAGAAGGCGGAGACGGGCGGATCATCAATTTCGGTTCGATGGCCGGCACCGTGGGACTGGCTGGTTACGGTCCGTACAACATGGCCAAGGAGGCGGTACGTGCGCTGACTCGCACGGCGGCACGCGAATGGGGTGCCGACAAGATCACCGTAAACAACGTTCTGCCGGTCGCGGACACCTGGGGCGCCGAGAATAAGGACATCCCTCCCCCGACAAACGCGCTCGCTCGTTTCGGCTCGCCGGAAGACGACATTGCCCCGGTGGTGCTTTTCCTGGCCAGCAGGGACTCCCAATTCATTACGGGATACAGCCTTACCCCCGACGGCGGCGCAATCATCGACAGCGCCCGGTAACGGCCCTCGGCAACCTTCGATGAACAAGGGGCGCAGCGTGTTGCGCCTTGCGCCCCCTTTGTCCGGCGGAACCTCCCGACACGAGCATTGGTTACCGATGCCGGTAGCGAAAGGCTTCGACGAAGGCGGAGAAAGCAGGGGATGGATGGCGCCGGCTGGGGTAATAGAGATGATACCCTTGGAATGTTGGCGCCCAGTCGGCCAGCACTTCATTCAGTTGACCGCTGTCACAATATTGCCGGACGAGGTCTCTCGGCACATAAGACAGCCCGGCGCCGTCGAGAGCGGCATTGATCGCCGGCCCTATGTTGCTCATCACGAGCTGGCCTTCCACACGTACGCTGAACTCGCGGCCATCCTTTTCAAACTCCCAGGCATAGAGAGCGCCTGACGTCGGGAGACGCAGGTTGACGCAATTGTGGTTCGTCAAGTCATGCGGGGTCGAAGGCACAGTGCGGGCCGCAAAATATTCGGGTGATCCGACCACGGCGTAAGAGATATCGGGTCCAATGCGAACGGCCACCATGTCGCGCGCAATCGCTTCGCCGAGCCGCACGCCGGCATCGAATTGGCGCTCCACGATATTTGTGAAACCGTTGTCGACGATGAGTTCCACGGTGATATCGGGGCAATCCCGTAAAAATGCCGGCAGCCTCGAACGGAAGACCAGCTCCACCGCGTCATCGGGACATACGAGGCGGACTGTGCCCGAAGGCGTGTCGCGCAGCGCGCCGAGGGCACTGATCCCGGCAGCGATACTCTCGAAATGCGGCTGGATAGTTTCCACCAGGCGCGCACCGGCCGCTGTGGGAGCCACGTCACGCGTCGTGCGGGAGAGAAGCCGGACGCCGAGCCGTGCCTCGAGCGCGCTGATCGTATGGCTCAACGCCGAGCGCGTGACTCCCAACTTTGATGCAGCGCGCGTGAAACTCCGCTCTTGAGCCACCTCCAGAAACGCACGCATTTCCGTGAACTCGTCGCGCCGCATTGTTGAATCTCCTTCATCACGATGTTCAGATTATAACTTCTAGTCGCGCAAAACCAGTCCGGCTATCTATCTGGCAACGGACAGGAGAACGTGAATGACCGTCGAGTTGACATTGAATGAGACCTCACTGACGGACGACACGGCGACCTCATGGTCTGCTGTGACCTGCCTCTCGCTTCTCACTTTCCTTCTGGTGGGGTTGGAATTTCTCCCTGTGAGCCTTCTGACCCCGATCGCCAGGGACCTCTCTATTTCAGAGGGGCAAGCTGGATTAGCGATCACCGTGTCGGGAGTCTTTGCGGTCATCACCAGCCTTTTCGGTAATGCCTTCCTGGCGAAGATTGATCGGAAATCTATCGTCCTGCTTTATACGGCGGTTCTTGTTGCATCGAGCTTGGCGGTTACCCTCGCACCCAACTTCCTTGTCTTTCTCGTCGGGCGGTCCCTGGTCGGCGTTTCGATCGGCGGCTTCTGGTCGCTATCGACGGCTATTCTGGCACGCCTGGCTTCAGACCGTGATCTGCCCAAGGCCATTGCGCTTCTTCAAGGCGGCACCGCATTCGCCCTCGTCCTTGCCGCGCCGCTCGGCAGTTTTCTTGGCGGGTTGATGGGATGGCGCGGAACCTTCTTCATCACGGTGCCGATCGGAATAGCAGCGCTCGTCTGGCAACTGGTCGTTCTGCCGAGGATGCCGGCGACATCAACCGTGTCGGTGGCCAGAATATTCGGGCTGCTGCGCAATCGCACATTCGCGATTGGAATGGCGGCGACCGGTCTCGCCTTCATCGGCCAGAACGCCCTGTCTATCTTTCTTCGTCCGTTCCTCGAAGGCGTCACGGGACTGGAATTGAATGTTCTGTCCATGGTGCTTCTCGGCCTTGGCGTCGGTGGACTGGCCGGAACCTCCGTCATTGGCTTCGTCGCCCGGCGCCACCTCCTCTTCGTTCTCGTAGGCTTGCCGGCTGCTCTTTCGGTCCTTGCCCTGCTGCTGATCGCTCTCGGGCCGTTCGCGGCGGTTACCGCATCCCTGCTCGTCATGTGGGGATTTTTCTCGACGCCGCTTCCGGTCGCCTGGAACACATGGATGGCCGCTATCGTCCCCGGTGAGTTGGAAGCGGCAGGTGGGCTGCAAGTGGCGCTGATCCAACTTGCCATTGCAGGCGGCGCTTTCACTGGCGGCATGCTGTTCGACACCGCGGGATGGTGGAGCACCTTCCTTCTGGCCGCCTGCCTTCTTGCCGGTTCGGCTGTCCTTGCCGCGCTCGCCGGTCGCCGTTCCTGAACCTTCAGAAACCTCAAAACAGGAGATCATCATGTCCCAAGGAATTGAAAACAAAGTGGTCGTCATCACCGGGGCAAGCAGCGGGCTTGGCGAAGCCACCGCCCGTCACCTTGCTGAGCGTGGCGCTTCGGTCGTCCTCGGCGCGCGGCGTGGCGACCGCATCGCTGCGCTGGCCGAGGAACTGGCCGCCAAAGGCTATAGGGCCAAGGCAGTCCAAACCGACGTCACGGACCAACTTCAGGTCAAGACGCTCGTCGACACGGCCGTCAACGCGTTTGGTCGCATCGACGTGATGCTGAACAACGCCGGCTTGATGCCACTTGCGCCGCTCGAACGGCTCAAAGTTGACGAGTGGGATCGCATGATCGACGTGAACATCAAAGGGGTGCTCTACGGCATCGCAGCAGCGCTTCCGCACATGAAGGCGCAGAAGTCGGGGCACATCATCAACGTGTCCTCCGTCTACGGTCATGTGGTCGATCCGGGTGCCGCCGTCTACTGCGCGACGAAATTCGCCGTGCGTGCCCTCTCGGAGGGGCTGCGGAAGGAAGTGAAGCCGTACAATATCCGCACCACGATCATTTCACCCGGCGCAGTGAGCACCGAACTCCTCGAACATATCAGCGAAAAGGACATCCAGGCGGGCGCCAAGGAGTTCGTCAGCAAGATCGCCGTCAGCGCGGACACGTTCGCCCGAACGGTCGCCTTCGCGGTGAACGAACCAGACGATGTCGACATCAACGAAATCCTGTTCCGGCCCACGGCTCAACCTGTCTGACGCGAGGCGCGCTATGTCGATGACATCCACGTTCATGAGCCGTCGCGCGGTGCTGGGCGGAACCTTGGCGGCCGCCGCTCTCCCTCTCGTGGCGCAAGGGCAGGACGAGCGCGGCCCGGCGTATCCCGAAGTGACAGACGTCAGGATCAGGATAGGCTTCAACAAGCTAACCCTGACCGCGACACTCTTCGACAATCCGACGGCGCGCGATCTCGTTTCCATGCTGCCCTTGAGCCTCACGATCGAGGGCTACGGCAGGAACGAAAAGATCGTCCATCTGCCGCGCAAGCTCACCGAAGAAGGCAGCGGTGCTTTCGGAAACGAGCAGCCGGGCGACCTTTGTTACTTCAAACCGTGGGGTAACCTGGCCCTGTTCCACGCCGATTACCGCTGGGACGGGCTGATCCGGCTCGGCCGCTTCGACAATGGCTTCAAGCCGTTGCTGGTGCGCGGCGAGTATCCGGTCCGCATAGAGCGAATCTGACAAGGGTTCCATGCCCGGAAATCTGAAATCGCTTCCTCCCAAGCATGAAAGAACCCAACAGGACGAATTTCCGCAATGGCCTATATCAGAACCAGAAAGCCGCGGCCGGCTTAGTCAGCAGAGGCGCTCGACGAGGCGCCTCCGTCTATTCGATGATCTCGACGCAGAAATCGATAAAGGCCCTGACCTTAGCCGGGACATGCTGACGCGAGGGATAGAAGGCGTAGAGCGGGAATGTCTCGTCCGACCAGTCGGGAAAGAGGTTCACGAGCTGCCCATTGTTCAGATAATCCGCCATCCCGAGTGAGAAGACTTGCGCGATGCCTATCCCCGCAAGGCAGGTCGCCAAGGTCGTGCCGGCATCGTTGACTAAAATGCGGCTGCGGGTCTCGATCGAGACGACCTCTTCACCCCGCCGAAGCTCCCATTCGAAAGGCCTTGCAGTCAGCGGGTCCTGGAACTGGATACAGGTATGCTCGCTCAAATCCTGTGGACGGCCCGGCCGACCATGTCGCTCGATATAAGCGGGAGCCGCAATCGTGATCACGCGTGTCTGCATCAACAGGCGCGAAATAAGCGACCGTTGTGCAGGCTCGCCAAAGCGCACAGCGACGTCCATGCCATCAGTGACAAGATCGCCGATCTCGTTGCGGGTGATGACCTCGATCTGGATATCCGGGTAACGGTCGAGGAAGGCGCCGAGCCGCGGGCCGAGCACAAGGCGTGAGAAATATGGGTCGACATTGACTCGCAGTCGGCCACGCACCGCCTGTCTGGCGCCAACAGCTGTCTGCGCAGCCTCTTCGATGCCGCTCAAGAGTGGGGCCACCTGTTCGTAGAACCGCGCGCCGTCATCGGTGAGCCGCATCGTGCGTGTTGTCCGGTCGAGCAGCCGCAGACCGATCCGCCCCTCCAGTCGGGAAATGGCGCGGCTGACACCCGACGCCGATAGTCCCATTAGCTCCGCCGCCCGCGCGAAACTTCCGCTCTCGATAACGGCGGCCAGTACGCTCACGCCATTCAATAATCGTCCGTCAAACATCGGGCATCCGTGATTTTTAGTCACCAATCATGTGACAGAAGCGCGCTTCAGTCAAATGCTGCCAAAGGACATGATCAGCATAACAAACCGCCAACCTGCTGGCGGTGCAGGAAGCGAAGGAGTCTAACCATGTTTGTGATCACCGGAGTAACAGGCCAAGTCGGAGGCATTGTCGCCGCGCGTCTGCTGAAGGCAGGGGTGCCGATACGCGCCGTCGCGCGCAATGCGGAGAAAGCAGCGGAATGGAAGGACAAAGGAGCGGAACTGGCCTTGGCCGAGATGACCGACGCCGATGCGCTCACCAAGGCTTTCGCCGGCGCCGACGGCGTCTTTCTGCTGATCCCGCCGACCTTCGATCCGACCCCTGGCTTTATGGAAGTGCGCGCTGTCATTGCGGCCCTGAAGACCGCGCTTCTTTCGTCTCGTCCCGCCAAGGTCGTTTGCCTCTCCACCATCGGCGCGCAGGCCAGAGAACCTAACCTCTTGAGCCAGCTTGGTCTCGTCGAACAGACGTTATCTGCCTTGCCAATGCCAATCGCCTTTCTGCGTGCCGGCTGGTTCATGGAGAACACGGCCTGGGATATCGCGCCGGCGCGCGAGACCTGTGTCTTCTCGAGTTTCCTGCAGCCGCTCGATCAGCCCTATCCGATGGTTTCTGTCCTCGACGTCGCAGCCAAGGCGGCAGAACTGCTGCAGCACGAGTGGGTGGGCAAACAGGTCGTCGAGTTGATGGGGCCAGAGGGCGTCACGCCCAACGATATCGCCGCTGTCCTATCATCCATCCTCGGCAAACCCGTCCGGGCGGAGCCGGTCGCCCGCGACACCTGGGAGCAGATTTTCACCGATCAGGGCATGCAGAACCCCCTCCCGCGGATGCGTATGATCGATGGCTTCAACGAAGGCTGGATCCGGTTCGAGGGCGAGCCGGTGAAGGGCACGACCACACTGGACACAGCCATGGGCCGTCTCATTTGCCCCGGCCGATAAACAGCTCAAAGGCCGTGGCGGAGAGCAGCCACGCCCTTTTCTCATGCAGCCTCTGACAGGGTCGCTCCCGGATTTTGAACTAACGGACTACCCAAAGACTACCGGATCGGACGGCAGACGTGCGGCCTAATGCGGTTTTTGAATTTCACAGTAGACAATGCTGCGGTTTGAGCCGGGCCAAACAGACACCTTCACATCCGCCCCGGTCACGCTTTCACTGGCGATCAAGCCCATCTCTGGTTCTGACCGCAACAGCAGCGCCCAGTTCATAAATGTCTCCATATAGCCATCGACGTCGGTCTCCGGGGAGAAGTTGGCGAATAGGAATGTGCCGCCAGGCTTCAGCATGCTGACGCACTTCCTGGCCAGCCTTACGGCTACCGCGTCCGGCAAATAATCATAGAGACCCGCGGCATAGACGAAATCGAACATTCCCAGCGCGTGCCTCCCACCGAGCAGGGATTTGACCGACCCGTTCACGGCCTCGACGGACGTGCCGGCGAAATCGCGAGCGACGGTTCCAACGCTTATCGGGTCTTGATCCAAAGCCACCCAGCGTCTGATCGCGCCGGCGCTGAGAGCGCTCGACAAAGGCCCCTCACGAAGATGCCCGGCAGCGATGGCGAGAACTTCGGTGGAACCAGCCCGGGTCGAAGCGATTTCGTCAACGCGGCGAGCCAGAATGTCTCGACGCTCCCTCACCGCGACGGATGACGAAGCATTTCGAGTGTAGGCGTAGATCGAACGTCCCAAGTTGCTCGCGGACAAGACGGCGTCCTCGATTTCAGGTCGGCCGTATATGAAGTCGAGAAGGCGTGCGTCGCCAGAATAGCCGCGCGGTTTTTCGAACGACCAGCGGGTCAATGGATCTTGATGAAGATAGTGAGCAACGGGATGGGATTGCGCGATCGGAACGATGACGTCCCACACCTCCGGATGAAAGCGCCGCCGTATCTGGTGCAAGGCCTCGGCAAGACGCTCGATGATCGCATTGGGCTCGACGCCGGACTTGAACTGACGGATCGACACGTCAAGGCTGAGGGCAAGCTCGGCTCTGGCAACGATCAGGTGGCCGGGATCTGGGGCAGCAACCCTCCTTGCCACCCGACGAATTTCGCCGGGCGCAACAAGACTTTCACCGTCCAAGACCAGGCTTTGTGCCATTTCGAGATCCCCTTGATATAGCGTTAAGCATAATCAACCTCGAAATAGGATGCGACTAGAATCCACACGGGATAAGGGTAATTCTACTCTTGCGGGTCAGATGCTACCCCTCTAACAAAGCTAAGCAATAAGACAAACCGGTTGCAGGTCGCCGAACGCGATTTTGGAGGGCGCCGAAGTATGGCTTACTTTTCAACATACTTTAGATGGCTGTCAGGCCGGCGTCGTTGCATGATCGCGGCTTGCACTAATGTCCAGAGTGACGAATCTACCGCCAGCTTTTCATTCGCCGAGGCTCTCAAATCTCTGAAAACTGAAAATGATGCTGTCCGGAGGCGGAGCTCACGGCAAGGTCTTTGGATGGCGGTTGCCGTTTATGTGGCCTTTGCACTTCCCGACCGATGGCTGATCCCCGATGTTGCCCCTATGACGATCGCCGCGCGATTCGTCGTTGCAACGATCGCGCTGCTGGCGTTCGAAATTCTGCGACTGGCCAATGCGAAAACCGTCTGGCTTGACATCACATGCGCCGCTGCTCTGCTTGTGGGCTATGTAGGCTGGCTTTACCCGGCGATTGCTACCCGCGACGTCACCGCCATGTCATACTACATGATATTCGGCGCCATCTTCATGATGGGCGCCAACCTGTTTTTCAGTTTCCCGTTTCGGCTTTCGGTGATCACCTCGGGCCTCGTTCTATGCGCATTTTTCATTACGATCGTGGAATTTTTTCCTTCAAGCCAAACCTACAAGCTTGCCTTCGGGATGTTCTACATTTCGTGCTTTGCCTTCACGTCTTTCGTCAATTGGCGATTGAACGTGGAGCGTCGAAACGTGTTGTTGAACGCGGCGGAGGCTCGCCACCAGCACTGGGAAGCGTCCGAGCGCGGAAGGTCACTGCTCGAGCTTTCACATACTGACTATCTGACAGGCATCGGCAACAGACGCGCGCTGGATCGGCGGCTCGACGAATGCTGGGCCGCCTGGAAAGACGAACACCGCGACTTCTCCGTGTTCCTCATCGACGTCGACTTTTTCAAACGCTTCAATGATCGCTACGGACATCAGGAAGGAGACCGATGCCTGACCGTCATCGCCATTGCGCTGAAGGCGGTTGTAGAGTCGTCCGATGGCATGATCGGCAGATATGGTGGCGAGGAGTTTATAGTGGTCATGCCGGCTGCCCTCCCCAAGGTCGCGATGACTCTCGCCGAGAAGATCAGAATGGAAGTCGAGTCTCTTGCGATTGCTCACGACGAGCGACCAGACGATATGTCGATCGTAACCGTCAGCATCGGCGTCGCCTTCACCCGCGAGAAAGTGGGAGAGAAAGTTGAACGAATAGTACGTGAAGCCGACCTCGCTCTCTACAATGCCAAAGCAAGTGGCCGAAACTGCATTCGCAGTTTTGATCCGTTTTTGCCTCGCCCCGACGACCATGCTGGCAAACTCGTCCCGCTGCTGGCGGCCGCTATCGATCGCAAACTGGTCTCGCTCGTGTACCAACCGATCTTCGACGTAACGAACGGGAAAGCAAGAGCTGTCGAGGCTTTGATGCGCCTCAGGATGCCGGACGGCTCCGCGGTTTCGCCGAAGACATTCATTCCGGTTGCGGAACGAAGTGGCGCTATCCTCGAACTAGGCAGGTGGGCGATCGAGACGGCATGCCGGGATATACTGATGACCGATCGCATGGCGACCGTCAGCGTCAACGTGTCGCCGATACAACTGCGTTCCCCCGGCTTTGCTGCCAGTGTCGCAGATATCCTTGCCCGGTGCGGGGTCTGCGGGTCGCGACTAGCCTTGGAAGTCACCGAGGGCCTGGACATGGATATGCAGTCGGAGGTGCTGAAATGCATCGCCGATCTGCGGGCACTCGGCGTCGAAATCTGGCTTGACGACTTCGGCTGCGGCTTCGCGGGCCTCTCCTGGCTGAGGGCAATCGAGTTTCAGACGGTCAAGGTCGATCGAACCTTCCTGCACGACTGCTCGAACCCACGCGGTCTGATGATGCTTCA
Source organism: Rhizobium sp. WYCCWR 11146 (assembly GCF_013591995.1). Classification (NCBI taxonomy): domain Bacteria; kingdom Pseudomonadati; phylum Pseudomonadota; class Alphaproteobacteria; order Hyphomicrobiales; family Rhizobiaceae; genus Rhizobium; species Rhizobium sp. WYCCWR 11146. The sequence continues at coordinate 356,788 of NZ_JACCEY010000011.1, forward strand.
GGACATGATTGCTCTCATCCGCAATCGTGGGAATACGATCCTGGTGGAAGGCGTAGAAACTGCAGCACAATTTTCCCTTCTGAAGGATCTTCGCATCGACCGCGTCCAGGGCTTTCATATGGGCATGCCGGTCAGCGCTGAACTTCTGAGCGCGGCATAACTCGCCTCAAGGTTTCCAGATGGCTCAGCACGTCGCCGATGATCGATGCGTGGCATGTGACGTCTTTGCAGATCGTCGTGATGCTGAGTGGCGCCTATCTTGCCATGTCAGGAGTGCCGGCAACCGAACAGCCCGCACTCGATAAGCTGTAAGGGCGGCTATGCTCATTCCGCGAGTCCGATTCTTCCGTTACGTCAGCGACAACGTTTTAGCCTGGCTTCCGTGCGCCTCACCCATTTCACTCGGCTTGAGGCCCCGTCGTCCCAAGACCGGGGGCGACTTCATGCACGGCCGAGGGCTAGCCTCACTGGCACCTTCCAATCTCCCATGTCGCAACACTACATGATGGGAACAATGCAATTGGGAACATTCGACATCTGCTGCATGTTTTGCTGGCGATGCAGAGGCCGCACCCAAACCTGTTGAGGATTTGAGCATGACTTGTTTTATCTGTACCGCCTGCGGCGCTCAGTTCAGCGAGAGATCTGAGCCGCCGCGAGCCTGCCCGGTCTGCGAGGACGACCGTCAGTTCGTGCCCCAGTCGGGGCAAAGGTGGACGGATATGGCGGCAATCAGCCGGACACACAGTGTGATCTGGAACCAAGAAGCGCAGGGTGTTCACAGCCTGCAGATCTCACCTGCCTTCGCAATTGACCAGCGCGCCTTCCTCATCGAGGGACCGGATGGCAACATTCTTTGGGATTGCCTCAGCCTCGTTGACGAGGCGAGTGCGGCCCAAATTGCTGCGATGGGCGGTCTTACGGCGATCGCAATTTCACACCCACACTTCTATTCTTCGATGGTCGAGTGGAGCACAGCCTATGGCGACGTGCCGATCTATCTCCACGCCGATGACGGCGAATGGGTACAGAGACCTGGTCCGGCACTTCGCCTTTGGAAGGGTGAAACTTTGCAAGTCGGTCCGGCGACCGTAATTCGTTGCGGTGGGCATTTCGCTGGCAGTTCGGTGCTTCACTGTCCCTGGCTGGAAGCTGGACGGGGCGCTCTGTTCGTGGGCGACACGATGCAAGTCACGCTGGATCGTCAGTATGTGAGCTTCATGCGCAGCTATCCGAACCTCATTCCGCTCAACGCCAGAACTGTGGAAGGCATATCGGAGGCCGTACGGCCATATCGATTTGAGTCGATTTACGGTGCATTCACGGGGAGAACGATCAAAACAGATGGCTCACGTGTCGTGGAAGGGTCTGTTCAAAGATACATAAGGGCCATTGAAGGTTAAGGTGCCGTTCAGCGATAACAAGGCAGCGAACTCCTTCGATGGAAACGAGACCGATGGAATTTCGATCGATTTCTTCCTAGGTAGTAAGGCCAGCAGCCCCCGACAAATTGCGGCTTTTTGGACGAATCAGGCCGTCTGATGAAGCGAGGCAATTGATCGCTGAAGGCAGACGATTATTCGGCGGTTGAACCCGGGAATGAGGAGCAGAATGGATCACGTCAATAGCCCGCAATCGTCAGTGAGCGAAGAGAAGGAAGCGCGCAGGCTTCAATACCTGACCTGGGAACACATTGCGTCGGACCTCCGTCATCCCACTCACCTCGCCCGCAAGGCGGAACTCAGGCGATCATGCGATGCGGAACTGGCCGAGACGTCCTACATCGCCGAGAATGCCGCAGTCTTCACCGAAAGCCTGACGATGGGCGAGCGGTCGTGGATCGCCGGGCACGCGCTCGTTCGCGGCCATGTGATCCTCGGCGACGATTGCACCATCAATCCCTATGCCTGTGTTTCCGGCACGGTGACGTGCGGTCATGGCGTGCGGATTGCTTCGCATGCCTCGATCGTCGGCTTCAATCATGGCTTCGACGATCCGACCATTCCTATACACCGCCAGGGCGTCGTCAGCATCGGCATCGTGATCGGCGACGATGTCTGGATCGGCGCCAATTGCGTGATCCTCGATGGCGCCACGATTGGAAACGGTGCGGTGATCGCCGCCGGAGCGGTGGTCACGGGAGACATTCCCGCCATGGCGATTGCCGGTGGCGTACCCGCCCGGGTGCTGCGGAGCCGAGGCTCGGCACCCAAGAAATCCGGCACTGGCGACATTGAAGATCAATTGACCAGGCTCGGTCAGAAGGCAAAAGACCAATGGCCGGACATTCTGGCACGCTGGAAAACGCAGGGGTCCTATGAATCGCTGGAAGCAGACGGGATCCGCAGACCGGCGACCCGGCATCTCTGCGATGCAATCGAGATCGCTGCCGGCTTCGGCCACCTGCCGCCCGATCTCGATGCGGCGGAGACAGTCGAGCGTCTCCAAGGTCTTCAGGACCAAGAGACCGGCCTTTTCCCAGAAGAGCATGCGCGAGAGCACGGGAGGGCATTGAAGGATGATTCTAAGGCGCTCTATAACGTCCTTGCGGTTGGCTATGCGCTTGAACTGCTTGGTTCCGGTCCACGCCAACCGGTCCATGCGGTCGAGCTCGGCGCCGGGGAGCTGGATGAATGGCTGAGCGCCCTGCCCTGGTCGACCCGGGCATGGCACGCCGGAAGCGTGGTCGATGCGATCGGAACTGCCATGTACTTCAATGCGGAGTCTTTCGGCATCAGGCATTCACGGCAGGCGCTCTTCGAGTGGCTGAGCCGCAATGCCAACAGCGTTTCGGGGCTGTGGGGTGAACCGACCGCGGCGGAAGGATGGCTTCAACCGGTGAACGGCTTTTATCGCCTGACGCGCGGCACCTACGCCCAGTTCGGCGTGGCACTTCCCCACCCGCACGCCTCGCTTGAAACGGTTCATCTCAACTATCGCAACCACAAAGGCTTCGTTGCAGCAAAATACAATGCGTGCAACCTGCTCGATACGATTCATCCTCTGCTGCTGATTGCCCGGCAGACCGACTACAGGCGGGCCGACGGCGAGGCGATCGCCCGCAAGGTCATATCGAGGGCGTTGGATAGATGGCGGGATGGCGAAGGGTTCCCGTTTGCCGATGGTGCTGAACCGAGCTTGCAGGGAACGGAAATGTGGCTTTCCGTCATTCACCTGGCGGCCGATTTCCTGGGACTGGCGGATCGCTTCGCCTTCGTCCCGAAAGGCGTTCACCGAACGGCAACCGTGGGGCTGGGTTTGTGATTACGCTTCGATCAACCGTGCAATGATGCCGTCAGCCAGGCGGCGGCAAGATCGCGTGCGTTGCTTCGCTTGGCTTTGACGGGCACGATCACGTTGTAACGATCTTCCGCGGCAAGCTCGCCGCCGTCGACCTGCACCAGGGTTCCATCCTCCAGAAAGGTGCCCACCAGCATGCGCCATCCCAACGCAATCCCTTGCCCGGCGCGTGCGGCTGCGATGGTTTCGGTATAGTGGTTGAACCGAAGCGACGGCTTTATCTCGAGGTTGGCGCCGGTCAGCGAAAACCACTGCGCCCAGCTATACCAGGAACGATCGAGAACGTCCGTCTCGATGAATTCGTCGGCGGAGCCGAGCGCGCCATCGCCACGACGCTTGAGATAGTCGGGAGAGCAGACCGGGCAGATGACGTCGCCGTGCGAGGCGATGACGGTGCTATCGCTGAAGGGTGGCACACCATATCGAATTGCCACATCGACTTCTCCGTCATCGAGAGCGATCGGGCTGTCCTGGGATATCACCCGCACCAGGATGCCCGGATTGGCACGGCGAAACTCTGCCAGCCGCGGCAGCAGCCAGAAAGAAGAGAATGCAACGGTCGCTCCTATGGTCAACACGTCCTGGCTGCGCGACTGGAGCGCTTCCACGCTCTCGGCAATATCGGCAAAGCTCTTGGCCAGCGTGGCTCCGAGGTTGATGCATGCCGCTGTCGGCTCGATCGCTCGATGCTTGCGCACGAATAGGGGCTGGCCGAATTCCTCCTCCAGCAATGCAATCTGCCTGCTGACCGCCGCCTGGGTGACACCCAATTCGGTCGCAGCCGTGGTGAAGCTCTTCTTTCTGAGCACCGCCTCCAGGGTCACCAGTGCCGTCAGCGACGGGATCCGTCTTCTAAAGTGCATCCCAGAATTCCTCGTCGCATGACAAAAACTTATGCGAACCTAATTTTTTATGCCGTTGAAACACCGGAACTACAAGGGCAATCTAGGGAAGCTCTCGCATAAGAGGTTCTGATGCTAAACAAGCTCCCATCTTCCATTTCCGCCCTTCTCGACGCTCGTGCCAACGGTCACTCTTTGCCGGCCGGCCTTTACGTTAGGGAAGACGTGTTCGAAGCAGACATCGACGTCTTCTTCCACAATCACTGGATCTGTGTCGGTCTCGATTGCGATGTTCCCGAACCCGGTGACGCCACGGTGATCGATATCGGCAAGACGAGCCTGATCCTTCTGCGTGACGACGACGGAGAAATTCGCGTCCTGCACAATGTCTGCCGCCATCGCGGCTCCCGCCTTCTCGATCCGGGCAAGACGATCGTCTCAAAACTCGTCTGCCCCTATCACACCTGGACATACGAACTGACGGGTGAGCTCAGCTACGCGCCTCACATGGGCAAGGACTTCGACAAGGAGTGTCGGAGCCTCAAGCCCGTCACTTTCAAGTCGATCGGCGGGCTGATTTATGTCTGTCTCTCCGACAATCCGCCCGAGGACATCGCCATCCTCGAACAGGCCATGACCGAGCGCCTTGCCCCCTACGACATCCGGAACGCAAAGGTTGCCTTCCAAACGGATGTCATCGAGGATGGCAACTGGAAGCTCACGATGGAAAACAATCGCGAATGCTACCATTGCTCCGCGAACCATCCGGAGCTTTGCGTCTCCTTCGTCGATCTCGACTTCGGCTTCGACCCGGAGACGCTGAGCCCGGAGGATCGCGAACAGGCCGAGGAACATTTCAGGCTGTATGAAGAGCAGACGAAGGCGTGGGAGTCTGACGGCTTCCCCTCGGCTGCCGTCGAGCAGCTCGCCGACTGCGCCACCAACTTCCGCACCCAGCGGCTGATCATCGCAGGCGCCGGCGAATCCCAGACCCACGACGCCACCGCCGCATCCTCCAAGCTTCTTGGCCACATGACCCGCAAGGATCTCGGCGACACGCATCTTTGGGGCCACAACAGCTGGAACCACTTCATGGGCGACCATGCCGTGGTGGCGACCGTCATTCCGCTCTCGGCGGGCAAGACACTGGTCAGAACCAAGTGGCTGGTCCACAAGGACGCCGTCGAAGGCGTGGATTACGATCTCGACAAGCTGACGGATGTCTGGGTCGCGACGACGGACCAGGACGCCGATCTCGTGGCGCGCTCCCATGCAGGCACTCTCGACCCGGCATATCAACCAGGCCCCTACTCCCGCTTTTCCGAGACGAACCTCGACAAATTCGCCAGCTGGTACATCGATCGGATGCGCGCCCATGGATACTAGGAGCCCGCAGATGCCCGCAGCCAGGGCAGCCCTTCACGACCTCTGGAACCCGGAAGAAGACGACGCGCTCGTCTGCCTGGACGTCCAGCAGGAAACCCACGACGTCAAGACATTCACCTTCGCATCGCGCGAAGGCAAGCGGTTCGCGTTCAAGGCCGGGCAGTATTTTCTATTCGACCTGGAACATAATGGAGACGCTGAAAACAGGTGCTACAGCATCTCCTCCTCGCCGCATCGGACAAACGCCTTCTCCGTGACGGTGAAGCGCGTTCCCGGCGGAAAGATCTCCAACTGGCTTCATGACACCCTGGTTCCCGGCGCGACCATCAAGGCGAATGGGCCGCTCGGCCACTTCGTCAGGCCCGAGACGTCGGGACGCCAGCTTCTGCTTTTGTCCGGCGGCTCCGGCATTACCCCCGTCATGTCCATTCTGCGGGAACTCGCCGACAGTTGCGAACCTGCCGACGTCGTCTTCATGCACGCAGGACGGACGCCGCAAGATCTGATCTTTCGCGACGAATTGGCCTGCATCGCCCGCAGGTTGAAAGGCCTTCGCCTGCATTTCCTCCCGGAGACCGTGGCCGGCGAGCCGTCCTGGCCCGGTCTGACCGGTCGTATTTCGAAAGACTACATGCGGCTGGCGGTTCCCGATATCGCCGAGCGAACCGTGATGTGCTGCGGCCCCGCCCCGTTCATGGCCGCCGCACGCGGCATTGCCGCCGAACTCGGCGTGCCCGGCTCGAACTACCTGGAGGAAAGCTTCGACGCAGCGGTCATCGACGAACCCGAAATCCCTGCGGTTCAGGAGGCATCTGCCAAGGTCTTTCAGGTCACCTTCTCGAAGCAGGCCCGCAGCATCGAGGTAACAGGCGATCAGAGCGTGCTCTCATGCGCGAAGAAGTCAGGCGTCAGGATCCCGTCGTCCTGCGCGAATGGCGTCTGCGGCACCTGCAAGTCGAAGCTTACGTCAGGCACGGTCGACATGGACCACAATGGCGGAATTCGTCAGAGGGAAATCGACGCCGGTTTCTTCCTGCCCTGCTGCTCCAAGCCGCTCAGCGATCTGGTCATCGAACGCTGAACATCCGTGGCGTCGCGTCATTCACCGACAACAAGGACTGACTGAGATGTTGCGAGAGGAAAGCGATTCCGCCGAGTTGACCGGCTCGACGGTCTTCAAGGACGAGCGAAAGCAGGCATATCTCAATCCTGAAGGAGCCGACCGGCCTCTTATCAGTCCTGTGCCGGCCACGACGCTCGATCGGGCTCGCCGCTATCGTCTGGAGCGCCTGCGCGGGAAGATTCGCGAATGGGACTGCGGTGCCCTGCTTCTCTACGATCCCGTTAACATCCGATATGCCTTCGATTCATCGAATATGAGCATTTGGACGATGCACAACGCCTCGCGCTACGCTCTGATCCTGGCCGATGGTCCGGCGATACTTTTCGAATTCGAAGGCGCCGAGCACGTCAATGACGGGCTTCCCGGCATCGACGAGATCCGGCCGGCGAAGTCATGGATATTCTTCACATCAGGGAACCTTATCGAACCCCGCCTGAAAGCCTGGGCGGACGAGGTCGCGGACCTCGTGAGCCGCAATGGCGGCAATAAACGCGTGGCGGTGGACAGGCTCGAACCCGCCGGCGCGTTCGAATTGCGGGAACGCGGCTTCACGCTCTTAGACGGTCAGGAGCTAGCCGAGCGGGCGCGATCCATCAAAAGCACTGAGGAGATCGAGCTGATGAGATGGACGATCCGTGTCTGTGAAGCAGGCATGGCGCGGATGTACGAGGTATCCGAGCCGGGCCGCACCGAAAGAGAGATCTGGGCCGAGCTTCACTTCGAAAACGCACGCAGCGGCGGCGAGTGGCTCGAGACCAAGCTCTTGACTGCAGGCTCCAGAACGAACCCCTGGTATCGGGAATGTTCGGACTACGTCATCAAACGCGGGGAGATGATATCCTTCGACACCGACATGATCGGACCCTACGGCTATTGCGCCGATCTCTCGCGGTCGTGGACAGCGGGACACGTGCCGATGAACGCCAAGCAGAAGGAACTCTACGCGGTAGCCAGGGATCAGATCGAGCACAATCTTTCAATCATCAGGCCTGGGATGACTTTCCAGGAATTCAACGAAATGTCGTGGCGGATTCCGGAGAAATACCAGCCTTATCGATACACGCTTGCTCTGCACGGAACCGGAATGGCTGACGAATGGCCGGGTATCCTTCTGCATCCGGATTTCGACCCTGATTTCAGCGGCATCATCGAGGAGGGCATGGTTCTCAACGTCGAAAGCCTGATCGCCGAAGCCGGATCCGAGAGCATCAAGCTGGAAACCCAGGCTCTGATTACGGCAAGGGGAGCCGAGCGGCTGGACACGTTTCCGTGGGAAGAGATCTGAAGAAAGCATGTCGCGCAAAAGTGTGCGGCGGTTTTGCGGCAACGACATGCGTGAGAACAAAGACCTAAAGCGCGAGGAGCGAATCTGAAAGATTGCGACGCGCTCTAGTGCGCTCTCGACGCGGCACGATGCTGTGACGGCGTTTGTCCGAATGTGCGCTTGAAGGTTCTCGTGAACTGCGAGGCGTTTTCAAAGCCGACATCCAGCGCAATCTCGATCAGCGGCGCCTTCGACTGGGCAAGGATCGATTTCGCCCGCTCCATGCGAACACGATTGTAGGCCTTGGCAGGAGACATCCCCGTCTTGTCGATGAAGATCCTCTCCAGTTGCCGCCTCGACAGGCCAACCATGGCGGCAAGCTTCTGGATAGACATGCTGCCATCGACGAACTGTTCCATCGTAATCATCGCAGCCTTGACGCGGGCATCGTCATAGTCGTCATAGAGCGGGCGCCGGGGCTGTATGTCGGCCGGAGCCCGCGCCTTTTCGATCTGAAGGACCTCCAGCGCGTTTCGTTCGGCGTCGCGGCTGATACATTTTCGGACCAGCAACGCCGCCATGTCGGCGGAACTGCTGCCACCCGCGCATGATCCGCGCTGGCGATCGAGATTGAAGAGCCGATCGGAGCGAACACTGAGATCGGGAAACCGCTCCCGAAACTCCTTATAATGCAGCCAGCTCACACAGGACTCGTGCCGCTTCATCAGGCCAGCCGCAGCAAGAATGAACGAACCCGTGCACACGCCGATCAGCGGCACCTTCTTGGCGTCCGCCTGCTTGAGAAAAGCGATGGTCTCCTGGTCGACAGGGTTCTCCACCGTCAGAAGGCCGCCGACGACCACGATGTAATTGAACTTCGACGGATCGACGAAATCGGACGTCGGAGCGACCTGGACGCCGCAACTCGAGGTGATCAGGTGCCGCGTGCTACCGATCACCTGCCAGTCGGCAAGGACCCTTCCGGAACGATCCTGCTCGTCGCTGGCAAGCCGCAGCGTATCCACGAAGAGCGCGAAGGCCGACAACGTGAACGATCGCGCCAGAACGAAGCCCACCTTGAGCCGCTCAGCCGACCTCGCGGCGTCGTCTCCGTGCCGATGCTGCCCGGATCGCATATTCATCCCCCTGCCGCTTGTGAGAGCGTACTCATCGAATCCGAAAGACATGCGCTAGACCATGATGCCGAAAAGTGTGAAGCGGTTTTCGGACGACATCATGCTCTAACCCTTTAAATTAGAACAGGTTTCAGATTTTAGGCCAACCCGGCCTAAAATCATCCTGTTCTAGCGGATCATGATCGTCAATGAAAATGGGTTTGTCCAATGTTTCCCTCGGCTTCGATCCGGCTAGCCTGAGCAGGGCGCAGGCCATCACGGAATATCTCGATATCCGGATAGCGGCGGTTTTGCTGGGGAGCGCCGCGTCGACGCTCCCCAGGGGTCAAATCACGCGGCCAGGACGCCGCTCTTCTTGGCCATCCAGGTTGCGATGTAGTCCATAAGGCCAGGGTTTAGGCAATCGTAAGGCTCAAGGCCGGAGGTCTTCAACTGCGCCCTGACAGAATCCATCTTCGCGGGGTCGAAGCCGCTTTCGATGATCGACGACACGAAGGCCGCAAAGCCCGGCTTCGCCCAGCCGCTTTCCTGAAAGCGTTCCGGATGGACGAACGACAATCCCTGGAATGGATGTTCGCGCACGACCGGCCCATACATATGAACGCCGCATTCCTTGCAGGCGTGGCGCTGGATCAAGGCTGTGGAATCGACGACGGCGAGCTTGTCGCCATTCTCCTGAACTTCGACGCTTTCGGTCGGCGCAACTGCCACGACTGAAAAGACGAAGCCCTCGGGCTTCCAGCACTTCGTGCAGCCGCAGGCGTGATTGTGGGCGATATCGCTCTTGATCCTGACCTTCACGGGGTTGCTTGTGCACTTGCAGACGAGCGTCCCGCCTGCGAAAGCAGCGTCAGTCGCCCGAAAGCCTGAATCCACTGCCGGATGTATGGCTATGCTGGTCATGGGTTTCTCCTCCCCTTCTGGGCCGTTTGCGATATGCCCGGCCAAGCTCTGCAATCAGTCTCCCAACCTCCGCGCGTGCCAACGCAGATGGTCTTCCATGAATGTCGAAATGAAGAAGTAGGAGTGGCCGTAGCCTTCCTGCATGCGAAGCCGCAGGCTGATGCCGGCCGTCTCGCAGGCTTGCCTAAGCTCCTCGGGGCGCAATCCATCCTCCAGGAAGCTATCCCCCGTCCCCTGGTCGACGAGGAATTCGGGGAACCGGTGCCCGTCTTCGATCAGCGAGCAGGCGTCATATGCCCGCCAGCGCGCTTCATCCGATCCGAGGTATTTCTGGAATGCCGGCTTTGACCAGCCGGCGACCGAGGGATGGCTGATCGGCGCGAAGGCCGAGCAGCTGCCGAAGCGTCCAGGGTTCTTGAGCGCGATCGTGATCGCGCCATGTCCGCCCATCGAGTGACCGAAGATCCCCTGTCGCGTCATGTCGCCCGGAAACTCGGCGGCGATAAGCTTCGGCAATTCATCGACGACGTAGCTGTACATCCGATAGTTCTGTGCGAATGGCGGCTCGGTGGCATCGACGTAGAAGCCGGCCCCCTTGCCGAACTGCCAATTATCCGGTTCGTCCGGGACGGCATCGCCCCGCGGACTGGTGTCGGGGCAGACGATGATCATGCCGAGTTCTGCGGCAAGACGCCGATACTCTCCCTTTTCCATGACGTTGGCATGGGTGCAGGTCAGACCGGAAAGGTACCATAGAACCGGCAGCTTGCGTGCTTTGGCCTGCGGCGGCAGGAAGACCGCAAAGGTCATGTCGCAGTCGCAGACATCCGAGCGATTGAGGTAAACGCCCTGGGTGCCGCCATGAGAATTTTCGGTCGAGATCGTCTTCATGGTTCAGTACACGACCACGCCGCGGATGCTTTCGCCCTTGTGCATCAGCTCGAAGCCCTTGTTGATGTCTTCGAGCGGCATGGTGTGGGTGATCATCGGATCGATCTGGATCTTGCCCTGCATGTACCAGTCGACGATCTTCGGCACGTCGGTGCGCCCGCGCGCGCCGCCAAAGGCGGTGCCCATCCAGTTGCGGCCGGTGACCAGTTGGAACGGACGGGTGGAGATTTCCTGGCCGGCGCCGGCAACGCCGATGATAATCGACTTGCCCCAGCCGCGATGGGAAGATTCCAGCGCCTGGCGCATCACCTTGGTGTTGCCGGTGCAGTCGAAGGTGTAGTCGGCGCCGCCGATCAGGTCGCCGTGGCGCTTCGTCAGGTTGACGAGATAGGGCACGATGTCGTCGCCGACCTCCTTCGGATTGACGAAGTGGGTCATGCCGAACTTTTCGCCCCAGGCCTTGCGGTCAGGGTTGATATCGACGCCAATGATCATGTCGGCACCGGCAAGCTTCAGGCCCTGCAGCACGTTGAGACCGATACCGCCGAGCCCGAAGACGATGGCCGTCGCGCCGATCTCGACCTTGGCGGTGTTGATGACCGCACCGATGCCGGTCGTCACGCCGCAGCCGATGTAGCAGATCTTGTCGAACGGCGCGTCGGGATTGACCTTGGCAAGGGCGATCTCCGGCAGCACGGTGAAGTTCGAAAAGGTCGAGCAGCCCATATAGTGATGGATCTTGTCCTTGCCGATCGAGAAGCGCGAGGTGCCGTCCGGCATCACGCCCTGGCCCTGGGTCGCGCGGATCGAGGTGCAGAGATTGGTCTTGCGCGAGGTGCAGGAATAGCATTCGCGGCATTCCGGGGTGTAGAGCGGAATGACGTGGTCGCCCTTCTTCACCGAAGTGACGCCGGGGCCGACATCGACGACGATGCCGGCACCCTCATGGCCGAGGATCGCCGGGAAGAGGCCCTCAGGGTCGGCGCCTGACAGGGTGAAATCATCGGTGTGGCAGATGCCCGTCGCCTTGACCTCCACCAGCACTTCGCCGGCCTTCGGGCCTTCCAGCTGCACAGTCATCACTTCGAGCGGTTTTCCTGCCTGAACGGCAACGGCGGCGCGAACGTCCATCTTGATATCCTTCCTCTTAAATTGAATTCTGATGCTGCATATTCCGATCGACCAGCTTCTTGCCGATCTGCTTCGCTGCGTTAACGCCGAGACTTCAAGCTCTCGCCTTCGGGCTTTTGTTCATCTCGGACCCATTGTCGCCAAGGACCCCATCACGTCTCCCGCTCAATCTGGCACCAAACCGCAAGCAGCGGCCGGGCTGTGCATCTTATCGCGAAGGATTGCCCGGCGTCGTTTGCAAAGACCGTGCCGATGCCGGCGGAGAACCATTGGGAATTGCCAAGGCAGATTTCCCCCGGCGAAAGCAGAATGAAAGCGCGGGGCTGCGTCTGAACATGATCGGGAAATCTTGTATAGCGATCCATATAGATCACGCCGACCCTGAGATCGGCGCGTTCTTCCATGCCGCCGGGACCGACCAAGACCGCATGGGAGTGCGTATTGCCAAAATTCAGGCTTGCGAACGGACCGGAGCGGCCGCGTCTCCAGAGCAGCTTATCGGCGAGACTCTGGAACTGGCCGGCGATCGCCTCGTATTTCCGTCCGGATTTCGCAAGATGGCCGATGGCGTCATCCAGCCCTTCCGGCGCACCGGGAAGAGGCCCGCCCTCCGAACGCACCTTCCCGGTCTTGAGCAGCCTCTGGAGAACCTTGCCCGCGACGAAGCTGGCGACGGCAGGAGCCTCCGCCGACAGCATCAGCCCGCCGACATCATTGAGGAATTCCTGCAGCGGCCGAGAGCGCCTCTCCCTCCCGATGTCGTGCAGCCGTATGTATGCCGGCTTTTCGTCATCGTTCAGGAGAAGGTCGGCACCAGGTTTGTTTGGACGTCCCACGACGCGCACCACGTTCGGTCTCCCCCGCTAGAGCGCCTTTTCCAATTCCGGCAAGACATCGAAGAGATCGGCGACCAGTCCGTAGTCGGCGACCTGGAAGATCGGCGCCTCTTCGTCCTTGTTGATGGCGACGATGACCTTCGAATCCTTCATGCCGGCCAGATGCTGGATGGCGCCTGAAATGCCGCAGGCAATGTAGAGCTGCGGCGCCACCACCTTGCCGGTCTGGCCGACCTGCCAGTCGTTCGGCGCATAGCCGGCATCGACGGCAGCGCGCGATGCACCGACGGCAGCACCGAGCTTGTCGGCGAGCGGCAGGATGACTTCCTTGAATTTTTCCGCCGAGCCGAGTGCGCGGCCGCCGGAGATGATGATCTTCGCCGAGGTCAGTTCCGGCCGGTCGGAGGCCGACAGCGCGTCCCTGACGAAGGTCGACAACCCCGGATCGGAAACCGCAGGGATTGCCTCGATCGTTGCCGAACCACCTTCCGGTGCGGAGGCAAAGGATGCGGTGCGCACGGTGATGACCTTCTTGGCATCGCTCGCCTGTACCGTCT
>NZ_JACCEY010000012.1:0-26729 GCF_013591995.1 Rhizobium sp. WYCCWR 11146
CCTGTCGCTTTCTGCTGCCACGGTTTCATTGAAGGAGGAAATCCCAGCACTCCTGTGCTGGCATTGGCATGAGCTGATGGGCCGTTTCTTTAGACAACCAAAAGGGGAATGCGATGACAACTAGAACTATCAGCCTGGCACTTAGCTTCGCGGCGATGGCCGTAACACAAGTCTCTGCAGTCCGCGCCGAAAACATTCCGGAAAACTTGAAGGGTTCCGGAGAGGTCGTTGTGGCAGTCGACGGCGGAAGCTACGAGGCGGCGCTTCGAAAGGCGTTCTTCGACCCGTTCACCAAGGATACGGGAATCAAGATCGTGGTCGTTCCCTCCAATCCCGGAAAGCTGCTTGCATCAGTAAAAGTCGGTCAGCCGGATGCGGATCTGACGTCCGTTTCCGGCGGCGAGTTTCCCGGCTGGATCTCGAAGGACGCCGTTGAGCCGATGGACTACAGCTTCTTCGCGAAAGAAACTCTCTCAGCAATGCCCGAGCAACTCGTGGACAAGAACGGCGTCGGAGCCCTGCTCTATTCCGCCGTTATCGCCTTCAATACCAACAAATTCACTGCCGATGGGAGGCATCCGGACAACTGGGTCGATTTCTACGATGTGAAGGACTTCCCGGGGAAGCGAGCGCTCCCGAAGTGTGAACGTATACTCGCGGGCGGTCTTCTGGCAGGCGCTCTGCTCGGAGACGGAGTTTCGCCGGCGAATCTGTATCCACTCGACGTCGATCGCGGCTTCGCGAAAATCAAGCAGTTTAGGCCCAACGTGGGACGTTGGTGGTCCGGTGGAGCGGAAGCTCCGCAGAGCCTCATCTCCGGAGACGCCGATATGGCAGTTTCCTTCAACGGCCGCATTGCCATGGCCAAGCAGGAAGGTGCGCCCATCGCCTTCACATGGAACCAGTCGCTTCTTCAGTATGATTACTGGGTCATAATGAAAGGCTCGCCGAACAAAGAAAATGCAAGCAAGTTTTTGGCCTATATCTCGCGGCCTGTCCCTCAGTCGCAGTTCGCACTGGCCATGCGCTACGGGCCTGTCAACAAGGAAGCTTTCGGTCTTCTTCCGAAGGAAATCGCTGCGGATCTCCCCGGAGCGCCGGAAATCGCCGACAAGCAAATCTTCGAAAACTACAAATGGTGGGCTGAGATGCGTCCCGATGGCCGGACGAACTACGACGACGCAATGAGTCGTTGTGTAGAGATGCTATCGCAATAGGACCAAGCATCGGAAACCACGAGTGCTACGACAATGAAGATAACTGCCTCATCGAACAGCGTTGCGTATGGAGAGCCTGGCATCTTCCGAGGCCACTTCTCCTTCGCCGACCCTCGTCTTTCAGGATACATGTGGCCTCTGTGCGAGATCCGTGGCGATCGTGATGGGCCGAGGCTTTGTATCTCGGCAGGCGTTCATGTGAATGAGGTCGCCGCTATCGAGGCTGCTGTTCGCCTTCAGAAACTGTTCGATCCCCGAAAAATTCAGGGATCGGTTTCGATTATCCCGCTTGTGAACCAGCCCGCACTGTACAAATACAGCGAATACGTCTGTCCCCTCGATGGAAAAAACATCAATTTCTCGTTCCCAGGCGACCCCAACGGCTCGTTTTCTGAGATCCTCTGTGACGCAATAATGAACGAGTGGTGCGTGGGTGCGGATTGCTACGTAGATATGCACGGAGGTGATCTTCGAGAAAACGTTTCCAAGTTCACCATCTTCCAGCACACGGACGACCCAGTCCTGGACGAACGTGCAAGACGGATGGCGATGTGCTTCGACGCCGAACTCGTCGTCGGCCTCCCCGTTGCTCATATACCGAAGCCAGGCCGCCCGCCGACAGGATTTGCCTCGAAGAACAGGCTCGCAATCATGTCGGAGGCCGGCGCGAATGGATTAGTTGACGAAGCCTCAGTGCAATTTCATGTCGACGGCGTCCTTAATGTCGCACGGGCTCTAGGAATACTCGACACGCCGTCAACCGAATTCCAACGAGCACGGGTTCCTTGTGACGACTATATCTGGGTGGCCTGTCCGACAGACGGGGAGTTTTACTCGGAGGTAGAGCCTGGCGACCGAATTCATAAAGATCAGCGGCTCGGAACTATCTGCGATCTGTTTGGGGAAACCGTCGCGGAGATTGCCGCGCCCGAAACAGGATTCTTGCTGTGGCGCATAACGCACCCCTCCATTCCGAATGGGTCGCCGGTGCTAGCGATCGCTGTGGAAGAACGAGCAGCGAGCCAGCGTAAGGGAGACATTCGAACACAGCAAAGCCAGACAACGATCAGGCCATGGCACGGGACCAACGTTCGATTTAAACCAGAGCTACTTCAAAAAAAGGGGAATACAGATGAAAACCACAACGATTACTCAATCACTCACCGCGGTTTTGTTGCTTGCTGCCCTGTCGGCACCCGCCAAGGCTGACGAAGTACCCGCAAATCTTAAAGGTACAGGCGAACTCGTCATCACTTCCGGCGGCGGCACCTGGGAAGCGGCGCAGAAGAAAGCCTTCTTCGATCCTTTCACACGTGACACCGGCATCAAGGTGGTGTTGGTACCGGAAGATCACGCCAAATTGCTAGCTTCGGTGAAGCTTGGCCAGCCTGAAGCCGACCTCACATCTGTTCCCGGCGGTGCTCTCGCCGGCTTCGTCGAAAAGGACGCCGTCGAGAAAATCGACTACAGCCTATTCGCAAAGGACACCCTTGCGGAAATGCCGGAGCAGATGAAGAACGAGAACGGTGTAGGTGCGCTACTCTATTCGGTTGGTGTCGCCTACAACACCACGAAGTTTCCGAAAGGCCAAGAACCGAAAAACTGGGTCGATTTCTATGACGTAAAGAAATTCCCAGGCGCGCGAAGCCTTCCCAAATGCGAAAAGCTCGTCGACGGCGGTTTGCTTGAAGGTGCGCTTATGGGCGACGGCGTCCCCGCTGACAAGGTCTATCCCATCGACATGGACCGAGCATTCGCGAAAGTGGCGGTACTGAAGCCCCATGTCGGTCGCTGGTGGGTCGCCGGTGCAGATGCCCCTCAGAGTTTGATCAGTGGCGAGGTTGATATGGCCGATGCCTACAATGGCCGTATCTTCGGCGCTAAGAAGGAAGGTGCGCCGTTGGAATTTTCCTGGGATCAATCCTTGCTTCAGTATGACTTCTGGGTCGTCATGAAGGGTTCCCCGAATAAGGAAAACGCCGAGAAATTCCTGGCATACGTTTCTCGCCCGGAACCACAGGCTGCGTTCTCAGAAGCTATCTCCTACGGCCCGGTCAACGAAAAAGCTTTCAGCCTCGTATCGAAAGAACTGCTCGATATCCTTCCAGGATCTCCCTCCATCGCAAAGAAGCAGGTCTACCAGGACTACAGATGGTGGAACACCAAGAATGCCGATGGACGCACGAACTGGGACGTAGCACTCGAGCGTTGCGTAGCTCTCCTGTCGCAGTGAGGTGGCGCGGGACGCGCCACCTCCTAACGAAGAATTCGATACACGCCGCTCGTCCTTGACGAGCAGCGAAGGAGAAAGGCATCATGGACGTGGCAGCTTTCAATCCCGTCGCTTCGGCGTCTGAGGGGCTGGCCGAAAGACAAAAACCGATGAACCGATCCAACCGCAAATTAAAGATGGGCAGCGTTGTCGCAGCCACTCCACTTCTCGTCTTGTTGATCGGGTTCCTTGTCATTCCGCTGTCCTACATCTTCTGGGGAAGTTTCGAAGGTACGAAGCTGAATTTCGCACATTACGGACGCGTGTTTGCCAGTGCCGTGAACTTCAACATTCTCCTTCATACACTTCGCGTAGGTCTTATTGTCACCGTGGTCTCGCTTCTGCTGGGCTACCCGGTAGCCTATCTCCTGACCAAGGTTCGCTCGCTCTCTCTGTCCATTCTGAGCGTCTTCATTCTGATCCCTCTCTTCACAGCCTTTTTGATCCGGACTTATGCCTGGATGATCATTCTGGGGCGTGAAGGGATCATAAATAACGCGCTGATCTGGCTTGGCCTGATCAGCGCGCCTCTGCAACTCCTAAACACCACCTTCGCGGTTGTAGTCGGTATGACACACGTCTTCGTGCCGATGGCCATCTTCACGATGTATTCAGCAATGGCACGTATCGACCACGATTACGCGCATGCGGCCCAGATCCTTGGGGCGAAACCCGTTCAAGCCTTCCTTCGTGTGTATCTGCCGATGACGCTGCCAGGCGTATTTTCGGCGGGAATCCTGATTTTCATCACCGCCATCGGCTTCTACATCACGCCAGCTCTCCTCGGTGGACCGAGCGACACGATGATTTCGCAACTCATTGTAGATCAAATGACGACGCTTCTGAACTTTGAACTCGGATACGCTTCGTCTATGGTCCTGCTTTTCGTCACGATCGCAATCCTCTTCGTCGCGAGCTTGTTCATTCCCCTCGAAATGATCTGGTCGTCGGCGACGAGCTCGCCGGATAGCGAGCCTCGTGCTGCGGCTCGCCTGCTTAAGCGCGCAAAGCGAATGCTTGCTCCACTCGTCGCCGCTATTGAGGGAGGCACCCATGCGGTCACAAGAGCCCTGCTCACCAAAAATGGCGGTTGGCTTTGGGCTTACACGGTCGCGATCCTAATGTTCCTCACAGCGCCCTTGATCGTCGTGGTGATTCTCTCATTTAGCTCTTCGCCGTTCGTGGTGTTTCCTCCCCCGGGTTTCTCGCTGCAATGGTGGCAAAAGTTGGCGAATGCTGCGGACTGGCACCAGTCCTTCTTCTTCTCGATCCAACTCGGGATCGCCGCGGCATTCGTCGCTACGATCATTGGGACCATGGGCGCCTTCTGGCTCGTGCGCACGAAGTTCTTGTTTAAGAAGATGCTCTTCCTGGTCTCACTGTCTCCTCTTATGGTCCCGGTTGTAATCATCGCAACGTCTCTCTATGTATTCGAGGCTCGTCTCAAAATCCTTGGAACCTTCACGGGCTTGGTGATCGGACATGTGTTGCTGTCCGTGCCCTACGTCATAGTAGTGATGGCCGCCGCATTAAGGAACTTCGACGCCTCACTTGAACCAGCTGCCGCAGTCCATGGCGCTCGTCCGCATCAGGTGCTTCGCCTTGTGACACTTCCGATTTTGAAGCCGGCTCTTCTCACGGCAAGCCTGCTCGCGTTCCTCACATCGTTCGACGAACTTCTTGTCGGCCTCTTCCTTCTGGGACGTCAGACACCGACGCTTCCAATCAAGTTCTGGGCCGATATCAAGTATCAGATCGATCCGCTTCTTAGCGCAGCATCCACTCTCATCGTCGTGCTCGTTACGGCATCGATAATCACAGTCCAACTGATCCGCGTGCGTTACGAAAAGCGCACTGCGGCCAGTACGGCCGAATGATCGGAGACAAATATGTCCACTAGCCTTGAAATGAAAAACATTCAGAAGTTCTATGGCCCTCTGCATGTGGTGAAAGACTTCGATCTCCACATCCAACCCGGGGAGTTCGTTACGTTCCTGGGACCATCGGGCTCTGGCAAAACGACCGCCCTCAAGATGATCGCCGGCTTCGAAACACCGACATCAGGTGACATCTTCCTGGGCACTCGGTCGATCGTCGATCTTCCCGCTTATGAGCGCGGAATTGGCATGGTCTTCCAGAACTATGCGCTCTTTCCGCATATGACGGTCGCAGAAAACGTCGCCTTCCCCCTCACAGTCCGGAAGACGCCTCGCAAAGACGTCGAGGAAAAGCTCGCAAAGGCCTTGCAACTCGTCAAGATGGATCAGTACAGCAGCCGCTATCCCAACCAACTATCAGGTGGTCAGCAGCAACGCATCGCCTTGGCCAGAGCGATCGTGTTCAATCCGAGCATCCTGCTTATGGACGAGCCGCTCGGGGCATTGGATCGGAATCTGCGAGAGCACATGAAGATCGAAATCATGCGGATTCAGAAAGAACTCAACATGACGGTTGTCTTCGTAACTCACGACCAGGACGAGGCGCTAACAATGTCCGACCGCATAGCCGTGATCAACGAAGGTCGGCTCGTGCAGGTAGATGACAGCAAAGGTCTTTATAGTAAGCCCAAAAACCGCTTCGTCGCGTCATTCGTTGGAGAATCGAACATGATTCCCTGTCGCGTCGATGAGGCGGAAAACGGAGCGGGCAAGGTGACGATGGCAGGGATTTCTACCTGCTCAGCACAACTGACGGGTCAGTCCCAGGGTGACGATGGTTGGCTCTTTGTTCGCCCAGAGCATATCGACATCACCCCTGTGTCAACGTCTTCCGAGGCACTGAACTCCGTCGCCGGCGTCATCGAGAACGTGCTCTTCCTTGGTGAGATGACCAGATACCACATTCGGTGCGGTGACGAAACCATCATCGCTAAGCGGCAAAACCGCGGTCAACCCCACTATACCGGTGGCACCTCGGTAACGGTGTCTTGGAAACCCGAGCATTGCGTCATGCTGAACTAACTGAGGCGGGCGGCGTCGCAATCGAGGATAAACGTCGGCTTTTGATCCGGACGTGTCCGGGCAATTAGCTACGACACTTCATCGGAAGGGGTTGAGGTATGGCCGAGCTAGTTGAACGGACATCCTTCTACTCAGCGCCTCTTCTTCAACGGGGACTACAGTTACAATGACCTTTAAGCTTGCAGTTGGCGGCATCGAGCATGAAACGAATACATTTCGGCTCCAAGACGCGAAGTCTTCCGACTTTGATGTGGTGCGGGGAGACGCGCTCATTCTTAAGCACGAAGGGGTGCGATCCTATCTAGGCGGAATGCTGGATGCTGCGGCTAGTTTAGGTGCAACAGTGGTGCCAACTTTACATGCGGATGACGAGCCTTCGGGTATCATTGACGCGGACGCCTATGCACAAATGGTCGATGATCTGCTTTTACACATCAAGAGAGCTCTTCCTCTCGATGCGGTAGCTCTGGCTCTACATGGCGCAGGGGTCGCCCATGGCGTGAGCAATATTGAAGTAGACATTTGCGAAAAGGTTCGGCAACTCGTCGGTCCAGAAGTGAAAATCGTGATAACGCTGGATCTGCATGGGAACTTAAACCCGAGATTATCTGAATTAGTCGACGCGGCATTTGGCACTCGCTACCATCCTCATACGGATATGTTCGAAAGGGGTCAGGACGCGGTAAATATCATCCCTAGACTGCTGGATGGCAGCGTTATTCCAGAACTGTATATTGAGAAGATCCCCTTCCTACTAGCGCCCGTCACAACAATGTATGGTGTTGCCGCCGCAGTGAACGATCTTTGTCGACAATTTGAAAAGGACGACGACATTGTCTCGTGCACGTTCTTTCATGGCTTCCCGTACGTCGACAACTCGGACTTGGGGGCATCGGTACTTGTGGTGGCCAATGGCAATGCGGAAAAGGCCGGTGGTGCCGCGAAGCAGATTGCCCGTTTGGTCTGGGATTCTAGAGAGACCATTGGAGCACAATCGTTTTCCCCAGAAGCAGCCGTCGAAATCGCTTTATCATCGGGCGACTGGCCTGTGGCTGTACTCGACGGGGCAGATAATCCGGGGGGAGGATGCCCTGGCGATGGGACTTATCTCTTGCGCGCAATGCTTGAGGCGGATCTGCGAGAGGCTTGCTACGCTGCCGTTTGCGATCCAGCGGTTGTCAGACAGTCGCACGAGGCAGGTGTCGGTAAGACGATCCAGATAACCCTCGGCGGTAAGACCGATGAAATGCATGGTGCGCCCATCGAGGCAAACGCATATGTAAAAGCCCTAACTGATGGCCGCTTCATCCGTATGTCCGCTGAAGAAAAAGGACGGTCGATGAATGTAGGGCCGACCGTGCGGCTACAAGTAGGTGGCACCGAGGTCATCGTCGTTTCCGAGCGCCACCAGGTGTACGATCCTGAGATATTTTTGATGCATGGGATCGATGTATCGCGCTTCAAGATCGTGGGAATTAAATCGACCAACAAGTGGAGGGACGGCTTCGCCAGCATAATCAAGCGTGATTATCTCGCGGATAGCCCTGGCCTGATGAGCCAAGACCTGACCCGCTACGACTATAAGCAGATCCGACGACCATTGTGGCCCTTAGATAAGGAGACACGATACTAACCGATTATCTAGCGTAGCTGCCACCTTGGAGCGCGCGCTCCAAGGTATACCATCGATTATAGTCGCTTACTGCTTTGGAAGATCGTGCAAGGCGCTGCGCTAATGACCGAGATACAATGGCGTTCAAGCAGCTTTCGGGGGCAGCCAATCTTGTTGGGAATGCTCCGCTCGAAATGGCTACGCATCGGAACCTGGCCGTACTTGGTGGGCCACAATTAGACGACGCGGACAAGAGGTTTACCGCCGAGATTCAAAAGACCCTGTCGCCTACGGACATAAGGACGTCCTACGCGGAGTATGGGCTGCCGGAGAAGAATGAGGTGCTTTCAAGCGACATCTATTCGCCGCTGAACGGAAGGTTGACCCCATCGTCGTCGACGGACGTAGGAACACTGAGTTGGATCGTACCAACCGTCCAATGCCATGTGCCGTGTTATGCCGTCGGAACGCCGCCCCACTCGTGGCAACTCGTTGCGCAAGGCAAGGCACCGGCCGCACACAAGGGCATAGCACTTGCAGCCAAGGCAATGGCCGCCGTCGCCAGAGACCTCTTCATCAACGGAGGCCTTTTGTCTACTGCTAAGACCGAGTTTCAGCGTTTCAGAGCCGCGAATGAATTCAGAAATCCCATCGGTCGGAAATGACCCAACTGCTCGCAATGGGTGCGTTGAAGTAAGCGCTCCTTTTGGGTTCCCGCCGCCCTGTGTCTCCATGAGAGCCGCAAAGCCAACTCCTTTCCCATGAGGAGCCAATCCCATCGATCGCATCGGTCATGCAAACTTCAAGGTGGGACCACATCACTCTGCGGCGAGTTGCTTCGGTCTAAGACGAAGTGCGGCGGCGCGGCGATGGCCCTCGAGTTTTTCGGTCGCGCTCTGGCGAACAGCTGCGGGAGCAACGGCGGCAACACCGCGTTCGTCCAGCCATTGGTGGGTAGCGATCTTCACGTAGGAGCCGACCCAGAGCCCGCCCGTGTAGCGCCCTGCACCCATCGTCGGCAGGGTATGGTTCGTGCCACAGCACTTGTCGGAATAGACGACACTGGCAAGTTCCCCAATGAAAATCGAGCCGTAGTTGCGTAGCTTCTGCGCGGTTGCCTGCGGATCACGGGTGTGGACCTGCAAGTGCTCCGTTGCGATGTGATCGGAGTAGGCAATCATCGCCTCTTCGTCCTCGACAACGGTGATCTCGCCGTAGTCCTTCCACGCGACCGCTGCCACCGGTGCCGTCGGCAGGGTTTCCAACTGATTGTGGACTTCGCTTAGAATGTCTTCAGCGAGTTTGCGGTCGGTTGTGACCACACCAACACGGGTGCGGACATCATGCTCGGCCTGGGCGAGCAGGTCCGTTGCGATCGTTACTGCATTGGCCGTTTCGTCAGCAACGACGAATATTTCGCTGGGACCGGCAAGCTGGTCGATACCGACCTGGCCGAACACCTGGCGCTTTGCTTCGTTAACGAAGGCATTGCCGGGCCCGACGATCTTGTCGACGGCCGGGATCGTCTCGGTGCCATATGCCATGGCGGCGATTGCTTGCGCGCCGCCGACGCGGAAGATGCGATCGGCGCCCGCGAGATGGCAGCCAGCGATCATGGCCGGGTGAGCATTTGGCGGAAGGCAAGCGATGACTTGGTCGCAGCCAGCGACCTTTGCCGGTACGATGGTCATCACCGGAGCCGAAAGAAGCGGGTAACGACCGCCCGGTACATAGCAGCCAACCGTTTCAATCGGGATTACACGATGACCGAGGTGAAGACCGGGAAGGCTCTCGATTTCGAGAGGCAAAATAGTGCCAAGTTGCGCCTCGGCGAAGCGACGGACATTGGCAATCGCGAACTCGGTGTCTTCGCGGGTCTGCGGATCAAGATCAGCAACAGCCTTCAGCTTTTCTTCCTCGGTGACCTCGAAGTTTGCGACGTCAGCCTTGTCGAAGGCGAGGGAGTATTCGCGAACCGCCGCGTCACCTCGCTTGCGGACATTTGCGATGATCTCCTTTACGGTTGTTTCGACTTGCGCTGTATCGGAGACGGCGTCCCTGGTCGGTTGCTTCAGCTGGACGAATTTGCCTTTCAACGCTTCAAGACGCGGCGTCATCAAAATCTCCTGAAATTGGGATAATCCACGCCAGCATCGTGGAAGCTCAGCGGCCCGGCAATCGCCAGTCAACCGCCTGTTCAGTATATTCACCAGCATTTAGCCTGTATGTTGCATCTGGTCTTCCCTTCGACATGGATGGTGTCGTTGTGGGTCTGGTTGAATGATACGGGGAGAGCTGTCACATGCCCAAGATCGGGAGCAAGCTGCATGAGTTGCGCCGTCGCCGCAATTTGAGTGCTCGAGAACTGGCCGCCCGTTCAGGGATATCTCATTCAACAATTTCCCTTATTGAACGAGATCGGATGAGCCCCTCGATTGATACGCTCAGCGCGGTGCTCGAAGCCTTGGGCACGACAATGCCTGGCTTCTTCTCCGATTTGCAGTCGACCCTTCCATACTCTCCGTTCTACGCGTCTGTTGACCTGGCCGAGATTGGAAAGGTCGATACAATTTCATATAGGGTTATCGGACTGGATCATCCAAACCGACAGTTGTTGATGTTGCACGAGCGCTATGCGCCCGGCGCTGATACAGGCGAGGAGTTTTCACACGCCGCGCAGGAGGCTGGCATGGTGCTATCGGGGAAGGTGGAGGTCACGGTTGGAGATCAGAAACGAGTGCTGCAACCGGGTGACGGATACTATTTCGACAGCCGGCTGCCTCACCGCTTTCGCAACGTCGATGACCGACAGAGCGAAATCCTCAGCGCGATCACGCCGCCCACCTACTAGTCTCGGACCTCCAAACAGATGGTGAGAATAATAACCAGAGTGGTCAGGGCTGCTTCCCAAATGCTTGAAACGTGATTTCCTATTGGGCAGTCCAGAACTCAGGGAAATGACCGTTCAAGGCTGAAGCTACGTACGCTTAAGGCGTCCGCTCTGCCAAACAGGCGCGTACCCTTACACTGCTTGAGTGGGAGCCTTAGTCAAGGAGGAAGAAAGCATGAATACATCAGTACTTGCCATCGCCATCAGTACCGCGCTGGGCTGGTCAGTAGTGGCAACATCCGCCTGGGCACAAACTGTGCCTGAAAACCTAAACGGAACTGGAGAGGTCGTTGTTACATCTGGAGGTGGCGCTTGGGAGGCTGCTCAACGCAAAGCCTTCTTTGAGCCGTTCACTCGTGACACGGGGATCAAAGTTGTCGTCGTGCCGCAAGACGACGGCAAGATGTTGGCTTCAATTAAACTGGGTCAACCGGCCGCAGACATAACTGAGATAAATGGAGGTTCGTTACCTACCTGGGTCAATAAATCCGCAGCTGAAGAAATTGACTACAGCCTCTTCGGGAAGGATACACTGAATGGTATGCCCGATTATCTAAAGTCCAAGTATGGGGTCGGCGCTGTTATATTCTCGTTGAACGTAGCCTATAACACTAGGATGTTCTCTGAAGAGAATGCTCCAAGGAATTGGGTAGATTTCTACAACGTTGATGCATATCCAGGTAAACGAGGCCTTCCGAAATGTGAAAGTCTGTTAAACGGGGGGCTGTTAGAAACAGCACTCTTGGGTGACGGTGTTTCGCCTCAAGCGCTTTATCCTCTCGACGTGGAGCGCGCGTTTGCGAAGATCACAAAAATGAAACCGAATGTTGGCCGTTGGTGGGTCGCTGGCGCGGACGCGCCTCAAAGCCTTGTGAGCGGTGAGGTCGATATGGCTGCTTCCTACAATGGTAGGATCATAAGTGCAAAAAAGCAGGGAGCGCCACTCGCCCTATCTTGGGAACAAGCCTTGCTGCAATATGATTACTGGGTGGTGCTGAAAGATGCACCCAACAAGGAAAATGCTTTTAAATTCCTGGCCTATATTTCCCAAGCGAAGCCCCAGGCGGCATTCTCCACAGAAATTCCGTACGGTCCAATAAATAGCGACGCATTCGCGCTACTGTCAAAGGATCTGGTTGAAGCCCTTCCGGGCGCGCCCGAGCGGAAAGGCAAAGAAATCCCGCAGAACTATGAATGGTGGGGTCAGACACAAGCTGACGGACGCACTAACTATGAGCTAGCGCTTGAGCGTTGCGTGTCAATTCTTTCCCAATGAGAGTACCTGGCACCCCTTTGGCGGATTGAGGCAAGGTTGTTTTGGAAATTCGTCGACACCTTCTCGTAGGAGGTGTCGACGCCAGGTGCCAAGTCAAACGAACCTCTACGTCATTGTATTTTTCGGCTGCAACTTCTCGTTAGTCAGGGAAAGTCCCTAACGAGATAGCGGCTTTGCTCGCGGCAGCATGTTGTTCGGGACTCATGAAATATTTGGCCCCAGAGCGGTGATAGAGATTGATCTATTGATTTCTTGAAGAAGCCATTCCTGAAACTCCACTGCGAGCCCTAGCGTTCGCTTCTGCTCGGGGCGAACGATATAGTACGCATTCTCCGTTTGCATTGATAGAGGGACAAACGGGGCCAGCGTGCCGGAGGCAAGCTCATCTTCAACCAAATATGTAGGGAGGAGAGCGACTCCAAGGCCCGCGACCGCAGCCGAAATGATCATGGAGAATTGATCAAATCGCGGACCCTGATACGCGCGCGGAATCCGTATGCCGTGATGGGCGGACCAGTCAGACCACAGCTTTGGTCTTGTCGTCAAGTGCAACAATTGCGCACTGCAGAAAGGGTCGTTCGTTGCCGCACGAGTCCTCTCTTGAAAAGCCGGGCTTGCAACAGGCAAAACGGATTCGTTGCACAAGAACGTGGCGGTTGCACCTGCCCATGTGGGCTGCCCGAAATGAATCGCCATATCAAAATTCTCCTCGGCGAAACTGAACGGGCTCGAGCGGGACTCAACGCATATAGCAACGTCGGAATGATCGGCAATGAACCTTCCGAGCTTGGGAACAAGCCACTTGGCCCCGAAAGTCGGCAGTGTGGCAATTCGCAGGGACGAACTCATGGTTCCGGCTGCTACGGCTCCAATCATCAGCCGCTCAGACTGCACTAGAAGCTGTCTGACTTCAGGCAACAGTTTCTGTCCTGCGTCAGAAAGCACGACACGACGTTTGATGCGCTCGAATAGCCGAAGTCCAGTTTGCTGTTCAAGTTCAGCTATCTGCCTGCTAATGGCACCCTGGGTGAGATTGAGTTCTTCAGCTGCTCTGGAGAAGTTCTCGTGACGCGCAGCGCATTCGAATGCCTGCAGATTTATGATGTCCGGGATCATGGCTCTTCGCATATACATTCCAATCGCTCATTAATTTAACCGAATATCTCACAACACGGCTACGAAAATCCGGGTTACGGTGATGAAAGTGAATGATAAGCGCTAACTACAGGAATTTCCACCATGCCGGAGAAGGTTTCCGCAAGCGACATCCGGGCTTCCTTTTCGAGTGCGATGTCCGCAATGTATCGAGAAGAAGTTCCGGCATATGGCACACTCATGGAGTTGGTCGCTCGCGTGAACCAACAGGCGCTGGCCAGCGATCCGGAGCTGAAATCCCGTCTCGAAGCGACTGACAACTTGCAGCGCATTTCCGAGGAGCGGCACGGGGCCATCCGGCTCGGCACCGCAGCTGAGCTTGCAATGATGGGTCGCATCTTCGCGGTGATGGGAATGTATCCGGTCGGCTATTATGATCTGTCGACCGCGGCTGTTCCTGTTCACTCGACGGCTTTCCGGCCGGTTGGGGAAGAGGCGCTGAAGCGCAATCCCTTCCGCGTATTTACCTCGCTCCTGCGCCTCGACCTGATCGCGGACGAAGACCTGCGGCGAGAGGCGCAGGCCGTTCTTGCCGAGCGCCAGATCTTCACGCATGGTGCTGTTTCCCTGACGGAAAAGGCGGAGAGGGAAAGCGGGTTCGGAAAGGAAGATGCTGCCCGTTTCGTATCGGAAGTACTGGAGACCTTCCGCTGGCACGAAAAGGCCAATGTAGAGCTTTCCATGTACCATCGCCTTCACGACGCCCACCGATTGTTAGCGGATGTCGTTTCGTTCAAGGGGCCGCACATCAACCACCTGACGCCCCGCACCCTGGACATCGACAAGGTGCAAGCGCTTATGCCGGAATATGGCATTGCGCCCAAGGCTGTGATCGAAGGTCCGCCCACACGCAAATGCCCGATCCTTCTGCGCCAGACGTCGTTCAAGGCTCTGGAAGAGCCAGTTTCTTTCCAGGATGGCAAGGGGGGCTGGCAGGCTGCCACCCATACGGCCCGCTTCGGCGAGATCGAGCAGCGCGGCGTCGCATTGACTCCGAATGGCCGCGCCCTTTACGACAAGCTGCTGAACGACACTCGCAAGATCGTACGTCCGGCCGCCGATGGCTCCAATGCCGCAGCTTATGCGGCCGCACTTGCCGATACGTTCAAGGCTTTTCCAGATGATTGGGCGTCAATCCGCTCCAAGGGTCTCGGTTACTTCACTTATGCAGTGACCGAAAAGGTTGGGCGTACGGCGTCGGTCGATCTCGATACGTTGATCGCCGAAGGCTTTATCCGCTTCGATCCCATCGTCTATGAAGACTTTCTGCCCGTCAGTGCGGCCGGAATCTTCCAGTCAAATCTGGGCGACGGTGCTCAGCAGGAATTCGAAGCGAGCCCGAACCAGGTGCGATTCGCAGCTGGCCTCGGAGCACAAGTTTTGAACGAATTCGATCACTACGAAGGCATCGAAAAGGCGTCGATCGAAGCCTGCCTTAATGCGATTCAGAAGCGTTCTGCCGCCGAGTGACCGGCCGAACCAACCGTTTTCCGGAGTTTCCATAGATGAACAATGTTCCTGTAAATCTCTCCCTCAAGGCGGAAGCTGCTTCCATTCTGAACCGCCTCGACGTGGATAAAGCCGCCTACACTGGCGGGAACCTTAGCTCCTTCTCTCCCGTCACAGGCGAGCAGACCGGCAGTCTGAAAACAGTGTCTGCAACTGAAGCAGTTCAGATTGTCGATCGCGCAGATGTTGCATTCCGCGCATGGCGTCTGGTGCCTGCGCCGAAGCGTGGGGAACTGGTACGACTGTTTGGTGAGGAACTGCGCGCTGCCAAGGCCGATCTGGGCCGTCTCGTGTCCATCGAGGCAGGCAAGATCCCCTCCGAAGGCCTGGGCGAAGTACAGGAAATGATCGATATCTGCGATTTCGCGGTAGGCCTGTCTCGTCAGTTGTATGGTCTGACCATCGCCACGGAGCGCCCCGGTCACCGGATGATGGAAACCTGGCATCCGCTCGGTGTCATAGGGATCATCTCCGCCTTCAACTTCCCAATTGCCGTCTGGGCCTGGAACGCGGCTCTGGCGCTGGTTTGCGGCAACAGCGTCGTCTGGAAACCTTCCGAAAAAACACCCCTGACCGCGCTTGCCGCGCAGGGCATCCTCGAGCGCGCCCTGAAGCGCTTCGGTGATGCACCAGCTAATCTTGCGCAAGTGCTCATCGGCGATCGCACCGCAGGCGAAGTCTTGATCGATCACCCGAAAGTGCCGCTGGTCTCGGCAACTGGTTCTACCCGGATGGGCCGCGAGGTCGGTCCGCGTCTTGCCAAGCGTTTCGCCCGGGCCATTCTCGAACTGGGCGGCAACAATGGCGGTATCGTTTGTCCCTCCGCGGATCTCGACATGGCACTGCGTGCCATTGCCTTCGGCGCAATGGGCACGGCCGGCCAGCGCTGCACCACGCTGCGCCGCCTCTTCGTTCATGAAAGCGTCTATGACCAGCTCGTACCGCGCTTGAAGACGGCCTATTCCAGCGTTTCCGTCGGCAACCCGCTTGACGGAAGCGCCTTGGTCGGTCCGTTGATCGACAAACTGGCTTTTGAAGCGATGCAAAGAGCAATCGCCAAAGCCAAGACCCATGGTGGTGCGGTACATGGTGGCGAGCGGTTCGACGCCGGTAGCGCGGACGCCTATTATGTGAAGCCGGCCCTGGTGGAAATGCCCGCGCATGAAGGTCCGGTGCTGGAAGAGACTTTTGCACCAATTCTTTATGTCCTAAAGTACAGCGACTTCCATACTGTTCTGGCCGACCACAATGCAGTAGGTGCCGGTCTCTCCTCGTCGATCTTCACGCTGGACATGCGCGAAGCCGAGCGTTTCCTGGCGGCGGATGGTTCAGATTGCGGCATCGCAAATGTGAATATCGGCACCTCCGGCGCTGAAATTGGCGGGGCATTCGGCGGAGAAAAAGAAACCGGCGGGGGCCGTGAGTCCGGTTCCGACGCGTGGAAGGCCTATATGCGCCGCGCCACCAACACGATCAACTATTCGAAAGCCTTGCCGCTAGCGCAGGGTGTCTCCTTCATTATTGAATAGAGCTCTACGCCATGATGATCTCAGTAGACATTGGTGAGGCGGGCTTCCGACCCGCCGCGCGGATCGCCTCTGTCGGCGTTTCGAAAATCCTGCAAATTGGCGCCAAAGCCGCAGCGATGAAGCGAGAGGGCTTCCCCGTCATCATTCTCGGCGCGGGCGAGCCGAATTTCGACACACCGGACCATATCAAGCAGGCTGCGAAGGCGGCCATCGACGCAGGTGAGACCAAATATACCGCGCTTGATGGTTCGCCGGCTCTCAAGCAGGCGGCCTGCGCGAAGTTTAAGCGGGAAAACGGCATCGACTACGCCATCGACGAAGTGACCGCCGGCGCCGGCGCCAAGCAGATCCTATTCAACGCCTTCATGGCGACCATAGATCCGGGAGACGAGGTTATCATACCCACGCCCTGCTGGACCTCCTATTCCGACATTGTGGAAGTCTGCGGCGGTACATCTGTTCTGGTGCCGTGCGATGCGGCGGCCGGGTTTCGTCTTCAGGCCGAACAACTTGAGAACGCGATTACGCCAAGGACCCGCTGGGTGCTGTTGAACTCGCCGTCCAATCCGTCCGGCGCGGCCTACAGTGCGGCGGATTACCAGCCCCTGATCGATGTACTACTACGTCATCCGCATATCTGGCTGATGGTGGACGATATGTATGAGCATATCGTCTATGACGGATTTGAGTTCGTTACACCGGTGGCACTCGAACCGCGGCTCAAAGAGCGAGCGCTCACGGTAAATGGTGTGTCCAAAGCTTACGCGATGACCGGCTGGCGTATCGGCTATGCCGGTGGCCCTAAGGCGCTGATCAAGGCCATGGCGGTCATCCAAAGCCAAGCGACGTCCTGCCCGTGCTCGATCAGTCAGGCAGCTGCTATTGCCGCGCTCAACGGTCCACAAGAGTTCCTGAAGGACCGCCAGGCAAGTTTCAAGCGACGTCGCGATCTGGTGGTCGGTCGACTCAATGCCATTCCGGGTCTGGAATGCCGCACACCCGAGGGAGCATTCTATACCTTTTCGAGCTGCGCCGGTATACTGAACAAGGTCACCCCGAATGGAAAGACCATCGCCACTGATGCTGACTTTACTGATTACCTCCTGGAAGACGCACAGGTAGCTGTGGTGCCCGGTTCTGCTTTCGGTCTTTCCCCCTTCTTCCGCATTTCCTATGCGACATCGGAGGAGGAACTGGTCGAAGCGCTGAACCGCATCGAACGGGCTTGTGCGGCTCTGAAAGGATCAATTCTCCCGCCATGATTCCATGCCTCGATCGCCCAGCTTCCATCGCTGACGCTCCTGTCAGCTTCTCCGAGCGTCTGATCGAGGCGGGCTTTCGCGGCGATATTGAAACGCGGGCGGCCTCCCGCACGGTCTATGCTACGGATAACTCCATCTATCAGGTGGAGCCGCAGGCGATTGTCTTTCCCCGCGATGCGGAAGACATGCAAATCATCGCCCGCACCCTTTCGGAGCCAGCTTTCCTCACCATCGTCATCGCCCCGCGTGGTGGTGGCACAGGCACCAACGGCCAAGCTCTGACCGATGGCGTAGTCGTCGATTGTTCACGGCACATGAACCGTATTCTCGAAATCGACCCGATGCGACGTACGGCTTGCGTTGAGGCGGGCGTCGTCAAGGACCAACTCAACAGGGAGCTGAAGCCGCATGGATTATTCTTCGCGCCGGAACTTTCCACCTCGAACCGGGCGACGATCGGCGGTATGATTTCCACCGATGCCTGCGGGCAGGGCTCCTGCCTCTATGGCAAGACGTCGAACCATGTTCTGGGTCTGCGGGTCGTGCTGACGGACGGCTCGGATTTCTGGTCACGCCCGCTCGAAAACGCGGAGCTTACGGAGATATGTGCGCGCGATGACCGCATCGGTGAAGTGCATCGGATCGTGGAGCGCATCACGTGGGAAACGCAGGAGCGGGTCGCCGAGGTCTTCCCAAATCTCAACCGGTACATGACCGGCTACGATCTGGCGCATGTGCGACGACAGGACGGGTTTTTTGATCTCAACGCCGTGCTGTGCGGGTCGGAGGGAACCCTCGCCCTGATTGCTGAGGCCGAACTCAATCTCATGCCGCTTCCTGCCGAGGTGGCCCTCATCAACGTCCGTTATAGCGATTTCAATGCTGCGCTGGAAGATGCCCGCAACCTGGTTTCCCTCGGCGTCGCCTCGATCGAAACGGTTGACGAGAAAGTTCTCGATCTTGCCAAGGGCGATATTGTGTGGAACGCGATCGGCCGTTTCTTTCCCTCCGACGGGGAGCGGGCGGCAAACGGCATCAACATCGTCGAAATCTTGGCTGGCGGCCCCGACGAACTTGAGCAAAAGATCGCGGAGGTCGCTACCACGCTCGAGGCGCGGCCCGGTGCAAACCGGTTGGGATTCACGGTGGCGCGCGGCCATGCCGATGCCGAGGCGATCTGGACCATGCGCAAACGCGCGGTGGGCTTGCTCGGCAATGTCGAAGGATCGATTCGGCCGGTGCCGTTCGTCGAGGACACCGCCGTGCCGCCTGAGCATTTGGCCGCCTATATCCGCGAGTTTCGCGATCTTCTCGATAGGGCAGGCGTGTCCTACGGCATGTTCGGCCATGTCGATGCTGGAGTGCTGCATGTCCGCCCGGCTCTTGATCTGGTTCGACCGGATCACACAGCCCTGGTTCGCCAAATTAGTGATGAGGTGGTGGCGCTCACCCGCAAATATGGCGGCGTGTTATGGGGCGAGCATGGCAAGGGCGTGCGTTCGGAATATGTGCCGGAATTCTTCGGAGACCTTTACCCTTGCCTGCAGGACATCAAGCGCGGCTTCGATCCGCAAAACCGGCTCAATCCAGGCAAGATCACCAGCATCAACGGAAGACCTTTGCTGAAGATCGATGAGGTGCCGCTCCGCGGCGGTTTCGACAGGATTATTGGGCACGAAATCCGCGCCGCGTTCGACAACGCCGCCTATTGCAATGGCAATGGTGCCTGTTTCGATTTTGATGAAACCAGTCCTATGTGCCCTTCCTACAAGGCGACACGGGATCGGCGTCAATCGCCCAAAGGACGAGCATCACTCATGCGCGAATGGCTGCGAATGCTGGCCGAGAAAAATATTGATCCACGGAGAGAAGCAGAGGGTTTGCGCAAGGCCGGCAGGCTGTGGCAACTGCCACGCCGTATCGTCAATTCATTTTCCCCGGTAAACGCGGGCGATTTCTCGCATGAGGTCAAGGCGGCGATGGACAGTTGCCTCGCCTGCAAAGCCTGCGCCGGGCAATGTCCTATTAAGGTGAGTGTCCCCTCTTTCCGGGCCAAGTTTTTGGAGATCTACCATGGCCGCTATCTGCGGCCCCTCAAGGACCCGCTCGTTGCATCCATCGAAACAATGCTGCCGATGATGGCGCGTGTGCGGCCGCTATATAACCTCGTCGCAGGCACTGTGCCTGGCAAGGCACTGACGCGTCTGGCTGGGCTGACGGCACTTCCACATTTGCCCGCAGTATCGCTACCCAAGGAAGCCAGGCGGCTGGGAGTGGCCATTGCGCATGCCGAGGACCTGACACGGTTCTCCAATGCAAAACTGTCCCGGACAGTCGTATTCGTGCCGGATGTCTTCACCTCCTATTTCGATCCGGATGTCGCACTGGCGGCGATCAGCCTTGCCCGCAAGCTGGGCTATGAGCCTTTGCTTGCCGCCCCGCACATCAACGGGAAAGCGCTGCATGTGCATGGCTATCTCGGCCGCTTTGAAAGGGCGGCAAGAGGAACGTCCGTCTACCTGAAAGGGCTTACTGACCTTGGCGTAACATTAGTTGGCATTGATCCTTCAATGACGCTTGCCTTCCGCAGCGAATATAGCGCGGTGCCCGGCAAGCCCCTAGGGGCCGATGTAGCCCTGCCGCAAGAGTGGCTTGCAAATGTTCTAGCAGAGCAACCTCTAGCCAAATCCATCGAAGGTATACGTTACACGCTCATGCCCCATTGCACGGAAAGAACCAACGCGCCTGCCGCCATCGGGCAGTGGAAGGCGGTATTCGCGCAATTGGGTATTGAACTCGCAGTTGCCGAGACGGGGTGTTGCGGGATGGCGGGCACGTTTGGGCACGAGACGCGCAACAGAAGATTATCGAAAGCGCTCTATGAAATGAGTTGGAAGTCTCCAATCGCAGGCCGACAAAAAGGGGACGTTGTCATGGTCACTGGATATTCCTGCCGGTCGCAGGTCAAGACCCTTGACGCTGTTGGTCTTGAGCATCCCCTTCAAGTCATAGAACGCCTTGTCAATTTCAAAGTATAGATACTGGCGTCGCAATCAGCGGCGAGGCGCATCTAGCTGGATGTATTTAGAGCGTTTCAGGTTTTGACGGAAGCGTATCCGGCATTGGCGAAGTAGTTGCTGCATTCGCTGGGCTCGATGGTTTTGACGGGGTGTCCGATGTGGCGCCAGGTGTCATCGATGGTTCGCTTCTGAGCCAGGCGCATCCAGTGCTTGATTTTGGCGAAAGCCCGTTCGATTGGATTGAGGTCGGGGGAGTACGGCGGCAAGTACCAGAGCCGAGCACCAGCGTTGCGGATCATCTGACGGATGGCGACCGACTTGTGGGAGCCGAGATTATCCATCACGACGATGTCGCCGGGTTTGAGCACCAGTACGAGTTGCTGCTCGACATAGGCGCGAAAGCACTCACCGTTGATCGGTCCATCGAAGACACAGGGTGCGGTGAGCCGATCGCAGCGCAACGCGCCGAGGAAAGTCAGGGTGCGCCAATGTCCGTGCGGGGCGAAGCTGCGCAGGCGTTTGCCCTTCGGCCCCCACCCTCGAAGCGGCGCCATGTTGGTCTTGATCCAGGTTTTATCGATGAAGACCAGCCGTCTTGGATCGAGGCCAGCCTGCCAGGATCGCCAGCGCTGTCGCCGTCGCGCGACGTCAGCGCGCGCCTGCTCAAGGGCGAACAGTGGTTTTTTTGAACCGCAATCCCTCACGCCGCAGGAACTGCCATACCGTATCGTGGGATACCTTCACCCCTCGCGCGGCCAGCTCTTCCTTCAACCTGTGCAGTGACACATGCGGCGTCTGGTTGATCCGCTCCACGATAAACGTCCGGTGCGGTTCCAGAACCCGCTTGCGGTGGCCGCCCATCTTCCCAGGCGCGACAGATCCGCTCGAACGATAACGCTGCGACCACTTTACCGCTGAAGACACGGCAATACCGAACCGCGCCGCAACCGACCGGCAGCTCTCACCGGCTTCGATTGCAGCAACAACACGCTCACGAAGATCATTGGAAAGAGGTCGCGTCATTCGATGCTGGCCTCCACTCCAGCCAGCATCTTGAATCACAAAACACACAAAAACGGAATCCCTGCCGATTCAACTAAATCCAGATACGCTCTAGCGGCTTAGCCGGGTGGACATGATGATCGAGGAAAGCGTTCGCTCAACGCCATCGATCATTCCGATCCCGTCGACGAGTTGATCAAGTTCCGAAATCGACGGAGCTTCGAGAACCGCAATTAGATCGAATGTGCCGCTCACCGAATGCAGTGATTTCACACCATGGATTGCCTGCAGCGAAACGCAAACCTGTGATAAGACTTTTGGCGCGAGCGTGATCATGACATGCGCTTTCGCAAGACCTGATTGATACTCATCGGACAGTCTCACGTTATATCCGGCAATGACCCCTTCACGCTCCAGGCGATCAAGTCTGGACTGAACGGTCGTTCTCGACAAACCGAGCTTTTTGGCAAGGCTCGCCACGGGCGCGCGCGCATCCTCGCCAAGCAAATCGAGCAGTTCGCGGTCTTTTTCCGTTACATTCATCAGAACCTCTGCATTCAGACTATCCAATACGGCGAAGTGCTTAAAACAAGCCAACAAAAATAGCAATGTGACCCTATGATATGGCGTGTGATCTAGTCAAACTGACAACATTCAAATCCTGAAGCGAAGGGGACTGAAATGAAGGATATAATGGTCATTGGCGCAGGTAAGATCGGTGGCGCCATCGCATTGATGCTGGCCGAAACAGGCAATTACAATGTCGTCGTAACCGATCGTGATCAGGCGCAGATCAACAAGCTCGACAAGCATCCTGCGATTTCCGGAAAAGTCGTTGATATCACCGACATCGGGGCACTCGTAGTGATGCTTCGCGGGAAGTTCGCCGTTCTGTCCGCGGCGCCCTTCAACCTGACCGGCAAAGTCGCCGAGGCTGCACTGGAAGCCTCGGTGCATTACCTTGACCTGACGGAAGATGTCGCAACGACCAAGAAGGTCGAGGAGCTCTCCGAAGGTGCAGATGTTGCTTTCATTCCCCAGTGTGGCCTCGCGCCCGGCTTTATCTCGATTGTTGCCAACGACCTTGCCAAGCGCTTTGACACGCTGGATAGCGTGCGCATGCGCGTTGGAGCCTTGCCGCAATATCCGTCGAACGCTCTGAACTACAATCTGACCTGGAGCACGGATGGTCTGATCAACGAATACATCGAGCCATGTGAGGCGATTGTTGAGGGCAAGTTCATTACAGTGCCGGCCATGGAAGAGCGCGAAGAATTCTCGCTGGATGGTGTTACCTACGAGGCATTTAACACATCTGGTGGTCTCGGCACCCTGGCCAAGACGCTGGAGGGCCGCGTTCGGACGATGAACTACCGCACGATCCGCTACCCAGGCCATCAGGCAATAATCAAGGCGCTGCTGAACGACTTCAATCTCAAGAACCGCCGGGACGTGCTCAAGGACCTGTTCGAAAATGCTCTGCCGGCCACGATGCAGGACGTGGTCGTGATCTTCGTCACCGTGTGTGGCTGGAAAGAGGGCCGCTACATGCAGGAAACCTACGCCAACAAGGTTTATTCGGGTGTCGTCGCGGGCAAAACGATGAGCGCGATCCAAATCACGACGGCCGCCGGCATCACGACGGTTCTCGACCTCCTCGCCGATGGAAAACTGCCTCAGAAGGGCTTCGTTCGGCAGGAGGAAGTCGCGCTCGCAGATTTCCTGAACAATCGCTTTGGCCAGGTTTACGATCCTGAGGCCATGCGTCTGAAGAAGGCGGTCTAGTCCCTTGTCATGACTTCAGGCGCCTGGCGTTGATGGTGTCGGGCGTGTCGCTCTGAACGCGGGCTGCGGCTCACCCCTCGCAGGGTGGGGTTGGCAACCCGCCAGTCGTTTACAACAACAGAAGGCCCCAACGAGCATTGCCCGATGAATTCCGCCAGTTTCCTTGAAAGTGTCGACCAGAACTTCCGTCATGCCATGTCATTCCTCAATCTGGGGGAGGGACTGGCTGAACGGATCATCCAATGCAACTCGACCTACACGGTTCGCTTCGGCGTGCGCCTTCGTGGTCAAATGTACAGTTTCATCGGCTGGCGATCGGTCCACAGTGAGCACTGCGAACCGGTCAAAGGCGGCATCCGCTATGCCTCGAATGCCCGACGCCGATGAGGTCGAGGCTCTTGCCGCATTAGTGACGCTCAAGTGCTCGCTCGTCGACGTGCCATTCGGTGGCTCCAAGGGCGCACTGAAGATCGATCCGAGCGAGTGGTCGCCGCAGGAACTTGAGCGCATCACCCGCCGCTTTACCCAGGAACTGAACAAACGCTGCCTGATCGGTCCCGGTGTCAACGTTCCAGCCCCCGATATTGGCGGCACGGGCGAACGGGAAATGGCTTAGATGATGGATGAATTCCGCCGTGCCAATCCGACCGACGTCGTCAATGCTCGCGCTTGCGTCACCGGCAAGCCGCTGTCGAAGGGCGGGATCGCCGGCCGAACGGAGGCCACTGCTCGTGGCGTGCAATTCGCCATCCAGAGCTATCTTCGCGACACTCGCACGCAAGGTCTTGATGGCCGGCGCCATCTCAAAGGCGCGTCCGTTATCGTGCAAGGCTTCGGCAATGTCGGCTATCACGCCGCCAAGTTCCTATCCGAAGAGGACGGCGCACGCGTCAACGTTGTTGCTGATCGCGACGGCTACGTCGCCAACCCCGAAGGCCTTTCCATCGAAGCGCTCAAGCAGCACCAAATCGGCACCGGCAACATTCTCGGCTTTGAAGGCGCCAGGCCCTTTGCTGGCGACATGACTGAGATAGAACAGCGCTGCGACGTTCTCATCCCGGCGGCGACGGAAAATGCTATCCACGCCGAGAACGTCGAACGCATCAAGCCCCACCTCGTCGTCGAAGCGGCCAATGGTCCTGTCACCTTCGAGGCCGACAAGCTCCTCCGCTCCCGCGGCGTCACCATTCTCCCCGATCTCTATGTCAATGCCGGCGGTGTTGTCGTCAGTTACTTCGAGTGGGTCAAGAACCTGACGCATATCCCCTTCGGCCTGATGGAACGTCGTCGGCGCGAGCGACGCAACCAGACGATTGCGGCGGCGCTCGAGCGGATGACCGGCAGGGAGTTCCCCGCCGACATCCGCGACGAGTTCCTCGAACGCGGCGACGAAATAGATCTTGTCCGCTCCGGCCTCGAAGACGTCATGCGCAGCACTTGGGCACGCATCGGCGATCTTCTCGAGACACAGCCCGAACTCGGCGATTACCGGACCGCAGCCTATGTCGCTTCCATCCGGCAGGTCGCCGACACCTATGAGGCAATCGGGATTTAGTTCGGGGGCGCGGCATGCTAACAGGAGAGACGGATCAGCCGACGGCAGCGGACTTTACGGCCGAACTTCATGCGCGGCCGTCCATATATTTCGCCGGGCCGGCACTCGTCGAGCATTTCGCTCTGATGCCGGCTCAGTCGCCTGCTAGACAAACGGGCGGCTCCATATCTTTGGGCAAGCATGACACCGACCTTATAAAGACGCGTGTCGAGTATCACACAGAGTTCGTAACCGTCACACGCGTGACAATGCTCGATCACGAACCGGAACAATGGCCGGCGCCAACGCTGGTGACGTCCGACATTCTCGCAATGCTCGGTCTGCCTTCGGCATCGATTATCGGTCAGGTCAGTATCCTGGTAATGGGGCCTGCGCCGGATGAATTGGGCGACTTCCTGCCGAAATTCGGGTTTGATGTCAGCGCCGCGTCAATGATCGGAGGAGGGGCTGGCCAAGTTTGCTCCGACTTCCGGGTTCGTTCTAACGGGTGGAGCCATACGCTGCTGTTCAACAAGGATTTGAACGCCTATCGGCTTGGGCGAATGGTCCGTAGAATCTACGAGGTAGAGACCTACCGCTCGATGGCGCTGCTTGGGTTGCCACTCGCACGAAGGCTCGCGCCGCGGCTTGCCGAGTTCGATGCGCGGCTTGGAGAATTGGCAGACCGCAATCAGTCGACGCCGGCAGATCAGCACAAGAACCTGCTCAACGAGATCTCGGAGCTTTCAGCCGCCATCATCACCGCTTCGGCGGAAACTCGCAGCCGCTTCGGCGCGACTGCGGCCTATGCTAAGATCGTCGAGGAACGCATCAGCGAGCTGCGCGAGACACATGTGCCGGGCTTCCAGCGCTTTGGTGTGTTCATCACCAGGCGTTTCAAGCCAGCGGTTCGCACCTGCGAGGCCGCAGCCCATAGGCTCGAGCAGTTGTCCGGTGCCACCTTGCATCTCCTGAACCTGCTCCAAACCCGCATCCAGGTCGAGGTCGAGTTCCACAATGCAATTCAGATCAGGTCGGTGGCTGAACGGGCAGCGACGCAGGTGAAGATCCAGCGCGCGGTCGAGGGGTTCTCAATCATCGCCATCAGCTACTACCTCGTCGGTCTCATCAAAACGGCTTTCGAGGCATGTCAACATGCCGGGTGGGAATTAAGCCCGCTGCTGATGCTTGGGTCGCTCCCGCTCGTGTTCGTGACTGTGACAGCCACAGTGCTTCGCGTGAAGCGTGCACTCGCGACCCATGAATAGAACTTATTTGCATCATTCAATTGAGGGACGCGGTGCCACCAGATACCCAAATTCCAGAAAGCAAATGAAATCTTGCAAAACTACGGCCCATCGGCATCAAAGCGATCGCAGCCGCATGCAAGAGTTTTACGGCGGCCACCTGACCAAGCCGGATCCAACTGGAGCCTGACGATGCTAGTCACACGTGGTTGGCCTCAGCGTAACCACGATACGAAACGATAAGGCATCCAAACCCGGGTGCCCAGGGGCAAGACATGGATCTCCGTCATCTCCGCTACGTGGCAGTCGCCGATAGTAAAAGCAACACACCTGAAGCCAACCATAGGTTCCATAAACTAGATTATGCGACGACCGTCTGTAGCCGCAAAGTTAAAGTGTCCTGTTTCTGCAAAGTTGGAATGTCACACTCCCCGCGTTTGATTGGCGCCGGGGAGATTG
>NZ_JACCEY010000013.1:0-22344 GCF_013591995.1 Rhizobium sp. WYCCWR 11146
ACGCCATCATCAGGGACGGACGACCATGGCAAAACGCTTGACAAACAAGACAGTCGCTCTCCCCGTAAACGGGGCGAAGGGATATGCCGCACCCTCTCCGTCCCCACCAACCTTTCGCAGGGCACGTCCCCTCGCCCCGTTTACGGGGAGAGGGTTAGGGTGAGGGGCGGACATTCGCACGAGCGACTTCGTCAGCAACCAGAACGAAAGCCCTCAGGCTTCCATCGAATAACCGGCGCCGCGGACGGTGCGGATGACGTCCTGCATGTTGGAGAAATTCAGCGCCTTGCGCAGGCGGCCGACATGGACGTCGACGGTACGCTCGTCGACATAGATATCGTGGCCCCAGACGCCATCCAACAGCTGCGAGCGGGAGAAGACCCGGCCCGGCGACGACATCAGGAATTCCAGCAGGCGGAATTCGGTGGGGCCGAGGCGGACTTCGCGGGTCTTGCGATGGACGCGATGGGTCTCGCGGTCGAGCTCGATATCGCCGCATTTCAGCACCGTCGACAGCACCTCGGGACGGGCGCGGCGCAGCATCGCCTTGACGCGGGCAACGAGCTCGGGGGTCGAGAAGGGCTTGACGACATAATCGTCGGCGCCCGTCGACAATCCGCGGACACGCTCGCTCTCCTCGCCGCGCGCCGTCAGCATGATGATCGGCAGGCGCTCGGTTTCCGGCCGCATGCGCAGACGCCGGCAGAGCTCGATGCCGGAGACGCCGGGCAGCATCCAATCAAGGATGAGAAGATCGGGCGTGCGCTCCTGAAGCCTCATTTCGGCTTCGTCGCCACGAAGGATGGTATCGACCTCGAAGCCTTCCGCTTCGAGATTGTAGCGAAGAAGCACGCTGAGGGCTTCCTCGTCTTCAACAACTGCAACTCTCGGGATCATGCGTGTCGGTCTCCTCGCGCATGATCCTTAAACCAGGGTGATTTAAGCAATGCATCCTGCGCAAATTCAAAAATTGGCTGCGACCTCTTTGCGCGCCCGGACGGGCGCGCACGCAATTGACTGTGCGGGCGTTATTCGGTGACCGCGCCGACGGTGTTGGCGCTGTCATCCTTCGGACGATCGCCTTCCGGCTGCGCGCCTGTCGCCATGTAAAAGATCGTCTCGGCGATGTTGGTGGCATGGTCGCCGATGCGCTCGATATTCTTGGCGCAGAAGAGAAGATGCGTGCAGCTGGTGATGTTGCGCGGATCTTCCATCATGTAGGTCAGGAGTTCGCGGAACAGCGAGGTGTACATCGCGTCGATCTCGTTGTCGCGTTCACGGATCGCATTCGCCTTGTCGGCTGAACGATTGGTGTAGACATCGAGCACTTCCTTGAGCTGGACGAGCGCCAGCTCGGACAGATGCTCGAGGCCGCGGGCAAGCTTGCGGGGAACGCCGGTGCTTTGGACGGCGATGACGCGCTTGGCGGTGTTCTTGCCGAGGTCGCCGACGCGTTCGAGATCGGCGGCGATGCGGATCGAACCCATGATTTCACGCAGGTCCGAGGCCATCGGCTGACGGCGGGCGATCGTGACGATCGCCTTGTCGCCGATTTCGCGTTCGGCGTGATCGAGGATCACATCGTCCGAGATGACCTTCTGCGCCAGCGCCGTATCGCCGTTGACGAGGGCGCGCACGGATTCACCGACCATCTGCTCGGCCAGGCCGCCCATTTCGGAAATCCGCCTGGACAGGAACTTCAGATCATCATCGTAGGCAGAAAAAATATGTGTCGATGCCATGGGGCTTTATCCTCGAATAACGGGAAGGCTTGGTGTCGCCAAAATCAACCGAAGCGACCCATGATGTAGTCCTGGGTACGCGGATCGTCGGGATTGGTGAACATCTTGTCGGTGTCGTTCTCCTCGACGAGGTTGCCGAGGTGGAACATGGCGGTGCGCTGCGAGACGCGCGCGGCCTGCTGCATGGAGTGGGTGACGATGACGATCGTATAGTTCTCGCGCAGCTCGTGGATCAGCTCCTCGACCTTGGCGGTGGCGATCGGGTCGAGCGCCGAGCAGGGTTCGTCCATCAGGATGACTTCCGGGCTGACGGCGACGGCACGCGCAATGCAGAGGCGCTGCTGCTGGCCGCCGGACAGGCCGGTGCCGGATTCATGCACGCGGTCCTTGACCTCGTTCCAGAGGCCGGCGCGCTGCAGGCTGGTCTCGACGATCTGGTCGAGATCGGCCTTCGACTTGGCAAGGCCATGGATGCGCGGGCCGTAGGAGACGTTCTCGTAGATCGTCTTCGGGAACGGGTTCGGCTTCTGGAAAACCATGCCGACGCGGGCACGAAGTTCGACGACGTCGATATCGGGATCATAGACATCGTCGGTGTCGAGGGTGATCTTGCCGGTGACGCGGCAGCCGTCGATCGTGTCGTTCATGCGGTTGAGGCACCGCAGGAAGGTCGACTTGCCGCAGCCGGACGGGCCGATCAGGGCGGTTACGGTGTTTTCGCGGACGTTCAGGTTCACATCGAAAAGCGCGCGCTTCTCGCCGTAGTAAACCGAGACATCCTTTCCGATCATCTTATACGGGACGTTGCTCATCTTGTGATCCAGCGCCTTTTCAACTGCAGCTTCCGTCAACATGTTCATGATGTGTAACTCCGTTTACCAGCGGCGCTCGAAGCGACGACGCAAGAGGATGGCGCCCATGTTCATGACGATCAGGAACAGGAGCAGGACGATGATGGCACCCGAAGTACGCTCAACGAAGGCACGTTCTGCCTCATTGGCCCACATATAGACCTGTACGGGCAG
The DNA here is from genome assembly GCF_013591995.1 of Rhizobium sp. WYCCWR 11146. Taxonomy (NCBI): domain Bacteria; kingdom Pseudomonadati; phylum Pseudomonadota; class Alphaproteobacteria; order Hyphomicrobiales; family Rhizobiaceae; genus Rhizobium; species Rhizobium sp. WYCCWR 11146. The sequence continues at coordinate 2,768 of NZ_JACCEY010000013.1, forward strand.
AGCCGTCGAGGGATCGAGCGGTGTCGTCGGCGCATTGGCGACGAAGGCGACCATGCCGATCAAGAGCAGCGGCGCGGTTTCGCCGAGCGCGTGCGCCAGGCCGATGATCGTGCCGGTCAGGATGCCCGGCATGGCGAGTGGCAGCACATGGTGGAACACCATCTGCATCTTCGAAGCGCCAAGGCCGAGCGCTGCGGCGCGGATCGACGGCGGCACGGCGCGCAGTGCCGCGCGCGTGGCGATGATGATCGTCGGCAGGGTCATCAGCGTCAGCACCAGGCCACCGACCAGCGAAGCCGAGCGCGGCAGGCCGATGAAGTTGATGAAGACGGAAAGACCGAGCAGACCATAGACGATCGAAGGGACCGCGGCGAGGTTGTTGATGTTGACCTCGATCAGGTCCGTCAGCTTGTTCTTCGGCGCGAACTCCTCGAGATAGATCGAGGCGGCGACGCCGATCGGCAGGGCAAGCACGAGCACGATCAGCATCAGGTAGAGCGAGCCGATCAGGGCGACGCCAAGGCCTGCGGCTTCCGGACGGCTGGAATTGCCGTTGACGAAGAGGCCGGTGTTGAACTGCTTGTGGAGAGCGCCGCTCGCCTTCAGTTCGTTCATCCAGCCGACCTGCTTGTCGTTGACCTTGCGGTTCTTCTCATCGACCGAGAGATCGATCTGGCCCTTGTTGGCGCTGTCGACATTGGCGTCGGCAAGCACCGTGACATTGACCGTCTTGCCGATGATCGACGGATCGGCCATCACCATATCGCGCAGCTGGATCGGCGCACCCTTGGACAGCATGGCGGATGCATCGCGCACGTCGGGACGGCTCGAAGCATTGACGTTCAGCTGCTTGACGATCGCGTCGCGCAGGAGAACCGGGTAGTTGGCGGCGATCAGCACCGAAGGGTCGGTCGCACGCTTGTTGTTCGGGTCGATCGTCTTCTCGGAGAATTCGATCGGCAGGGTGACCGCCGTCTGCTGGAAGGCGGTATAGCCTTTGCCGATCACCGTCCACAGCAGGATGAAGAGGAAGACGAGGCCGAAGGTGATGGCGGCGATGCCATAGGCCTGGAACCGGCGCTCGGCGGCATAGCGACGCTTGATGCCGATATCGCGGCGCGCTGGCGCCTTGGAAACGGTGACGCCTGATGTGGGAGAAACAATATCCGTCATTCGTACTGCTCCCGGTATTTGCGCACGATGTAGAGCGCATAGATATTGAGGCAAAGCGTGATGCAGAACAGGGTGATGCCAAGGGCAAAGGCAACCAGCGTCTGCGGCGAGGTGAACTCAAGGTCGCCGGTCAGCTGGTTGACGATCTTGACGGTCACCGTCGTCATCGGCTCGAAGGGGTTGATCTGGATGCGGGCAGCCACACCGGCGGCCAGCACGACGATCATGGTTTCGCCGATGGCGCGCGAGGCGGTCATCAGCAATGCGCCGACGATGCCGGGAAGGGCTGCGGGCAAGACCACTTTCTTGATGGTTTCGGAGCGTGTGGCGCCAAGACCGAGCGAACCGTCACGCAGTGACCCCGGCACGGCGGTGATGATATCGTCCGACAGCGAGGACACGTAGGGGATCAGCATGATGCCCATGACGATGCCGGCCGTCAGAACGCTCTGCGCCTGGATGAAGTTGCTGTAGTTGCCGGAGAGGAGGCCGCTGACCTGGGCGGAAAAGTCGCGCAGGAACGGGCCGACGGTGACGAGCGCGAAGAACCCGTAGACGATCGTCGGAATACCGGCGAGCACTTCGAGGAGCGGCTTGGCGACCCCACGCACCTTCGGCGAGGCGTATTCGGCCATGTAGATGGCGGCGAAGAGGCCGACCGGCACGGCGACCAGCATGGCGACCAGGCCGATATAGATCGTGCCGAGCAGCAGCGGGATCAGGCCGAACTGACCGAAGGACGAGCTGCCGGCGCCGGCAAAGCGCGGATCCCAGACGGTGCCGAAGAAGAAGTCCATGGCGGGAACGGCCGCGAAGAAGCGGGCGGCTTCCGACAGCATGGAGAAGACGATGCCGATCGTCGTCAGAATAGCGATCGAGGAGGCAAGCAGCAGGCCCCAGAGCATGACGCGCTCGACCCGGTTGCGGGCGCGGAAGCGCGGCGCGATGGAGCGCAGTGCGTAGAAGGCGCCAGCAACGGCGAGAGCGAAGACGATCGCCGTCATGGCGATGCGGCTCGTCATGCTCATGGCGTTGAGCTTTTTGGCGGCGTCGAGCATGTAAGGCAGCGGCTGGCTGGCAAGCGGCACACCCTTTTCGAGGAGCTTGGCCTGCAAGGCAGCCGGATCGTTGGCGACCGCGGCAGCTTCATCCGAGGTCAGCATCGTCAGGCCGCGGGCAACTGTTGCCACCGTCGAATAGCCGAGGTCCTGCTCGACCGGGGCTTGAGCCCTGATGTCCTCGGGGAAAGCGCCGCGAACCGAGGACTGGATGATGCCGGGGCTGACGGAGAGCCAAACGCAGAGGACGAGCAAGGCGGGAAGAATTGCCCAGATCGCCGCATAGGCGCCGTAATAGGCCGGCCGTGAATGCAATGCGGAGGACCGGCCTCCGGCAAGCGCCGTGGCACGGTTGCGCGCGACCAGATAGGCGGCGACTCCGATCACCACAAGGCACAAAAGTATGATGGATGTGCTCATTCGTTACGTCCCCAGGCCCATAGCCCCAAAAAGCCCGGCAGCTTGATCAGCCTGCCTTCAGCTTCCAATCATGGAGAAGGAATTCCAACCCTGCAGCTCCGGAACCGCCGGCGCGCAGGGACATAAGGCAATGCCGGCGCGGGCCAAAAGGCACCGCGCCGGCAGAGTCATTACATGGACTTACCGGCTTCGACGTCCTTGCGGATCGCTTCGCGCTCGGCATCCGGAGCGGCAACGAGGCCGTATTCGACGAGCGGGCTGTCAGGGCCGATCATCTGGTCGGATACGAAGAAGTTGACGTATTCCTTCAGGCCCGGAACGGCGCCGAGATGTGCCTTCTTGACGTAGAAGAACAGCGGGCGGGAAACCGGGTAGGTGCCGTTGGAGATCGTTTCGGTGGACGGAACGATACCGCTCATGGTCGCAACCTTGAGCTTGTCGGCATTGTTTTCGTAGAAGGAAAGGCCGAATACGCCGACGCCGGTCTTGTTGGCGGCGATGCGTGCCAGGGTTTCCGGATAGTCGCCGTCGATGTCGACAGCAGCGCCGTCCTTACGGACTGCGACGCAGGCCTTCGTCTGGGCAGCCTTGTCGGCCAATTCCTTGGCGATGACTTCCTGTGCGCCAGCGGCCTTGCAGCCGGCAGCGAGAACGTTCAGTTCGAACACTTCGCGGGTGCCGTGCTTTTCGCCCGGGATGTAGGCAGCGATATCAACAGCCGGAAGCTTCGGGTTGACTTCCGACCACTTCTTGTAGGGGTTGGCGACGAGCTTGCCGTCAACGACGACCTGGGCTGCGAGGGCCTTGTAGATGTCTGCAGGAACGTAGGCAACGTCAGGGTTGGACGAGTCGGTTGCGAAGACGATGCCGTCGTAGCCGATCTTGACTTCCTGGATGTCGGTTACGCCGGCAGCCTTGCAGGCTTCGGCTTCGTTCTTGTTGATCGGACGCGAGGCGTTCGCAATGTCGATGGTGTCTTCGCCAACGCCCTTGCAGAATTCCTTCAGACCAGCGCCCGTGCCGCCGGATTCAACAACCGGCGTCTTGAAGTTGGTGAAGGTTTCGCCGAAGGACTCGGCAACGATCTTTGCGTAAGGCAGGACGGTGGACGAACCAGCGACCTGAATCTGGTCGCGGGCGACGGCGGCGCCAGCGAAAGCAGCAGTTGCAGCGAGCGCGGCAACGGTGAGCTTGAAGGTGTTCATGTAAATCTCCCGGCATTTGGGCTTGTGTGAGTGCGGCCTTAGAGAGGCCCTCGCATTGCCTTTTTTCATCGGCGAGACTCTCTTAGCGCTGTAAGCACCGTCCTTTTATGTCAAAGCGATGAAACATTTGTGACAGCTTAAGTAATTGATTTATAATGATATATTTTAAATCGACCGATTGATCATGTCGGCGAACGCCAAATTCTGGCCGGCAATCCACCTTGCGTTGTAGAAACCGGCTGCATATCGGAGACGGGTAGGTGAGGTGGCGGTTCTCTGCTTGCATCCTTTCATCAAGGTCGTTCCGCGTGATTTGTCCCTCATCCGCTTGCCGGCACCAACCGGGGTCGAGCCATGGGCCTCGACCCGTCCTTCGGACCCCCGCTTGCGGGGCGAAGGGGACATGCCGCAACGTCTCTGTTCCCACTCGCTCTCGTAGGGCACGTCCCCTCTCCCCGTCTTTTACGGGGAGAGGGTTAGGGTGAGGGGCGCGTCACACGGCACAACATCGCTAATCACGTGCCGCCGGAAAGAACCGCAAATCCGCCACCTCGACACGCTCGGTCAATCGCCCGTCGCAGATTGCTAGAATGGTATCCAGCACGGATGGCAGTGCCGTCAGCACATCCACATTCCAGAAGCGTACAACCGACCAGCCATCGCCGGTCATGAAGACATCCCGAATGCCGTCTCGTCGACTTTCTGCATGTTGGCTGCCGTCGATTTCGATCACCAGCCGCAGTTCACGGCAGGCGAAATCTGCAAAATACGGACCAATCGGCAATTGCCGGACAAACTTGTTTCCGTTGAGCCGCCGATCGCGCAGCTCATTCCACAGTCTGTCTTCTGCATCATTATCCGACTGACGCAACGATCGCGCTCGGGCGGTGGTTTTGGGCTTGGGACCTCTCATGAGAGTCGTTCCGTGTGATTTGCCCCTCACCCTAACCCTCTCCCCGTAAAAACGGGGAGAGGGGACAACGCCTCAGGCTGCCTGTCGCGTCAAAAACGGACGGTAAAATCGGTGCCCTTGCCGACTTCCGACTTGACGATCAGACGCGCCCGGTGGCGGGTGAGGATGTGTTTGACGATGGCAAGGCCGAGGCCGGTGCCCTTTTTCGAGCGGCTGTCCTCGATGCTGACGCGATAGAAGCGCTCCGTCAGGCGCGGCACATGTTCGGCCGGAATACCCGGGCCCTTGTCGACGATGCTGACCTCGACCGGTTGGCCGGTGCCGTTCTTCAGCCAGACATCGACGATCTCGCCCTCCTGGCCGTATTTGCAGGCATTTTCCATCAGGTTCTCGAAGACCTGGACAAGTTCGTCGCGGTCGCCCAGCACCTCGACCTTGCCATCCGGCAGATGCAGGTTGATGTCGACGCCGACATCCCTGGCCAGCGGTACCAGTGAATCCCTGACATGACCGAGCAGCGGCACCAGGTCGATCTTCTCATCGGGAGCGATGTGCGACTTCAGCTCCAGGCGGGAGAGCGACAGCAGGTCGTCGACCAGCCGGCTCATGCGCGTCGCCTGATCGAGCATGATATTGAGGAAACGCGCCTGCGCCTTCAGATCGTTTTTCGCCGGCCCCTGGATGGTCTCGATGAAGCCGCGCAGCGAGGCAAGTGGCGTGCGCAGCTCATGGCTGGCATTGGCGACGAAATCCGACCGCATGCGGTCGATGCGGCGGACCTCCGATATATCGCGGAAGGACAGGATGAAATAGCGCTCATGCGGACCGTTATCGGCGGCGAATTCAATGGGGGCGCTGCGGACGATATAGACGCGCTCGGAGGGTAGCCGCTCGGAATGCTCTATCTGGTTCGGCGCGTTGGTGGCGATGGTTTCGCGCACCATATCGAGCACACCCGGCGAGCGCATGCGGGCCGATATATGGGCGCCGAACGCCACCTCGCCGAAGGCCTTTTCGGCAGCCCGGTTCTGGAAGAGCACCGAGGCATCGTCCGACAGCAGCATGACGGGGATATCGAGGCCGGAAAGTGTGGCGGAAACTTCCGGCAGGCGGCTTGGCGGTGCCTCCGGCTTGATCTCCACTGGCGGGGCGGGTTCGGCCTCGATGACCGGCGCCTCATTGAAAAGCGCGGTGAGGATCATCACAAGCAGCAGGCCAAGCACAACCCACTTGTTCATGCCGGCGGCAAGCGCGGCGAGCGCGCTGAGGATCGCCGCCAGCAGCACCGGCCGTTCGCGCCTTATGCGCGCCAGCAGGCTTTTTCTCCACGGAGTTTCGTCTTGCAAGTGCCCTCGCGGCGTCGATTCGTTTTTCTTATATTGAACTCTGCCTGATAGCGGCAATTCATGACAGAAGTTTTCGGGCTGCCGCATCTCAAGCGAAAAGCCGCAGCCGAACCCACGAAAAATTACCGGCCGCCCCGAGAGATTTGATTTTCAACGGTAAATATGTTCGCTTGCGGGAAGAGAAGCGATCGGGCGTGGAGGCTGATATGGACGAGGACGTCGAAAACAGGGCCGTGGAGCTGGAGATCCGCGGGAAGAAGCGCATCTTCGATGTCGACGATCCCACCCTACCGACCTGGGTGGACGAACGCGCGCTGGAATCGGGCAACTTTCCCCACAAGAAGAAGCTCAAGGAAGAGGACTATCTGGAGCAGCTGGAAAAGCTGCAGATCGAACTCGTCAAGGTGCAGTTCTGGCTGCAGGCGACCGGCAAGCGGGTGATGGCGCTGTTCGAAGGGCGCGATGCTGCCGGCAAGGGTGGCGCGATTTCGGCTTCCTCGGCGAATATGAACCCACGCCTTGCGCGGGTGGTAGCGCTGACCAAGCCGACCGACCGCGAGCAGGGACAATGGTATTTCCAGCGTTATGTCGCGCAGTTTCCGACAGCCGGCGAATTCGTGCTGTTCGATCGCTCCTGGTACAACCGCGCCGGCGTCGAGCCGGTCATGGGCTTCTGCACGCCGCAGCAATACGAGGATTTCCTCAAACAGGCGCCGCAGCTTGAAAAGATCATCGCGCATGAGGGCATCTTCTTCTTCAAATTCTATCTCGATATCGGCCGCGAGATGCAGCTCAAACGCTTCCACGACCGCCGGCACGATCCGCTGAAAGTCTGGAAGCTGTCGTCGATGGATATCGCGGCGCTGACGAAATGGGACGATTACAGCGACAAGCGCAACCGGATGCTGAAGGAAACCCATACGGATTTCGCGCCCTGGACGGTGATCCACGGCAACGACAAGCGGCGCGCGCGCCTCGAACTCATCCGCCACATGCTGAACAAGATGGATTATGACGGCAAGGACAAACAGGCGCTCGGCACGGTCGACGAGGAAATCATCGGCTCAGGGCCTGGCTTTTTGAAATAGGGCTTTCCTGAAATAGGCGTCGGCTGAGCGGCAGGCCCGGGGTCACCGGCTCTGCCGGGACCGGGGTCACCGGCTCCACCGGGACCGGCCTTACTGCCCCGGCAGGATGCGGATGGCGAAGAGATTGATGCCGCGCGCCTTGCCGTCGAGATCGCTGTTGATCGTCAGCGTGCCCGGCGAATTCGGCGCGAGCGAGCGGTCGAACTTCACCTGCAGCAGCGCATCCGACTTTTCCCGGGTGACATTGAAGCGATGGCGGGCGCAATTGCCGAGCGTCTGGAAATTGCATTCGACGGTGATCTGTGTCGGCTCGTCGGAGGTGGATTGCAGCGTCAGCGCGATCGTCGAGGATTTGCCGGCCAGCTGCTGCAGCACCGATGGCGGCACGCTGATCGAGATATTGCCATCGGCCGCACCGCTTTCGGAAATCAGCCGGACGGCGGGGCCGTCATTCTCGGCGATTTTTTCGGTGCGCGCCCGCGGGCCGCTCTGGATCTTGTCGGCGTCCTCAGGCTTGAACAGCGGGATCCAATCGGCCGAGAAACTGTTCTGCGGATCGATGGTTACCGGCTGATCGGTGTGAGAGCCCGCATTCCCGGCGCTATCGTCATTGCCGGTGAAATCCTCGGGCTGCGTGCTTGCCGGCGGATTGGCAACGCTGGTGTCGCGCTCGGCCGCCGTCATCAGCAGGCCCGACGTATGCGCCCACCAGGCGCCGATGCCGATGAAGGCCAGCAGCACGCACCAGACGAGCAGTCTCGAAAAGAATTTTCTAGGCTTGCGGCGGCCTGCTGCCCGCTCAGGGCGGAAATCCATATTGGTGGCGCGCTGACCGCGGGCAAGGCGTTCTTCGCCGACGGGGGCGGCAGCCAGATGGTCGGCACTGCCGGCATGCACGTCGTCGAGGCTAGACTCGTCGCCGCGATGCATAGGCTCGGGCGCGCGGGTCTCACCTGACACGACGGGGCCGTCCGCATCGGCTTCGGCTTGGTGAACCGGCGGCGCCGGCATTTCCACCACCGGCGGCACGGGCACTTCAGGCGGCCTCTGGCGGGGGTGAAGGCGGTCGCGCTCCTCGCCTTCGATGGCGTGAATGGTGCTTTCCAAGCGGTGGCGGTGATGGGAGACGACCTCGGTGTCGGTGATATCTTGCTTGCGCAGCCCGGCTTCCAGCGCCTGGCGGGCCGACTGATAGATCCTCGCTCGAACCTCCGGATTATCGCGATCGGAATTCTCGAGCGCTGTTCTGATGGCCGTTTCTAATCCGCTCACATTCAGTCCTTCACCTTGAATTCGGCATCGGACTGCAATCCCTGCCGTTCTCCATCAAAATTCGGTAGCGGCAAGTGCGGCAAACCGCAAGCCTTGCAGGCCCTGCTGCGGTTGATCGGCGGAGATATCGGCAGGTTTCACCGCTTGCGGGCCTTATTCTATTAGCTTTCTCGGACGTATATATTCGGGCCGAAATCGACGAAGGCATGGCAGCCGCTCTTTTATCGCCTTTTCATCTCTGTTATGAGATTGACGTTTTCGTAAACGTCAATGGAAGTGGTGAACCATGGCCCTGCCCCCGATCCTCAAGGACAGATTGAGACTGCCGGTCATCGGCTCGCCGCTGTTCATCATCTCGCATCCGGCTCTGACGCTGGCGCAATGCAAGGCGGGCATCGTCGGGGCGTTTCCGGCGCTGAACGCCCGGCCGGAAAGCCAGCTCGACGAATGGCTGGCCGAGATTACCGAGGAGCTCGCCCGCCACGACGCCGCCCATCCGGAGCGGCCGGCCGCCCCCTTTGCCGTCAACCAGATCGTCCACATGTCGAACAAGCGGCTGGAGCACGACCTCTCGCTCTGCGTCAAATACAAGGTGCCGATCGTCATCTCCTCGCTCGGCGCCGTGCCCGAGGTCAACGCCGCCGTGCATTCCTATGGCGGCATCGTGCTGCATGACATTATCAACAACCGCCACGCCCATTCGGCGATCCGCAAGGGCGCCGACGGGCTGATCGCGGTCGCTGCCGGCGCCGGCGGCCATGCCGGCACGCTGTCGCCCTTTGCGCTGATCCAGGAAATCCGCGAATGGTTCGACGGGCCGCTGCTGCTCGCCGGCGCGATCGCCACCGGCGGCGCGATCCTCGCCGCCGAAGCGATGGGCGCCGACATGGCCTATATCGGCTCGCCCTTCATCGCAACGCAAGAAGCCCGCGCCGCAGACGCCTACAAGCAGGCCATCGTCGAAGGGGCCGCCAGCGATATCGTCTATTCCAACTATTTCACCGGCGTGCACGGCAATTATCTCAAGCCCTCGATCGTCGCCGCCGGCATGGACCCCGACAACCTGCCGCTTGCCGATGTCTCGAAGATGGATTTCGAGCAGGCTGTCGGCGGTGCCAAGGCCTGGAAGGACATATGGGGCAGCGGCCAGGGCATCAGCGCCATCAAGGCCGTGGAACCGGTGGCAAATCTCGTCGATAGGCTGGAGGCCGAATACAGGGCGGCGCGTGCCCGGCTGGCGCTCTGAGGCGCGCCTTCTTGGCCCCTCCCCTCTTTTTTGCCAAAGCCATGACAGGGTGCTTGAAATCTTCGATCAATGCCTGTATCAGCGCCATGCAAATCGCAGGCCGCATGCTTCGGCCGTGAGGGGCCGCTTTAGCTCAGGTGGTAGAGCACATCATTCGTAATGATGGGGTCGCAGGTTCGAGTCCTGCAAGCGGCACCATTTTTTCTGATAAATCGCTGATTTTGCAGCGCTATCTCACTTTCATAAAGTGTTCAATTCCCCTTTTAATCCACCTGTTAACGGTCGATAGGCGCCTGTTCACAACTTGGCGAGGTGACGAAGTTGAGGCGAGATGGCGAAAGTTTTTGAGTACTTCGACTCCTCTCGCATCATAATCAGCGAGCCCAATCACTTCTTGTGCTAGGCGCTGGGGTCAAAAAGGCAAGGGGATGACATGATATCAAGTTCCTGACGCCTCGTTGAGACTCGACCAAACAAATAGTCGAACTTGCCCGGGGCAACCTCAAGTCCCTTTGCGGCAAGTGTGCTTTCACAAGACTATGCACGCGCCCGCGACAAGTATGAGTTGATCAGGTCCGCGGCATCGGCCTCTCCCTTCTCGCCTGCAATATCGGCGGCGGTTGCACCAGTGCGATCGGTCTTTGTCAGGTCCGCATGGTTCTCCAACAATAGCTTTGTAACTTCGGTGCTTCCGCGGGCGGCCGCGCACATCAGCGGGGTCACGCCATCGGCCGTCTCGGCGTTTACGTCCGCGCCAAGGGATAGTAGGTAGTTTGCAACGGCTGCTTCGCCATTCGCAGATGCCTCGTGCAGTGCCGTCGTTTCACCACGACCAATCGCGTGTACTGATGCACCGTTCTGCACTAGCGTCTCAACCGCTGCAAGCAAACCTTCAGCTGCCGAGACCATGAGCGGCGTTCGACCATGTATGCCGACTTTGTTCAAGTCGAGTTCCTTGGACTCGATTTCTAGCTGAGCTTGTGAAGCGCCGGCCACGATTCGCTCAATGAAATGCTCAATCTTTGACTGATCGTTCATGGGAGTACGTTGAAGTTCTCTATCATCGCTCTCCTCCAGTCTGGAGGGACATTGTTCGCACACACTACGTTCTCTCGGTGCCCTCGCCAATGCTGGGAAGCGCTGCTTCGACGTGACCTCTGGCAGGCTCATAAATCCAGTGTTCGTGCGGATATGCCTGGGTCTGCAGTCTCTCCAGATCCGCAAGAGCATCGTCCAGCAGTTCAGTGGCATCTTGGGTTTGAGAGAATGCCATTCATCAGCAGGCGCCGAAGGATGTTAACCTGTATCGCTGTCTGGCAGTGGACGGCTGCTTCCAGATTGCCTAGCATTTTCCTTGTGTATTCGTCCGTCATCTGCGCCTCTGTTTGTCCCGCTATTTCCGGTATCGATCACCGCGTAATTGCCACGTAAATACGCGGCGTCCGCTTCCTGTTTCTTGCCTGTATATCAATCCGGCAAAGCCGTTATCGACCGTTATCGATCGGCGGCCAAGGGCAGGTTACAACCAGCAGAGCAAGACAAACAGCAATGAATCGATGAAACGGCAAAGATGGATACCTTGAGTATTGAAAGGCAACGAGAACAGTCGCCGAAAAGAAAACAAGCATCGCGGGAACTTATCCAATATAACGGCCTAGAACCCGGCCTCCCCGGTTCCGATCAAACGACCGTGAAAACCGCAACCCCGACAGGAACAATGCCACCCCCGTGCCGGTTTCCTCCCCTTGAGACAACAAGCATGGAGAAAATCATGTCCTGCAAGTTCATCGCGATATCGTTGCTTTCGATCGGTCTTTCCGGTTCGGCCATGGCGCAGACGGCCGGGGGTGCGGATGCCAATGGGCGGCTTTCGGTGGCGCCTGTTATCGGCGGAGTGGGGAGTTCGGGCGCTGGCTCCGGCGGGGCCGGGTCAGCCGGCACTGGTTCTGTCGGCGGCGGTGCAACAGGCACCGGGTCTGTCGGCACCGATTCCGGCACCACCGGCAGCACGACCGGAAATGGCGGCGTCAATCTCAACAGCGGTCGCAGCACGATCAATCCCGGCGGAGTCAACCCCAACCTGCAGCAGACGCCGGGTTGCACCAGCGGAAGCGCGGACACGGGCTCGCTCGGCGAGGCATGCCCGCAATGAGGATGAGGTGATTGTTCGCCTTCCTTCTGACGAAACGAAGGCCCGGCGCGGAATGGCACCGGGCCTTCGCTTTCGGCCGCCACTTGGCCGACATCACGCGAAAACAACCGCTGCCGTCAGAAACCGGTCGCGGCCTGCTTTACCGGCCGGGCTTGAGGTCGTAAAAGGACGGCATCACTCCGCAAGCGGCGCATCGCCCCACATCTCGCCAGCCTGCCGATATTTCCGGCACCTGCGGAGCACCCGAAGAGGATCGTCATGTCGAATACAGCGCAACGCTCGAACCGCGTGCTTATCGTCGCCACCATCATGCTCGCCACCTTCATGGTGGCGATCGAGGCGACGATCGTGGCGACCGCGATGCCGCGCATCGTCGGGGAGCTCGGCGGCTTTTCCTATTACAGCTGGGTATTTTCGGCCTTCCTGCTGGCGCAGTCGACGACGACGGTCATCTACGGCAAGCTTTCCGACATTTTCGGGCGCAAGCCGGTGCTGATCTGCGGCATCCTCATCTTCCTGGTTGGCTCTTTGCTCTGCGGGCTTGCCTGGTCGATGATGTCGCTGGTGCTGTTCCGGCTGCTGCAGGGGCTCGGCGCCGGCGCCATCCAGCCGGTGACGATGACGATCATCGGCGATCTCTTCAAGCTAGAGGAACGCGGCCGCGTGCAGGGCGCGATGGCGACCGTCTGGGCGACCTCGGCCGTCGTCGGGCCGCTGGCCGGCGGCATCATCGTCGACAATATCTCCTGGGCCTGGATCTTCTGGATCAACCTGCCGATCGGCGTCATCTCGATCATCGCCTTCATGGTCTTTCTCAAGGAGGACGTGGCGCACAAGCAGGCAAAGATCGATTACCTCGGATCAGTGCTGTTTTCGATCTCGATCGTCGCACTTCTCGTCATGCTGACGGAAACCGATGCCAGCGCCTGGATCCTGATTTCGCTTTTCGCCGTCTTCGTGATCGCGGGCATCCTCTTTCTCGCCCAGGAGAAGCGGGCGCCGGAGCCGATCATCTCGATCCCGCTGTGGAGCCGAAGGCTGATTGCGACCAGCAATACGGCGACGCTGCTGGCCGGCATGGCGCTGATCGGGCTTTCGACAATCCTGCCGCTCTATGTGCAGGGCGTGCTCGGCCGCTCGCCTCTTGTCGCGGGGTTCACGCTCACCATGCTCGTCGTCGGCTGGCCCTTGGCGGTGATGCTCTCCAGCCGCCTCTACAAGGCCTTCGGCATCCGCCGCACTCTGCGCGTCGGCAGCCTGATGTTTCCTTTCGGCGCCTGTTTCCTGTTGTTCCTGACGCCGGAAAGCTCGCCGATCGTTGCCGGCGCCGGCTCGTTCTTCATGGGCTTCGGCATGGGTCTCATCAGCCTCACCAGCATCGTGCTGGTGCAGGACAGCGTCGAATGGTCGATGCGCGGCAGCGCCACTGCCTCGATCATCTTTTTCCCGCAGTCTCGGCAATACGCTCGGCGCCACCGTGCTCGGCGCCATCCTCAATGCCGGCATCAACCATTATGCGAGCGGCGAGGCGGCGGCGGGCCTGCACGAGGTGCTGAACCAGCCGACCGGGCTCTCGGCGCTCGCCGCCGATCCTGCGATCCGCTCGATCTTCAATGCGGCCCTGCACTGGAGCTTCTGGGGCGTGGTCGTCGTCGCGGTGCTGACCTTCTTCACCACCTGGCTGATCCCGGTCGGGCCGAGCCAGAAGCGCGAGGGGACAGCTCCGGCTGCGGCAAGCGAGGCGGCTTCGCATTAGAGCGGTTCAGCCTATGGAAGCGCAGGCACTGGGAGGGTTGCCGGACGATGAGTGTTTTCGTGTTGCTCTTGGGGTTTCCGGGCGTGGGCAAGCTGACGATCGCCAAAGAACTCGGTTCGCTTATATCAGCAAAGATTGTTGATAATCACTGGTTCAACAACCCGATATTGCGACTCCTCGACGAGGATCAGACCGCTCCGCTGCCTAAGGGTGTCTGGGAATACACGGCAAGAGTCCGGCAGGCCGTCCTGGATGCAATCACCGCCTATAGCGGCCCGTCGGCGAATTTCATCTTCACCCATGCCGGTGTCGAAGGCGATGAGCGGAGCACGCGGACGTACCAACAGTTCGTCGACGCCGCCGGACGGCGCGCCGCGGTCTTCGTGCCGGTGCGATTGCTGTGTGCCGAAGAAGAATTGGCGCGTCGCGTTTCGTCCCCCGCACGGCGCGACCACTTGAAAACCACCGACGTAGAGACCTCAAGACATCGAAGCCAAGAGGCTATGGTTCTAGATATCCCGCACCAACACGCTCTGACGTTGGATGTGACCTTCATGTCGCCCTTGGAAAGTGCTGCGGCAATACGGGATCATGTTGCGAGACGCAGGGTCTGAGGAGAGCAGCCCCTCGCGCCGATAGCGGAAGATCTGCCTCCGGCCGGAATGCGCCGCGTGATGGAACGGATCAACGAGAGCGAAAATGGGCGTCAAAAACTATTTGATCGAAGGCGTTTCCGGCACCGGCAAAACCACGGTGGCGGAGGAACTGCAGCGGCGCGGCTACCACGTCATCCACGGGGACCGGGAATTGTCTTATGTCGGCGATCCCGAATCTGGCGAACCGCTGGATGGGCTTGCCGATGAGAGCCTGACGGACAATGTCACATGGGTGCACGAGCATCACATTTGGGATGTCGACAAAGTCAAATCCGTGATCGCCGATCACCGCAACGCGACCTCCTTCTTCTGCGGCGGCTCTCGAAATCTCTCCCGCTTTATCGATGTGTTTGACGGGGTTTTCGTTCTCGACGTCGATCTCGACACGTTGAACCGGCGGCTTGCCTTAAGACCGGAAGACGAGTTTGGCGGAAGGCCTGCCGAACGGGAGCTGATTGTGCGCTTGCATGCAACGAAAGCGGATATTCCAAAGTGTGGCGTCGTCATCGACGCCACACTTCCGCTGACGGTCGTTGTCGACGAGATTCTGAGGCTATCGCGTGCCTGTGACTACCGTTGCCGTTGAGCGAAGGCGAACCTTGCCATCGCTGACGGATTGGAGAGCTAGCTCCAGGACCTCGCCGCGGATTTTCTCCCGTGTTGCCGCATCTGCCCTGGATAGTCCGGCGACGACAGGCGCGGCGACCTCAGTCATGAAGTCCCAGTAGCGCGCCGGGGTATCGTGCACCATCATCGCCGACACCTCTTCCACGGCGACATCGAGAAGGCCCGCCTCTCTGAAGGTCTCGACCATCATGCCTTCTCCAGCACAGCGGAACAGGCCCGGAGAGCCGGGTGGTGGCGAGGGCATTTCCACGTGGCGGGCGATCGTGCCCATGATCGTGGTCGCCCATGAATTTTTGGCAGGAGTGCTCCAGACTGCGGCGCAGACGCGCACACCGGGCTTTGCCACGCGTGCCATCTCCCTGGCGGCGGCGGCGATATCAGGGAAGAACATAAACCCGAACCGGCACAGAACGGCGTCGAAACTGGCATCGGCAAAAGGCAACGCTCCCGCATCGCATAGGCGAGTTTCGAAGTTTTTGAGGCCACGTCTGGCCGCATTTTCGGCGGCAGCAGTCAGCATATTTTCCGAGAGATCGGTGACGACGACATGACCCTCGGGGATTGCTGCCGCCGCCGTCAGGCCGGGTTCGCCAGTGCCGGCGGCTATGTCAAGCACGCTAAAGCCGTTGGAGAGGTTTGCGCGCCGGAGCATGGCGTCACCAAACGGGGCGAGCCAGCTGAGAACCAAGCTGTCCCATTTCTTCCAGCCGGCGGAAAACTTGTCCCAGGTCTCACATTGCTGGTTACGGATATCGTCGAGATTTGCTGACATGCACCGGCTCCCCCATCCGTTCAACCGGCAAAGCCGGGAACGTCGACACTATGCGCCGCTGATGTCGGGATTCAATGCAAATAAGCGCCATCGGGCCAATCGCCAGGCATGACCAAACTTGTTGGGACGGAGTGATTGAATTGACCAAGACTATTGGAGCTTTTATACAATGGCTTTTGCGAAACTCCGGATTGGCCAAAAATAATCCTTTTAAATCAATGGGCTTTTCCTGGATGGCGCCAAATCGAGAATGCGGAACCAGCGGAATGCTGAAGCGATGCAGCCCGGCTGTATGCACCAGCCATGGAGAGACAAAATTATAAAGATCATGGTCTTGCTGCACAGCGCCGATGGCATGGCTTGGCAGTCTCCCCCTAAAGGCACCAGCCTGAAGACATTGAGCGAAGCCGAAGAGCAAGGCTTCATCTTGATCCGCGGGGAATTTCAGAAACGGCAATTCCGTCTGACAGAGCTGGGCTCCAACTATGTCGAGCGCGACAAGCGGCGTCTGGAAGCGCGCAGGCTCTGAACCGATACCGCCGGCTAAGCGCGAATTGAACGCACAAGCCAGGCCCCCGACGGCCGAAAGGCGGGTCTGACAATGGCACGTCGCAACAGGAGCGGTCATCCCCGCATAGTGAGTGCAAGCTTACAAAGCATGCTGGGCTTACAGCGCATCCTGGATATCGAAGCGGACGATCTTGTCGCCGTCCATGCGGAAGATATGCGTCACGGTCTTGTCCTTCAGGCCATGGCTTTGCCCTTCCAGCGGCCGGCCATCGAGGTCGAAGACAGACTGGATCACCTCGGCAGCTATGGCTCCATCTTGCGTTTCCTCGAATGCGACCGGCTCGACGTGCGGACTGACGACGGCCCACTGCCGTGTCCAATAGTCGCGCACGGCTGCACGGCCATGAACGTGGCCGCCATCCATGCCGTTGGCCCAGGCGACATCATCGGAAAGCACGGCAAGGACAGCGTCGATGTCTCTGGCGTTGAAGCTGGCATAGATGCGCTGGATCATTTCGACGTCGTTTTGAGACATGTCGTTTCCTCGATGGAGATTGATACATTCGCTGTGCGGCATCGAAACTGCCTTGCCTCATGCCGCACACCAATATACATACGTACATATATATCTCGTGGTCAAGCGCAGGCAAGGGGTGAGCCGAATGGACGACGACGTGCTTTCTACGCCGGGGCATCTCATCAGTCTTGCGGCGCGTGGCTTTGCCCGCCTCAGCGAGTCACGCCTTAAACCGCTCGGCTTCGGTGTCGGCCAGTTGCCTGTGCTGGTCGCGCTGCAAAACGGCAAGGCCAGCACGCAACGCGACCTCGCCCGCTATGCCAGGATCGAGCAACCGCCGATGGCACAGATGCTCGCACGCATGGAGAGGGATGGCTTGATCGAGCGGACACGCGACCCGACTGACGGTCGCAGCAGCCGTATCGTGCTGACGAAAACCGCGCAGCACAGCATGCCGGAGGCGATTGCCGCCTTGTTCCGAGGAAATAAAGAGGCATTGACTGGGTTCACGGATGCGGAAGCGGAGCAACTTGCAGATCTGCTGACGCGGCTAATCGACAATCTGGATCAAATTGCGAGCGCAGAGCCTTCGTCAGGTGATTGATGGTTTTGTGGCCAAACCGACAGTTTCTATTCGGGGACTGTGCCGCCTTCATTCGAGGTCGTACTGCCTTCCGGCGGGGAGCGGCGCTTCTCCAAAACGCGTGACAGCAAGTTCCGTTTTCTCTTGCGCTTGATCAGATCGATATCGCTGACAAGCTTTGCGCCGCCCTCGCGCCGCTCGAGCGTGATCTTGCGGCTATGGAAGACTTCCAGCTCAGCGCGATGCGCGACGCTGAGGATGGTGACCTCCGGCAATTCATCGATCACCATCTGCATCATCTTATCCTGGCTCTTCTCATCGAGTGCTGCCGTTGCTTCATCCAGCACGATGATATCGGGTTGGTGCAGCAGGAGACGTGCAAAGGCGAGCCGCTGCTTTTCGCCGCCCGACAAGGTCTGGTCCCAGGGCGCATCTTCCTCGATCTTGTCGTTCAGATAATCCAGTCCCACCTTGTCGAGCGCCGACTTGATCTCATCCAGCGGCCAGCTATCGGCGGCGCCGGGATAGGCGACGGCGCGGCGAAGCGTCCCGGACGGGATATAGGACCGTTGCGGCAACATGAACAATTGTCTGTCGGCGTGGAAATTGACGCTACCGCTACCCCAAGGCCAGAGACCTGAGATGGCCCGCACCAGCGTGCTCTTGCCGGACCCGGATTCGCCGGACACAAGCACCCGCTCGCCGGGTTCGATCTCGACCCGGGTTTCCGTGACCACGGCGGTGCCATCGTCAAGCGACACGGAGAGATCGTTGAGGCTGAGCATCGCCTCGCCTTCGGTTTCACCATGCTTGATGCGCCCGAGCGAGTCGCTCTGTTCGGCGCGCTCCAGCCCGTCAAGCGACATCATCAGCGAGGCGATGCGCCGTGCACAGGCATTCCAATCGGCAAGACGGGGATAGTTGTCGACCAGCCAGCCGAACGCGCCCTGAACGATGGCAAAAGCAGAGGCGGCCTGCATAACCTGTCCAAGCGTCATGCTGCCTTCGAGAAATTTTGGTGCGCAAAGCAGGACCGGGACGACTGGCGCAATCAGCATCGACCCATGCGACACAAGCGTCGTGCGCATGTGCTGGCGGGCAAGCAGCGCCCATTGCCTGAGCACATTGGCGAAGGTCTTATCGAGATCGTTACGCTCCTCCTCTTCGCCACCGAGAAGCGCGATGCTCTCGCCGTTTTCCCTGACATGCGTCAGCGTGTAGCGAAACTCGGCTTCTGCTTGATTTTTGGCCTCGGAGACGTGGACGAAATAGCGGCCGATGACCGCCATCGAAGTAGAGGTGATCGCGGCGTAGAGGACCGCAGTGATGACGAGAAAGCCGGGAATGGTGATGGTCGAACCTGCGATCGGCAGAGTCAGGGCCCCGCCGATCGTCCAGAGCACCACGATGAAAGTCGAGGCCGCCAGAAATGCGGAAATGACACCGGCAACGAAATCGACGGGTGCTTCGGTGGCAATCCGCAAATCCTCGGAAATGCGCGCTTCGGGGTTCTTGTGGTCGCCGCCGATGAGATTCAACTGATAGTAACGGCCGTTTGCGAGCCAGCGCGCAATGACGGCTGTTGTCAGCCAGGAACGCCAGCGGCGCTGAATCATCATGCGAACGGCGACTTGTATCGTGACAATGGCGACAGTTCCGAGCACGAGCGGCACGAATACGGCGCTCAGGAAATAGACGGTGCCGGCATCGTGTCGCTCTATGGCGTCGAAGATCCCGCGGTTCCACAGATTGATTCCGTACTGGAAGCCGACATTCATGCAGATCATCGCCAATAGCCCGATCGAGAAGGGCCAAGCGAACTTATCGCCACCGCGGCCCCAGTACCGGCGCGCGCTGAGCCAGAAACGCTTGAGCAGATACCGCTTGCGCGCCTGCTCGGCCTCCTCAGGCGTCAACTCCGGATCGGGCTCGATGGCATCTGGCGGCGGCATGACCTCGACAGTCGATGCCGTCTCTTGGGGCGAGTTTCCGGCACCGTGCGGTTCGGTGCCGTCGACCGATTTCGGTTTGAGTTTAGCGTCGGCCATAAGCGCCATAACGGCTTACACATCGAAATGTTTCATGATGGCTGCCATCCGCCGTATCGAAATCATCTGCCCGTCACCCTAACCCTCTCCCGTTCTGACAGGGAGAGGGGACGTGCCATACGAGAGGTCGCGGCAGATCCCCTTCGCCCCGCAAGCGGGGAGAGCGACTGTCTTGTTTGTCAAGCGTTTTGCCATGGTCGTCCGTCCCTGATGATGGCGTTGAGGATGGTGAGCA
>NZ_JACCEY010000014.1:0-6326 GCF_013591995.1 Rhizobium sp. WYCCWR 11146
GCCATCATCAGGGACGGACGACCATGGCAAAACGCTTGACAAACAAGACAGTCGCTCTCCCCGCTGGGGAGAAGAGACGTGTGGCGGCGCCTTGACATCTCTTGGGTCGGGCGCTGAGAGATTGAACGAGGTGAGTGACTTCTGCACCTGTCATAGGAATCTAGCACACCCAAGTTATTGGGCCGGGAGATTCTTCGCCCTTCCTCAAACCGCCTGCCCGCAAGCCCGGCAGAAGCGCCGCACCGTTTCCGCCATGCCGTATTCCAGCGCATCGGCGGTCAGCCCATGACCGATCGAGACCTCGGCAAGCTGGGGAATGCGCTTCACCAGACCAGGCAGGTTTTCGACCGTCAGATCGTGGCCGGCATTGACGGCGAGGCCGATTGCAAGGGCCGCATCCGCCGTCCGTCCAAGCGCCTCGAGGATCGGGGCCGCGCGCTCCGGCGCGTCGAAACAACCGCCATAGGGGCCGGTATAGAGTTCGATCCGGTCAGCGCCGACCGCCTTGGCGATCTCAACCGCCTGTGCATCCCCGTCACCATCGGCAAACAGCGACACCCGGCATCCCATCGTCTTCAGCCGCGCGACGGAATCGGTCAGGAACGCCTGGTGCTTGCGGAAATCCCAGCCGTGATCGGAGGTCGCCTGCGCGGGATCGTCGGGCACCAGCGTCACCTGCTCGGGTGCCGCGCCTGCGCAGAGTTCGAAGAATTCCTCTGTGGGATAGCCCTCGATATTGAACTCGGCCTTGGGGAATTCGTCGTCGATCAGGTTGCGGATCACAGGCAGGTCGGAAAAGCGGATGTGCCGCTGGTCGGGGCGCGGATGCACCGTCAGGCCGCTCGCACCGGCGGCAAGGGCTAATCGCCCGAGCGCTTCGACGCTCGGCCAGGGCAGATCGCGCCGGTTGCGCAGCATGGCGATGGCGTTGAGATTCACGGAGAGCTTGGCGGGCATGGCTGATATCCATCGGTCACGGAAACGGGAGGCCTGCTTTTAAGCCAAGGCCCGTGCGATGGCCAATGAGATTCGCAGATGGATGCGATGCCGATCGTTGATGCGCATCGCTGTCGGGCGGGCATTCGACCGCACCTGCGTACCGCAAACAGTAATTCTCGTCGCTGTTGAAGATGACCGGCCGATACCGCAATGCAGCGCATGTTTTGCTGCAGCACACCCGAAAACTTCGGCAAAATATGCCGTTACGTTGCTATCCCATTTAAAAGAGATTATTTTTAGCACTTATAAAAAAGATCGTTCACGCATAACGTGGACATCGTATCGCGTAGAGTACGCCGCGTACTGCTTCTTTCCCAATGAGAAGAACGCCTAGAGGAAACCCCACTCGCCGCGCATGGGAAGCAACTGGCAAAGCCGCATGAGGTGCAACAACATGCCCCAGGAGGGTTCATGCCAGACGGTTCCAAACGCCTGTTTGCCACCGCCGGTATCGCTTCGGAGGCCCGATCGAAATATCGGTTCCTGCCTTCAGCCGCGCTGCCGCCGGATCTACCTGATGGTCCGGTGCCCATTGCCGACATGGCAAACGCATTCGGCGTCACACACAGGACACTGCATTTCTATGAAGAGAAAGGGTTGATTTCAGCCAACCGCATCGGCCTGATGCGGGTCTACGGCCAGGACGATGTGATGCGCATGGCCGTGATCACGGTCTGCCGCGAAGCCGGCATGCCGATCGCCGTCATCCAGGAACTGATGGGCGAACTCCGCAACGCTGATTCGCAGGAAACGGCCGAGGCAATGTTCCGCGAGGCCCTGCAGGTGCGCAAGCGCGAACTGACGGCGGAGATGTCAACGCTGCACCGCCAGCTCCAGCAGGTCGGCGACCTCCTGGACTACGACGGCAGCATCGAGGAGCCGCCGTTAAACGACAATCAGGACAGTGCAAGCCTGACCGCACAGGAGCGGCGTTGCCTGGAACTGATGGCCGAGGGTTATTCCACCCAGCGCATCGCCCGGGCGCTCGACCTGAAACATGACGAAACCCGTGACCTGGAGGCCGGAATCATCCTGAAATTCCGCGCCAACAACCGCTTCCAGGCCATCGCCAAGGCAGTTCTGCTCGGTATCGTGCAGGCTTAACGCCACCCGCCCAAGACACGGCCGCCACCGTTTCTTCTTCACCACTCCAGATGGCGAATGAGACCTAGCGCGGGTGCGACTGGGATCAGCGGACGATCGTCAGCGTCTCCGCCGCGCGCGTGATCGCGGTATAGAGCCAGCGTTCCCGGGTATCGCGAAATGCCCAGCTCTCGTCGAAGAGCACGACATCGTTCCATTGCGAACCCTGCGCCTTGTGAACGGTCAGCGCATAGCCGAAGTCGAACTCGTCGTAGCGTTTGCGGGTGTTCCAGGGAATCTCGCCCTCGACATCCTCGAAGGCCTGCTTCAGCAGTTTGATCTTGGCCGCTCCCCGGTCCATGTCGTCATCCTCAGGGCGGACGAGCAGATTGATGCCGGGTTTCGTCGTTTCCTTCGACGAGGTCATCACCTGCCAGAGCGAACCGTTGAGCAGGCCCTTGGCCGGATCGTTCCTCAGGCAGACGAGCTTGTCGCCGGTCTGCGGATAATCGGCATTGAAGCCTTTCAGCTCGCGCAGGCGCTGATTGTAACGCCGCCGCGTGCGGTTGGTACCGACGAGCACCTGGTCGGCATCGAGCACCAGCTGCTGCGTCACCTCGTTCTTCGAGATCACCTTGGCCGTGCCGT
Organism: Rhizobium sp. WYCCWR 11146; assembly: GCF_013591995.1. Lineage (NCBI taxonomy): Bacteria > Pseudomonadati > Pseudomonadota > Alphaproteobacteria > Hyphomicrobiales > Rhizobiaceae > Rhizobium > Rhizobium sp. WYCCWR 11146. Next base: position 2,731 of record NZ_JACCEY010000014.1, read on the forward strand.
AATCGCCGTACATCACCTCGTTGCCTTCGCGCACCTGCATGGCAAGCTTGATGATCGGATTGTCGCGCGCCTGCCGGTGGATATCGGTGAGCAGGTAGTCCGGATCCTGATTGGTGAAGTAGCCGCCGCCGGTCACCGGCGGCAGCTGGCCGGGATCGCCGAGCACCAGGATCGGCGTGCCGAAGCTCATTAGATCCTTGCCAAGCGCCTCGTCCACCATCGAGCATTCGTCGACGATGATCAGCGCCGCCTTCGCGACCGGGCTTTGCCGGTTGATCGAAAACATCGGCGCGATCGAGGTCTTGCCTGTTTCCTCGTCTTCCACCGCCTCCTCGCCGCGCGGCCGGTAGATCAACGAATGGATCGTCCGGGCGTTGGAGGCGCCCCGCGAGCGCAGCACCTGCGCCGCCTTGCCGGTGAAGGCGGCAAACAACACGTCGCCATCGACATTTTCGGCAAAATGCTTGGCAAGCGTCGTCTTTCCCGTTCCGGCATAGCCGAACAGGCGAAAGAGCGGCGAGCGCCCTTCCTTCAGCCATTTCGAAACAGCCTTCAGGGCTTCATCTTGTTGCGGCGCAAATTGCATGATCGCAGGACTTGGCAGGATTCGCGGGCTTTAGGCAAGGCGGAAAACGGCAAATCGCCCGGCCGGACGATCATCAGTTCCACTGCCGGTCCGCGCCGCTCGCGCACATCGACGGGTCCTGCCCCATAGCCTCGGTGAGAAAATCCAGAACCGTCTTGACGCGCAGCGGCATGTTGCGCCGCGAGGGATAGACGACGGTCACCGGCAGCCGGCTCGGCTGGAAATCCTTCATCACGGGGACCAGCCGGCCGGCGGCAATATCGGGCATCGCGATGATGTGCGAAAGCACGGCAAGACCCGCTCCAGCAAGGGCTGCCCGGTGAATGGCGACGGCATTGCAGGCGGTCAGCCGCGGTGAGATCCGGACCGATATGTCTTCCGAACCGTTCGAGAAGGACCAGCTATTGGCCTCGCCTGCCCTGTTGTAGCACAGGCATTCATGGTCCTTGATCTCCTTCGGTGCGCGGGGAGCCGCCCTGCGCGCGAGATAGGCGGGAGATGCCACGAGGAAGGCGGTCGTCCAGCCGATCCGCCGGCAGACGAGGCTGCTGTCGGCGACCTGGCCCAAGCGCACTTCGAGATCCAGGCGCTCCTCGATCATATCCGAGCCCTGCTCCCTGAAGATGAGATCGACCGAGAGCTTCGGATGAGCGGCAAGAAGATCGCCGAGTCGCTCGCTGAGATAGAGGCCGAGTGGTGCTGGAACGCTGAGCCTGACCTTTCCCGAGGCCATGGCTCCGTCCGATCCGGCCGCATCGCCAAGCTCCTCAACCGCTTCGAGAATCCGCAGCGCCATCGGCAGCATCCGCTCCCCCTCTGCCGTCAGCGACAGACCGCTCGTCGTGCGATGCAGGAGGCGAGTATTGAAATGGCCTTCGAGGGCTGCGACCTGTCGCGAGACCGCCGGCTGCGTCACGTCGAGATCGTGGGCCGCCGCCGAGAACGAACCCGTCTCCACGACGCGTTGAAAGGTCCGCAATGCCGAAACGATATCCATCCCCGCCCCTCATACTTTTGCGCATAGGCTTTATGCAGCCAGACTAAGCGAGAATGGCTTTACAGTCCAGCAATTAAGGATATTTTCTATCCATAAGGATACTTAATATCCTTAATTGAAGGAGAGACACATGACCCAGCGACTGAACTACGCCCAGCAGTCCCCCGAGCTTTTCAAGAAATTCATGGAATTCAGCATGGCGCTGAAGAGCAGTGTGATCGACGAGAAGCTGCAGGCCCTCGTCGAGATCCGTGCCTCGCAGATCAATGGATGCGGCTTTTGCCTCGATATGCATGTGAAGCAAGCCAAGATCCACGGCGAGACGGAACTGCGGATCTACCACGTCGCCATCTGGCGGGAATCGAACCTGTTCATCCCCCGCGAGCGTGCAGCCCTTGCCTGGACCGAAGCACTGACCAAGCTTCCCGAAGGCGGCATTCCCGACGAGATTTACGAACGGGTGCGCGGCCAGCTTTCCGAAAAGGAAATCTCGGACCTGACCTTCGTCGTCATGGCGATCAATGCCTGGAACCGTGTCAATGTCGGCTTCAAGACCGTGCCCGGCACGGCCGACAAGGCCTATGGCCTCGACAAGGCCGGCCTGAACTAAACCGCGCAATTCATTGAGAAGATTCACCTTTGACGCTGCCGCACTACGGCAGCGAACGGAGATCCACTATGAAAATCGTTGTCATCGGCGGAACCGGCCTTATCGGTTCGAAGACTGTCGAACGCCTGCGCAAACGCGGCCATGACGTGATCGCCGCCTCGCCGAACTCCGGCGTCAACACGATCACGGGAGAAGGACTGGCGGAGGCGCTCTCGGGCGCCGAAGTCGTGCTCGACCTCGCCAACTCGCCGTCCTTCGAGGATAAGGCCGTGCTCGAATTTTTCGAGACCTCGGGCCGCAATCTTCTCACTGCTGAAAAACTCGCCGGCGTCAAGCACCATATCGCCCTCTCCGTCGTCGGCACCGAGCGCCTGCAGGAAAGCGGCTATTTCCGCGGCAAACTCGCTCAGGAAAAGCTGATCAAGGCATCGGGAATTCCCTACACCATCGTGCATTCGACGCAGTTCATGGAATTCCTCGGCGGCATCGCCCAATCGGGAACGGTCGGCCAGACGGTCCACCTGTCGCCGGCCTATGTGCAGCCGATTGCTTCCGACGACGTGGCGGACGCCATGGCGGACGTGGCCCTCTCTGCTCCGGCCAACGCGACGCTCGAGATCGCTGGTCCGGAACGGGCGCGCCTCAGCGAGCTCGTCGCCCGCTATCTGAAGGCCATGAAAGACCCGCGCACCACCGAGGCTGATGTCGAGGCGAGATATTTCGGCGCAAGACTGAACGACCAGTCGCTCATTTCCGACAACAACCCGCGGCTTGGTTCGATCACCTTCGAGCAGTGGTTCGCAAAGTCCGCCCAGCCGACATGATTGACGTGCCCTCAAGACGCGACCGCTCGGGCGCGTCTTCCCCCGACCCAGCAACCATGGAGATTCCGATGATCAGAACATTTTTCCTCGCCGCCGCCCTCGCCTTTCCGGCTGCCACCGGCGTCAGCGCCCATGACAGCAGCGAGTCTGCGAAGGTGACACTCGTCTATGAGCACGAGCTTCCGAACGTGCCGGGCAAGAGCATCAAGGGCGTGCTGGTCGAATACGGCCCGGGCGGCTTCTCCGAAGGCCACACCCATCCCGACACGGCCTTCATCTACGCCACCGTGCTCGAAGGAGCGATCCGCAGCCAGGTCAATGACGGCCCGGTCAAGGTCTATCAGGCGGGAGAAAGTTTCTCCGAAATGCCGGGCGATCGTCACGGTGTCAGCGCCAACGGCAGCGAAACCAAGCCCGCCCGCCTGCTCGCCGTCTTCGTCGTCGACACCAACCAGAAAGAACTGACCTATCCGCTCAACAAGTGACGATCCGCATTACAGCGCCGCGCGTCTTTTCAGACGCGCAAAGGACTCTGTAACACTTTCAACCCTCGCATCGGCCCGAAAATCGGTTCCGATT
>NZ_JACCEY010000014.1:6426-46183 GCF_013591995.1 Rhizobium sp. WYCCWR 11146
ACAGAGAGATGATTGACGACGCCCTCTTCGGCAAACCTCTGATATCCCTGATAACAGTCGGATTCGCCGGTATCGTCGTCTGGCATCTGCTCTCCCGTCATCGGCCGACGACGCGGCTGGTGGTGCAGATCCTCTTCTTTGCAGTGATGACGCTGATCCTCGTCGGCAGCGGCATCGAACCCCACCGGTTTCAAGGATATGAGTCCGAGGATCCGCGGGCCCTGCTCGTCATCGTCGCAAAAACACTCTGGTGGATCCATCTGGCATGGGCCGTCATCGGTTTCATCAGGCTCTATCTGGTGCTGGAGGGCAGTCCGCGAGAGGCTCGCCTGCTCCAGGATTTGGTTATCGGCGTCGTCTATATCGGTATGGCCCTATCGGTTCTGGCCTTCGTCTTCGGCGTGCCGATCGGAACCCTCGTCGCAACCTCGGGCGTGGTCGCGATCATTCTCGGTCTGGCGCTGCAGAATACGCTCGCCGACGTCTTCTCCGGCATCGCCCTGACCCTCGGCCGGCCATATGTCATCGGTGACTGGATCCTTCTCAGCGACGGCACGGAGGGCCGCGTCGTCGAAAGCAATTGGCGCGCGACGCACATCCTGACCAGTGCCAACAATGTCGTCGTTCTGCCGAACAGTTTTCTGGCAAAGCTTGGCCTGACGAATGTCAGCCGGCCGGACGAGACCCATCTTCTGGTCCTCACCATCCGCATCGCCCCGACGCGGATGCCGGCATCGGTCCGCCAAGTCATGGCAACGGCGCTTGCGAGCTGCAATTCGATCGTGCGCGAGCCGCCGCCGGTCGTAGCACTCAAGGGGCTGGATGCTACGGCGCTTGAGGTCGAGCTGCAATTTCGGGTGACGAGCCCGAGCCAGCGGGTGCCGGCACGGAACGAGGTGCTCGATCTCGTCTATCGCCACTGCAAATCCGCCGGCCTGCTGCTGGCCATTCCGCCGTCGGCGACGGTGCTGACCGCCGATCTGCCGACAGAAGAGAGCGCAAAGCCGCCGAGCGTAACGCCGCTTGCCCTGATCGAGGCCATTCCGGTCTTTACAACGCTGACATCAGATGAGAAGCGCAGGCTCGCCGAAACCACGACTGCCCGGGAGTTCCGCAAGGGCGATGTGATCGTGCGGGAGGACGAAATGCTCCCCTCACTGATGATGGTGCGCGCCGGCATCATCGCGGCGCGGAATGCAGGCGAGGAACGCGGACGGCTCGCGCCGGGCGATTTTTTTGGAGAGACCGGACTGCTCGCCGGCATGCAGGAAGTCTGCACCCTGGAGGCTCTGACCCCCGTGACCGCCTATGAGATCGACCAGGAGGCCTTCGCGCCGCTGCTAAGCGAACGCCCGGCGCTGGCGGAAGAAATCGCCGACCAACTCGCCAGCCGCGCCGAGCGTTTCCGCAACGGCGCCTCCTTGCCCCAGGAACATGCCCGCAGCGCGCATGCCATCCTGAAGACCATCAGGACCATCTTCAAGGCGTAGAGATCGGCGCTCCCGCTCAGCCGGCGCGCTTGAGCACCCATTCGAACGTGCTCCGCCAAATGTCGGCCGGCACTTCCTCGGACAAGGTGCCGACCAGATCGGAAAGCCGGACGCGCCTCAGCGTATCACGCCAGGCCTCGTCGGCCTCCCACATGATGCGCGCCACCGCGCATGGCTTGCTGTCGCAATATCCTTCCGGCCGGCAGGGATTGTTTGCCCGGATGTTCGTACAGGTGAAGCTGCGGGCCTTCCCCTCGACCGCCTCGACGATCTCGAGAAAGTTGATATCCGAGGGGGTCTTGGCAAGCCTGTAGCCGCCACTCGGACCGAGCGTGGTCTCGACCAGCGATGCCTGCGAAAGGCTCTGCAGTGCTTTGGAGAGATATTCCTTCGGCAGACCATGAAGCTCGGCGAGCGCCTTGGTGGAAAGATACCTGCCCTCTGGCAGGCCCGCGAGAATGGCGCAGCAGTGAAGCGCCCACTCGACCTGGCTTTTCAGGATCATTCAGCAACTCGTGTGATGGTTGGTTCTGCCGATGGAATTAAGGACATATCATATCCGAAAACCGGCACGATGTAAATGAGCTGCAAAAGCAGCGTGTTGCTGCCTGAACGGCGATGCAGGCCCCGATCTCCCTCAGCCCCCGTTCTCGTCCTCTCCCTGCGTCAGCTCATTTTCAATTCCGGCGATCAGCTTGCGCAGCAGCGCCGCGAGCGCCTCGCGCTCCTTTCCGTCAAGAGCCTGCAGAAACGAAGATTCGCTCGCCATGTCGGTGCGGAAGGCCTTTTCGGCGAGTGCCGCACCCGCCTCGCTCAATGCCACCAATACGCTGCGCCCGTCACGCGGCGATTTCTCCCGGCGGATCAGGCCCGCCTTCTCCAGCCGGTCGAGCCTGTGGGTCAGGCCTCCCGAGGAGATCATCAGCGCCGAATACATGTCCGTCGGGGTCAGTCGGTAAGGCGGTCCGGAACGGCGAAGCGTTGCGATCACGTCGAATTCTCCGCGGTCGAGACCAAAATCGGCAAAGGTCGCCTCAATGCTCGGGCGGACTAGGTTCGACAGCCGAAAGGCCCGGCCTAGGATCGCCATCGGCTCGGTGTCGAGGTCGGGCAGTTCCAGCGCCCATTGCCGGCGCAGCCGGTCGACATGATCCTCGTAGGAGCCGTCACCTTTAGTTCCATTCGTCATTTTCTGCCTCATATGCCACCACAGCCGAGACATACACCTTCCATCCGCATCGAGGAAGATATCTTGACAGGAAGACAGTTTTGAGGATATATCTTCTCGCGAAGATAGTTTGCGATCGCAAATGGCACCAGCAGGAGGCACGTGATGTTCAGTATTCTTCGTCACCAGGAACCGCGACCCGATCAGAGCCGCACGGTCCGCTTCGAAGGCCGCGACCATGGCGGCGAGATATCGCTTTTCCTGGTCGACAATGAGCCCGGCCAAGGGCCTGACCTGCATATCCACCCCTATTCCGAAACGTGGGCAGTCAGGAAAGGTGAAGCCGAATTCACCGTAGGCGACGCCAAGACCCTCGCCTTTCCCGGCGATATCGTCGTCGTGGCCGCCAACATTCCCCACCGTTTCGAAAATGTCGGCACCGGACGGCTCGAAATCGTCTGCGTTCATGCCAGCGACGAGATCGTGCAGGAGTTTGTGTGAGGCAAAGCCGCCTCAGAAGACAACCTCCACAAGACAAAGGAAGAGGAGAGAACCGCAATGCCTAAGATGATCTTCGTGAACCTGCCGGTGAAAGATCTTGCCGCTGCGACCCGTTTCTATGACGCGATCGGCTGCAGCAAGAACGAACAGTTCAGCGATCACCAGGCGTCGAACATGGTCTGGTCCGAGGCCATTATCTTCCACTTACTGACACGCGATTTCTTCGCGAGTTTCACGCCGAAACCCGTTGCCGAAGCGCAGAAGGCGAGCGAGATGCTGATCGCGCTGACGATGGACAGCCGTGAAGACGTGGACGCTATCGTCGAGGCAGCCGCAGTCGCCGGCGGCAAAGCCGATCCGCGCGCGCCGACGGACATGGGCTGGCTCTACAACCGTGCCTTCGAGGATCCCGATGGCCATATATTCGAAGCGGTCTGGGTCGACATGGCGGCGGCGACCGCCTCTGGGCAATAGCCGGCAAGGCGTCCGGCGACGTGCCGCGGGCGAAACGGGCTTCGACCCACCTCGCCCGCCATGAAAACTTTTGCTGCGCCTGGAATAAAACCACCGCGCCTCGTGTCTCATCTCAGGCATCGCAAGATTGCGTGCCCAATCTGAGGAGAGACATCATGACATCCGTGAAATTCCTGTCCGTCCTGGCGGCCGCCGCCCTTGCCGCGACCGCTGCTTTCGCCGCCCCTCCCGTCAAGGAAGTCGAATCCGCCAAGGGCAAGGTGCTCGCCGGCGAAAACGACATGACCCTCTACACCTTCAAGAAGGACGCCAAGGGCGTTTCCAACTGCTACGACGATTGCGCCAAGAACTGGCCGCCGCTGATGGCTGCTGGCGACGCCAAGGCCGATGGTGCATATTCGATCATCGATCGCAAAGATGGCACGAAGCAATGGGCCAAGGACGGCATGCCGCTCTATTTCTGGGTCAAGGACACGAAGGCCGGCGACATCACCGGCGATGGCGTCGGCGGCAACTGGGATCTCGCCAAGCCTTGATCGCGAAGACCCCGATCACAAGCGAGTTGCCGGCGTGAAAACACCCGCACCCGAAACCTTCGAGGGCCAGATCCTGGCCCTCCTGCCCTCGCTCAGGCGCTATTCGCGCAGCCTGACGCGCTCGGATGCCGATGGCGAGGACCTGCTCCAGGATTGTGTCGAAAAGGTTCTCACGCGCCGCGGCCAATGGCGCGGCCTCAACCTGCGCGGCTGGGTCCTGACCATCATGACCAATCTCTACCGCAACAGCCGGCGCGGCAAAACGCGCGACGGCCTTGTCGAGCTCGGTGCCGCAGAGGATCTGGCCGCGTCCGAACCGCCGGCCGATCCGCTGGAACGCGCCCGGCTGGACGATGCGCTGAACAGCCTGTCGGATGAACACCGCGCCGTGCTGATGCTCGTGGTCATCGAGGGATACACCTATGTCGAGGTCGCCGTCGCGCTCGATATCCCGATCGGCACCGTCATGTCGCGCCTGTCGCGCGCCCGCCGGCGCGTCGCCGAGCGATTGAAGGCCGACAACATCATTACGCTTCGGAGACCGAAATGAACGAGACCAATCCGAGCGTCACCGAAGCCGACCTTCACGCCTATGCCGACGCACAGCTGCCGGAAACGGCGCGCGCCCGCATCGAGACCTTCCTGGCCGACAATCCCGACGAGGCGGCGATAGTCGCCGAATGGCAGGCGCAGAATTCAGGCATCCGATCGCTGTTTGCCGGTTATGAGAAGGCGAAGGACACCGATCCTCTGCTCGTCGTCCCCCCGCGCGCCGTTTCATCGGGACCGAAACGCTGGGCGATCGCCGCATCAGCCCTCCTCGTCTTCATGCTCGGCGCCGTCAGCGGCCATTATGGCCCCGCACTTCTGGAAAAGCCGGAGTTGCAGCTTGCCGGCTCCGAAACCTTGCCGAAACAGGCCCAGACCGCGTTTACGGTCTATGCCGCCGAGGTTCGCCATCCCGTCGAGGTCTTTGCAAACGAGGAGGTCCACCTCGCCACCTGGCTCGGTAAGCGCCTGGCAATCCAGAACCTCAAGATCCCGAACCTGCAGCCGCTCGGCTTCAAGCTTGTCGGCGGCCGCCTGTTGCCGGTCGACGGCAGGCCGGGCGCCATGTTCATGTATGAAAACCAGGCCGGCGAGCGCCTGACCGTCATGGTCGGCCGCAACACGGACAACCGCACGACGAGCTTCCGCTTCGCCTCATCAGGCAATCTCGAAACCTTCTACTGGATCGACGGCGAACTCGGTTATGCCGTCACCGGCGAAATCTCCCGCGAGACGCTGCGGGAGGTAGCCGAGGAGTGCTACAAGCAGTTCCCGTCCTAGAGCAATTCCAGGAAAAGTGCAAAGCGGTTTTCGTCCGGAATTACGTCAAAAAACAAAAGGTTAGAGCGGTTCTGCGCTTCCGTGAACAGCTGAACCGATCTAAGGATCAGCGTGAGGGATCGTTGCCGAGCTCGATCGGCCGTCCATGCGGCGTCGCCTCCGCCGCCCGCTGCCAGCTCTGCTGCAGTGCCAGGATCGTTTCCGCGTCGGCGATGCCGTTGTCGACGATGAGGTCGGAGAGTGCCGCCACCCAGCAGTCAAAATAGTCGCTGCCATCTTCGGCCCGGCCAGGCTTGTGCAACTGCGCGGAAAGCGTTTCAGCCCATTCGCTCCAGCTGAACAGGCCTAGTGCGTGCAGGTGCACGGTCATGGCAAAAGCCTCAGCCGCCCATGGCTCGGGAAAAACCGGCTCGCCCTCCGGCGACCTCGGCAGCCCGGACGATTGCGTCAGCGGCGATATCTCATGCCGGCTCAAGATAGCTCTCCCAGGCATCGATCGACACGGTCAGCGTGGGATCGGCGCCCTCGCCCCAGATCTCCTCGCCGTCAAAGACGATGGTATAGAGCCATTGCGGATTTTCGCCCCTGCCATGCGCATTGTCGTCGGGAAAGACGAAGGCACCCTGCACTGCCTCGACCATTCCGGTCCTGGCGCGGGCATAACGCGGCAGGCGCGTATGTGTGACCGGATTGAAATTCTTCGTCTTCACCGTCTCCCCGACCGCAAAAAGCGGCGCGGTCTTAGCAGGACGATCGCAAGGGCCGCCTTTCGCCAAAACGCCGGGCACCATCTCCGCTTTCAGCACGCGTTTTGGAACCGCTCCCGCCTGCTGCGCATGGCCGGACAGCAATTCCGCGCGCGTTGCAAAGCCATGCCGTTCGAGCAGCTTGTCGATGCCGCGGATCCAGATCTCGTAGTAGCTGGCAGCGAGATAATCGGCCGGCGGAATATTCTCGCGCGCATGCCGGCTTTCATCGATCGTCCATGCGCCGAAAGCGCCGCAGGAAAGCGTGATGCCGAGCGCCCGCTTTTCCCATTCGGCATGGAAATAGGGTTCGTCCTGTTCGGGCGCGACAGGTCCGAGGCCCATCTGCCCACCGAGATCGTGCGGTCCGTTCATGCGGCGCTCTCCGGCTTGCGGGCAACCGCCGTGCCGATCATCGCGTCGCGGCTGACGAGGCCGGCAAGCGCCTGCTCGTCCATTCCGGTGGTCCCTTCGGGCCGCTCGGGAATGACGAGGTAACGCAGCTCCGCCGTCGAATCCCAGACGCGGACCTCCTTGTCCTCCGGCAGCGTCAGCCCGAATTCGGCCAGCACGCCGCGCGGGTCGATGACCGCGCGCGAACGATAGGCCGGCGCCTTGTACCAGACCGGCGGCAGGCCGAGCACCGACCAGGGATAACAGGAGCAGAGCGTGCAGACGACGAGGTTATGGGTCTTGGCCGTGTTGAAGACGGCGCGCATGTGCTCGCCCTGCCGGCCGGTATAGCCGAGGCTGGCAATGGCCGCCGTCGCATCACGCTTTAGCCAGTCGGCAAAATCGGCATCGCTCCAGGCCTTGGCGACGACATGCGCGCCGTTTCTCGGTCCCACCTTCGTCTCATAGGTCTCGACGATCGCGTCGATCGCCACCGGATCGATCAGCCCCTTCTCCGTCAGCAGCGTTTCCAGCGCCTTCACGCGCGCCTGCATGTCGGAATAATGATTGTCATGATCGTGCCCGTGAGCATGGTCGTCGTCATGGTCGTGCAAGGCGAAGCCCTCCCGAAACTGCCCGCTATTTCTAACATATGCCGCAGGCTCGCCAAGCCCTTCTATGTCTCATGCGCTTTTCCGCTAATCTCCTGCCATGAACATTCTGATTCTCGGCGCAACCGGCTTCATAGGCTCCGTCGTCGCGGCCCGGCTGGTCGCCGACGGCCACGCCGTGACTGGGCTCGGCCGTAATCCCACGCGTGCACGCCTGAAACAGCCGGCGATCGACTGGCAGCGCGCGGATCTCTCGCGCATGACAAAACCAGCGGATTGGGACGAGATCCTCAAGGACCAGCATGTCATCGTCAATTGCGCCGGCGCCCTGCAGGATGGCCTGTCGGATGATCTGTCGGCCACCCAGGCAGAGGCGATGCTGGCGCTCTATTCCGCCGCAAAACGCTCGTCGCGCCCGCTGATCGTGCAGATATCGGCAAGGACAGTGGGAGCGGCGGGCGATCTCCCTTCCTCGCCACCAAGCGGCGGGCAGACGAGGCGCTGGCGGCAAGCGGCCTGCCTTACCTCATCCTGCGCCCTGCCCTCGTTCTCGGCCGCAATGCCCATGGCGGTTCGGCGCTGCTGCGGGCGCTTGCCGCCTTTCCTCTGGTGCTGCCGCTGGCCCATGCCGAAAGTCCGGCCGAAACACTTTCGGTGGACGATGTGGCGGAAGCCGTCTCGCGGGCGGTCTCCGGCGGCATCTCCGGCGATATCGATCTTGCCGCCGACGAAGTTCTGACGCTCGCTGATCTCGTCCGCCTTCACCGCCACTGGCTCGGCCTGTCGCCCGCCCGCGTGTTCGCTCTTCCCAACTGGCTTGCCGGCCCGGTGACGTGGCTGGCCGATCTATCGGGACTGCTCGGCTGGCGTTCACCGCTGCGCTCGACGGCGATGACGGTCATGTCGGAAGGCGTGCTGAGCTCGAAAGCGAAGAGCGGCTTTGCCACGACACCCGCGGCAGCAACGCTCGCGGCCAATTCCTCCGGCGTACAGGATCTCTGGTTTGCCAGGCTCTATCTTCTGAAGCCACTCGTCATATCGGGCCTATCCGTTTTCTGGCTGCTCTCAGGTTTGATCCCGCTGCTGACGCTGGAGAAGACGTCCGCTCACTTCCTGCCGTTCATGCCTCAGGGAGCGGCAACAGCGCTGACGTTTGCAACCTGCCTGATCGACATCGCTCTCGGCGTCGCCGTCCTCCTTCGCCCACTGGCAAAACGTGCCCTTCTCGGCATGCTGGCCGTGTCGTTCGCCTATCTTGCCGGCGCCAGCCTGCTCGAACCCGCACTCTGGCTCGATCCGCTCGGTCCACTCGTCAAGGTGCTGCCATCGATCTTGCTGACGCTCACCGCACTTGCCACGCTGGATGAACGCTGATGCTTGAGGAATGGCTGCTGCTTGCCCATGTCATCGGCGCGACCGTGCTTTTCGGCACCGGCGCCGGCATTGCCTTCTTCATGGTGATGGCCCACCGGACACGCGATCCCCATCTGATCGCCCATGTCGCCAGCACGGTTGTCATCGCCGACACCCTCTTTACCGCCACCGCAGCCATTCTTCAGCCGGTGACCGGCTATCTGCTGGCCCGGTCGATCGGTTGGGAACTGTCGGAGGGATGGATTGCGCTGTCGCTGCTGCTTTATGTCGTGACCGGCCTGTTCTGGCTGCCGGTCGTCTGGATCCAGATCCGGCTGCGCGATCTCGCTCGCGCCGCAGCAGCAGCGGGAAAAGCTCTGCCGCCGGACTATTTCAGCCTCTACCGCATCTGGTTCGCCTGCGGTTTTCCGGCCTTCTTCGCCGTCATCGGCATTCTCTGGCTGATGCTTATTAAGCCGGCAATCACTCTATTTTAGCATCGGCCAGAGGCTTAGCACCAACAGCACCGCCATGCTGATATTGAACCATTTCAGCCGCGCCGGATCGGAAAGCCATTCCCTCAGCGCCGAGCCGAAGCCGGCCCATGTCGAGACGCTGGGCACATTGACTGCCGCAAAAGCGAGACCGACGATCAGCACGCTCACCAGGTAGAGTTGCGGATTGGTGTAGGTCGCCATCGCGGTGATCGCCATCACCCAGGCTTTCGGATTGACCCACTGGAAGGCCGCCGCCGCCAAGAAGGACATCGGCTCGACGCCGCTCCTGCCTTCGCTCAGCGAGCGCGACGAGGCGATCTTCCAGGCGATCCAGATGAGATAGGCGCCGCCCGCAAATTTCAGTACCGTATAGACAATAGGCACCGTGTGCAGCAGCGCGCCGAGCCCAAGGCCGACGCCGATCAGCAGCGAGAAGAAGCCGACGCCGATGCCGAACATATGCGGGATCGTCCTGCGGAAGCCGAAATTCACGCCCGATGCGAAGAGCATCATATTGTTCGGCCCCGGCGTGATCGAGGTCGTGAAGGCGAAGAGAACGAGGGCGAGAAATGTATCCAGCGGCATGCGACCTCCCGAAGCCAGCTTTTCCGCGGCCTGCTTATTTAGGTCAGCATAACTGTCCTAAACCGCCGGTGCCATTACATCATTGTCATGGTGACAGGATTACTTGAAAGATGGCGACCCGGCCCAATCTCCTGTCGAAGGGACAGAAACCATGCAGGACGACCCGATTCCATCGATCACATTCCCAAACGGCACTGAGGTGCCGGCGCTCGGCCAGGGCACCTGGGCCATGGGCGAGGATGCCGGCCATGCCAAGGCCGAGATCGAAAGCCTCAAGGCCGGCATCGATCTCGGCATGACGCTGATCGACACCGCCGAAATGTATGGCGACGGTGGCGCCGAAGAGATCGTCGGCCAGGCGATCAGGGGCCGGCGCGACGAGGTCTTCATCGTCAGCAAGGTCTATCCCTGGAATGCCAGCCTGAAAGTCACGATCGAGGCCTGCGAGCGCAGTCTAGAACGGCTGGGCACCGATCGCATCGATCTTTATCTGCTGCACTGGCGCGGAGACCATCCGCTCACAGAGACCGTCGCCGCCTTCGAAATGCTGAAGGCATCCGGCAAGATCGGCGCCTGGGGCGTCTCCAACTTCGACACCGACGACATGGAGGAGCTGCTCGGCGTGCCCGACGGCGCCAATGTCGCCGCCAACCAGGTGCTCTATAACCTTTCCCGCCGCGGCATCGAGTTCGATCTGCTGCCCTGGTGCCAGAGCCGCGGCATTCCCGTCATGGCCTATTCGCCGATCGAACAGGGAAGCATCCTGCACCATCCCGAACTGATCCGCATCGCCAAGGCCTATCAGGCGACACCGGCCCAGCTGGCTCTCGCCTTCCTGCTGGAACGCGACGGCGTCATCGTCATTCCGAAGACCTCGAATGCCGAACGCGCGGCGGAAAACCGCGACTGCGTCTCGCTCGATATCACCGACGACGACTGGGATGCCTTGGACGCCGCCTTCCCGCCGCCCACAAAGAAAAAGCCGCTAGAGATGCTTTGACCTTCAGCGGCTTTCCCATTTATTGCAGCATCGGGCTTGGATGCCCAGGCTGTATTTCTACATGCCCGGGCTGTAATCTTACATGCCCGGGCTGTGTAATATTTACATGCCCTGCACGCCTCGGTTCATCGCCGCAATGCCGGTACGGCAAACCTCGATGAGGCCAAGCGGCTTCATGATCGCCACGAACTGATCGATCTTCGACGATTTGCCGGTGATCTCCAGAATGAAGTGACCGACCGTCGCATCCACCACCTTGGCATGGAAGGCATCGGCAAGGCGCAGGGTCTCGGCGCGCATCTCGCCCTCGCCAATCACCTTGATCAGTGCCACTTCGCGCTCGATCGGCCGGTCCTGGCCGAGTTCGCGAGCGCGCACCGTCAGGTCGACGACGCGATGCACCGGCACGATGCGTTCCAGCTGCGCCTTGATCTGCTCCAGCACCTGCGGCGTGCCGCGTGTGACGACGGTGATGCGGGAAAGATGCGCCTGATGCTCGGTCTCGGAGACCGTCAGGCTCTCGATATTGTAGCCGCGGCCGGAAAACAGGCCGATGACCCGGGCAAGAACCCCCGGTTCGTTGTCGACGAGAACCGAAAGCGTGTGGCTTTCGACGGCCGCCGTTTCCGGCGAAATGAAGTAAGCGGAGCCCGTGGGCTGTAGGTGAGCGTTCATGTCCTTGGTCCCTTCCCTTATTAGACTAGCGCGCGGCCCTTGGCGTCGATCGCATTGGCGACCGCTTCGTCGGTGGCCTCGTCCGGCAACAGCATTTCGTTATGGGCCTTGCCCGAGGGGATCATCGGGAAGCAATTGGCGAGATTGGCGACGCGGCAATCGAAGATGACCGGCTTTCTGACCTCGATCATCTCGAGAATGGTGTCATCGAGCTGATCCGGCTTTTCGCAGCGCAGGCCGACGGCGCCATAAGCTTCTGCCAGCTTAACGAAATCGGGCATCGCCTCCGTATAGGAATTTGACAGGCGGTTACCGTGCAGCAGTTGCTGCCACTGGCGCACCATGCCCATATACTGGTTGTTCATGATGAAGATCTTGATCGGCGCATCGTGCTGGATCGCCGCCGACATTTCCTGGATGCACATCTGGATCGACGCGTCGCCGGCAATGTCGATGACGAGGCTGTCGGGATGGGCGATCTGCACGCCGAGCGCGGCCGGCAGGCCGTAGCCCATCGTGCCGAGGCCGCCCGAGGTCATCCAGCGGTTCGGCTGCTCGAAACCGAAGAACTGCGCCGCCCACATCTGGTGCTGGCCGACCTCGGTGGTGATGTAGGTATCGCGGTCCTTGGTGTGGGCGAAGAGCCGCTCCAACGCATATTGCGGCATGATGACGTCATTGCTCTTCGTATAGGCGAAGGAGTTGCGTGCCCGCCAGCGGGCGATATCGGTCCACCAGTCGTCCAGGCGGCCCTTTTCCGGCTTCTTCGGCAGCGCCCGCCACAGGCGGACCATGTCTTCGAGGACATGGCCGACATCGCCGCGGATGCCGATATCGACCCGAACGTTCTTATTGATCGAGGACGGATCGATATCGATATGGATCTTCTTCGAATTCGGCGAAAAGGCATTGAGACGGCCGGTGATGCGGTCGTCGAAGCGGGCGCCGATGCAGACCATGACATCGCAGTCGTGCATCGCCATGTTGGCCTCGTAGGAGCCGTGCATGCCGAGCATCTTCAGCCAGTTCTTGCCTGAAGCAGGATAGGCGCCGAGGCCCATCAGCGTCGAGGTGATCGGGAAATTGGTGAGCTCGACCAGCTCACGCAGCAGCTTGGAAGCCTCGGGGCCGGAATTGATGACGCCGCCGCCGGAATATATGATCGGACGGCGCGCATTCGCCATCAGTTCGATCGCGGCATGGATCTGGTTGAGGTCGCCCTGGATCTTCGGCTGGTAGCTCTTCTGGATCGCGTAATCGGCGGGCGGCGTGTAGGTGCCGGTCGCAAACTGCACGTCTTTCGGAATATCGACGACGACGGGGCCCGGACGGCCGGACTGGGCGATGCGGAAGGCCTCGTGAATGACGGCGGCAAGCTGGTTGACATCCTTGACCAGCCAGTTGTGCTTGGTGCAGGGCCGGGTGATGCCGACCGTGTCGCATTCCTGGAAGGCGTCGGAGCCGATCAGTGGGGTCGGAACCTGGCCGGTCAGGCAGACGAGCGGGATCGAATCCATCAGCGCATCCTGCAGCGGCGTAACGGCATTGGTAGCGCCCGGACCCGAGGTCACCAGCATGACGCCGACCTTGCCGGTGGAGCGGGCGTAACCTTCGGCCGCATGGCCGGCTCCCTGCTCGTGGCGGACGAGGATGTGCTTGACGTCCTCCTGCTGGAAGATCTCGTCATAGATCGGCAGGACCGCACCGCCGGGATAGCCGAAGATATGTTCGACGCCGTTGTCCTTCAGCGCCTTGAGAACGATCTCCGCTCCCGTCATCCGATTGCCTGCCGCCTGATTGTCCGTGCTCATCTGTCTGTTCCGTTTGATGCTGGGATTGCGTTTGTGGCCGGAAGCCCTGATTTCGGGCATAAAAAAAGGCCCCTGAGGAGCCTGTCATCTAGCGCATGGGTGGCTATTGCCGGATGGTTACACCATCCTGCCCATGCGCTTTCCCACCACGATAAGAGCCGTTGCGATTTTCATGGTCGGAAGTGATAGACAGAAAATTTCGCAGCGTCAACGCATGCCGCAATAAAAAACTGCCCCACGCCTGCATCCCCGAAAATCGATAGGATGAAGGATTTGTTAAAGGATCGACTTTATTCTTCTACGCTACCGCATGGAGTAGCCCTTTGCTCAACAACGACTTGCGCACGTCTGGCAAGGCAGGCGAGCATGATCGCCGCGATGGCCATGCGCCGGGAAATCGCTTTCTCGGCCGCGTCGTTGCATGCAGCGGCTCCCGGGCGACGATCGCCGCCGTCGCCGAACAGGGCGGCACCGATCTTACCGAACTCTGGTCCGTGGGACGGCTGATTTCGATCAGCGTCGGCCGCAACCGCGTCGTCGCGCTCGTCTATCAGATGAACACCGGCAGCCATGCCTGGGGCGAAGGCGAAGACAATATTTTCAAGATCGAGACCGAGCTGCTCGGCGAGGTCCGTGTCGACGAGGACGGGCGAGAGGAATTCTCGACCGGCATCTCGCGTTATCCCTATCTCGGCGCCATCGCGCACCGCATCCGATCCGCAGACCTGATGCGCATCTACGATGCCGGCGAGGGCACGACCGCCGTCATCGGCAAGCTGACGCAGGACGAAAGCATCGATGCGGCGATCCATATCCCCTCGATGCTCTCCAAGCATTTCGCCGTCGTCGGCTCCACCGGCGTCGGCAAGTCGACGGCCGTGTCGCTGCTCCTGCACAAGGCGATCGCGGCGGACCCGAAGCTGCGCGTCCTGATCCTCGATCCGCATAACGAATTCGCCGCCGCATTTCCTCAGCACGCCGTCACCATCGATACCGATACGCTTGATCTGCCCTTCTGGCTGATGCGGTTGGAGGAGTTCGCCGAAGTCGTCTTTCGCGGCCGCCCGCCGGTGCCCGAGGAGCTCGACATGCTGCGCGATATCCTGCCGGAAGCCAAGCGCGCCTTCCGCGGCAGCGACAACTCGCTGGTGCGCCGCACGACGGAAAAAAGTTCGATCACCGCCGATACGCCGGTTCCCTACCGCATGGCCGATCTGCTGGCGCTGATCGACGAGCGCATCGGCCGCCTGGAGGGCCGCTCGGAAAAGCCCTTCCTGCGGTCGCTGAAGATGCGCCTCATCGCTGCGATCAACGATCCGCGCTATCACTTCATGTTCTCCAACAACACGATCAGCGACACGATCACCGAAACCATCGCGCAGATCTTTCGAATCCCTGGCGAGAACCGGCCGATCTGCACCTTCCAGCTTGCCGGCATTCCCTCCGAGGTCGTCAATTCTGTCGCCTCGGTGCTCTGCCGCATGGCCTTCGAGGTGGCGTTGTGGAGCGACGGCGCCATCCACATGCTCGTCGTCTGCGAGGAAGCTCACCGCTATATCCCCTCCGATCCGAGCCTCGGCTTCGTGCCGACGCGCCAGGCAATCGCCCGCATCGCCAAGGAAGGCCGCAAATACGGCGTTTCGCTCGGCATCATCACGCAGCGACCGGGCGAGCTCGACCAGACGATCCTGTCGCAGTGTTCTACGCTCTTTGCCATGCGCCTCGCCAACGACCGCGACCAGGAAATCATCCGCTCGGCCATCCCGAACTCGTCGATCTCGACCACGAGCTTCATCTCCTCGATCGGAAATGGCGAAGCGATCGCCTTTGGCGAGGCGATCAGCGTGCCGATGCGTATGCGTTTTTCCCGCGTCGACGAAAACCTCCTGCCGAAGGCGAGCAGCGCCAACAGCAAGCAGAGCGAGGAAGATCCAGATACGGTCGATCTGCGCAAGATCGTCACCCGCATGCGGGCGGTGACCGTCGGACCCGACATTTCGAATTTCCAGCAGAACTATGCCGCGTCCGTGGCAGGTTTCGACGAGGCTGATGCAGCCGACGAGGATCTCGACTCCAAGCCCTACGCCCCGCCCGCCTCTTCCGCCGCGCCGCCCGCCTCCGTACCGCTTGAATCCTACCGCCGCGAACTGCTGCCGCAGACGCCGCGGCTGGACCCTGCTACCTCACCCGCGATCGATCCCCGGCTGGATGCGCTCCGCCGTGAGATGCGTCGCGACGAGCCGGTCTTTCCCCGGCCGACACCGCCGGCGGACCAGCCCGCCGTCTCCCGCCGGGAACCCGGCACGTCGCTGCGCGAAAGCATCCTGAAAAAACCGCTGAGCAGCCTCTACAACAAGGATTGAGCCTTCAGCTCGCTCTCCAGGGCGATCAGAGGCTCGACGGCGTCGAGCACACGCTGCCGGTCCATCGGCCCGAGCGGCAAGAGAGGGCGTGGGAGCTCTGCCCTGGCGAGTGAAAGAAGGTCGACCAGCGTGTAGACCGCGCGAAGGCTTCCGAACGCCTTGAACGTTTGCCAGAGCGGCTCGAGAAGACCATCGAGCCGACGCACTTCGCCGTCCTCGCCTGCAATTGCGGCCTTGGTCAGGGCAAGGGCGACGCGCGGAAGCAAGCCGCCGATGACGCTGTACCAGGCGTCGGCACCTGAAAGCAGCGCTTCGGCCGCACCCCAGTCGCCGCTGTAGCCGATCGCAAGCCTGGTCTTCTCCCGCAATGCCGCCAGCTCGCCTGCGAAATCGCCGTCAGCAGGCAGAGGCATCTTCACGGCCCTGATCGTCTCGATATCGGATAGGCGCTGCAGAAGATCCCGGCTGAAGGTGAAGTGGGTCGTGCCGGGATTGTTGTAGATACAAAGCGGCAGCTTCGCCGCCTCGGTGACCGCCAGGAAATGCTCGTAGGCTTCGTCCTGGGTCAGCGGCGTGTAGGACACCGGCGCAAGCAGAAGAGCGTCTGCACCGGCGGCCTCGGCATCCCTTGCCAGGCTCCGGGCATGGTCTGTCCTCAGAGCACCGACGCCGACGACGAGGGGAATACGACCGCGAACGCACTCGACCGCAGCCTCGACGGCTCGCCGTCGCTCCTCGCGTGTGAGAAAGGCGTAGATCCCGGTGCTGCCGAGAAGGCCTATCGAAGCCACGCCTGCATCACACAGGCGTTCCAGCAGGCGGCCGAGGGCTTCGGTGTCGACCCGGCCATCCCTATCGGCGGGCGTGGGCGGAAAGGCCGAAAGACCATGAAACGGAGAAGCGACAGACATGATGCGATCCTGAAAATCCGGTCAATGTGAGAACAGAAGGCGCGATCCGGCGCCCGCGAAGAAGACGGCGAGACTGCCCTCGATCCACCGTCGCGCACGGGCGTAGCCGCGCACCATCGGCGCCGTCGAGAAGAGCACGGCATAGCCGGAAAATATCGAGATCCCCAAGAGCACACAGCCGCCGAAGGCCGTGACGGCCATCTCCGGCGAAGCGCCCGGCTTGAGGCCGAGCGACATGATCGCCACCCAGGCCAGAACCGCCTTCGGATTGCCGAGATGCATCAGAACGCCGCGACGATAGAGCGCGCCGAGTTGCGCGGCAGGCGGCACGACCTCGCTTGCCGGCCTATCCGGGGCGGCTGCCGAGCGGGCCGCCCTCCAGGCGAGCCAGAGAAGGTACAATCCGCCTGCGATCTTAAGGAACAGCAGGGCATGGGCATAGCGGGCGAGGAGTGTCGAGATGCCGGTGACCGCAACTAGCCCCCAGCATGTCGACATCGTGATAACCCCGGCGGCAAGGGCGAGCGCCGGTCGACGCCCTTGCCGCATCGCCACATTCATGATGGCCATATTGCTCGGTCCGGGACTGCCTGCAGCGATTGCGTAGGCTATGTAGACGACGAGAAGATCCTGCATTTGCGTTTTTCCAGAAGTTTGCGCCCGCGCACGGCACGACCCCGAAGGCGAAGAATTCGCCATCGGAGAGCCGCCAATCTGCTTCCTTTTCCTCGAAAATTGGTTCATCGTGAAGCGCCATTTTTGAAGAATCTCTATGGACCATTTTGCGATGTCCAAACGGCGCAGCACCATCGAAATCCCGTCGCTCAACGCGATAGATCGAACGACTAACGTCGGCCGCCAGCTTGCGCAGGCCCTGCGGAATGCAATCGCCCGCGGTGAGCTGAGGCCAGGCGAACGACTTCCTTCGACGCGGAGCCTTGCGGATTCCCTGAAGATCGCGCGCGGCACCGTCGTCGAAGTGTTCGATCAGTTGACTGCCGAAGGCTATCTCGAAGCGCGGGTCGGAGCCGGAACCCGTGTTGCCGCTCATCTGATGGACGCGACGCCGGCGCCCCCGCCTGCGCCGGCAGCGGCGACTACCGCGGATGCTGTCGATCTGCCCTCCCCGGCTGCCCGGCTGATCGCCATTGCCCGTGCGCTCACTCCGCACCCACCCGTTCCCTTCGCCATCGCCGTCCCGGCTTGCGGCATTGCGCCCGACGACAGCTGGCGCCGTCTCGGCAACCGCGTGCGCGCGTCGCGACAGGCCGCACCTTCGGGTTATCACGACCCTATGGGCTTGCTCGAACTCAGGCTTGCCATTGCCGACCACGTCCGGCGCGCGCGGGCCGTTCATTGCGAGCCGGAACAGGTCATCGTTACATCAGGCACCCAGCAAGGCCTCTATATGGCGGGCCGTGTTCTTCTCTCGCGTGACGATACGGTATGGGCCGAGGACCCGGCCTATCCCGGCCTGACGGCAGTGCTCGACGATCTCGGCGTACGGACACACCGCCTGCCGGTTGATGCACAGGGAATGAACGTGGAACGCGGCCTCGAGCTCTGTCCACAGGCGCGCGCCGCATTTGTCACCCCTTCGCACCAATATCCGATCGGGATGCCGCTCAGCATGGCCCGACGCAATGGCTTGATCGCCTGGGCCGACCAAAATCGCGCCTGGATCGTCGAGGACGACTACGACAGTGAGCTGCGTTATGCCGGACACCCGTTTCCGTCGATGCAAGGGTTGCGTCCGTCACGCGTCGTCTATCTCGGCACGTTCAGCAAGGTGCTCTTTCCTTCCCTGCGCCTCGGCTACGTTATCGCCCCTCCTCCGCTCGCGGAAGCCTTTGCCGGCGCCCGCGCCATTCTCGACCGGCATTCGCCGATCGCCGAACAGCACGTTCTGGCGGCCTATATGAGGGAAGGCTATTTCGAAGCGCATATTCGACGCATCCGCGGCCTCTATGCCGAGCGCCGCGCTGTTCTGCTTTCGGCCCTCGCCCGGGCCTTGCCTGAGGGGTGCCGCGTCCAGCAGAGCGACCAGGGTATGCATATTCTTCTATGGCTGCCCGAGGAGGTCGACGACGTGCAACTCGCAGCCCGCGCACTCTCGTCCGGCCTCGCCGTGCGGGCGATCTCCCCAATGTATGCCGCGCGGCCGGCGCGCCCCGGCCTGATGCTGGGCTTCGGCGGATTTCTGCCGGACCAACTGCAGGCGGCGGTGGGCGAACTCGTCAAACTGCTGAGCTTGCAGATGTCTCAAGCAGGAGGCCTGCAACGACCTGAAGCCTAAACCGTCAGCCGTTCCCAGCTATCGTCCATCTGGTTGCGAAACCATGTCATTTGCCGCTTGGCATATTGCCGCGTCGCCGCAGCCCCCTTCTCCAGCACCTCGTCGCGCGTCATCTCGCCCCTGATCATCGCCGTAATCTGCGACACGCCGATTGCCTTCATCACAGGCGCCTCGGCCTGCAGGTCGAGCGCAAGCAGCGCCCTTACCTCATCTTCCGCGCCTTGCTCCAGCATCTTTTCGAAACGCCCGTTGATGCGCTGATGCAGCACCGCCCTATCCGGCAGCACGACGATCTTGCGGGCCTTATCGGCGTCGATGATCACCGGTCCCGACTGGCCCTGGAATTCGGCGATCGACCGTCCCGTCGCCTTCATCACCTCCAGCGCCCGGACGATCCGCTGCCCGTCCTGGCGGCTGAGACCTGCCGCCACGGCGGGATCGGCCTCGACGAGCTCGGCATAGAGCCCGTCCGGCCCCTCCTGCAGCAGCCGCGTCCTGAGGGTCTCCCGCAGCGCCTCGGGTATCTCGGGCATATCGGAGAGACCGCCGGTCAGCGCCTTGAAATAAAGCCCCGTGCCGCCGACGAAGACCGGCAGCCGTCCCGCGGCCCTGAGCGCCGGTAGTAGTGTCGCGACATCGCGCAGCCAGGCGCCTGTGGAATAAGCTACACCCGCCGGCACATGGCCGTAGAGATAATGCGGCACACCCTGCATCTCCTCTTCCGACGGGCGCGCGGTCAGCACCCGCAGCGTGTCGTAGACCTGCATGCTGTCGGCGTTGACAACCGCGCCGTCATGGCGCTTCGCCAATTCGACGGCGAGCCCGGACTTGCCGCTGGCGGTCGGCCCGGTTATCAGGATCGCGTTCACTGTGCTCAGAAGGTTTTCCATCATGGCCCTCGTTGCCACGCTTGTTGCCAATCCGTCAAATCCCGTGCTGACACCCGAGATCGCCGAGCAGGCTGCCGAAGCCGTGAAGGCTTCCGGCCTCTACTGGCTGGCAGATGGCGTTGCCTGCGACATCGCGCTGCGCGACGGCACCGATGCGCAAGCGGCCGAGGCCAGTATCCTTGCCGTCATATCAAGCGTGCCCATCGACCTCGTTATCCAGGAGCAGGAGACCCGCCGCAAGAAGCTACTGATCGCCGACATGGATTCGACGATGATCGGCCAGGAATGCATCGATGAACTCGCCGCCGAAGTCGGCCTGAAGGAGAAGGTCGCGACCATCACTGCTCGCGCCATGAACGGCGAGATCGCTTTCGAACCGGCCCTGCGTGAGCGTGTCGCCCTGCTGAAGGGGCTGCCGATATCGGTCGTCGACGAGGTCATCGCCAAGCGCATCACGCTCACCCCCGGCGGGCCGGAACTGATCGCCACCATGAAGTCGAAAGGCCATTACACCGCGCTTGTCTCCGGCGGCTTCACCGTCTTCACCAGCCGCATCGCCGCCACCCTCGGCTTCGACGAGAACCGTGCCAACACGCTGCTCGAAGACGGCGGCATCCTCTCCGGCTTCGTCGCCGAACCGATCCTCGGAAAACAAGCGAAAGTCGATGCGTTGAACGAAATTGCGGCAAGCCTCGGCATTTCACCGGAAGAAGCGATCGCCGTCGGTGACGGCGCCAACGATCTCGGCATGCTGCACCTTGCCGGCTCCGGCGTCGCGCTCCACGCCAAGCCCGCTGTTGCCGCCGAAGCGCAGATGCGCATCAACCACGGCGACTTGACCGCCCTGCTTTATATCCAGGGCTACCGGAAGACGGATTTCGTGACGGCTTGAAGGCGATACCGCGCAAGGCACCCCCTCTCCTTCCCGTTGCACTGGCATCGCCTGGGGTACCCCCCTCTGCCCTGCCGGGCATCTCCCCCACAAGGAGGGAGATCGGCTGGGCGCGATGGCTTCCCCAGACAACTGGCCGTAGCGTGAACCGTCAATTTAGGGCGAGGCATCGCTTCCTGCCGATCTCCCCACCTGTGGGGGAGATGCCCGGCAGGGCAGAGGGGGGTGTATCACACGGCACACCCTCTCCTCGTTATCAGTGCCCTCAGGGCTTTGCGATGCCACAGGTGTGAGGGAGAATCGGAGACCACGGCGGCATCCATCACCGCCATAGCTTTTCTTATTCCATCGGAACCGCCACAAACCGCAGATCGCCATTCGCCGACGCGATCATCAGCTGGGCGTTGCGGCGGCCTTCCTGTTTCAGCGCCTGCACCTTGGCGGCGACCGCATCAGGCGACTTCATGAACTCCTGCGCCACCTCGACAATCACGTCGCCGGGCTTCAGCCCCTTTTCGGCGGAAGCGGAGCCGGGCGTCACTTCCGTCACGACGACGCCATCGACGCTCTCGGCGATGCCGAAGGCCTTGCGGGTCTCGGCGCTCAACAGCGAGAGCGACAGTCCGAGCACGTTCTTCGGCGTGGCCGCATCCGGCGACACCTGGCCCTTATGCTGGTCGGGTGTATCAGGTGCAGGCTTGGCCTGATCGCCGGTGTCAGGCTGGTCCATGTCATTGTTCTCGCCCGGATCCGGAGTGATCACACCGTCGTCCTGCGAGCCATCGGGTGCATCGTTGGATGCAGCCGCCTGATCGCTGTCCTCGAGCCGGCCGAGCTTCACCTTGACGGTCTGCTCCTTGCCGTCGCGCAGCACCACGACGTCGACTTCCTTGCCGACCGTGCTTTCCGCCACGACGCGCGGCAGGTCGCGCATTTCGCTGACGGTCTTGCCGTCGAATTTCAAAATGACGTCACCCGCCTTGATCGAGCCGTCGTCGACAGGGCCGCCCTTGATGACGCCGGCGACCAGCGCGCCCTTTGCAGTGTCGAGCCCGAGGCTGTCGGCGATATCGTCGGTCACCGGCTGGATGCGCACGCCCAGCCAGCCGCGCCGCGTCTCGCCATATTCGCGCAGTTGGTCAACGACGCCGGAAGCGAGTTCCGACGGCACCGAGAAGCCGATACCGATCGAGCCGCCGCTCGGCGAAATGATCGCCGTGTTGATGCCGATCACTTCACCCTTCATGTTGAAGAGCGGGCCGCCGGAATTACCCTTGTTGATCGCCGCATCCGTCTGGATGAAGTTGTCGTAGGGACCGGCATTGATGTTGCGGCCACGCCCGGAAATGATGCCGACCGTCACCGAACCGCCGAAGCCGAACGGATTGCCGATCGCCATCACCCAATCGCCGATACGCATCGTGCTGGAATCGCCGAATTTCACGGATTTCAGCGGCGTCTTCGGCTCGACCTTCAGCACCGAAAGATCGGTCTTCGTATCGGTGCCGATCAGCTTCGCCTTGAGCTTCGAACCATTGGCGAAATTGATCTCGATATCGTCGGCGCCCTCGATCACGTGATTGTTGGTGACGATATAGCCCGCCGGATCGATGACGAAGCCGGAGCCAAGCGAGCTGACATTGTGGTTGCCGCCCTTGTTGCCTTGCTGCTTGTTGAAGAAGTCATTGAAGAATTCCTGGAAAGGCGAGCCGTCGGGCGCGCGCGGCGCCGGACCCGCGCCCTCATCGTCCTTCACCTTCTGCGAGGTCGAGATGTTGACCACGGCGTCGAGCAGCCCCTCGGCGAGATCGGCGACGGAGGCCGGGCCGGTGTTGGGCACGGCGGCCTGGATCGGAGCGGTCTGCTGCGGTGCGACGGCTGCGGGAGGCGTAGGAGCGGGAGCAACCGTTTCCGGAGCAGCTGGAGCGGGTGCAATAACCCCGGGTGCGGTCGTCTCAGGCGTGGTTTGCGCATAGGCAATCCCGCTCACGCCGGCTTGTGCCAGGATTGCGGCGCTGGCCATAAGCGCGAGCGTTCGTCTGAAGGGCGAGCGAATCGTGGGGGCCATCAAGCTTCCTCATAAGGGGTGCAATGCGCACATTGAGCATCAGCATAAGGCGGAATGATGGAGGGTGAAATCACCTTTTCGCGAAATCCCCGTGCAATGTGACGTGCCCTCGCAAAAGCCGGATCGTCACAATCATTCCACGAAAAAAGGGCCGGCGCTCGGGCCGGCCCTTCCAGAATTATCGGGCTCGTTTCTCCTGCCGTCAGTTCGCCGGCTGGGCGGGTGCTGCGGGAGCAGCTGCGCCGGGAACTGCCGGAACTGGGGCGGCCGGATTTGTCGGCTGCAGGGTGCCGGCGGCATTGTCGAAATAGCGGAAGAATTCCGAATTCGGCGACAGCACCAGCGTCGTGTCCTGCGACGAGAGAGCGGAGGAATAGGCCGCCATCGAGCGATAAAACTCGAAGAAGGCTGGATCCTTGCTGAAGACTTCGGCGAAGACGCGGTTGCGTTCCGCATCGCCCTGGCCTCGAAGGATTTCCGCATCGCGCTGGGCGCCTGCGGTGAACTCGACGACCTGACGGTCGGCGATGGCTCGCCGCCGCTGGCCTTCCTCATTGCCCTCGGCCCGGATGCGCTCGGCCTCGGCGAGGCGTTCCGACCGCATGGCATTATAGGTGTTCGGCGCAACCTCCGGCGAAAGGTCGGTGCGCCGGATACGAACGTCGTCTATATGCAGGCCGAGATTTTCGGCATCCGTGCGCAGGTCGTCGCGAATCTCCAGCATCATCGCGACACGCTCTTCCGAGAGCGCGGCATTATAGTCACGCAGACCGTAGACGCGGCGAAGCGATGAATCGAGCTGCGCTCTCAACCGCGCTTCCGCGGCTTCGCGATCGCCCGATACCGTTTCTCGGAAGCGGCGAACATCCGCGATGTTATAGATCACGAAGGCATCGACGTCGAAGGTCTGGCCATCCTGAACCTGAACGCGAATATTGTCGAGATCGAGCCTCAGCGCCTGTTTTTCGACCAGCTGAACTCGGTCGGCATCCATGAAGCCGAAGGGCAGCTTGAAATAAATGCCAGGCTCGGTCTTGACCGACTGGATCTGGCCGAAACGGACGACGATGGCCTGCTCGCGTGCATTCACCACGAAGATGGACGAATAAAGCCCGACCAGCACGATGGCGAGGATGATGAGAATGATGGGAAGTCTGTTCGATGTCATGACTCAACCTCCCTGCTGCGCCGGCTTGCCGAGCTCATTGAGCGGCAGATAGGGCAGGACGCCCTGCTTCTCGTCGATAATGACCTTCCGGGAATTCTTCAGCACCTGCTCCATCGTTTCGAGATACAACCGCTTGCGGGTCACGTCGGGCGCCTTGGAATATTCGTCGTTGATCGCGGTGAATCGCTGCGCTTCACCTTCCGCCTCCTTCACGACACGGTCCTTGTAGGCGGCTGCATCTTCACGGATTCTGGCCGCATCGCCTCGCGCTTGGCCGAGCTTCTGGTTCGTGTAGCGATTGGCCTCTTCGATCGTGCTGTCGCGGTCACGGCCGGCACGCTGCACTTCTTCGAAAGCATCGGCGACTTCCCGCGGCGGCGCCACGTTCTGGATCGTCACGCCGGTCACGGTCACGCCCGCGCCATAGCGGTTCATCGTGTCCTGCAGGATATTGAGCACGTCCACTTCGATCGGCTGACGATTGCTGCGGAAGGCGTCCTGCGCCGGGCGTCGGCCGACGATTTCACGCATGGCACTGTCGGAAACCTGCTGCAGCGTCTCTGCCGGATTTTCGACGTTGAAGAGATAGGCCTTGGGATCGCTGACGGTGTAGAAGACAGCGAACTGCACGTTGATGACGCTCTTGTCGCTGGACAGCATCAGGCCGTTCGAAGACGATGCCGAAGTCGCCCCGATGTTCAATTGCTGCACGGTCACCTTGACCGTCTCCACGGTCTCCATCGGCCACATGTGGAAATGCAGGCCCGGCATGGAAATCTCGTCCTTCGGCTTGCCGAACCGCAGTTCGACGCCGCGCTCGTCCGGCTGCACGACATAAATGCACTGGATCAGCCAGAAGACGGCGACAATCGCCACGACGATCACTGCCACGCCGCCGTTGAAGCCGCCGGGGATGATGTTGCGCAGCTGGTCCTGGCCGCGCCGGATGATATCTTCCAGATCAGGCGGTCCGCCCTTGCCGCCGCCACCGCGCGGCCGGTTCGGCCCCTGTCCCCATGGTCCCTGATTATTACCGCCGCCGCCGCCCCAAGGGCCGCCGCCGCCATTCTGATTGCTCCAGGGCATCAAAACCTCGTTGTTCGTTAAGTCTCCACGCATCCGAAACCGTGGGGGCTGACCGGTGGACGCGTTGGTGACCGTTATAGGTATCACCGCATCGGCTTTCAACGCAGCGTGAGAAACTTGGTCAATTTAATTGGAAAATAGTTCATTTTCAGGCGTAACGGCGTTCGTAGACGATGAAACGCGTGGGATAACTGTCCTTTTCGCCGGCCGGAACCGCGATCGCCTCCCCCGCCTGCCAGATGGCGGGATCGATCGCGGGAAACGACGCGTCTCCGTCGAGATCGGCCTCGACATGCGTGATGCACATCCGGTCGGCAAGACCGATCGCCTGGGCATAGACCTGCCCGCCGCCGATAATGCAGATCTCGTCGACGCCGGTTTCGAGCGCCAGCCTGTCGGCCGCCACCATCGCCTCGGACAGCGAACGGGCCATGGAGACATCAGGATGGTCTATCGCCGCTTGCCGCGAAATGACGACGTTCGGCCGTCCCGGCAGCGGCTTGCCGATCGAATCGTAAGTCTTGCGGCCCATCACGACAGGCTTTCCCAATGTCATCGCCTTGAAGCGCTTGAGATCGCTCGAAAGCCGCCACGGCATGTCGCCGTCGCGGCCGATAGTGCCGTTGCGGGCAACGGCGGCGATAATGGTCCTGCGGATGTCGGCCATGGAATATCCCGGATCAGACGGCGATCGGCGCCTTGATGCTGGCATCGGCCTCGTAGCCGATCAGCTCGAAATCGTCGAAGGTGAAGCCGAAAATGTCCTTCACACCAGGCTTGATGCGCATGAACGGCAGCGGCTTCGGCCGGCGAGCCAGCTGCAGCTTCGCCTGGTCGAAATGGTTGTGATAGAGATGGGCGTCGCCGAGCGTGTGGACGAAATCGCCGGGCTTCAGCCCGGTCACCTGAGCCACCATCATCGTCAGCAGCGCATAGGAAGCGATGTTGAATGGCACGCCGAGGAAGATATCGGCCGAGCGCTGGTAGAGCTGGCAGGAAAGCTTGCCGTCAGCCACATAGAACTGGAACAGGCAATGGCAGGGCGGCAGCGCCATTTCGTCCACTTCGGCCGGATTCCAGGCCGAAACGATGTGGCGGCGCGAATTCGGATTGTTGACGATGCCTTTGACGAGATTGGCGATCTGGTCGATATGGCCGCCGTCGGGCGCTGGCCAGGAGCGCCACTGGGCGCCGTAGACCGGCCCGAGATCGCCGTTTGCATCGGCCCATTCGTCCCAGATCGAAACGCCGTTCTCCTTGAGATAGCGGATATTCGTCTCGCCCTTCAGGAACCAGAGAAGCTCATGGATGATGGAGCGCAGATGCAGCTTCTTCGTGGTAAGGACGGGGAAGCCTTGTTCGAGGTCGAAGCGCATCTGGTAACCGAAGACCGAGCGCGTGCCGGTGCCGGTGCGGTCGCCCCGGTCGGAGCCCTTTTCCATCACATGATTCAAGAGATCGAGATATTGCTTCATGTCGCGCTGATTCCGTTTCGGCCAATTTAAGCCCTCGGAACCGGGAAACCAATCACCGGCGGGTATTTTCCCAATGTTTCTGATGGGTCGCATAACGCTTTTATGACGTTTGCCCTTTCCTTGGGCTGAGGAAACCACTATATCAGCCTTGCCGGCTTTCGGGTCGGCTATGGCGATAAATGAGCGGTGTAATAAACCTATTGGACCCGGGGGCGGTACCCGGCGCCTCCACCAAAAACCGGCGGCCTCAAAGGCCGGCTTTTGATGGGGGCGAAACAGGATCGACAAGGGTGTAAAGATCGTCTTTTTGCTCGGCATTGTACCGCCGTTATCGGGCTAAAATTGTAGTTGCAAACGACAACTATGCGGAAGCTCGTCTCGCTGCTTAATCGCGGTGTGACACTTCAAATAAAGTCCTAGTGGTTCGCACCTCTAGGCGGGGTCCGAAGGCACCTGGCAACAGAAGCCTTCACCTTCTCCCTGCCGCCGAAATCATGTATGTTGCTTAAAAACGTGACTCGGCTCCGGTCTTTCCCAAGGCGCCCGGACGTGGCATACAACCTTGTGAAAAGACTCCGAACCGACGAAAGACAGGAAAAGCATGGGGCAGGATCATATCCGCTACGACATTCTGGCACAGGATGCACTTCGCGGCGTCATCCGCAAGGTATTGGCGGAAGTCGGAGCGACGGGCCGTCTGCCCGGTGATCATCACTTCTTCATCACCTTCCTCACGGGCGCCACCGGCGTGCGCATCTCCCAGCACCTGAAGTCGAAATACCCCGAGCAGATGACCATCGTCATCCAGCACCAGTTCTGGGACATGAAGATCACCGAGACGCATTTCGAGATCGGTCTTTCCTTCTCAGACGTTCCGGAAAAGCTGGTCATTCCATTCAATGCGATCCGCGGCTTCTACGATCCCTCCGTCAACTTCGAGCTCGAATTCGACGTACCGCTCGCCGATGGCGAGGAATTGCCGTCCGGAGAAATCACCGCCTATCCGGTGGATGCGGCCGGAAAACCCGATGACGCCGCAGGCGCAAAACCCGCCGACGGCGAGGAGAAGAAACCGGGCTCCGTCGTCTCGCTCGACTCCTTCCGCAAGAAGCAGTGATTTGAAGGGAGGCCAAGCCTCCCTTTTTCGTGAGGGTCCAGGCAACCGCATGAGCGCCGAAATCATCAATCTGCGCCAGTTCCGCAAGAAGCAGGCCCGCTCCGAAAAGGAGAAGCAGGCCGAGCAGAACCGCATCTCCTTCGGCCGCACCAAGACCGAGAAACAGCTGACCCGCAGCCTGAACGACAAGGCCGACAAGGCCCATCGCGACGGCCGGATCGAGACGGATGACGACGGCGCGTGACGCTTTCACGCAAAGCGTGAAAAGCTGGAATGGAACCTGCGATCAGCCACTTGCGCCCTTTCCTTGAATCGATCTGCCAACCCACGCTTAATTTGATAGAACGTCCTGAGCGCGTCGTCTCGGGCGCCCGTGCTCTATCTGGATGTGAAGGCCTCATGATTCGCAAGCATTCGGCGACATTGCACGGCCATCGCACCAGTTTCTCGCTGGAGGATGAGTTCTGGACCGAGCTGAAGACGATTGCCGCAGCCCGTTCGATACCGCTCGCCGCCCTGATCTCCGAAATCGACGACCACCGCCCACCGGACAGCAACCTGTCTTCGGCGCTGCGCTTGCATGTGCTTTCCTGGATAAAGGCCGGCGGCGGCCACCAGCCTTGATGCATGCTGCTCAAAATTGCGTAGCGATTTGGGGCGACATCAATGAAAACAAAGACCTGAAGCGTCTTGCATGAATCAAATTCTATGCGCTTTCACTGCGCCTGAACGCCCGGCAACTGATCAAAATTGAGCGGACCGGGCTGCGCTTGCCCGCTGCGCCGTGCTGCTTCCGCCTCGGCAGCGGCCCTCGCCTGCGCATCCGCATCCGCCTTCGCTTTGGCTTCCGCCGCGCGTGCGGCCTCCGCCTCCGCAGCAGCCTTCTCAGCGGCTGCTTTCTGCGCCAGCGCGCGCAGCCGCTCTTCTTCCGCCTGCCGCTGTTGCTCGATCTCGGCCGCCTTGATGCGCTCGGCGTCGTTGAACCGGTAGAGCGCCACCTCGCGGCGCAGCCGCTGTTTTTCGAGCACAATCGCCTGCAGCCGCTCGACGCGCCGACGCTCGCGCTCGAAGGCGCGCAGCGACAGATAGCTGGTGATATCGGTCACATCCATCGTCTTGCCGGGCGACGGCAGCATGCCGGAAAAATTCAGCCGGAGCGCCGGCTCGGCGCCGGAAAGCGTTTCTGTGCCGGGATTGAACCCGACACCCAGCGTCGCGCTGATCCGCTCTTCCGGTAGCGCGATTTGCGCATCGGCGGTGATGCGGGCGAGATCGTTGGCGACGGTGACATTCTGCACCCTCAGCGTCCCGTCGGCGATGTTGAAGGGGATGCCGAGCGGCGGCAGCTTCGCCTCGCCGTTGCTGAGCAGCGTCTCGATGATCGGATGCACCTTGCCGGCATTGATCTGCTCCTGCATCGTATCGGTCGCGGCAAGCAGCGGCGGAAGGATGGCAAGGTTCAACCCGCGTATGCTGGTATCGCCGAGCCTCAGTTCGCCCGAACCATTGAGCGAGCTGGCGATCTCGCCGATCGTCTTGCCTGAGGCCTCCATCGACAGCGACAATCCGAACTTGCCGTTGGCGATCGGCGCGCCGTCGCGCAGCCAGACGACGCCGGAAAGATCGGAATCGGCAAGCGCAAGCTTCGTCTGCAGGAAACCGGTGCCGCTGGCATTGGTGAAGAGCAGGTTGCCGGAGAGCTTTCCACCGTCCCAGTTGCCGGCCATGTCGTTGAGCTGCAGCTCGTCGCCCTTGTAGGCAACATTGCTGGTGAAGTCCGACACCGCCGTTTCCGGCAGGCCGGGCCAGAACTGCTTGGCCGCCAGCTTCACATTGACGTCGAGATCCTTGAAGATGGGCAGCCCCAGCGCCGCCGTCGTCAGCTGACCGTTGGCGGGATCGACGATCTGGCCGAACACCGCCTCGCCGAGCCAGCCGGCATCGGCCTTGGAGAGTGTCAGCCCGCCGCTCGCGGTCGTCTTCGCAGCCTTCCGGTCGAAGGTTAGCGCACCGGAAAATTCGTTGTCGGCCGCATGTCCCTTGAGATCGGAAAAGACGATCTTGTCGCTGTCGACGGCGGCATTGACCTGCAGGCCGAACGGCAGCCCGGTTCCGGTCTGCGGCAGAGCGATGCCGTTCATGATGAGATAGGGGTCGATATCGGCGCTGTCGAGCGAAAGCGCGATCTGGCCGTTCATGAAGGTCTCCGGCCGGACATCGACCTTGCCGTTGGCCATGAACGAGGTCCGATCGGTCGCAAAGGTCAGCGCCGCGTCGGCGGGATCATTGCCCGATGCCTTCACTTTCAGCGTCAGCCGGCCATTGGCGCCGACATCGACCGGCAGCGGGTCGAGCCCGGCCTGGCCGAACAGGACTGATGGCACGGCGTTTTCGAGCGTCGCCTCAAGGCTCGTCGTGCCGTTGCCGGTCAGCGCCAGGAGGTCGGACATGCGGTAATCGAGATTGACGCGGCTGCCGTTCGCCACGCCGGCAAGCGTCACCGTCAGCGCATTGCCCTCGTCGCCGCCGAGCGTCAGCGCGCCGCGAAGCGCCGTATTGCCGTACCAGCCGGCATTGCGCACCAGCCGGTCGAGCACCGGGTGATGCGGCAGGTGCTCGCGCAGCATGGTGAAGAAGCCGCCGGGATCGGCCGATTTGAAGGTGATCTCGCCCGCACCCTTGTAATCGAGCAGCGAGCCTTCCGCCCTGCCCGTCGCCGTCAGCTCGGCGCCGGCGATATTCTTGATCGACAGCCGATCGACGGCGAGCGCCCCATCGGCGATCGTAAACGTGGTCTCGACATTCTCGGCACTGACGCCGAAGGCGGTGAACTTGTCGGCCTTGAGCTGGGCGGCGATCTTGTGGTCGAGCACGTTGTCGCCGGCATCCTGGCCGGTCATCAGCCCGCTCAGCGCCTGCAGCGCGTCAAGATCGAGCGTATCGCCGTTCAGCGCCACCGATAGCGTCGGCGTCTGGCCGGAGATCGCCTGGCGCTCCAGCCGGCCCTTCAGCGTCGCCGGTCCGATGGCGACCTCGAGATTTTCGAAACGCTGCAATTCATGCGTCAGGCTGACATTGGCGGAAAAGCCCGCCTGCCGTAATTGCCGGATGGCCGGATCGACCGAGCCGGCTAGCCAGGAGGCAAGCCCCGTCGGCTGGCTGGAGGCCACCAGGATCTGGCCGTTGAACGAAGGCTCGCCCTGAAGCAGGAGCTTGCCCTTGCCCTCCACCTGCGTGCGCCCCGGCAGCGTGCCGGTGACGCTGTCGATCAGCCAGCCGGTGCCGGCCGGTTCGAGCTCCAGCTGTACGTCGCGCAGCGTCGTATCGCCGGCGACGATCGCCGGCAGCTTGACGCTCGCCTTGCCCGGCACCTGCGGGATCGGCACCTGCGCGACGATATCGATCAGCGAATTCAGCCTCTGGCGCGCCGAAACAGCGGGATCCCGTGTCGTCTTGCCGGCCGAGCCCTGATTGCCGATGCGGTTGACATCGATCTGCTGGCCGTCGGCGGTCAACAGGAATTCCGGCGCATTGCCGGTATCGAGCGTCGCCTCGCCGGTTATGACATAGGGGTCGTCCGTCGGGCCGATCTCCATCCTGTATTCGGGAATCCGAATGCGTTCATTGGTGAGCTCGAAGCGGCCCTTGACGCGCGGCGGCTGCTCTTTCTTGTTGGCGGGCTTGGCGCTGTTGCGGATCTCGACCGCGGCCGAAAGCTGGCCCTGATAGTTCGGCTTGCTGTCGACGAGCTTCAGCTCGCCGTCGAGATCGACGCTGACAGGGTGCTTGTCCGGCGAAAGCCTTGTGCGCATGCGCAGCACGCCCTTCTCGTCCGGCTGACTGCTCGAGATCGAGAAGCCGCCGTGCTCGCCGTCGAGCGCGGCGTCGCCCTCGATGCGCCAGGGACCAGCCAGCGACTTTGCCGACATTTCCGCGTTGAGGCCGGTGATGCGACGCGAGCGACCCGACTGATCGTCGATGAATTCGACCTCGCCGCCGCTGACATGCACGTTTTCGAGAACGACGGTCCTTGCCGGTATTTCCGCGCGGCTGCCACGCATCCAGTCGAGAGTGCCGTCCTTGAGCAATCTCAAGCGCACCTTCGGATTGACGACGCGCATGTCGAAGATCAGCGCTTCGCCCGACAGGAAAGGCGCGAGCTCCGCATCCATGGAGAACTGCTCGACCTTGACGATCGGCGTGCCGTCAGCTTCCTGGCCGACGCGCACGTCATGCAGCGTCACCGACGGGAACGGCAGCAGGCGCGCATCCACCGTGCCGTAGACGGTGACCTTCTTGCCGATGATGCGGCTTGCCTGATCCTCGAAATTCTTGCGGAAATCCGTCCAGTCGATGAACAGCGGCGCAAGCAGCGCCACAAACAGCACTACGACGATCACTCCCCCC
The DNA here is from genome assembly GCF_013591995.1 of Rhizobium sp. WYCCWR 11146. Classification (NCBI taxonomy): domain Bacteria; kingdom Pseudomonadati; phylum Pseudomonadota; class Alphaproteobacteria; order Hyphomicrobiales; family Rhizobiaceae; genus Rhizobium; species Rhizobium sp. WYCCWR 11146. The sequence continues at coordinate 38,269 of NZ_JACCEY010000014.1, forward strand.
AGAAAGACGAGGAACCGGCCTACCAATGCAAAGCGTCTCCATTCGGGATTCTGTTGCCGACACTAGAGCATGATGCCGAAAAGTGTGAGCGGTTTTCGGACGACATCATGCTCTAACTCTTTAATTGAGAACAGGATTCAGATTTCAGGGCGAGCCGGCCTACCATCATCTTGTTCTAGCGCTATTCATGCCGGGGGCAAGACCCAACTTCATGAGAATGTTTCGTTTTCAGCCATGGTGGAAAATCTTGCCGGGATTGAAGATATCGTCCGGATCGAGCGCCTGTTTCACCTGTCGCATCAGATCCACCGCGCCGCCGAGCTCCTGTTCCAGAAACGCCATCTTGCCCTGTCCGACTCCGTGTTCACCGGTGCATGTTCCGTCCATTGCGAGCGCCCGCCGGTTGAGCCGTTGCACGAAAGCCTCGGCTACGGCGACGCCTTCGGTGCTCTTGTCATCAAACAACAGCAGCACATGGAAGTTCCCGTCGCCGGCATGGCCGACGATCGGCCCCAGCAGCCCATGCTCCTCGATATCCGCCTGCGTTTCGGAAACACAATCGGCAAGCCTCGATATCGGAACACAAACATCGGTCGAAAGTGCGGCAAGCCCGGGCGCCAGCGCCCTTGCAGCCCAATAGGCGTCGTGGCGCGCCTTCCAGAGCTTCGTCCGCTCCTCGGCATTGGCGGTCCATAGGAATTCGCCGCCGCCGCATTCGGCGGCGATCTCGGCAAAGGCTGCCGATTGCAGCGGCACAGTCTCGTCGGTGCCGTGGAATTCGAGGAACAGCGTCGGGCTTTCGGCATAGGAGAGCTTGGAATAGGCGTTGCAGGCCCGCATCTGCACCGTGTCGAGCAGCTCGATGCGCGCCACCGGAATGCCCATCTGGATCGTCATGATGACGGCATCGCAGGCGGCCTTGATGCTCGGAAAGGCACAGGCCCCTCCGGCGATCTTCTGCGGGATCGCCTGCAGGCGCAGCGTCACCGAGGTCAGAATGCCAAGCGTGCCCTCGGCGCCGACGAAGAGCCGCGTCAGATCGTAGCCCGCCGAGGATTTACGGGCGCGCCGGGCCGTGCGGATCTCCTCGCCATTGGCCGTGACGGCGGTGACGGCAAGCACATTGTCCTTCATCGTTCCGTAGCGCACGGCATTGGTGCCGGAGGCCCGCGTCGAGGCCATGCCGCCGATCGAGGCGTTGGCGCCGGGATCGATCGGGAAGAACAGGCCGGTATCGCGCAGGTGGATGTTCAGCGCCTCGCGTGTGACACCCGGTTCGACGGTGCAGTCGAGATCTTCGGGATTGACCTCGAGCACCCGGTTCATGCGGCTGAAATCGATCGAAATACCGCCATTGGCGGCATTGACCTGCCCCTCCAGCGAGGTGCCGACACCGAAACCGATCACCGGCACCTTGTGGGTCGCACAGACATTGACCGCCGCCTTCACATCCTCGGCGTTCTCGGCGAAAAGCACCCCGTCGGGCAGTTGCGGCGGGATATAGGTGGTCGTATGCGCATGCTGTTCGCGGAAGGACTGGCCGGTCTGGAAACGCTCGCCGAAGCTCTGCTTGAGAATGCCGAGCACCGCGGCAATTCCAGCCTCGTTGCGTGTGCCCGCCTTCGCGTCCTTCAGCGCCATCCCTTTGATCTCCCTGCCATTCCGCAGAAACCATATCGTGTTCCGCAGGCTACAGCGCCGCGCGTCTTTTCAGCCGCGCAAAGGACGCTGTAGGACTCTAGAATTGCTGCATAATTTCATCCTTAAATCGATTCCGATTTAAGGAATTATGCAGCAGGCTGGGTATGCGGCAAGTCAAAGCGGCTGTCCAGTTAAGATTGGCAGAAGATTTCATTCCCACTTTGTTATAGGCCGGCTGCTATAGACAAATCCGCCGTCCCCGGCGCCTCAGACGATCGGCGGATTGAGCCGGGCAAAACCCTCCTGTCGCCGATAGGGGAAATAGGGATAGGGCGCCGTCACCGCGCTGACGGCGTCGAGCCTTTCGATCTGCTCCTTCGACAAGCTCCAGCCGACCGCGCCGAGGTTCTGCCTGAGCTGCTCCTCGTTGCGGGCGCCCATGATGACGCTCGATACCGTCGGCCGGTTAAGCAGCCAGTTGATGGCGATCTGCGGCACCGTCCGGCCGGTCTCGCCTGCGATGGCGTGTAATACCTCGACGATGTCGAACAGCTTCTCGTCGTCGACGGGCGGGCCGTATTGCGCCGTCTCGTGCAGCCGGCTTGCCTCAGGCAACGGCTGGCCGCGGCGGATCTTGCCGGTCAACCGTCCCCAGGCAAGCGGGCTCCAGACGAGGGCTCCCACACCCTGGTCGGCGCCGAGCGGCATCAGCTCCCATTCGTAGTCGCGCCCTGCCAGCGAATAATAGACCTGATGGGCGACATAACGCGGATAGCCGTGGCGCTCGGCGGCGGCGAGCGACTTCATCAGCTCCCAGCCGGCAAAATTGGAAACGCCGACATAGCGAATCTTGCCTGCGGCGACGAGCCCGTCGAGCGTCGACAGCACCTCCTCGACCGGCGTCGAGGCATCGAAAGCATGAAGCTGCAGCAGGTCGATATAGTCGGTCCCGAGCCGGCGCAGCGCATCCTCGGTCGCGCGGATCAGCCGCGCCCGCGACGTTCCCCACTCCTGCGGCCCCTCGCCCATCGGCAGCGCCGTCTTCGTTGAGATCAGCACAGCGTCGCGCCGGCCACGGATCGCCTGGCCAAGCACCTCTTCGGACGCGCCGGCGGAATAGACGTCGGCCGTGTCGAAGAGATTGACGCCGGCTTCCAGGCAGATGTCGATGAGCCGCCGCGCTTCCTCGGCATCGGTATTGCCCCAGGCGCCGAACAGCGGCCCGCTGCCGCCGAATGTGCCCGCGCCGAAGCTCAAGACCGGCACTCTGAGGCCGGAGGCGCCGAGATTTCTGTAGTCCATGGATCTGTCTCCTGTGTTTCCTATGAGATAGACCCCGGGCATTCGATGATATAGAGTGCCTACAAGCAAATCATCTGTGACTTGAATTCATCATGAGCCGTCAGGACATCAACCGCTCCGGCGAAATGGAAGTCTTCGTCAGCGTCGTTGAGCGCGGCGGCTTTTCCGCCGCCGCCACGGCCCGGCGCATGACGCCTTCCGCCGTCAGCAAGCTCGTCGCCCGGCTGGAGACACGCCTCGGCGCCCGCCTCCTCAACCGTTCGACCCGCAGGCTGCAGCTGACGCCGGAAGGCTGTGCCTTCTACGAGCGCAGCATCACCATCCTTGCCGATATCGCCGAAGCTGAACGTCAGGCATCGACAGGCGAACAGGCCTCAGGCCGCATCCGCATCAACACCAGCGGCTCGTTCGGCAACCATGTGCTGGCGCCGCTCGTGCCTGCCTTCATGGCGCTGCATCCGGCCGTGACGCTGGATATTTCCCATACCGACAGGATGGTCGACCTGATGGAGGAGCACGCCGATGTCGCAATCCGCGCCGGCCCCTTAAAGAATTCCAGCCTGATCGCCCGCAAGCTCGGCGCCACCGGCAAGATCATCGTCGCATCGCCGGATTATCTCTCGCGTCACGGCAAACCACGCTCGATCGCCGATCTCCGTCGCCATTGCCGCATCGGCTTTTCCTACACCCGCGCCATCGAGGGCTGGCTGCTGCGCGAAGGTGGCGAAACGGTAACGATCCCGATCACCCCGGGCCTGCAGGTGGGAGACGGTGAAGCCATGCGCCACCTCGCCTTATCAGGCGCCGGTCTTGCCCGGCTCGCCGCCTTCACCGTGCGCGCCGATATCGATGCCGGCCGCCTAGTGCCGGTGCTCGAAGAGGCCAATCCCGGCGATATCGAGGAGTTCTACGCCGTCTATATGGGCCAGGGCGGTCCGCTGCCGGCACGCGTACGCGCACTGCTCGATTTTCTCGCCAGCCATGTGCGTTTCTGACCGTACCGCGCCCAAAACCGTGCAGCGACGTAGGAGGGCGACATACACAAAAACAATGACTTAAAGCGGCTGTATGAATCAAATTCGCATGTTAAGACGCCGAGAAGCCAAATTTGGCAATTGACCGCTCGCCTTCCACCCGCCTATACCGAACCCGCGCCAGCCGGCTCCTGCAGCCGGCCTTTCTTCGTCATGCCGGAGCCCCTCCCATCTTCAGCCTCAGGGCTTGGCGCCGGCCAGGAAAGACACGGGGATCATGTCACTCAGCGACGCAAGCCGCCTGCTGCGGGATGCCGGCCTGCCGAAATGGGCGCTGCTATTGGCACTTTCGACCGCCCTCGTCGTCTTCCTCGAACTCTTCGCTTTGCCGGCCTCGCTGCTGATCGGGCCGATGGTCGCGGCAATCGCACTGGCGTTGACCGTCGGCAAGGGAAAGCTTCGCGTGCCCTTCTGGCCGCTGCAGTTCGGCCAGGTCCTCGTCGGCCTGATGATGGCGCGCACCATCACCCCTGACATTCTCGGCACGATGGCGAAGGACGCACCGCTCTTCCTGCTGTTCATCTTCTCGGTCATCGCCATCGCCACCGGCCTCGGCTGGCTTTTGACGCGCTGGCAGGTGCTGCCTGGGACGACCGCGGTCTGGGGTTCCTCGCCGGGCGGCGCCTCCGCCATGGTCATCATGTCGGAAGCCTATGGCGCCGATGCCCGTCTCGTCGCCTTCATGCAGTATCTGCGCGTCGTCTTCGTTGCCGTCGGCGCGTCTGTGATCTCGCGCCTGTGGGTGGCAGCCGACGGCGCCGAACCGCCGCCGCTCGTCCTCTTTCCCGAGATCGACTGGCCAGCCTTTGCATCGACGATGGCTTTTACCGCCTTTTGTGCCTATGGCGTCCGGCGCCTGCGCCTCCAAGGCGGCACGATCATCGTGCCGCTCTTTCTCGGCGCCTTGCTGCAGGGCATGGGCCTTCTGAAAATTGAGTTACCGATGTGGCTGCTCGCCATCGCCTATGCACTGGTCGGCTGGAGCATCGGCCTGCGTTTCACCCGCTCGATCCTCAAGCACGTGGCGCGCGCCCTGCCGAGGGTATCGGCCTGCATCGTGCTGCTGATGGCGCTCTGCGGCTGCATGGCGGTGGCGCTTCACGTCTTCGCAGGCATAGATCCGCTGACCGCCTATCTCGCCACCAGCCCCGGCGGCGCCGATTCCGTCGCCATCATCGCCGCCTCCAGCGATGTCGACGTGCCCTTCGTCATGGCAATGCAGACCGGCCGTTTCCTGGTGATCCTGATGATCGGCCCGATGCTCGCGCGTTTCATCGCCCGCCGTTCCGGCCTTGCGGAAAATCCCGTCTAGAGCGGTTCAGCTTTTCATGGAAACGCAGAACCACTCTAAGTTTTTGTTTTTACGCAATTCCGGACGGAAAACCGCTTCACACTTTTCCTGGAATTGCTCTAGTGCCCTGCTTGGGGTTGTGCGCGAGCGCTACCCATTGGCCGGGCGTCATGCCGTAGGCCTTCTTGAAATGGCGGTTGAGATGGCTCTGGTCGGCAAAGCCGGTCGCCGCCGCCACATCGGAAATCCCCTCGCCCGCGCCGATCATCGCCCGGGCCCGCTGCAGCCGCCGCATCAGAAGGTAGCGATGCGGGCTGGTGGCGAAGGCCGCCCGGAAATGCCGCGCCAGCGCGAAACGATCGAGACCCGTCACCGCCTCAAGCTCGCCGGAATTCACTGCCCGGGTCGCATGCGCCTCGAGATAATCCCGTGCCGCCCGCGCTTGCCGCCAGGCGACCAGGCCCAGCGGCCGGCGAGGCATACGCGCATGCCGTGACAGCCCGCCCGTCACCTGAGATACGAAATCGTCGACGAAAAGCGCGTCCAGTTCGCGGTCGAGTTCGCCGAGTGCTGCCAGCAGCACGCCTGCTAGCGCAGGATCGCCGATCACGGGTTCATCGACATAAGGCAGGCCGACGCCATCCGCCTTCAGGCATTCGAGAAGCAGCGATGGCTCCAGATAGAGCATGCGGTATTGCAGCCCATCCTCCGTCCCCGCCCCGCCGTCATGCTCTTCGTCGGGATGTAGCACGATCACCTGCCCCGGCAGGCTGAAGCGCCGCTCGCCACGATAGCGGAAGGTCTGAACCCCCTTCAGAGTCACGCCGAGTGCATAGGTGTCGTGCCGATGCGGCTCGAAAGCATTGCCTGAGAACTGCGCCTCGATGCGCTCGATGCCGGGAAAGGCTGGCGCAGCCAGGATGGCGTTGCCGGATGGTCCTGCGCACAAACGTTCAAGACCTTCGAAGACCTGCGGATGTAAGTCCTGGTTCAACGCGTCCGATACTCCATAACCCGTAGATAGGTGAAAGACCGTCCGATGTATGATACCAAAATTGCCGTCGTCCTGCGAAACAATCTTGCCGGCTGGCAGAAGCTGAACGTCACCGCCTTCCTGATGACAGGCATCGCCGGCCGGCATCCCGAGATCATCGGCGAAGCCTACAGGGACCGCGCCGGCAATCTCTATAATCCCCTATCGATCCAGCCGATCATCGTGCTCTCCGCCGACGAGGCGACCATATCAGCCGTTCACCGCCGCGCGCTGGAGCGCGATATCACAAGCTCGCTGTTCATCGAGGAGATGTTTGCGACCGGCCACGACGCGGCCAACCGCGCCGTCTTCGCAGAATTTGCGCCCGAAGACGCCAAGGTGGTCGGCATCGCCCTGCGCGCCGAAAAGAAGATCGTCGACAAGATCACCAAGGGCGCAACGATGCAGCACTGACGAAAAAGGCCGGGCGTGACCCGGCCTTTCCGCAAACGGTATGAGCCAGCATCAGCCCTGCGTAATCGGCGCGATCTGGATCTCGACGCGGCGGTTCTGCGCTCGGCCGGCCTCACTCGCATTGGAGGCAACGGGTTGCGACGGACCGAAGCCGACGGCGGAGACGCGGCGCTGGTCGATGCCCTGGCCGCCGAGATAATCGGCAACCGAAAGTGCACGGCGCTGCGACAGGTCCTGATTATGCTGCAGGCTGCCGGTCGAATCCGTATGGCCGTTGACGTCGATCAGCGTGCGGTTGAACTTGCGCAGTACGATCGCCACCGAATTCAGCGTCGGATAGAAGCCCGGCTTCACCGCGTCCTGATCGACATCGAAGGTGATGTTCGACGGCATGTTGAGGATGATGTTGTCGCCGTTGCGGGTCACCGAAATGCCGGTGCCTTCGAGCTGGGCGCGAAGCTCGGATTCCTGCTGGTCCATGTAGTTGCCGATCGCACCGCCGGCGAGAGCCCCGACGCCTGCGCCGATCAACGCCGCATTACGCTTGCCGTGGCCACCGCCGCCGACAGCCACGCCGACGAGAGCACCGCCCAGCGCGCCGAGCGCCGCGCCGCCGGCCGTATTGGAAACCTTCTGTTCACCGGTATAGGGATCGGTCGTCGTGCAGGCGCTGAGATAGCTTGCGGCAATAGCGAGAAGTATGAATTTTTTGATCATGGACAGGACGGTCTCCGTTCGACTGATGCGAGCAAATGGCAAGGATTGCGGCAAGAAAATGAAGATGCTCTCCTGATAGGGCAAATTCGGACGTCGAAACACAGCCATGTTGCGGGAATGCGCTGATATCACCAGTTTTAGCCGATGACTGCTCCTGCGCCTCCATAGGTATAAAGCCGTGCCTGCCATTGCGGTTTTCAGGCCGATGGTGCCGTTCATTACGATTGCCGTCATCGACTGACTTCTCCGTAGCGCGTGTTGGAGCGCCCACTTCTCCTCCCTCATTCCTGTGCTCGTCACAGGAATCCAGCCACCGCGCGTCCGCGCGGTGAATGGCTCAATGTTGCGATTGAAAAAGTCTATCGCGCCCAAGGGCTTCGGCGCACTGGATTCCTGTGACGAGCACAGGAATTGTCTCTCAAATCCATGCTTTAATGTTTGGGAAGCTGGGATCGAACCCCGGGATGGCCATCCCGGGGTTCG
>NZ_JACCEY010000015.1:0-9645 GCF_013591995.1 Rhizobium sp. WYCCWR 11146
TGTCGCCGGTGGCGACCCCGATCACCGCGCCTTCGTCATTGTAGAGCACTTCGGTTGCGGCAAAGCCCGGATAGATCTCGACCCCGAGTTCTTCGGCTTTGGTCGCCAGCCAGCGACAGACGAGCCCAAGCGAGACGATGTAGTTGCCGTGATTGTTCATCAGCGGCGGCATCAGCATATTCGGCAGGCGAACAGAGCCGGCCGGACCGAGCAGCAGGAAGTGATCTGATGTGACCTTGGTCTTGAACGGATGCTCGGCCTCGTCGCGCCAGCCGGGCAGCAGCCGGTCGATGCCGATCGGATCGACGACGGCGCCAGAGAGAATATGCGCGCCGACTTCCGCGCCCTTTTCGAGAACAACGATCGACAGCTCCAGATTGACCTGCTTCAGCCGGATCGCCGCCGCAAGACCGGCAGGACCAGCGCCGACGATCACAACGTCGAATTCCATCATTTCCCGAGGAGTGTCATTTCGTTCACTCATAATACCCCGCCTAAATTGTCCATGCTTTAGAGATGCCGGTGGCCGCTACAACGCCTATCGCGTGGGTCGCGGTGGATCGCACCTGTAATCGTAAAATCCCCTGCCCGCCTTGCGCCCTAGCCAGCCAGCTTCCACGTATTTAACCAGCAGGGGGCAAGGACGATATTTGCTATCGGCCAATCCTTCATGGAGCACCTGCATGATCGAAAGGCATGTGTCCAACCCGATGAAATCGGCCAGTTCAAGCGGCCCCATCGGATGATTGGCTCCGAGCTTCATCCCTGTATCAATTGCCTCTACGTTGCCGACCCCTTCATACAAAGTGTAGATGGCCTCATTGATCATCGGGATAAGAATCCGATTCACGATGAAAGCTGGGAAGTCCTCGGAAACTGTCACGCTTTTGCCAATTGAGACGGCAAAGTCCTTGGCTGCGGCAAAAGTCTCTTGGCTGGTTCCGATACCGCGAACAAGCTCAACCAACTTCATGACCGGTACTGGATTCATGAAATGAACTCCCAAAAAGCGATCTGGCCGGTCCGTGGAGGCAGCAAGGCGCGTGATGGAAAGAGAAGATGTATTGGTTGCCAGGATTGCTTGAGGCTTCAAGACTTTGGAAATGTCCCTGAAGACAGTTGTCTTGAGGGCTTCATTTTCGCTTACAGCCTCAATGACCAGGTCCGCATCCGCCAAATCTGAAAGCGCAAAAGCTCCTCTGATGCGAGAGACAGCGCCCTGAGCCTCACTCTCTGACATCTTTCCCGTCTGCGCCTGGCGGCTGAAATACCTGGCACCACCTTCGACGCTCTCGCTGACCCGATTTTCGGCCACATCATAAACCAACACCTGGTATCCATGTTTTGCCACGGCCTGTGCGATTCCGCTGCCCATCTGTCCTGCACCGATGACTGCGACGGTTGAAATATTGGAAGCCATAGGCATGTCGCCTTTCGGTAGATCGGAGGGAAAGTGAGGGGCGGCCTGTGCCGGAACCGATGCTCAGCATTGATGGTTCGCCACCCCGGCCCGACCGCTTTCACCGCCGGACCGCAATTAAGGCCCTGTTCCTTAGAAGAAAGCCTGGATACCCGTCTGCGCACGACCAAGGATCAGCGCATGGACATCATGAGTGCCCTCGTACGTGTTGGTCGTTTCCAGGTTCTGCGCGTGGCGCATGACGTGGTATTCGATCTGGATGCCGTTGCCGCCGTGCATGTCGCGGGCTTGCCGGGCAATGTCCAACGCCTTCCCGCAGTTATTCCGTTTCACGATGGATATCATCTCGGGAGCCATCTTGTGTTGGTCCATCAGCTGGCCGACGCGCAGGGAACCCTGAAGCCCAAGCGTAATCTCGGTCATCATGTCGGCTAGCTTCTTCTGGTACAGTTGCATGCCTGCGAGCGGCTTGCCGAACTGCTTGCGGTCCAGCCCATACTGGCGTGCGCGAAACCAGCAGTCCTCCGCGGCTCCCATGACGCCCCAAGAAATGCCATAACGAGCGCGGTTGAGGCAGCCGAACGGGCCTTTGAGGCCGGAGATGCCCGGAAGAAGTGCGTCTTCCGTAACTTCGACGCTGTCCAGTACAATTTCCCCGGTAATCGAGGCACGCAGCGACAGCTTGCCACCAATTTTCGGAGCAGAAAGGCCCTTCATGCCCTTTTCAAGCACGAAGCCGCGGATTTCGTTGTTATGAGCTTCCGACTTTGCCCAGACGACAAAGACGTCTGCTATGGGCGCGTTGGAGATCCAGGTTTTGGAGCCCCGCAGGCGGTAGCCGCCTTCGATTTTCTCGGCGCGGGTCTTCATACCACCCGGGTCGGAGCCTGCGTCGGGCTCAGTGAGGCCGAAACAGCCGATGAGATCGCCGGAAACGAGGCCCGGCAGGTACTTCTTCTTCTGTTCGTCGGAGCCGTAGGCAAAGATCGGGTAGATGACCAGCGAGGACTGTACGCTCATCATCGAGCGATAGCCGGAATCGACGCGCTCGACTTCGCGAGCGACCAGGCCGTAGGCGACGTAAGATGCGTTGGCGGCGCCATATTCTTCCGGAAGCGTTACTCCGAGCAGACCTGTCCGGCCCATCAGCTTGAAAAGCTCAGGCTCTGTCGTTTCATCGAGATAAGCTTCCTGGATACGCGGCATAAGCTCGGATTTTGCAAAGGCCGCAGCTGAGTCGCGGATCATCCGCTCATCTTCCGTCAATTGATCATCGAGCAGAAAAGGGTCGTTCCAGGAAAAGGCCAAGGGGGTCGTCCTCCGTTTGAGGTTTTGGCAGTTCGAAGTTTCCGGAATTATCGCTGGCGGCTCGCGAAGGACAAGCACCGTTTACTCATCGGGCTATGAGCTATAGTAATAGGTCATGGTGAACCTTTCTAGAAAACTACTTCCGTCCACTTCTGCTCTCGCGGCCTTCGATTCTGTCGCGCGATTGGGCAGCTTTTCCGCTGCGGCGGAGGAACTTTCGCTGACGCAGGGAGCGATAAGCCGCCAGGTATCTGGGTTGGAGGAACAGTTGGGCATTTTACTATTCGACCGAACCAGTCGCGGCGTAAATCTCACTGAGGTAGGCGCAGAATATTCGAAGACGATCGCCGGCGCCTTGGCACAGATACGTTACGCATCGCTTCAAGCCATGACTAAACAACATAACGATCAGCTTAATCTCGCGATTCTGCCGACTTTCGGTACCCGCTGGTTGATGCCGCGCATGCCGCAATTCGTCGCTCGCCATCCGGAGATCACATTGAATTTCGCCACGCGTATCGGCGTCTTCGATTTCGACCGAGACGGCATCGACATGGCAATCCATATCGGCCAGCCCAATTGGCCGGGCGCAGACTGCACATTTCTCATGGATGAGATGGTGGCGCCGGTCGCTTCACCCAGCTTCCTCAACTCGCATCCGATCGGCAAGGCGGAAGACCTGCTACACATGCCACTGCTGCATATGGCATCTCGACCCGGAGCCTGGAACCACTGGTTCGAGAGCCTTCGAATTGCAGCAACTCCCTCTCAAGCCATGCGGTTCGAGCAGTTCGGCAGCGTGGCGCAAGCCTGCATCGCGGGACTTGGTCTGGCGCTAATGCCACTCTTTCTGATCGACTCGGAACTCGCCAGTGGTCAGCTCGTCGAAGCCTTTCCCCATCAGATTAAGAGTCCCAGCGCCTACTATGCGGTCGCACCGCTCAGCAAGACGGATTTCCGTCCAGTCGCCGCGTTTCGCGCCTGGTTGCTGGAGGAAATCGGCCGCTACAAGGAAGGTGTCGTCGAGCGGTAATCGATCCTGGGGAGCACAAGGCTACGGCCGGGAACCCGGTGTGTCGGCCTTGACTCGAGCCGGAAATGCTGTCAGTTGATGCTAACGTTAGCATTCGATGTGTTTCGTATGAACGTCGTTTCAGGAAGAAAAACATGCATGGTAAGCGGCTCTCAGCCAGTAGGGCTTTGGTGAAGGACGTTCAGTTACTTGGCCGCCTTCTGTGCAATGCCATCGAGGCAACTGATGGCAAAGATGTACGAGAGGTCGTCGAACAGGTCCGAACAATCTCTGTGAATGACCATAGGAAGGCATGCTCCCGCCTATACGACAAGCTGACCCCATTCTGCGCAGAAATGACACTACCGACTCTGAACCGCGTCATCAGGGCATTCAGTCAGTTCTCGCAGCTCGTCAATATTGCCGAAGACTGTCATCAAGCGAGAATACAGCGGCTTGGTATTGTTGATGGAGCCTCTGAAATTCCCGGAACGGTCACCCGATCGCTTTCCGTCCTTGCGGCCGCCGGGGTGACTTCCCAGGACCTACGCACACTCATATCAGGGTTGATCATCTCACCGGTGTTCACGGCGCATCCCACGGAAGTGCGACGCAAGAGCGTCATCGACATCGAGCAAGAGCTTTCAAAGTGCCTGTCGCAGCTCGACCAGGTCGGCCTGACAGACCAAGAGATAGGTTCCCATCAGAAGGATCTCGAAAGAGCGACCACGACACTTTGGCAAACGAATAGTTTGCGAGGGCAAAGTCTAAGGGTTGTTGATGAGATCCTCAATGGCCTGTCCTATTACGACAGTACGATCTTAAGGGTGCTTCCAGAGGCTTACGAAACGCTGGAAACCCAGTTGCGAGCCGCTCCCTGGAACTTCGGCCAGGAGGCGCTGCCGCCATTCCTGCGTATGGGCTCCTGGATCGGCGGCGACCGGGATGGCAATCCCTACGTTAATGGCGAGACCTTGAGAGAAGCGTTACGTCTTCAAAGCGAGAGAGTCTTCTCGTTCTACCTTGGCGAACTCCACAGCCTTGGAGCTGAGCTCTCTCTGGATGATCGGTATGTAAACGTATCAACGGACCTTCGTCGCCTCGCGACCGACTCGCCTGATCGATCGGAGCCGCGCCGACACGAACCCTATCGCTTGGCCATCTCGGGCATGTACGCTCGGCTAGCGGCCACGGCCCGCAAGTTTGGAAGCACAGAGCTGGTTCGCAAGCCTGTCGCCACTGCCCCATGCTATGTCAATCCCGATGAGTTCAGCAAGGATTTGGCGACGATCAGCAAATCCCTCACGGCGAATGGGGCTGCAACCATCGCCTCCGGCAGATTACGAAAGCTGCAACGCGCAATCGACGTGTTCGGATTTCACCTTGTGAGCCTCGATCTGAGGCAAAATTCCGAGGTTCATCAGCGCGTTGTGCATGAGTTATTCGAAACCGTCAGGCCGGGTACCAACTATGAATCGCTCTCCGATGCCAAGAGGATGACATTGCTCACAGAGGAGCTCAGATCGTCTCAGCTGTTGATCACACCGCTCAAGGCCTATTCTGCGGAGACGACGTCCGAACTATCTGTCCTGCGTGAAGCCGCAGAAGCTCACAAGCGCTATGGCTGCGGCAGCATCCCGAACTACATCATTTCGAAAGCAGGAAGCCCATCGGACATCCTCGAGGTCATGGTACTCCTCCGAGAGGTAGGACTGTATAGGCCCGATGAGCCAAAGGCAGCATCCGTAAACATCATACCTCTTTTCGAGACGATCTCGGACCTCAGAAACTCCCGAGATGTGATGGAGACCACCCTGGCTGTCGACGGGTACCGAGCGTACGTGAAAGCGCTCGGCAATAGACAAGAGATCATGCTTGGGTATTCCGACAGCAACAAGGACGGAGGATACCTTACCTCCGGATGGGAACTCTACAAGGCGGAGACTGCTTTCATTCTGCTTTTTGAGAAAGAAGGCATTCGCCTGAGTTTATTCCATGGTCGCGGTGGCTCCGTCGGCCGTGGAGGCGGTCCCAGCTATGAAGCGATCACTGCCCTGCCCCCGGGTGCAGTAGCCGGTTCGATTCGAGTGACCGAACAAGGTGAAGTGATCGCGGCGAAATATTCCAACCCGGACCTTGGACGTCGAAACCTTGAACTTCTGATCGCAGCGACACTGGAGGCTTCTCTTCTGCCGTCCGACGCGCAAGAGCCCAAACCGGGCTACCTCGATGCCATGGAAGAACTGTCGGAACTTGCGTTCGACAGCTATCGCTGCCTTGTCTACAAGACCGACGGTTTTGAACGGTTCTTCTGGGAAGCCACGATCATTGGAGAAATCGCAAAGCTGAACATTGGCAGCCGTCCGGCATCTCGCAGCTCGTCAGGTCGCATTGAAGACCTTCGCGCAATACCGTGGGTGTTCGGCTGGTCGCAGAGCCGGATTATGTTGCCCGGTTGGTTTGGGTTCGGCTCTGCTGTCAAACAATGGCTTTCGTCACATCCCGACGGTCTGACGACCCTTCAGGCGATGTATCGCCATTGGCCTTTTTTCCGAACATTGATCGCCAACATGGAAATGGTCCTGGCCAAGACAAACCTGGCCATCGCCACCAGCTACGTCGATCTTGTCGCCGATTGCCCGTCCCACGAAACCATTTTTGCCCGCATAAAAGACGAATGGGCCGATACGGTGGGCGCCCTTCTCGGCATCACGGAACAGACTTCGCTCCTGGAGAATAATCCAGCGCTTAAACAGTCAATCTATCACCGCTTTCCATGCCTTGATCCTCTGAACTACATGCAAGTCGATCTCCTTCGTCGTCATCGCGCCGGAGAACGCGATCACGACACCGAAGAAGCACTGCATCTAACCATCAATGGCATTGCGGCCGCCCTTCGCAACAGCGGGTGACCAAACAGTGGAGCCGCGTTGTATCCGCCTATTTTCCTTGACCATAACAGGCATATTGCGCTAACGTTCGCACAGATACAGGAGGACTCTTCATGACACGCACCGTGCTGTTGACGGACTATGCATGGCCGGATGACAAGGTGGAGCGGCAGACAATCGAAGGCGCCGGTTTCAGCCTGGTCAGCGGTCCCGCCAAGCCAGCTCCAGCTGCTGAAATCGAGGCATTGGCAGCTCAGCATCAGCCGGATGCGATTTTGACCTGCTGGGCTGAGGTCAGCGCCACCGCAATAGCGGCGTCACCTGCCCTCAAAATCGTCGCGCGTCTGGGTGTCGGATTGGACAACATTGCTGTCGATGCGGCCACAGAGCGCGGCATCTGGGTCACCAACGTGCCCGATTATTGCGTAGCAGAGGTTTCGGATCACGCCGTCGGATTCGCCATCGCTTGGGCTCGTGGTCTCATCCATTTTGACCGCGAAGTGCGTTCCGGACGTTGGGATCCCGCCTCCGCGAATCTCCGTAGGCTGTCGGAACTCACCTGCGGCATCGCTGGCTTCGGTCGTATCGGTCGTGCGACCGCAGCAAAGATGCAAGCACTAGGGTGCCGGGTGTTGGCGCACGACCCTTATACGTCCAATGCTCCTGGCAACATCGAACTGGTCGATTTCGAAACCCTTCTTGCCGGCAGCGACATCGTCGTGATCCACACGCCGCTTTCGCCTTCAACGCACCATCTGATCAATTGGGACGCGATCTCAAAAATGCGTCGGGGCAGCCTGTTGATCAACGTCAGCCGAGGCGGCGTCGTCGACACTGCCGCCGTGATCGAAGGACTGGCCTCCGGCATTTTAAGCGGCGTCGGCCTTGACGTCCTCGAGGATGAGCCGCGCATTCCGCCGGAATTGATTGCTCACCCTGGCGCGATGATCACTCCGCATGTCGCTTTCTCTTCGGACGCATCGCTTATTGAGCTGCGCCGACGTGCCGCGGAAGAAGTTGTCAGAGTTCTCTCTGGAGAAATGCCTGAACAGCCCCGCAACACCCCCCGCCGTTAATGCCTCAAAGGACCTTCAATTCATGTCTGCAGCTGAGACGACGATTTTCGATGACTTCTTGCTGAGAAGCGGGCTGAAAGGTGCTTCGGAAAAAGCAGCATACAAGCCTCTGACGGGTGGTGTTTCTTCGGACATCTATCGGGTCGAACTTCCTGGGCGGATTCTTTGCGTAAAGCGTGCCCTCGCCAAGCTGAAAGTGGCTGCCGATTGGCACGCGCCGGTGTCTCGAAATGAGTACGAATGGAACTGGATCTCATTCGTCGCTCAACATTTCCCCTCCGCTGTTCCGAAACCTCTCGCCCATGACGCATCGTCTGGCGTGTTTGCGATGGAATTCCTTCCCGGCGAAGAGTATCCGCTCTGGAAAGCCGATCTCCTCCAAGGCCACATTGATCCAAAAGCGGCGGAGATTACCGGGCGACGGATCGGACAGATTCACTCCGTGAGCGCCCGCACACCTGGGCTACCGGCGAAATTCGACTCCGGCACCAACTTCTATGCTCTGCGGCTTGAGCCCTACCTGGTCGCAACCGCTGACAAACACCCCTTCGTCGGCGACCGCCTTTCAGACCTCGTGGGCCGCACTGCCGATACGAAGCTGGCACTCGTTCATGGAGATGTTAGCCCGAAGAACATTCTGCTGGGCAACAGCGGGCCTGTCTTCCTGGATGCGGAATGCGCATGGTTTGGCGATCCCGCCTTCGATCTCGCCTTCTGCCTAAACCATCTCCTTTTGAAAAAGCTCGTTGTTGAGAAGGCGTCCCGTGAACTCGCAGCCTCCTTTGCGGCGCTGTCGTCTGCGTATCTCAACGAGGTCGATTGGGAAGATCGTGAAGCTGTCGAAGCTCGAGCAGCAAGTCTCCTGCCCGCCCTCTTCCTAGCCCGCGTCGATGGCAAATCGCCGGTCGAGTATGTGACGGAAGAAAGCCAAAGAATGCTTGTTCGCAAAACGGCTATCCCGTTGATCGCGTCACCCCGCACAAAACTGGCTGAAATCGCGCAAGCCTGGTTTTCCTAATACGGAAAAGCTCCGCCAACAGCGCGGCGCCACTCCGCGAAGCGATGACAGGTCGTCTTGCTTGCTCTGCCGAGCTCAACAGACAATGGTAGATGTCATCTACGCCCGAGGCAGAATTTGTCCAAAAGTCAGCAGGAAATAACTGCTTGCCTTCGGCTCTCCGCGACGCGCCGCGGCGAGAAACGAATTTATTTCCAGGAATGATCCGGCGCAGAAGCAGATCGACTTCATCGATCGAAAAGATCGGTTAGAGCAACAGCGTCAAAGAGAGGCCGTCGCCCTCTTAGAGCGACGGCAGTGTATCGACCAGCCATTCAGGGAGGTTTCGGTATTGTTGGCTCACTTGAACCGAGCGAGCCACACCTCAAACGCGGCCAGAAAAGTTTCGATGAATTTCTGCGTCCCTTCGTTGAGAATCTCCCCATTGTCGCCCACCAGCTTGTCCGCCCCGCTGAGATATACTTCCGGCTGCGGCAAGGTGGGAACGTTGATGTTGGTGAGAATAACTCGGAGCTGAAGCGCCGCGACGGCACCACCAATGAGACCGGGAGAAGCGCTGGTTATTGCGCCGGGTTTATGGTCCCACACGCTTTTTCCGTAGGGCCGAGACCCGACCTCGATTGCGTTCTTCAGAACAGCCGGTACCGACCTGTTGTATTCAGGGGTCACAAAAATCACCCCATCGCAGCTTTTGATACGTTCGCGAAAAGACGTCCATGCCACAGGAGACGTCTCGGCGTCCAGGTCTTGATTGTAGAGTGGGAGATCGCCGATCGGCACGATTTCCAGATTTAGATTGTCCGGCGCCACTCTCTGCATCGCACGAGCCAATTTCAGGTTGATCGAAGCCTGTCGAAGACTACCGACCAAGACCGCAACATCTTTCTTGGACATGTTTTCCCTTTTCGCGTCGGGGGGGT
>NZ_JACCEY010000015.1:9781-83051 GCF_013591995.1 Rhizobium sp. WYCCWR 11146
GCCATCGCGTTCGCCTATGCCGGAAATCGCTTCATTCACCCGCTCAAGAGGATAGATTTTGTGCTCAAGGTATGAAAGGTCCAGCGCACCCGTCGCCACCATGTCCGCCATTTCCTGCCCTTGCGCAGCGGTGAACCAATTGGAACCGATGAGCTGGACTTGCTCGTCCATCAGCCACTTCACGTCGACCGGAACATCCTCGGAGACGCCGCCAACGACAACCACGCGACCGCCCCGACGAACGCCGCGCATGGAGTCGATCATAGTAGATGCCGGTGCCCTGGCACCCAAAGCACTGATAACGAAGTCGGCGCCTTCGCCGCCGGTCTGGGCCTTCGCCCATTCTCCGGTCGAGCCCTCCCCGAGCACGATCGTGTCGATACGATCAGGGGCGATAGCCTTTATGCGATCGAGCAGTTCCTTGCTTCTGCCTGTTCCAAGGATCTTGGAAAGACCCATTGCGAGGCCGAGCTTCGTTGCGGCGAGGCCAAGGGTGCCAGTGATCCCATCGATGAGGCCGACCTGACCAGGTCCAGCTTGCGCATTTTTCAGAGCGCCATAGGAAGTACCGAGATAGCCGAAGCGGCCCGCCTGTTCAAAGCTAAGGTTGTCCGGCAGGCAGACAAGTGAATATTCCGGCGCGGTCATGTACTGGCTGAAACCGCCATATGGGTAAAGGTCGAAGATCCTCTGACCATCGCGGCTGGTACTGAAATAGCCGTTCAAGGTATAGTATCGGCATTGGCTGCGATGGCCGGACCGGCACGCCTTGCAGGAGCCACAGGACCTGAGTGGGCTCACATAAACCCGGTCCCCGACCCTGACATTCGTAACCGCCTCACCAACTTCGGCAACCACACCGGCAGGGTCCAGGCCAAAAACAGCCGGAAGTTTCGGCAGCGGCTGGTGCGGAAACCACGTTGGCCAGTTATTGATGACATTTGCCATATTCGGAACGATACCGCAGGCCCTGACCTGTACAAGGACGTCGCTGGGCCGGGGCTTCGGAACCGGGATCTCGTCCAACGACATCGGCTGATGCAGAGCATGCAACCGAGCTGCGATCATAGTCTTAACCATTAACTCCTCCATAGGGCGCACCGGCCGGGCCTCGCCCGACCGACTGCATCTTTGCTGTTTCATAAAAGTTTGCTCGGCAAAGCGCCGAAGCAATATTCATTAGGGTGCGAGAAACTTCGCCTCGGCCGGACGGAATTCGGTGGGCCAAACGGTGACCCAATCATTTCCTTGGACCTGCTTGAGCTTCGTCGACTGCTTCCCGGCATTGAATTTGCCCTCGAAGGTTCTCGGGCCTACGACGGTTTCCACCGTATTGGACCGCAGCCAGGCAGCCATTGCTGCGTCGTCGAATTTTCCTGCGCCTTCTGCCGCCGCGGCAAGGATCTGCCATGCAGCGAATTCGACAGCAGCCTGATATTCGGTGCGCGGATACGGGAAACCTGCAGCCTTCGCACTGTTGTTGTAGGCGGTCACGAACTCCTGGGCACCCGGATACGAAAGGAAGGGCTCTTGCGCTTCAAACCAGGTCAGCGAGGTCAAGCCGTTGGCCTTGGGATGGGCGGCAGTCGGGCCTGGAGCCGGGAAGAGATAAAAGTGGTTCCTGGGCTGGTAGTCGATGCGGCTCATTGCATCGAGGAGCTGGACGGCCTCCATGCCAATGGCACCTGACCACAGCAGATCCGGATCGGCTGCCTTGATGCGGTTTGCGATTGCGCCGAAATCCTTCGTGCCGAATTCATACTCAAGGCTGAGAACATTCTCGATTCCGCGCTTCTCGGCCACCTCTTTCCCGCCCTTTGCGATAGTCAGCGCGGAGGGAAACTTGCTGGTGATAAATGCGATCGTCTTCGGAGGGTTTGGAAGGCTCGCGTATGCATCCAAAACCACTTCCGTATCAGTGAGATGGGGCTCGGGCCCGATCGGAAGAGACGGGAATTGCAGTGGATATGGCGCGAGGCTCGGATCTCCCAAGCTGCTCTGGACAAGGAGTTTCTTGAAGCGTGCAGCGACACCCATCGCTGCAATGATCGAGGACGTGCCATAAGGGCCCATCAGCAGATCAACCTTGTCGGCAGTTACCAGGCGTTCGTAGAGCGTGCGAGCGTTCGCAGGAAGCGACTGGTCGTCGAGCAGAACGAATTCTACCTTGCGGCCAAGGATACCACCCTTGGCATTGATCTGCTCGACAAAGACATTCGCCGCAAGCTTGTGGATTGCGCCCACGCCAGCAAGCGGGCCTGTCAACGGTAGCGTGCCACCTACCCGGATGGGCGTTTCCTGCGCAAAAGCGCTTGGCATCGAGCTAAAAACTGCCGCTGCTGCTGCAGAACCCAGAAACGACCTTCTGTTCATTTTAATGGAATTTACACTCATCTCATCCTCCCAGATGCATCCAGTTAACTACATCGCAGTACAGCGGACTTGGCGTTAGTCCTCACGTCGTCCGCCGACACAATCGACGGCGGTATTGTCAGCCCTTTGTGAGGCCTTCGGCGTAACGTTCCAGCGTCATCGGGTTCGGCAACTTTTCGGGGTGCTCCAGCCGTACCCCCGTAAAATCGCTGGCCTCGAAGTACCATTTGGAAACCGCAGGCAGGCCCCAATGCACGTTGGTGCTCAGTGATGCCGCGTCCCAACGGATCGGTTCCAGCTCGACGTCAATCGTGGTGTAATGATTGTTGAAGAACTCGACTCGATGCCCATCCGGATCGCGCAGGTAGACAAACAGGACGCCTGACGGACCATGCCGTCCCGGTCCGCGTTCTACGTTCTCGGCATATCCGTAACGGCTGGCAAAATCGCACACGGCGAAGATGTCGCTGCTCTCCGAAACAATATAAGCGAAGTGATGCATTCTTGGTCCGACGCCCGGCACCAGGGCCAGATCCAGACATCCGCCCTTGCGATACATGAAGTTCGCAAGGAGGTCATTGCCTGCCGCGATGTACTCTGAAGTCCGGAAGCCCAGCTCCCCGTAGAAAGCGCTCAAGGCCAGCGGATCAGGGACAATGACCTGGCAGTGATCCAGACCTTGAGCCCGTGCACCGCGATGCTCATGCACCTCCAAAAATTTACGGGGATGGACAGTCATCGAGGCGCAAAGTTCGATGCGAGCGCCTGCGGGATCACTTACCAGAAGGGTCCGCCCTTGGTTTGGAACGTCAACCCACTCCGCCGGGAGGCCCTTTTCGTCAAAGAATACTTTGGCTTTGTCGAGGTCCTCCTCCAGAAACACCCGATAACCAATTCGTTTGCAAGTCGGCCTCCCCTTGGCCGGCGAAAGAACGAGACTGTGATGGCAGGCCTCGGACAATCCGCGAAGATAAGAAACGCCATCCGCGAATTCGGTTTCAACCAAGCCTCCGACGTTCACGTAGAAATCGCGGCTACGTTCAACATCATTCACCTCAAGCACAATGTGGCTGAAGCGTGTGATGTTGAAAGGCGGCTTCAAATTAACAGCCGGAAGCATATCATCCTCATCCATCTTTGCGAACGTTAGCATAAAAAGGCCGGTTTGTTTGTCAACGCTTGTTTTTGAGTGAAATGCACATTTGGCCCATGGAATGTCATCCCACCGCAGCCGCTGAGACCGGGTTTTCAGCCAGGTTCAGTGCCGACCAACCAGCAAACACGGCCTCCTTTCCGAGCACTTCTTCGATGCGAAGAACCTCATTCCACTTGGCCATGCGTTCGGAGCGAGAGAACGAGCCGACTTTGAGTTGCTTCGCACCCCAACCCACCGCCAAATGAGCAATTGTAACGTCCTCGGTCTCCCCAGACCGAGCGGAAACGATAGTTCGGAAGCCAGCTTTCTTGGCGACAGACAACGCCTCGAAGGTCTCCGTAATCGTTCCAGCCTGGTTCGGTTTAATCAGAACCGCATTGACGCTGCCGGTCTTGATCGCCTCAGTAACTCGCGCGGCATTCGTCACGAGGAAATCATCGCCAATGATCTGGCAACTGGAGCCGTACCGGGAGGTAAATTCTTCGAAGCCCGCCGGATCATCCTCGGCGAGTGGATCTTCAATCGATACGATCGGATAGGCCTTCAGCCACCCACCCAGCATTTCAATCATGTCGGCGGTATCAAGCTTTCTGTCTTCCAACGCCAGCGAATACTTGCCGCCACGACCGAACTCAGAGGCCGCGATATCGAGTGAAATTGCGACCTGACTGCCCGGCTTCAAACCTGCGGCTTCGATCGAACGCACCAAGGTATCCAGCGCCTCTTCATTATTTGCGAAGGCGGGCCAGTAGCCTCCCTCGTCCGCTACACCCTGGAGCTTCCCGGCGCGTTTCATGATGTCCCCGGCCGCACGGTATACCTCAGCGGTCCACTCCAGCGCCTCCGAGAAAGACGAGGCAGCGGGGCACATGATCATGAAGTCCTGCACATCGACGCGGCGTGCCGCGTGTGCCCCACCCCCGAAAATCTGGATTTCCGGCAGTGGCATAATGACCCTTCCGTCGGGGCCGGCAAGATGCCGCCAGATGGGATGACCCGACGCAGCAGCAGTGGCGTGCAGCAGAGCCATCGACGTGGCAACGGTCGCATTTCCTCCCAGCCTGCTCCGGTTCGGAGTACCGTCCAGCTCGATCAGGGCATGGTCGAGTTCGGCTTGGTCTTTAGCGTCGCGACCAATCAGCAAGGAGGCGATTTCGCCGTTTACGGCAGCCAAAGCCGTGTTGATGCCTAGGCCACCAAGGGCGCTACCGCCGTCACGAAGGTCGAGTGCTTCGCCAGTGCCGGTCGACGCCCCCGCGGGCGCAATGGCCCTGCCGGTGACGTTAGAAGCAAGTGTGATCTCTACTTCGACTGTAGGCCTGCCGCGGGAATCCCAGACGCGACGGCCTTGTACTTTTCGAATTTCGGTGCTGCTCATGTTCAAATGGTCCACATAGTCAGATTGAAATTTGCGTTTTCGATAGGTCAAAGACCGTCTTCATAGTCCTGCTCATCAGGCGTTCGTGCACCAATCAGAACCACTGCTATGGTCGCTGGTTTGTCGCTCTTGTTGCGCCAGGCATGGCGCGTTCCGTTCTGCACAAACGTGTCGAATTGCCCCAGACGGGTCTCGTTGCCGTTGTCGAGTTCCATCCAGATCTCCCCGTCGAGCACGATTCCGTAATCGACCGTCGGAGTTCGATGTTTGCCATCTGGCTCGAAGCGCTCAGCCAGCCCAGGACTGACGGCCAGATTTTCGGCCATTGCCGCTTGCGGGTCAAAATCAGGCGAGGCGAACACCGTATCTGGTGGGAACGTTAGCACTAAAAACCGTGTTTCTCCGGGCTCGGGAACGAAGTCCGTAACCAATGGAGTGGGATCGGTTCCGTCAAACGGAATAGCGGTCGACGACCGTGTCGCCCAAATCATTCGCGAGACCAGACCGGGGATGGACTTGAACACGTCTGTCCTCGGTGGAGTGCCGTCCTGAGAAAAGGTGGCGTGCCCCCTCATATCGTGTTCCGTGACCACGCGTCGAATGTTGATCGGCAGTTTGCCGTTTGAGTTGTCAGATACCAAGGTATGCCTCCCTGATGCTTGGATCATTGATGAGAACTTGCGGCAGCCCGGACGCAGTCACGCGACCCTGTTCAAACACATAGGCTTGATGCGCGATCTCAAGGGCCTTGTTTACGTTTTGCTCGACGAGCAGCACGGCCACTCCCCGCTCATTGATCATCTGGATGATCTTGAACATGTCCCCGACAATCAGCGGCGATAGGCCTAACGACGGTTCATCCATGAGGAGGATGCGAGGCTTTGCCATGAGGCCCCGACCAATGGCAACCATCTGCTGCTGGCCCCCTGACAATGAGCCCGCCAGCGAATCCTGGCGATCTCTCAACACCGGAAACAGCTTGAAGACTTCCGCAAGAGTGGCATTTCGGTCGGCTCGGGCTGCGGATCGGAAAGCGCCGAGCAGGAGGTTATCCAACACGGTCATTTCCGTGAAAAGACGACGACCTTCCGGGACGATGGCGATGCCGTAGTCGCAAACCCGATGACTTGGCACCTTGGAAACATCGTTCCCCTCTATAACAATCTTCCCTTTGCGCGGACGTAAGATACCGGCGATGGCGTTTACAAGAGTGCTCTTCCCTGCTCCGTTCGGACCGACGACGGAAACGATCTCACCCGGCTTTACGCTGATAGAAACATCCCAGAGAGCGGTGGCGTCGCCGTAACCGACTTCAACATTTGCGACTTCAAGCAGCATGACCGCCCCCCAGATATACACTGATGACCGCTGGATCTCGCATCGTTTCGGTCGGCTGTCCGAGGGCAAGAACCTTGCCCTGATCCAGCACGGCGACACGGTCTGCGAGTGCGACGACGGCCCTCATTAGGTGCTCAACGAAGATAATCGTCGTGCCACCGGCCTTAATTCGCTTGATCATTTCAACAGCGTGGTCGATCTCAGCCGGATTCAGGCCACAGAGCACCTCGTCGAGTAAGAGAAGACGAGGTTTGGCGGCGAGTGCTCTTGCGAACTCGACAAACTTCCTGTCGTGGAGATTCAGGGCCTCGGGAAGCACGTTGGCCTTTTCCGCCAGTCCAGTGTAGACGAGAGCGGCCTTGGCAACCTCATCGGCACCAGCCACGCCCATGCCGCTCACGCTACCGAACTCCGCACAGATCCGCACGTTCTCAAGGACCGTGAGATTATTGAACAGACGGGGGATCTGATACGTACGCGCAATGCCGCTCTGAGCGATCTGATGAGGTGATTTGCCGGAGATCTGTTCTCCTTCAAGCGTAATGGTACCGGAAGTCATGGCGTAGTGGCCGCTGATCATGTTGATCAACGTCGACTTGCCGGAACCATTTGGGCCCACCAGGGCAAGGATTTCCCCCCTCTGGACGTCCAGCGTTACCCCGTTCAGGGCGCGAAGACCGCCGAATGATTTGGTGACGTCTTCGCACTTCAAAAGGACAGGGCTCGAACTTCCATTGGTGGCAGGCGAGAGGTGGGCGGCTACTTGAGTGATCCTGTCACTGCCTCCCAGTCCACTACGCTTGTCGGCAAACTTGCGGAGAATGCTCGGGACGATACCGGACGGCAGCACGAGGATCACGATAATCAGCGCAAGAGCCACGCCAGCACGGCCAAATTCCGCATGAGCACCGCTGACGATGGCACTTTGAAGCACGGTGATGATAGCCGCACCGATCGCAGGGCCTGCCCAGTGGCGAGCACCGCCAAGAATGCTCATGAGGACCACATACAGCGGGACCGTTACCGCAAAGGTCTCGCCGACAGTAACATAGCCGACATAGACGGCGTGGATCGCGCCCATTCCACCTGCGAGCGCCGACGACACCGCGAAGGAGAACAGCTTGTAGCGGAACGTTGGTACGCCCTTCACTTCAGCAACGTCCTCATCGTCGTGGATTGCGAGCAGCCCTTGGCCAAATTTGCTGTGAAAGATGAAGTATGACGTCGCCAATGCGATCAAAGCCGCGATGAGCCCAAACAGGTATAGAGAGCCCGACGCCGTAACCCCGATCATCGGAATCTCGATGCCCGAAAGGAAAACTCCTGTCCCTGAATCCAGCGAGGTGTTGGAAACGATCGCCGCCACAACGAATGTCACCGACAGCGTCAGCAGAGCAAAGAACTCTCCGCGCAGGGATCTGGAGCGAAAGACCACCAGGCCAACGAGAACCGCAACGACCGCAGCGAGAAGTGCGGCAGCCGGTATCGTGGCGATGAACGGCCAGGAAAACTGGGTAGCAAGAGTGGCCGTCGTATACACGCCAATTCCGAAAAATGCGGCGTGTCCGAAGCTCCAATAACCCGTGTAACCACTGAGGATGCCCCAGCTCGTTGCCAGGACGACCCAGAAGAAGATGATATAGAGATAGGAAAGGTAATAGTCAGCCAATCCAAGATAAGGCAGCGAGGCCAAAACCGCCAATACCGGCGCCGTGATCAGAAGCTTTTTCATAGTCATATCACCGGTTTGCGCAGGAGGATGACAATGAGCACGCTGAATGCCACGAGCGGCGCCCAAGCAGGATTCACCACAGTCATCGTGAGGCTCTCGGCCAGACCGATCAGCATCCCGGCTGCCAATGCACCCGCGGGGCTACCCAATCCTCCAATAATAGCGACAGCAAAGACAACTCCGATCCAGGACTCGATTTGTGAGGGCGCCAATGTCCCGATCAAGGCAATGAATACTCCCGCGATACCGGCAATGGCCGAGCAAAGGCCTGCTAGGATGTATGACACGCGGGTAGAGTTGATGCCGAAAGCGGAGGCGACGGAGGGGTCATGGGCGGCGGCACGCAGTGCTTTGCCGAGCATAGTTTTGTTCAACGCGATCCAAGCGGCTCCCGCCAGCAGCACCGCGCAAACGAACGCCGACAAATCCAGCACGGGGACGAAGATCGAACCAATGCGAAAAGTAGTCTGTGCATAGGGCGTTTCGTAGCGGAGGAAGTCCGCCGACCAGATCCACTGAATCAGCGACTCGATCAGGATCGTGACACCGAAGGTAACCAATAGCGAGGCGAACTCCTTCACCTTGAAGCGGACAAACACGCTATGAAGGGCAATGCCGAATAGGAAGAACAGCGGAGCTATCAACAGCGCACTGAGATATGCCGGAATACCGTGCACGGTTCCGAGTTCATAGGTTAGATAGGCACCAAGAAAGGCCAGAGCAAAATGGCTGAGATTTACGAGCTTTAGCAGACCCCAGCTCAGGCTGAGCCCCATCGCTAGCAGGCCGTAAATTCCCCCGAGCAAAATACCGCCGACCGCGGACTGCAAGAAAAGAGTGGCGGTCATCGGATTTTGCGTCTCTCGGTGGACACGATGACCGACACCGGCACCGACATGAATACGACACTCATACGCTATGCCTCCTCCATTGCGCTAACGTTCGCACAAACTTTCACAATGGAGGTTTGATGTCAAGGACATTCAAGCCATTTCCTCATGACGCATGTCCGCAGCTAAACAACTGTTTCAGAGCTTTGCGCCATGAAGGAAACCGCCAGCCTCAGAGTTATCTATCTGATATCAAATGATTTTTTTAAATACAAGTCTTGACCAATGGCCGAAAATCCGGAGCGGGCGTCAATCAGCCTCTCTGCTACATCTCGGGAACTGCGTGCAATTCAGTGCTTTGACAACTGCCGAGTCAATGCTATCGTTGGCTGCAGAAAACTGTTCGGGCTAGGCAACTATGGTAACAATCAAAGACATCGCAGCAATACTGCAAGTTTCACCATCGACCGTAGGACGCGCTCTTGCTGATGATCGGCGCATCAGCGCTGAAATGAAGCGGAAGGTGAACGAAGCGGCAACTCAAGTGGGATATGTCGCCAATCAGGCGGCCCGCATGATGCGCGGCGTTGAGAGCAATTTGGTTGGCCTGATCGTACCAGATATTCGGAACAGCTTTTATTCGACTATCGCTCACGCCCTCTCCCGCTGCCTTCTCTCTGCGAACTACCAGCTGACGCTTTGCGAAACGGATGACGATCGTCTGCTTGAGCTCCGTCACATCAAGGAGCTGACGAGTGTAAACGTAGCCGGGATAATCTTGGTCCCGAGCGCGAAACCTCTTCCCGACTCCGCTCGGTTTTTGAAGATGACCCCTCACATTCAACTGCTACGGAAGCAACAGCTGCTTGGCGAGCAATGGTTCGGCATCGATGACAGGCGAGCGCTCTACGAAAGCACAATGCACATCTTGAGCGTAGGTCATCGACGGATCGCTTACATCGGCGGTACAGAAGCTTTGCCAACAGGTGCAGCCCGCGTTCAAGGATTCCGGGAAGCGGTCAAAACCTCTTCTCATCAGATTGACACCTACGAGGAACTCGGCGCGCCCTCGTCGCCAGAGTTCGGCAGGGAAGCCGTACGACGACTGCTGTCCCTGAAAGAGCGGCCCACGGCCCTCGTGATCGGTGCCGTGCAGAATACATCAGGCGTTATCGATGAGATACAGGATCAGGCGTTGAGCGTACCGCGAGATATTTCAGTCGTCGGCTTTGGAGATGAACTCGGGTATCGGTGGTGGGGGCCAGGATTAACAACGGTACAGCTGCCTGTTTCGCAGCTCGCGACCGCTTGTGGACTTTGGTTCCTGCACCACCTTCAGAATAAGGGCGACCTAGACACGCCATACAGCTTCATATCTCCACCCCAATTGATTGTTCGAGGCAGTACGGCCGCACCATCCAATCATTGATAGCCAAAAGCAGAAAGAGGTGTCCGCCATTCGACGACACCTCTTTCCTAAGTCTACTTCCTACCCGCCGCCGCGACCTCGAACAAGGACGCTATGAGCTCGAAATAACCGGCGCACAACACAGAAACCAGACTAACTTGAAGTAGCGGGGAGATCCACGAGCGCTACTTCTTGTATGCGTCCTCGAGATCAATTTTCAATGCGCCCATCAACCGCACGCCAGAATTGTACCAGGCAACGTTGATCGCCAATTCGACCAACTGCTTTTCGGAAAGGAATTTGGCGACCTCGTTCCAAACCTCGTCGGAGACATCGACATTTAGAGTGGAGTCCTTGGCGAAGGCCATGACCGCCTTCTCCTCTTCAGAAAAAAGGGCGGAGGTCTCGAAATAACGAATAGCTTGGAACTGCTCTTCGGTGAGCCCTGCCTTCAGCCCGTGCGAATGGTGATGAACGATCTCATATTCCGAGTTGGTGCAGTACCCCACGGTTAGGATCGCCATCTCCCTCAGCTTCGGACTGATGTCGGCAGCGCGAACTGCGTTGGCATAAGTCAAGAAGTCATTCAAAATTGCTGGCGCGTTCGCCAGTGCTAGAAAAATGTTTCCTGTCGGCACCTTTCTTTCCGCAAGCAGGCGCCCATTGAGTGCCGCTTGCGTTTCTGCCAATTCCGAATTCGGAACGTATCTAACTCGCGCCATTTCTCTACCCTCAGCTTGTCTCGACAATTTTCACCATTCAAGTGCCAGAAAACGGTTGGCAGCAAAAATCCAACATAGTGCTAACGTTAGCATCAATATCACCCGGCAACATGAAGTCAACCAAATTCTTCTCCTGCCAACATATAGGCGAGACTCCGGGTCACGCCCCTTGGAGTTGGCAATCGCCACAGTTAGAGCGGGCTACGGCTGATGCGGAGGGGCACCGATATCCGCGGTGCCCTTTTGAAGCTGTGGATGGGCTCAATATGCCGCAGCAACCACTGGATTCTTCAAAATGCCTATGCCGGGGATTTCCACTTCAAGATCATCACCTGGATTGATCGGGCCGACCCCAGCGGGCGTGCCTGTCATGATCACATCGCCTGGCAAAAGCGTCATGAAGCGGCTCAGATAAGCGACGATGTCAGCCACAGAGTAAACTAGGTCGCTGGTGTTTCCGGACTGCTTGATGGTGCCATTTTGACGAAGAATGACGTCGAGATTCGCCGGATCAAGGTCGGTTACGATCGCCGGACCCATGGGCGCAAAGGTATCGTATCCTTTGCCCGCCAAAAGGCAGCCAAACTTGCTTTCCTGACGCTGGATGATGCGGTCGCTGATGTCGTTGCCGCATGTATATCCAAGGACATGACTAAGCGCATCGTCATTGCTAATGTGTCGACCACCCTTCCCAATGATCGCGACCAGCTCAGCCTCGTAATGTACGATTTCGCCGTCTCGCGGAAATTCGATCGGATCTCCATTGCCGCTCGCCGCAGTGCTAGGCTTCATAAACAGGACCGGCAGTGTCGGCTGCTCTTTCCCGGACTCGTTGGTGTGCTCTCGGTAATTGTATGCCACGCCAAAAATGCGCGGACGATTGACCGGGCACAGCAGGCGAACTTCGGACAAATCGTCCACCTTTCCAGTCCTCTCTATGGCGCTGAAGGGTTCACCAGCGATGCGCTGGACGCTGTCACCGTCCTCGACCCCATAGTGAATCCCATCGGCCGCCTCGTATCGCACAATCCTCATCTCGATCTCCTTTTTGCTAACGTTAGCGCATGAAGATAGCTGTCGTCAACGTTATCTCGGACTTCCAACGCCAGCTTCGAAGAGGCTCGCAGCTGTCCGTAAGCGTCGCTTCCCTGCACACGGATTGGAATTTTGTCGTACATGTTCGCCCGGCAGACGCGGCAGCTTCATTCGCCATTCTGCTACCTCAAATCGCTTTTGCCGAAATTCGGTCCGCCATTTCTTAGGTATGGCCTAATAGTCCATTTCAGTCTTCGACATTCAGAACGCCCGTCGCCGGGCGTAATTCTGGGTTCAAGACCAGCGGTAGACGAACCCAGACTTCTCATCCTGCTCGGCCTTCCGGAACCGGATCGAAAGCTCGCAAAACGCGGGCCGATCAAAGCGAAGAACGAAAGGATACACCTATGTCGATTTCCAACTGGACTGTCGCTGCTGCGATTGGCGTTCTTTCCATGTCTTCCCTGGCCCACGCCGAGGATGAACCGAAGTACGGCACAGACATTTCCGTCGACACCGCGAAAGTCATCGCCGCCGCTGCGGTCAAAGAATGTGCGGCTCGCAAATGGTCGATGGCTATTGCCGTGACCGACACGCATGGCGCACTTGTCTACTACGAAAAAATGGACGACACCGAACTCGGCAGCGCACAGGCGGCTCAAGAAAAGGCTGCCGCAGCCGCTCTCTACAAGCGCCCGACCCGCGCCTTCTATGATGTAACCGCAAAGGCCGGTCCGTTCATGCTGACGATGCCCGGCGTACTCGCCGCTCCTGGTGCTTGGCCGGTAGTCAGGGACGGCAAGATCATCGGCGCGATGGCTGCCAGCGGCGGCACCGGCGACCAGGACGACGTCTGCGCAAAGGCTGGCCTCGCTGCGATGTAAGTCGCGGCCGCACCGAAAACTCCTTCTCAATCAAAGGAAAGATATCATGTTCAAGGCTCATCACTTGGATGTGGCATTGGTTCTCGCTGCTCTGGCAGCCCCAATCATATCGATGCTGCCAATGCCCACGGCCGCCGAAGCCGCAGAAACGTTCAGCGGAAGCAACGCCGACGTTCGTACGATCCTCGCCTATAAGGCGTCGGATGCCGCACTTCGAAAGTTCGTGCCGGAAGGCTGGGAACTGAGCACTTTCAAAGAAGGCCCCTCCGCAGGCGCAAATCTACAGGTCGAGTTCGTCGACCAGCTTTTCGCCGTTGGAGCCGACGGCAAAGTTGGCGCACCCTATCGGTACGTGCTCTTCGGGTTCCCGGTCCATCACAAGGGCAGCGACCAAGATGTCCTTATGCTGTTCGATGGACTCTCCCGTGGTGGCGCTGGTCCCTATGGAATTGCTGAACAGGCAACGGACAACGTTTATCGCTCCGTCCAGTACAGCTCTGCGCCAACCATGGTGAAAGAGGCATGGACCTTCGAAGGCGGTGGCGAGATGGTTTCGCTGGAGACCGAATTCGAGCGCGGTCCGCTGAACGCGGAGAAAGCTGAAAGCCACGTTTACTCGCAGCTGAAGCCGAGCTTCTCGCGCATCTACCGTTACAATGAAGCCGCCGACGTGGTTCAGGCAGCGGGCTCGAAGAGCGATCGTCTTCATTCCTACACCTTCAAAGCAACCGGCGGCAAACTCGCCACGGTCTTTGACGGCTCGGAGAGCTTGATCTCGGTCACGTCACTCCCTGCCTACTCCCGAGACATTTTCGTCCCTACGCCATGACGAAAATGGTGGCGTTCCAATCCCGTACGTCAGTTTCGCTTCCCTAGAACACTGACGCGACCGCTTTAAGACCCGCAGGCCGACAATACCCCATGTCCGGCCTGCGGCCAAACCTGCCTCCAACCATGGACAAGAAGACCCCATGACCCACCATCGTCAAAAATTTCGGACGCTTGCGGCAGAAGCGGCAATGATCCTTGGCGGCTTCATCTTCGGGACATCGGAATTTGCGGCAATGGGTCTCCTTCCCGAAATGGCGAAGGCAAACGGTGTGGCCGTCGATGTCGCTGGAGCCTCCGTCACGTCTTATGCCCTGGGTGTGGTCTTCGGCGCTCCCCTGATCGCAATCGTCTCGGCCCGGACGCCGAGACACTTATCTATCCTGGTACTCCTCGCCATTGGCGCTGTCGGGAACATCCTGACCTCCCTGACCGGAAATTTCCCCATGCTCATCGTTGCTCGGTTCGTTTCCGGACTGCCGCACGGGGCGTATTTTGGCATAGCTGCGCTGATCGCGGCCGCAATGGCTGGGCATGGCAGACGGGCACAGGCTGTAGCTCGCGTCATGATGGGACTAAGTGTCGCCAACCTCTTTGGATCGCCGATCGCCACTTTCATTGGCGAAAGCACAAGCTGGCGAATTCCCTATTTCCTTCTCGGAGCGGTTGCCCTGGTAGCGGCCTTGGCATGTCACCTAGCGATACCGAAGATGCCCGCTGCTGAAGGTTCCGGCGCAGCCAAGGAAATGGGCGCTCTGGCAAGGCCACAGGTTTGGTTGACCTTTGCGATCGGCTCCCTTGGCCTGTCTGGTCTTTTCGCAGTCTACACGTACCTCGTGCCGACCTTGATCTCGGTGACTGGGATCGGTGAGCAGAAGGCGCCGCTGTTTCTCGTCATCATCGGCTGCGGAATGGTTGTCGGTAATTTCTTCGGAGGCTGGTTGGCAGATAAGGGCGTCATGCGTGCGATTGGGCTTCTGTTGACCTTGAATGTCATCACTTTTGCCCTGTTTCTGGTCAGCGTTCACAGCGCCGTTTTGATTGCCGTTGCTGCGTTTCTTGCAGGATTTTCTGCCCTTGCCCTCGTCGCCCCGCTGCAGGCGCGACTGATGGATGTGGCCGGACACGCTCAAAGCCTGGGTGCGATGCTTAATGGCTGCGCGATCAACGTTGCCAATGCAGTTGGAGCGGCGCTTGGAGGAGTGCTCATCACGACGAGATTTGGGCCTGCATCGACAGGTGTTGTGGGTGTCGGTCTCGGTATCGCAGCCTTGGTTGTGTTTTCGATCTCGCTCGAGATTGAGCGGCACCATCACAAACGGTTGTCATTGGGCTAGCAACCATTCGGGGCCTGGCTTGTTCTCCCGCATGAACTTGATGAAAGCACTAAGGGCGGCAGGCATCTGCCGCTTGCTTGGGTAAAACAGGTAAATACCCGAGACCCAAGAGCTCCAACCGTCGAGAACCCGGACAAGCTCGCCAGTGGCGAGCGCCTCCTTGACCAGCACCTTCGGGACCAGGCCGATGCCACCTCCGCCGCGAATGGCTGAGGCCAGGACGCGAAGGTCGTTTGCCACGAAATGCATACCGGTCGCCGGTTCAGCTTTCTCATCGCCGTTCGTCAGTACCCAAGGACGAACAATTCCGTCCCAGGAGGACCGCAAGCGGATGCACCAATGTTCGCCCAGCTCGGACGGCGTGGCAGGAGCCACCCGATTTCGGAGATAGTCGGGCGATGCCATCAAAACCTCTTCGAATGCATCGACGAGCCGAACGGCGACCATGTCCTTTTCTATCCGCTCTCCAACTTGGATCCCCGCGTCTATCCGGTTTTCAACGAGATCGACGTGAAGATCGTCAACCAGCATTTCAACTTCGATATCCGGATGGGTAGACAAGAACTGGCCGATCAGTGGCGCAGCAAGCAGTGTCGCAGCAGTTCGCGAACCAATGATCCGAAGGCGTCCACCGGTCTCACTGCGGAAGCGGTTTAGATCGTCCAGCGCCACATCAAGGCTTTCGAGCAGCGGCTCCAATGATTTCAGGAACTCGTCTCCCGCATCCGTCAGCGAGACGCTGCGGGTGGTTCGTGTCAGAAGGCGGACGCCGAGCTTCTCTTCAAGGCCGCGTAGAGTTTGACTAAAAGTCGGGACCGAGACGCCCACATTCGCGGCAGCCCGCGTGAAGTTGAGCTGGCGTGCCACTTCTACAAAAGCCACCAACTCCCGCATTTCAGGTCTATGCATAGAGCAGACCCCTGTCCTTCGTAATCAAGACACATGCCCGAGAGCCTGGCAATGTCATCGCGTTCGCTTGTGGCCTATGGCCGTTGCGGAAACTCAGCGCTTGTTGCGCAGGATGCTCTTTATGCGCTCTTCAATTTCGTCAGATGTGCGATGCGGATGCTGCTGATGTAAGGATTCTGCGATCCTTCTCAGTTCAGAGGGGTCGCGGCTATTTAGTTTACGATCAACGCCTACGATGGCGTGTACGGCGATCAACAGATCCTGGTCGGTCGTCATCGAAAGCTTTCTGGGAAGGCATAGAGCGCTACCGAGGTTCGTAGCGCTTCAACTGTTGCATGAATTCTTTGACGTGCGGGAAGAAGTCTGCAAACGGCGGCTTGGCGCGATGACGCAGCAGCACCTCAGCGAATAACTTGAACCCGATCGTCAGCTCGGCTGCCTCTTCGGGTGGAACGACTCTCTTTTCCTGAACCAGTTTCAGGATGTGCAACAGGTCATCATGATTGGTCACTTCGAAAACCAGAGGCTCCTTGGTGACCGCTTCATCGCCGATTTCTTCCACGGCGACCCTGTACTTGTGGGGCATTACAAACTTCCTTGAGGGCAGCGGCAATAGCGCGGCGGCATCACGAGCTGGTCAATTCTCCACCCATTCGGTCAATCCAACGGGCGAAGTGATCCACCCAGGTCTCCAGGAAGCTCCGTGTGGACTCGTTGACGATGTCTAGGTCGGCGTCGAACAAATCCTCCTTCCAAGAAAGGTAAACCTCGGGCTGCCCCATCGTGACGACGTGGATCGAAGCCAAGACTGTCCGCAACTGGCTCTGACCGACAGCCGAACCGATTGCACCGGGCGACGTGCCGACCACAGCGCCCGGCTTGTTCGAGAAAACGTTCTTTCCATAAGGGCGCGTGCCCCAATCGATGGCGTTTTTGAGAACCGGGGTGAACGAGCGATTATATTCGGGAGACACAAAGAGCACGCCATCGGCTTCCGAGATACGCCGCTTAAGCTCCAAAATGGACTCCGGTGCGGTTTCCCAGAGGTCGTCGTTGTAAAGCGGGACATTGCTGAGGTCGACGATATCGAAGTGAAGGCGATCTTTGGCCAGGTGAGCGAGGACCTTCGCGAATTTTTTATTGATGGACTCGCGACGCAGCGAGCCAACGATGACTGCAACTTTCTTCATTTTCGCTCTCACGCTTGAATGAGCCGCATTGACAATCGAGTGCGGCGTCGGCGTCATGTATACAACGCATTAAATCAGTGTCAAGATATATCTTAGAGATGGCTTAGAGCTAGCATGGCAAAGAATGATATCAATGTTGAAGCCCCCGCTGGACGTCGAATGCTCGACGGCGATGAGTTGGGATATCTTTTATTGCTGTTGATGGAAGGCGAAGTGCCGCGGCACGGGTATGATTTAATCAAAGAGATCAAAACGCGGTCCGGTGGTAATTACGCACCCAGTTCGGGGATCGTTTATCCAAAGCTTTCCATGATGATGGATCAGATGCTCCTAGCCTCGTCGGCGCCGAGCGATCAGAAACGTGCGTATGTGCTGAACGCGGATGGAAAACATTACCTCGATGAGCATCGCACGGAGGCGCAGGGTGTGCTGGCAAGGATCGAGGCTTTGCGTTTTCGTGGCACTGATGTGTCGGCCGGTCCTGTCGGACGCGCGATGCAAGGGCTGAAGACCGCCCTGGGTCAGAAGTTGGCGGGAGACCCTACCCGTGACCTTCAGTTGGATGTTGCGGATATTATTGACGAAGCGGTCCGTAAGATCGAGCGTCTTTGAGTACAGTTGCGACCCGTTGCTCCGGCAACTGCCTTCGGGCGCCGTGGTGCGCTGCTTTTTCGCCGCCGGCACTTTTGCCGTTGCATCCGTTTCAGCAACCGCGGTAACGGGGCCTGTCCTGTTTTCGTCAGCCATAAGTCATCTCCCTCTGTAGCCAAGAGTTCTTTTCGGCTGAGTGGAAGAGGGATTCAACGTCAGCGTGGATTGGATCAGCAGGCGCCTACTCGCTCTCGGAGGAGACGGGACGAAGAGAGGAGCCGGACAGAACCACGCATCTCAGTTCATTGGCAGTTCCGCATCGATGTGACTGGGCGGCAAACTTGGCTGACCGATCCCGAAGAACGCGCGCGCGGTCAAGCATGCGTCATCCCCTGGGACGCAGGCGCGGCAGACGTCAGGCCGAAGATCGTACACTTGACAGGATGTCTCTGAACCGACGCGACCGACCAATGCGGAGCAGCGCGCACCGTCGCAACGCATTCCCTGCTCGTTTGCGGCGACGAAATGCGCCGGCAGCAAATCGAGAGCAGCGTCTGTTTCGGTGGAAAATCTGGGCCAGGTCGACGAAAAGGAGCAGCAGGCTCCACAGCTTCGGCAATCGAAATCGATCAGTGATGTCATGACCCGCTCCTACCACACAGCCTGCCAAGAGCAAAGCCTTCGGCTATGCGCTTAACCTGGAGCGAGCGCATCCACCTTCATCAGGCTCCTGCTGGCGTGCTCCTGCAAGCCAGCCGCCGCACTCGTCGACTTTCCTGACGAGACCGGGAATGCGGCGTGGCCATTTCCCACGCGAGGCTGCGACACTCTCAGGTTGCCTCGAGAACCATGTTGAGGGGCGTCTGGGCTGCACGCCGGATATGAGTGAAACCGCCTGAGCGGATCACCTCGGACAATCGCCGCTCTCCCGCTTGCGCACCGAGTGCCAGCCCTGTCTCCTGCGCAAGCGAGGTCGGAACGCAGATCATCGTCGAGGCTGAGTAGTAGAGCCGTCCAACCGGATTGATATTCTCCTCCAGCGTATCTCCGGCCATTGGTTCGACCACCATCCAGACGCCGCCCTCTTTTAATGCCTTTCGGATATGAGCCGCAGCGGCTTGCGGGTCGCCCATGTCGTGCAAGCAGTCGAAGCAGGTGATCAAATCGAAATCTCGGCCGTCGAAGTCCTGCGCCCGGCCGACCTCGAAGTGCAGGTTCGTCAAACCGTGTGCCTGGGCGTGCGCGGACGCAGCAGCAATCGAGCCTGGATGGAAGTCGTAGCCCACAAACCGGGAATTGGGAAACGCCTGCGCCATCAGGATCGTCGATAGCCCGTGCCCACATCCGACGTCCGCCACCTTCGCACCCGTTTTCAACCTGTCGGTGACACCGTCGAGCGCCGGCAGCCAGTCCTGCACAAGGGCATTGACATAACCCGGGCGGAACAGCCGCGCGACGGCGCAGAACATGCAGCCAGCCTGATCGCCCCAGGCAACGCCTCGGCCGGTTTTGAAGGCGGACTGCACCTTCGGCTGGTTCTCGACCATCGCAGCAGCGGTATCGAACGCGCCGATCAGATTGACCGGGCTGTCCGGCTCGGCAAACACGAAGGCCTGTTCGGGGGTCAGCGAGAACAATCCTCGCTCATGGTGCACATAACCCGAGGCAGCCTGCGCCGCCAGCCACTCTCGCACATAGCGAGGTGCGCATCCCGAGGCATCGGCAAGTTCGTCGGCCTTCACCGGCCCGATCTCCTTAAGCGACCTGTATAGTCCGAGAGCATCTCCTATCCGGACCAGCGGCACGCTAACCGCTCCGCCAAGGTCGCCAAGGACGCGGCCCACGAGTTCATTGAGCGTTGTTTCGTTGATTTCCGTCATTTCGAATTCCTCCCGGTCTTCGGACGGCGTCTTGCCATCCGTGACGCCAAGGATGAAGCTTGCCGCCTCGGGGGGCATGAGGCGGTTGTCCCAGGTCTGCGAAGAAATCCGCTCCTTGGACGGGACACATGTCCCATCGGCACCGTAGAAGCGGGACTATCGGGAGAGCGCGACGACGATCGCTTGCGAGCGGCTATGCACGCCGAGTTTGTTGAAGATCACCGACAGCTGATTTCGCACCGTCTTTGCACTCTTGCCAAGCCGTTCTGCAATCACGCGGTTGTCTAGCCCCTCCGCGACGAGGTCGAGAAGGGCGGCTTCGGCGGGTGTCAGACCGGCCTCACGAACTGCGCGCGGCTGCACGGCTCGATCCTGTCCGAGGAAGGCGGCAAGTTCGGCTTGAAACAGGTTCCACGCAGGCTCGTCCGGCAAGAGCACATGGTTCTTGCTCTCAAGCGGCACGAAGCGCGCGCCCGGAATCGCGGCGGCGAGCTTGCAACCCTGGTCAAACGGCACGCGCATGTCGCCGCGGCTGTGTGCGATCAACGTCGGGACGCGCAGCATCGCCGCAAGGTCCATCACATCTATCCCCTGCATTTGCCAAAGCAGTTGTGCGGCGACGTCGGCCGTTGCCGTTTGCCGCTCGAGATCGCCCCACCAGCGATGCTGTTCAGGCGTGCCGTCGGGGATAAAGAGATTGGTGAAGAACCGGCAAAACGCCGGATTATCGCGTCCCCAGCCGATGCGAACGAAATTGACAAGGGTCTCGGCTTCCAGCCGCTCCGCCTCGGTCTGGGCTCTGGCGCGGGCACCCTGACCGTACGCGTTCAAGAGCACGAGATGCGATACTCGCTCGGGATACTTGAGGGCGTATGCGATAGCGAGTGCGCCGCCCTGCGAAAGACCGAGGAGGACGAAACGCGGCTCCTCGATCGACGCTGCCACGGCAGCAAGGTCTGCGTGCCACGCTTCCACCGAGAGGTCAAAGACATGCCGGTCCGACAGACCGCAGCCGCGCGGATCGTAGCGCACAAACCGGTTGTGGGCGGACAGCGCCTGCAGCCATGGCCGCCACACCGGGCTTTCGAGATCGTAATCGACATGGCTCAGCCAGTGCGCCGCCCGCAGGATCACCTGACCCTGCCCGCAAGACGCCATGGCGATACGGGTGCCGTCCTCGGAGGCACAGAACCGTATGGTCTGACTGAGTTTCATCGGTCGAGAATATCGCAGCCGAAGATCGCATAACAGACCTATCTCCTAGAGGGGCGATTCCAATTGCTCCAGCGATGGCCTGTAGGTTGTGATTTTATGATCTTCATGATGTGCCCAGTCTATGCGAGGATAAGGCCGGCAGCTTTGCCTGCCGCAGCCATGACGGCGGCGTTGGTGTTGCCGCTGACGATCGTTGGCATCAGCGACGCGTCTACGACCCGCAAGCCTCGTGTGCCCCGGACCCTGAGGCTGGTATCCAGGACCGCTTCCGGGTCGCTGTCTTGACCCATCTTGCACGTGCCGACAGGGTGATAGCCGGTTTTAACAGTGCGCTTGCAATGAGCGGCGAGGGCCTCGTCACTTGTCACGTCCGCGCCAGGGAATATCTCTTTTTCGATCAGCTCACACATGGGGGAGGCTTCGAGAACCGTCCGGGCGAACCGGAACCCTGCAATGGTCAGGCGCAGGTCATCGGGATGGCCGAAGATCTGGGTGTCGACGATCGGGTTTTCGAATGGATCGCTCGACGCCAACGTCACCGATCCCCTCGCCTTTGGACGAAGCAGAAGCGAGTTGATCGTGACGCCATCACCGGGTTCGGTGCCCATGACGTCCCGGTCCAGGTAGACGGTCGGCACACAGAACACTGGATCGTCGGTCGATCGTTATTGCCGTCAGGGTCGTAGAAAGCGCAGGTCTCCACCCCAGTCGTCGAGACCGGACCCGTCTTGAACATGAGATACTGCAGCCCAGCCTTGATCATTGGCCAGCCTTGGTCCGCACCGTAATAGCCAAAGGCCCCCTTCGTGGTTGCAACGACCGGGCACTCGTAATGATCCTGCAGGTTCTTGCCGACGCCAGGCAGCACGACCTTCTTCTGAATATTATGCTTGGTGAGTTCGCCATCCGGTCCAACACCAGAAATCATCAACAGTTTTGGCGTCTGGTAGGCTCCAGCGGCGAGAATGATCTCCCCTGCGCTCGCGGATTTCCGGCTCCCGTTGCGTATGTAATCGACGCCAGTGGCGCGATCTCCATCCATCCTGATCGAGGTGACAGTCGCTTCCGTCTCGATGGTCAGCAGCGGATCGCTCATCACCGGTGCGAGGAAGGCATCGACGGCGCTGGACCGCCTTCTGGTCTTCCAGTCTATGGTATGCTGCATGAATCCGACGCCAAACTGATGTGCGCCGTTAAAGTCCGGGTTGTAGGGGATCCCCATGGCTTGCAGGGTTTTCACGTAGGTCCGCGTCAGCGGCGATTGCGCGCTTCAAGACCGTGACTACGGCCTGGCTCCCGCTGGCTTATTGTCGACGGCGTCCGATCGCTCAGCAAAAAGCCGAGACAGTGCTTGC
This sequence comes from Rhizobium sp. WYCCWR 11146, assembly GCF_013591995.1. NCBI lineage: Bacteria > Pseudomonadati > Pseudomonadota > Alphaproteobacteria > Hyphomicrobiales > Rhizobiaceae > Rhizobium > Rhizobium sp. WYCCWR 11146. The sequence goes on from NZ_JACCEY010000015.1 coordinate 31,943, forward strand.
GACGCAGCAATGGCACGGGGAAAGCCTGCCGGAACCGTTATCATATAGATCACTTCCTTGAGCTCCTCCTCGGGAACGCCGATGTTGAGCGCATATCCGGCGTGAACCTTCATCAAGTCTGTCAGGCCCATTGCTGCAAATGCAGCGACGGCGGCGAGTTGGCGCGTGCGGTTATCGAGACCCGGACGCGACCACACGTCTCCGAGAGCGTAGGCTTCGGTCGCTTCGGCGAGGAACGGAAACTCTTGCCGCATCGCTTCTAAATTTGGCTGTGTCGCGCCGTTGTTGAGGCTCCGGATGACAGCAGCACCGCGTTCGCGGCGCTCCTCCACCGTCTGAGCGAAGACCACATCCGGCGACACGGCCAAGAGCGCCGCAGTACCTGCGGCTGCAAAGTGTGAGCGGATATTCTGATACATGGAAATTCTCCTTGTTCGATCCATTTTGTCGGACGCGAGACCTGAGGACCCTCCCGCTCCGCTTTCGTCAGCGCCCCAACCCGGACCTTTGCCAAATGTGACCGGCCGGGTGAGAGCGGTGAAACGAAGCCCGCCGCGACCGGCCCGATATCTTGCGAGGGGGCCGGATTTTTATCCGAATGTCTTCTGGGTCAAAAAGTACGGCGGACACGACGGCGAAACAATTTACGAATGGTGACAAGCTTGGTAAGCTTTACTGACCAATGGCCATCGATCTAAAACTCGTATCCGTATTCCTTGCCGTCGCGGAAGCGAAGAGTTTCCGCGGCGCGGCTGAGCGCCTCGGCCTCACCCACTCGGCGGTGAGCCAGGCGATCCGACGGATGGAAGACCGGATGGGAGTTGCTCTCATACAGCGCACGACGCGGAGCGTCAGCCTGACTGAAGCGGGCATGCGGCTTTACGAGCGCGTTGGGCCCGCTGTCGCCGAAGTCGAACTGGCACTGGATGATGCCCAGGATCAGGGGGCCCAGCCGACAGGGCTCCTGCGCCTCGCTGTATCGTCGATTGCCGAGCGGTTTATTTCCGGGCCGCTGCTTGCGAGCTTCACGCACGCCTATCCGGGCGTGCAGGTCGATGTAAACGTCACGGATGAGGAGTTCGATATCGTCGCCGAGGGTTACGATGCGGGTGTGCGGCTCGGCGAAGTGATTGAGCAGGACATGATCGCGGTACCGGTCTCTGGCAACCAGCGGCAGCTCGTCGTCGCCGCGCCGTCTTACCTGGAACGCTTCGGAAGGCCCGCAAATCCATCAGAGCTTTCGCGGCACTGCTGCATCGGCTGGCGTCCGGCGCCGGATGTCGCGCCGTATCGCTGGGAGTTTGAGGAGAATGGTCGGGAGTTCGACGTGGCCGTCAATCCGAGGATCACGACAAACGACATGGGTGTCATGGTGCGGACAGCATGCGCCGGCGGAGGCGTGACATTCGACATGGAAGAAACGTTCAGGCCATATCTCGACCGGGGAGAACTGGTGTCGCTGATGGAGGAGTACCTACCGCCGTTCCCAGGTTTCTTTCTTTATTTCGCGGATCGGCGAAATCTGCCTCCGAAGCTGCGCGCCCTCGTCGATCATGTGCGCTATCGCTCCGACAGGAATGGACATGAAACGTCTTGGAAGGCGGGCTGAGGACGAGGATCGGTCTCAGCCAGTTCCTGTTCGATATCGGAGCCGACCGGTTGAGCGACCGCAGCATCATCAGCGGCTTTTCAAGATCCTGCGGCGAGCAGTCATAGTGCCGCCACAGAATTCAGCCCAATCAAGCTTGTTCAACAAGCGGATGGCAACAAGATGAGATTGCTGGCTCTCGTGGCTGCGGCCTTTTTGCTGACGGTCTTTCAGACTCAAGCCCAGATCTATGGGCCGTATGATGGTTATGAAGACTTTGATGGATATGGTTACGACGATCCCTACAGCCCCTATCCGCCACCACTCGATTACGATCCGGCGCCTCCCTATCAAGAGCCCCTGCATGATCGCAGACAATCGCCGACAGGGCGTGCAAAAGGAACCATCGAAATCGTGACGAGCGAGCATACGCTGATTTACACCACCCCTTGGGGCGAGCAATTCGCTTACCCCATCGCGGTCGGCCGTGAGGGCAAGCAATGGTATGGATCTACGCGTGTCGTGTCGAAGCGAGCACATCCTGAATGGCGACCCACAGCCGGCATGCGGCAGAAGAACCCTCGGCTGCCAGCGGTCGTGAAGCCCGGCCCCGCCAATCCGCTTGGAACCCGCGCGATCTATCTCGCCGATGGCCTGCTGCGCATCCACGGCACCAACGACCCCTCGTCTATCGGCACCAATGCGTCGAGCGGGTGCTTTCGAATGTACCGTCAAGATGTCGAAGAGCTTTACGAGATCGTCCAGCCGGGAACCCAGGTCATCGTTCGGCGCTAGCTCTTGGCCGATCGATCGCTGATGGACCTCTGCGGATTGGCGTTGGATATCTAACCGTCGATACGCAGCTTGCGCGCCAGAGCCTGAAGCTCCTTGAATCCTTCATAGCGTTTATGATGAATATCGGGGATCGGACCTTCTGATGGCAGGAATGTCGTTTCGACCGCCGAGAGTGTTGTCATCGCTTGGCGTACATCCGCAAACAGCCCGCTGGCGACAGCGCCCAAGATGGCGGCCCCCAGGAGGACCGGTTCTTCTGCCTTTGTCGCGATGACCGGCTTGCCGCTCGCATCGGCAAGCAACTGGCGAACGAAGTCGTGCTGGCCGGCGCCACCGCTGATGACGATGTTTTCGATGGTAACGCCCGCATCGGCCTGCGTCTCGATGATCTGCCTGAGGCCGTAGCCGATACCGCAAAGCCCTGCGACGTAAAGAGAAACCAGGCTGCCGATATCGTCCTCCATCCCGAGACCGGCAATGATTGCGCGGGCATGCGGATCGGCAAAGGGCGCGCGGTTGCCGAGGAACTCGGGAACGACGTGCAATCCGGTCGCAAGCGTGACGGCATCCGAAGAACGGCCCGCCTTTCGGGCGGCCATATCTGCGAGCAGAACCGGCAGCGGAACGCCCGCCTTCTTCGAAAGCTCCCTCGCTTCCGCGGCAGCCGGATGGAAGGAGAGCAACTGGTCGATCGCAGCGCCGGCGGCACTCTGGCCACCCTCGTTCAGCCACAGACCTGGCACCATCGCCGAATAATAAGGCCCCCAGACGCCGGGCACGAACGACGGCTCAGCTGTCGATGTCATCGTGCAGGAGGAAGTACCGAAGACATAGGCCAGATTGGCTTGTGGACCGGCACCCGTGCCAACGGTTCCGATTCCGCCCGCATGGGCATCGATCAGTCCGGCAGCGACGGGCGTTTCCGGCTTCAGGCCGAGCTCGCCGGCTGCAGCCGCGGTCAGTCCTCGACCGAGTGCCGAACCGGGCTCGACGATAGCCTGCCCGATGCGGGCAAACTCTTCGTCGGCGAGCGTGCCGAGGCCGATCTGGTGAAAATAATCTCCATCCCAGCGCTTCTCATGGGCGAGATAGGTCCACTTGCAGGTGACCGTGCAGGTCGAACGCGACAGATCGCCAGTCGCTCGCCAGGTCAGAAAATCTGCAAGATCGAAGAATTGCCACGCGGCATCAAAGACCTCAGGGCGATTTTCCTTCAGCCAGAGAAGCTTGGGCGTTTCCATCTCAGGCGAGATACGGCCGCCGACGTAACGCAGGACGTCATGGCCGAGCGCATTGATGCGCTCCGCCTGCGGCACGGCGCGGTGGTCCATCCATACGATGATGTCCCGGTTCGGATCTTCCGAGGGCCCGACGGGAAGCGGCTTGCCGCCTTCGCCAAGGACGACGAGCGAACAGGTGGCATCGAACCCGAGCCCCATGACGGACGCCGGATCGATTCCGGCCGAGGAAACCACGTCGCGCACTGCCGCGCAAACGGCCGCCCAGATCTCGGTGCTCGATTGCTCAACCATCGAACCCGGTTCGTGAAACAGGGTGATATTCCGCTTGGCGGACGCCAGCATCCGCCCGGTCAGGTCGAACAGGCCGGCGCGAGCGCTGCCGGTGCCGACGTCGACGCCGATGACATGTTTGGCATCTGCTTCTGGCATGCGAGATGTGTCGCTCATGGTCTCTCCTTTGAAGTCGGCAAGGATCAGGCTAACTGCAGTCTGGGGCCGGTGTTTACAGATCACGCTATTCGGCAGAATCACCAGATCGCGGATCGTCACATTACGCGGCCGCGACAGGGTGAAAAGGACGGCGTCGGCCACTTCTTTCGGCTGCATCAGGCTGCCATTGGCCAGCGCCTCCTCCATTTTCGCCTTCGGCCAGTCGTCGAGCAAGGCCGTGACGACAGGTCCTGGCAGCACCGCACCGACGCGCACGCCGTGCTGCGCCACTTGCCGGCGCGTGGAATGGACAAAGGCCTGAACTGCGAATTTCGAGGCCGTGTAGATCGGCTCCCACACGACCGGCACGACGCCTGCGATCGAGCTCGTAAACAGCTCGTAAAGAGGATGTCACCGGATGGAGGTCGCTCATCACCCCGGTCGGCCGCGGTGAAGGGCAGCGCCTGAACGCCTCCCGCGCACCGGCGCCGCGGCATGCGAGGAAGAAGATCGGCGGGGTGCTCCTCGTTCCCTTGATCGGCGAAGACGCCTGCACTGCTACCCATCCGATGTACACGGCGACTGCCCTCTCATTGCCGGGAACGTAGCCTCCGAGCCAAGGTCTCTGCAAGACGCACAGGGAGGGGCATGGGAAAGATACACAAGTTGCCCGCGTTGCCGGAAGGTGTGCTCGATCATAGCGAATTTCAGCAACGGTTCTGGGCTGTTCAACGTATTTCCTGGATGGTGCTAGGATACTGTAACATACCCGATGCTACGGGCATTCAGGCGCGCAAGCCTGTATGGTGTTTTCTTCTAAATATGCAGTCGTCCTGATCAGGAACGATCCTGCGTAGACAAGTCTCAAGGGCCCCATTCGGATCAAGTCGACATCTGCGTCAACTTCAAAATGGAGGACACTTCGATGAGAACCATAAGGCTAATTCCAGTCTGGCGCACAGCGATCGCACTTTCAACGGTGGCGCTGTCCGTGATCGTCGTATCAGGCGCATCTTCACGGGCGTTGGCAGACGAGGCTGAGGCAAAGACCATGCTAAAGGCGATGTCCGACTATATCGCGGGACAAAAGGCCATATCATTTGCCTACGATACCAATTTTGAGGTCGTTACCGGAGATCATCAGAAGCTGCTCCTTGCAAGCTCTGGCAAAGTTGAAATGGGCCGACCTGACAAATTCCGCGCGACCCGGTTTGGAGGTTTCGCCAATGTCGAGATGAGTTTCGACGGGAAAACCCTGACGCTACTTGCCAAGGATGACAACCTCTACGCCCAGTTTGAGGTGCCCGGTACAATCGACCATCTGATCGACGAGTTGAGAGACAAGTACCAAAAGCCCGTCCCTGGCGCCGATCTTCTCCTGACCAATGTTTACGAGGAGCTAATGCGTGACGTCATCGACGTAAAGGACCTCGGCAGTGGTGTGATCGGCGGCACGGAATGCGACCATCTCGCGTTTCGGACCAAGGAGGTCGACTGGCAGATCTGGATCGCCCAAGGCGAAAATCCCTATCCCTGCAGATATGTCATCACTTCAACCCAAGTAGACCAAGGTCCCCAATACAGCGTCCAGATAAGCGATTGGAGGACCGGGTCGAGCGTCGTCGCGAAGGATTATAGTTTTAAAAACTCCACCGAGGCCAAAAAGGTCGATGACCCGAAAAAACTTGTAAACACCGATGAACTTCCAGATGTCTTTGCCGTGGGAGGTGCAAAATGAACGCTTTAAGGAAACTGAAGATCGTTGTGCTGACCGGAACGATAGGTCTGTTTGTGATCGAGGCGGGATCGGAGCTTCCGATCCCACACCTGCAGGGCTTTGTCGGAACCGCCGAAGCCAGGGTTGGGCGACCTCTGACGCCCGTCAGCGTCGCAGGCGTTGCCCGGCGCACTGTGCGCCGCTGCGCCGCCGGCGTGTACTACTGCTAGGCTGTGGAGTTGCGGGCGGCAAAGTGCTGCCGCACGCGAACACTGCAACTGCCTGCCAGATATTCTGGTCTTCTCCCTAACACGAGCGTTTGTCGACATGGCTCAGACAGGTCCTCACAATCGTCGCACACTCTGGAGGGAGCCGCTGCTGCATTTCACTCTCGTCGGCGCAGCATTGTTCGGCGGCTATCACTGGCTGGACCCCGGCTTACCAAAGTCTGACCGAGCGGTACCCATACACATCGGCGAAGGCGATGTGCGGTGGCTGAAACAGACATGGTCGAGCCAATGGCTTCGCGATCCCACCATCGAGGAGTTGAGCGGTTTGGTGAACGATCTCGTTGGCGAACAACTTCTGGCACGAGAGGCGGAGGCAATGGGCCTCGGGGAAAATGATACAATCATCCGCCGGCGTCTGGCGCAGAAGCTAAAGTTCCTGATCGACGACACCGCCCAGTTGACCGAACCCACAGACGAAGAGTTGCTGCAGTTTTACGCCAGCCATGCTGAGAGCTTCGCCCGACTTGGCACCGTCTCTTTCAAGCAAATCTACTTCAATCCTGAGCAGCATAAGGATCCAGCAGCGGATGCCGCTGCTTTGATCGTCGAGATTCAATCAAAGGAAAACGGCGGTTCTGTTGCGGGCGATAGGTTGCTGCTCGGAGACGACTTCCAGCGGTTAGAGAATTCCGCCGTTTCCAGAATGTTCGGAGATGATTTTGCCGATGCGGTGTTCGCGCTGGAGCCGGGGAAGTGGAAAGGGCCGGTCAAGTCAGGATACGGCCTGCACATCGTCATGGTGACGGAACGCACACCGACCGAGCCCAGACCCTTCGACACCGTCAGAGACGCCGTAATGGCGCAGTGGCGGAATAGCAAGCAAGAAGACATCAGCCGTGCCTACCTCGCCGATCTGCGCAACAAATATGGCGTGCAGTACGATGAGAGTACGAAAGAATTGCTGACACCGCAAAGCGCACCGAGCGTGGCAGCAAAATGAAGTGGCTCGGCACAGCGTTATCAAGCCAGATTTGCCGGTGCGTTTCTGCCTTGGTGATCGCACTTTTGACTGTTGCTTCGGCCCATTCCCACGAAGTTAGACCGGCTTACCTGAGCGTTGAGGAAAAGATGCCAGGCGAGTTCAGCGTGCTTTTCAAGACACCGATGCAAGGCGATGCGCGGCTCGCCTTGGCTGCCCTGTTTTCGGGCAGGGTCGAGGCCCTCACGCCTGTGGTTTCCCGACAGACGGGCGATGCAATGGTCCAAACATGGCACATGCGCACCGTCGAGCCGCTTTCTGGCCAGAACGTCTTAATCGACGGGCTGCAGAACAGCATGACCGATGCCCTTGTGCATGTCATGCTTGCCAACGGCAATACATGGACAACGCGGTTAACGCCCAATGAACCCTCCGCCGCCATCCCTGCCGCCCAAAGCCGTTGGACAGTTTTTGCTGTCTACGTGCGCCACGGCATCGAGCACATCGCCTTCGGCTTCGACCACTTGCTCTTCGTTGCGGCGCTGATGCTGATCGTGCGCGACTGGCGCAAGCTGGTGAAAGCGGTCACCGCGTTCACAGCCGCCCATTCCATCACCCTGACCTCCGCTACACTCGGATGGGTTACCCTTCCATCGGCTCCCGTGGAGACCATGATCGCGATCAGCATCGTCTTGGTCGCTGCCGAGGTCGTTCGTATGGAACGCGGCCAGCTCAGCTTGGCCATCACCAGCCCGTGGCTAGTGGCCTTCGCGTTTGGTCTTCTGCACGGATTTGGCTTTGCGGGCGCCTTGGTTGAGCTTGGCCTGCCGCGAAACGATATCCCCTTGGCGCTGCTTGCCTTTAATGTCGGCGTGGAGCTCGGGCAGCTTGCCTTCATCGCTGTGATACTGACTGCGGTCTATTCTGTGAGGCGTATCGTCGCGATCCCGCGACGGGCCATCATCGGCTCGGCATATGCGATCGGCATCATAGCAGCGTTCTGGAGCGTCCAGCGGCTGGATGCCATGTTCTCACAATTTTGATCTTAGAGGAGGAAGTCGATGAAAGCGGTCCAAGCCAGAACAGGTCTTCTTTGTGGAGCCGCATTTGCAGGACTCTTTACGGCCTTCCTCTGTTACCCGGGCTGGGCACAGGACGGCGTCGCAACTGACGTCGGAACGTTCGACGCCGACACGGCCGCGAAGCTTTATCCCGCCAAGCGGCCTTATTCGCCTTGGGCAGGACGCAACTTCCCCTCGCGTCCCTTCTTCGGCGACACTCATCTGCATACATCCTTTTCGATGGACGCTGGCGCGTTCGGCGCGCGGCTTGGACCCGCCGACGCTTATCGTTTCGCCAAGGGGGAGGAGATCATGGCCTCTTCCGGCCAACTTGCGAAGCTGTCGCGGCCGCTCGATTTCCTCGTCGTGGCGGATCATTCCGACAATATGGGTTTCTTCCCTGACCTATTGGCGGGAAAGCCCGAGCTTCTGGCGGATCCACTGGGACGCAAATGGTACGATATGATGCAATCTGGCCAGGGCGCGGCGGCGGCCGTCGATATCATTACTGCTTTCGGTGCCGGCAAATTCAAAGGACCAATCCTCTACTCCCCCGATTCAACTGCCTATCGCGGGGCCTGGCAAGCAACGATCAAGGCGGCCGAGGAGGCAAATGAGCCTGGCCGGTTCACGGCCTTCATCGGCTACGAGTGGACTTCGAATACAGGGGGCAACAATCTACACCGCAACATAATTTTCCGCGATAATGGCGACAGGGCAAGTCAGGTCGTTCCGTACACTACTCTGCCGCCTGGAAGCGACAATCCTCGCGATCTGTGGAAGTGGATGGCCGGCTATGAGGACAAGACCGGCGGCAGCGTTCTTGCGATTGCACATAATGGCAATCTGTCGAACGGGCGAATGTTTCCGATGATCGAGCCGGGGACGAATTCTCCGATCGACCGCGAGTACGCGGAAATCCGCAACAAGTGGGAGCGACTTTATGAGGTGACGCAGATCAAGGGCGACGGCGAGAGCCATCCCTTCCTGTCGCCTAATGACGAGTTCGCCAATTTCGAGCGCTGGGACAAGGGCAATCTCGACCTGACTGTCGCAAAGACGCCCGACATGCTCGAATACGAATATGCGCGCTCGGCCTTCAAGAACGGCCTCAAGCTGGAGGAGAAACTCGGCGTCAACCCCTACAAGTTCGGACTGGTGGGATCAACCGATGCCCATACCGGACTTACGGCGGTCGAGGAGGACAATTTCTTCGGCAAGACATCCAGCAGTGAACCAGGCGCGGAGCGGGCTTCGCACCCCTTCATAAAGCAAGGGGATCGCGTCATCATGGGATGGGAGCAGACGGCTTCCGGCTACGCTGGTGTGTGGGCGACCGAAAACACGCGCGAGGCGCTTTTCGATGCGATGCAACGTCGCGAGACCTACGCCACCACTGGTCCCCGGATGCTGGTCCGCTTCTTCGGTGGCTTCGACTTCGAAGCAAGTGACGCCAATACGCGCAGTCCTGCGATCTCCGGTTACACCAAGGGGGTGCCGATGGGGGGCGACATAGGTCCAGCGCCAGCCGGAAAGGTGCCCACCTTCCTCGTCGCGGCGCTGAAGGATCCAATCGGGGCCAATCTCGATCGATACCAGATCGTCAAGGGCTGGCTCGATGCTGCGGGTGAGGTCCATGAAAAAGTGTATGACGTGGCTTGGTCGGGAGATCGCAAGCCAAGCGGTGACGGCAAACTGCCACCGGTCGGCGACACTGTGGACATCGCTAACGCAACCTGGAGCAATACGGTAGGGGCAACGGAGTTGATCTCGGTGTGGAAGGATCCTGAATTCGATGGCGCCCAACGGGCTTTCTACTACGGCCGCGTCATCGAGATTCCAACGCCGCGATGGACGGCGTATGATGCCAAATATTTTGGCAGAGAAATGCCAGCGGAAGCAGCGATGAAGATACAGGAGCGAGCTTACACCTCGCCGATTTGGTACACCCCATAAGCCGGGAAGCTTTCCGCTTACAGCCAAGTTGAATCGGGGAGCAGACGTCGTTCGGCGTTTCGGGCTTTGTTTCGAGCGCCGAGGCCCGCGCAGGTCGCCCGCCATTGGTGGACAACGTCCACATTTGAAGCGTTCCATGCAGCCGTCGACCTTGCCTGACCAATCGAGGAGAAAAACTATGACAACCGAAAACGACCAAGGCATGGCTCGACGACCGGCTCAGCCGTTATCGACTCGTGCAGGCGTCGCACGGAAACGTGCCGCTGGAAGTCCTGCTGTCAGTCGGTCGGTTTAATCCTTTCCATCTCGACGCCAGCCCGCCGGTCAGGGATTCCGGTCATTCTTCTGACTGCCGAGATCACAATTGCGGGCATCGCCTTCACTATCACAGGCATAACCACGCGCAGGCTTCAGCACCTGGAACTACGAAGCGTCAGAGCCGCTCTCGCTCGAGGCACTGGGCGAAGCCGCGCGCAAACTCCCGGCCAGCGTCTACCGATGCAAAGGCATCATTCACGACGCCGAAGCGCCAGGGCGCCGGGTCACCCTTCAAGTTGTCGGCAAGCGGGCGTATAGCGCAGCCGGAGATAGGAACGGCGAGGAACCACGGACGTGCATCGTCGCCATCGGAGCACAGGGTGGGGTGGATACTGTGGCATACTCGCGACAACTTTTCGAGCCAGATCGAAGCGCTGGGACCGAAGCGTGTGCCGGGCACAAAATCCAAGGCCGTCTGCAAAACAGTTACCTCCGTGAATTGCACGAACTGATGGCAGGCCGAGAAGGTGCAAGGGCCCCCGATCTCGCTTGCGATCCACAGGTGCGATCTTGCCTTCTAAGCGTTGACCGGCCAGCAATGACAACAATGGCCCCTAGATGGGCGACCCCTCTCGTACGCTGCGTTCGCCACCTCGTTCCGCGCTCACGCCGCACACCCCATCGATGGGCTCCCGGCGTTCGCCGTGATCGTCGCGACTTTGCCCGGCACGATGGGCTTCCCTCGACAACGTTGCTCGCGTTCGAGTTATCACGCCTGCGATTCTGTTTCGACCAGCGGCTCGTAGAGTTTGGTTGAGATACGACGGCTTGAGGTTGCTGAGATAGTGAACGACGATGTCGCAGGGCCATGTAAATGCAGTTGGCGGCCACGGGCCCGAGCCTCTAGCGTGTTGGTTTTCGCTCCATATGCATTCATGCTTTCCGTACCCATATTGTTGCCGGCGTGGCAGGTTATGTCGAACCGCAAGACTTTGTGGCGCGATAGGGGAAACCATGAGCTTCGTACCGACGGTCGCCGCAATGACGGAGATGTTTTCGCGAGCCGCAGCTCCCGCTTTCTTCCTTGGAGCGGTTGCGGCCTTTATCTCCCTGCTGACAGCGAGAATGAGTACAGTGGTTGCCCGAGCCAGACTTCTAAATGCAATCCCGCAAGACTCGGACAAAGCGCATATGAGAGATGACATTCCGCGTCTCAAGACAAGAGCGAGGCTACTTAAAAGCGGTATCCTACTATCGCTGGGTAGCGGCTTATGCGCAGGTCTGCTGCTCGGAACAGTTTTCGTTACTGGATTTTTCGCTCTTCAGTATTCGTATGGAGCCGGAATTCTTTTCATCACGGCGACGATGCTCCTTTGCGGAGCCATGATCCGGTTTGCGCAGGACGTCATCATGGATTTACACGAGTTTGACTATTTCGAGTGAACCGCGCTCGATCTCGCGCGAGGCCGTCCCGCCATTTGATGGATCGGATCGACCCTGAATCTTTCGGGCCTTCCTCGCTGGGCATTCGAAGGCATGGGCAGGTCGGGAGCATTGGCGAGAAGAACGGCTGTGTGCCGCGTGCTTGGGGGCCGTGATGTCGGAGGACTTCATGAACGATCCGGCGGTGATAGCCCGGCGTCGGCGGGCGCTTTCTAGGCTTGATGCAGCGGAATGACGGTCTGGGTTCATAAGCTCAAAGCAATAGCCGAGAGATGCCCTTCACCCGACCCGACCCGACCCGATCTGATCTTGCAACACGGACCAGCCGCTCAGATCGGGGCTGGTCGTCATGCCTGTGGGAGCTCAAAGTGGCTTTCTACTTTGCCCAGAAAGCGGACATTCCAACTTCCACACCACACGGCCTTAGCCCGGTGGTCTCGATGCTTGCCGAAAACCTGCTCCTCGTAGGAACTCCCCGGTCGCCCATTTGTTTTACATTTTGCACCGCCCAGAAGTTTGCCCCCAAATGCAATCGGCGACAATGGAGCTGATCCATGGATATGACGCGCATCCGAAATCGCATGGTGGAGCACCACGTGACGCGTCGTGGCATTCGCGATCAAAGCGTGATCGAGGCGATGCGCATGGTACCGCGCGAAAAATTCGTTCCTCCAGGCTCCGAGGAATTCGCCTACGAGGATGCGCCGCTGTCGATCGGCGAGGGCCAGACAATTTCGCAGCCGTTCATCGTGGCTCTGATGCTCGAAAAGGCCGATCTGAATGCCGGTGACAAAGTGCTCGAGGTCGGAACGGGCTCCGGCTATGCTTCGGCCCTCATCAGCCGGATAGCAAGGCATGTCTACTCCATCGAGCGACATGAAAAGCTGGCGCTTCAGGCCAAGGAACGGTTCGAGACACTGGGATACCGCAACATTGACGTTCGCGTCGGCGATGGCAGCAAGGGCTGGGCGAAAGCCGCTCCGTTCGATGCCATTATCGTTTCCGCGGGCGCACCCGAGGTGCCAACCGCCTTGATAGAACAGCTGAACCTCGGAGGGCGGCTCATCATCCCGGTCGGCGGTAGTGAAGGGCAGCGCCTGAAACGGCTCACGCGCACCAGCGCCGCGGCATTCGAGGAAGAAGACCTCGGCGGCGTGCGCTTCGTTCCCTTGATCGGTGAAGACGCCTGGACTGCTACCCATCCGATGTATACGGCCACGGCCCCCTCATTGCCGAAAACGGTTGCCTCCGAGCCAAGCTCTCCGCAAGACGCACAGGGAGGGGGCATGAACTCGCTGCCATTTTTGAGTTGATAGCCGCCTGGGATGCGCGTCAGAAGGATAGGTCGAGCACCCTGCCCTCGAACAAACGGTCCCGGGAGCCTTCGAGATGCGCCTTCATCAGTCTTTGCGCATCGTCCGGCCGGCCATCGGCGATCGCTTTGTAGATGGCGTTATGCTCTTCGTAGACCTGTTCCAACCCCTGGCGGGGGCCGAGCAAAGAGAGGCCGTGGAGATGCATGCCGACGGCGATATGGGCCTTCAGCGCATCGATCGAGGCCGTGTAATAATGATTGTTGGCAGCCTCCGTCACCGCGCGGTGGAAGAGAAAATCGGCGTCGGTGCGGTGAAGTTGATGGCTGGTCGCCTCGCGCAGATCCGCAAGCGCGCTGGCGATCTTCTGAATCGCCTGCTCATTGCGGCGTTTGGCGGCGAAATAGGCGGCCGCCGGCTCGATCGTCAGGCGGAATTCGTAGCAGCGCTGAATGTCGGCGATCGTCTTGACCGGCGAATATGCAAGCTGCGTCGTCGGCGATCCGTGCGCGCTGACGAAGGTGCCGGCGCCTTGCCGGGCATAGACCATACCCTGATCGCGCAGGCGCGCCAGCGCATCGCGGACGATCGGCCGCGACACACCCAGCATCGAGGCAAGCTCATGCTCGCCGGGAAGGCGTGAATCCGGCGGATAGTTTCCGCCGCGGATACGCTCGAGCAACTGGTCGAAGACGCGATCGACCAGCTTGACGGCCTTGCCGCGTTCGGGCTTGCCCGGTGGGCCGGCTTCCGCGTTCAAAGATTCGCCATTCACTTCAGCCACGTCATTCTCCCCGGCGGTATCTTACTATGCCGCCCGATTCCAAAGAACCAGTCTTAGCAAACTATCGGGCTTGCCGAAGCCCCCGGACTTCACGGCGCACCGAAAATGCCGCCCGTTGGCTGCCGTGACATCGAACCACGGCACGCCGGCCTCGATTTCACCCTTCGGCGCCAGCACTCGGACCCCAAGCGCCTGGAAAACGGCAAGCGCCGTATCGCCGCCGCCGACCATCAGCATGTCAGGCCTGGTATCGTCGATGACCAATCTGACGCCTGCCGCAAAACGGCGGGCGACCAATGCCGCATCGGCTGCCATATCGCCGGTGCAGCGCAACAGCGCCGGCAGCGCCATGCCCTCCCCGCCTTCGACCTGCCCCATCGGCGCGTCCACCACCATGCGCAGAACCCCCGAGGCTTCGAGCCGCTCCATCTGGGTAGCGGTAATCGGATCGCGCGAGCCAAAGGCGAACAGGGTGCGTGGGGTCGCTACAAATTCCGGCACCGGCTGCCGACCTGTTTCGCCGAGCTGGCGGGCAAGTGCGGCACCCAGACCCCGTGCGCCGACCGCAAGTGCCCGCCGCCAGTCATGATCGGCAACGATCTGATCGAGATCACTATCATCCTCCGCATCGGCAACAGCAACATTGCCCGTGCGGCTCTCGAACAGATCGGCGATCCGCAGCGGCTTGTCGACGCCGCGGCCAACGACACAGCCACGATAGGTCACACGCTCCTGATCGGGAACGGCGGGCGCCACGAGGATAGTCTCCAGGCCGAGCGCATCTGCCAGAGCAAGGCTTTCCACTGCTACATTGCCCTTCAGGCGGGAGTCGATCTTCTTCATCACGACTGCCGGCTTCACGCCGCGAAGCGCCTCGGTCGCCAAGCGCACCCTTTCGGCAGCTTCGCGCTCACCGCGCGCGCGCGAGGCGGTATTGATAACGACAACGTCACAGCCGGTGGCGATCGCATCCCCTGCGGCCTCGACATCGACGGCGACCGCAACCGAAAGGCCGGCTTCGACGAAGGGCGTACCGGTATCGAGCGCGCCCGTCAGATCATCGGCAATGATGGCGGCCTTCAGCGTCATGCGGTCTGTCCGGTGTTGACGGCATGGCAGGCGACGAGGTGGCCGGGTTTTGCTTCCTGCCAGGCGGGGATGACCTTGCTGCAGACATCCATGGCAATCGGGCAGCGCGTGTGAAAGCGGCAGCCGGTCGGCGGGTTCAGCGGGCTCGGCACATCACCCTGAAGAATCTGGCGCTGGCGGGTGCGCTCATGTTCCGGATCGGTCTCCGGGACGGCAGATAGCAGTGCCTTGGTATAAGGGTGCAGCGGATTGTCGAAGAGTTCCTCGCGGGTGGCAAGTTCGGCCAGCCGCCCGAGATACATGACGCCGACACGGGTGCTGATATGGCGCACGACTGCGAGATCATGGGCGATAAAGAGATAGGTCAGCCCATATTTTTCCTGCAGATCGAGCAGCAGGTTGATGATCTGCGCCTGGATCGACACGTCGAGCGCCGAAATCGCCTCGTCGCAAACAATGAATTTCGGCTGGCAGGCGAGCGCCCGGGCAATGACGACGCGCTGGCGCTGGCCGCCGGAAAGCTCGTGCGGGTAACGCTGGGCAAACCGTGTTGGCAGGCCGACATCGGTGAGCAGCGTCGCGACCCTATCCTTCAGTTCGGCTTTGGTGCAGAGCTTGTGGAAGAGGATTGGCTCGCCGATCGCCTCGCCCACCGTCATGCGCGGATTGAGTGTCGAATACGGATCCTGGAAGACGATCTGCAGGTCGCGGCGGAAGGGCCGCATCTGTTTTTCGTCGAGCGTCGCGAGATCCTGGCCCTTGTAAACGACCTTGCCGCTGGTCGCCTTGTAGAGGTTGAGGATGGTGAAACCGGTCGTCGACTTGCCGCAGCCGGATTCGCCGACCAGGCTCAGCGTCTCGCCTTCCATGATGTCGAGGTTGACATTGTCGAGTGCATAGACGGTTGCCGAGCGTTCGCCGAAGGCGCCGAGCTTGACGTGGAAATGCTTGACCAGGTTTTCGATCTTGAGCAGCGGCTGAGCACCCATCACGCGGCCTCCTGCATTCTCTGGACGACGAAACAGGCGGCGCGGTGATTGCTGCTGCCGCTCAACGGTTCGAGCTGCGGCACCTTCTCGCGGCAGATGTTCTCGACAAGCGGGCAGCGCGGCGCAAATGGGCAACCCTTCGGCCGGCGGCCGGGCTCCGGCGGCGTGCCGCCGATCGAGCTCAGCCGGCTTGCCGGCGGGTCCGAGAGCTTCGGGATCGATGACAGCAGGCCGCGCGTATAGGGATGGCTCGGGCGGGCATAGAGCTCGTCGACCGGCGCATCTTCGACCACCGTTCCGGCATAGAGCACGGCGACACGATCGACGAGGCCGGCGATCAGCGCCAGATCATGGGTGATCCAGACAACTGACATGCCGAGCTTAGTCCTGAGGTCCTTCACCAGATCGACGATCTGGGCCTGGATGGTGACGTCGAGCGCGGTCGTCGGCTCGTCGGCAATCAAAAGCTTCGGATTGCAGGCAAGGCCGATTGCGATCATCACGCGCTGGCGCATACCGCCGGAAAGCTCGTGCGGATAGGCTTGGAGGCGCTCTTCCGGGCCGGGAATGCCGACAAGCCGCAGAAGTTCGACGGCGCGGGCGCGGGCCGCCGCCTTTTTCATTCCGCGATGATAGACCAGCGGCTCGCAGATCTGGTCGCCGACGCGCATGACCGGGTTGAGCGAGGTCATCGGATCCTGGAAGACGAAGCCGATATCGCCGCCGCGCACCTTGCGCAGCTCTCTATTCGACATCGTCTGCAGGTCGCGGCCGTCGAATGTCGCCGATCCCTTGGTGACCTTGATCTTGTTCGGCAGGAGCCGCATCAGGCTCAGCATCGTCAGGCTCTTGCCACAGCCGGATTCGCCGACGACGCCTAGGGTCTCGCCCCTGTCGACATGGAGATCGATGCCGTCGACGACGATGGCGGGGCCGTTGCGGCCGTCGATTTCGACGGTGAGGCCCCTGACATCGAGCAGGCGGGTGGTGCTTTTCGTGTCCATCATTTGCTGCCCCGCGGATTGAGCGCGTCGTTGAGGCCGTCGCCGAGGAAACTGAAGGCAACCGAGGCAAGGCCGAGCACGGCCGCCGGAGCGGCGAGAAGATGCGGATAATGCTGCCAGACGCGGAGGCCATCCGAGATCATGTTACCCCAGCTCGGCGTTGGCGGATTGACCCCGACGCCAAGGAAGCTGAAGGCGCTTTCCAGCACCATCGCCGTGCCAAGACCGGCGCTGACCGAGACGATCAGAGGGCCTAGCGCATTCGGAATGACATAACGCTTGATGATGATCCAGTTCGAAAGCCCGAGCGCCTGGGCCGCGGTGATATAGGGCCGGCTGCGGATCGACAGCACCTGGGCGCGCACGAGCCGAGCGTATGGCGGCCAGGAGATCAGCGCCATAGACCCGAAGACGAGGGCGAAATCCACCCACATGGTTTCGCGATAGAAGGGATTGAGGGTCTCGAGATAACGCGCTTCCATCCATTTGCTGATCGGCGATTTCAGCGAGGCGTTGATGACGACGACGAGCAGCAGGTTGGGAACCGACATCGTCACGTCGGTCAGCCACATGATGATGCGATCGAATGGATTGCCGAAGAAACCGGCGACGGCGCCGAGCACGAGGCCGATCAACACGGCGAAGACGGTGACGATGACGGCGACGAGGAAAGCGGTGCGCGTGCCGAAGACCACGCGGCTGAAGACGTCGCGGCCGAGATCGTCGGTTCCGAAGAGGTGGCTCATCGACGGCAATACATTGCGGGCGTTGAGATCCTGGCTCAGATAGTCATAGGGCGTGAGATAAGGCCCGAAGATAGCCGTGAAGCCGAGGATCACGACGATGACGAGACCGAAGACGGCGAGCTTGTTGCGCTTCAGCCGATACCAGGCGTCGCGCCACAGGCTGACTGGCTCTTCGACGGTTTCGATGGTCGAAAGAGGGATTGCGGACATGGTCAGCGGCTCCTTCTTGAATCATTGGCGCGCGGATCGAGCAGCGGATAGAGCACATCCACCAGGAGGTTCGACACCATCACCAGAAACGATCCGATTAGCGTGATCGCCAGAATGACCGGATAATCGGAATTGATCAGCGCCTGCACCGTCAACCGGCCGAGACCCGGCAGGCCGAAAACGAGTTCGACGAAGATCGCGCCATTGACGATGGTGATCATGATCAGGCCGAGCTGCGTGACGACGGGCGTCAGCACCGGCCGCAAGATATGGCGCAACGCCACCATGATTTCGGGTACGCCCTTGGCGCGGGCGGTCCGGACGAAATCCTCCGATAGTACCTCGATGACGGCGGCACGCGTCTGACGCACGATCAGCGCGATCGGCTGGAAAGAAAGGACGAGCAGCGGCAGCAGGATACGGACATCGAGGATGCCACCCCAGCCATAAGGCACGCTCGCACCCGGCAGCAGCACGATGAGGCCGACCATCAGCAGCGGGCCGGCGACATAGGCCGGGATCGCCCAGAGGAAGAGTGCGGAGCCCAGAATGGCATAATCGATGCGTGAATTCTGGTTGAGCGCGGCGATCATGCCGAGCGGGATCGCGACGACGGCCGTCAGGATGATGGAACAGATGGCAAGCTGGAAGGAGACAGGTGCCGCGGCTGAGACCATCGCCCAGACGGAGCGGCCCGAGGTCAGCGAATTGCCGAACTGGCCGTGCAGCAGGTTCCAGATGTAAAGGCCAAACTGGACGATGAAGGGTTTGTTGAGGCCGGCGCTTTCGCGAATGGCTTCGATGCGCTGCGGATTATAGGCGACGTCGCCAGGCGCGCGCAGAAAGATCAGCTTGATCGGATCACCGGCGCCATAGAAGGCCAGCGCGTAGACCGCCAGCATCACCACCAGAACGGACGGAATCCAGATGGCAAATCGGGTTAGCACGTAGCGCAGCATGGCCACCTCTCACCTGTTGTTCGATGCGTTCCCGCTTTTGGCTGCGATCGCATCTCTTCTTCTTGAAACTTGCGCGAAGGCCTTGCGGCCTTCGCGCGGGTTATTGCCGATTGGGACGGTTTCCGCCGGATCAACCGATGGAAATGTTCCAGGGTTCGACGACCTGCCAGTCAAGGTTCTTTTCCAGGCCCTTGACCTCTTTGGTGGCCCAGCGCGACATCGCCTGAGAATACCATGGAATGAAGGCCCAATCCTCGCGGAACGCCTTCTGGGCCTCCTGGGCGAGAGCAATACGCTGCGGATCATCCGCAGCCTTGGTCGTGGCCTCGGCAAGGGCACTGTCGACCTTGTCGTTCTTGTATCCGCCGAGCTTGTTCTGGGCGTTCGACGAGGTTGAGGCGATGCTGCCCGCCAGATAGGAGACGGCATCGGGAACGCGGGTGCCGACGTCGTCGCGGAAGATCTGGACCGAGTTCTGATCCGGACCCGCATAGGAATCCTGCTGCGGCTTCATGTCGACGGCGGTGATGCCGAGATTCTGGCGCCACTGCTCGGCAATGAACTGGGCGGCGGCCTGAATGGCTGGCCCCGAGATGCCGACGAACAGGATCTTCGGCAGGCGCTCCGGGCCGCCGTAGGTCGATTCCGCAAGCAGCTTCTTGGCAGCCTCCGGATCATAGGGATAGGGCTCGAAGCCGGAATTCTCCGCGCCCGGGACCGAATTGAGGATCTGGTCCGCCTTCTTATGCGGCCCGTCGGGATAGGACGCCTTGAACAGGCCATCGCGATCGACCGCCATGATCAGTGCCTGGCGGACTTTCGGATCGTCCATCGGCGCACGGGAAATGTTGAACCAGAAGTGCTGGCTCGTCGGGATCAGCGGGCCGGCCGAGAATTCCGGGCCGAGATCCTGGATGATGGTCGAGGTGATCAGTTCGGTATGGGCGTTGAACTCTCCCGACTTGATCAGCGACGTCGCGCTGACATTGTCCTCGATCGAAGTGACCTCGATGCGCGCAAGCTTTGGCTTCGGTCCGAAGAAGTTCTCATTCGGCTCGAAAGTGAGTTTACCGGCGTCGATATCGATGCTCGTCAGCTTGAAGGGACCTGAGAAGACCGGCTTGCTATCGGGCTTATACCAATCGATGATCTCCTCGCCGTCGCTGCCGCGCGACTGCGATGCCTTGGTGATCGGCGCGATGTGGTTTGCCAGGCGCATGAAGAAGATCGGGTCGGCGGCACCAAGCGTCACGACGACCGTCCCCTCGTCGGGTGTCGCGACACCCGTCAGCTCGTTGCCGGAGCCGGCGGAGATTTCGGCGTAACCCTTGACCTTGCTCAGCACCTGGTCGGCGCGCTGGCTCTTGGTGTTCGGCATCGAGGCGACTTCCCACGATCCCTTGACGTCGGCCGAGGTGATCTTGCTGCCGTCGGAAAAGACGGCCTTGGGGTCAATTTTGAAGGTCCAAACAGTGTTGTCAGCCGATTCCCAGCTGGTGAAGACGTAGGGTTTGATATTGCCTTGGCTGTCGAAATACATCGGCGATGCCCACCAGATCGAATTCCAGCGGAACGTCCTGCCGCCGCCGCGCAGCGGCGACCAGTCCTGGTCGAAGGCCGGATGCGCGACCTTCAGGACCTGGCCTTCATCGGCCATGACGATGCGGGCATTCATCCCGAAAACGGTGAGTCCGACGCCGGCTGCAAGGCCGAGCTTCAGCGCGTTACGACGTGATATATTGGTTTTATCCGATTGATCAGACATGGCATTCCTCCCAGAGTGAATTCGGCAGCGCTCTCCCTGCACCTGCCAGGCGCAGCACAATCCGTTCCGTATCGTTCTCTCGTTATTGTAAATATGTCAACAAAAAATCGCAATTTCCATTCGAACAAAATTTTCTACTGAAAATATATAAGTCATAACAGATGGATAACTTTTCGCGTCGGCTTCACGGCATTTTGTCTTCTTGACAAAAGCGCGGCAATATAAAAGTTCTTTGCACTCCATCGCGACGGACGGATGACAATTGCAATGCGCAGCGCGCCGGTTCGAATACGGATCGGCAAGACAGGACGCGCCGAGGAGGGCGGAATGAGCCATCACAGGATTACCGGCGTTTTCAGCGCCTCCGCAACGCCGCTGACGGCGGACAACAGGCCGGATTTCGCCCTTTTCACCGATCACTGCCGGCAATTGCTGGCCGAGGGATGCCATGGCGTGGCGCTGCTCGGCACGACGGGCGAGGCCAATTCATTCTCCGGCGCCGAGCGCCGCGCCATTCTGGAAGCGGCACTGAAGGCCGGCATTCCCGCCGACAGGCTTTTGCCGGGCACCGGCGTCGTCGCCATTCCCGAGACTGTGGAATTGACCCGGCACGCGCTGTCGCTTGGCGTCACCAAGGTGGTGATGCTGCCACCCTTCTACTACAAGGGCGTCTCCGACGACGGTCTCTTCGCCGCCTATTCGCAAGTGCTGGAAAAGGTCGCCGACACCCGCCTGCAGGTCATCCTCTATCATATTCCGCAGGTCTCCGGCGTTCCGCTGTCCATTCCGCTGATCGGACGGCTGATTGCGGCCTTCCCGGAAACGGTCGTCGGCATCAAGGAATCTGCCGGCGATTTCAATAACATGCAGGCGATCATCGCCGCCTATCCCGGCTTCTCGGTGCTCGCAGGCGCCGATCCGCTGCTGCTGCCGTTGCTGAAGGCGGGCGGCGCCGGCTGCATCACCGCCACCTCCAATCTCGTGGCGAATTCGCTCCGCACCGTCTACGACCATGTCCATGACGAGGCGCGCGCCGCCGATGTCGAGGCGGCGCAGGCGCGCATCAACGCCTATCGCACGCTTTCCAATTCCTACGTCCAGATCCCGACCATCAAGGCGATGGTTGGGCTGAAGACCGGCAATCCCGCCTGGAAGCGCACGCGCGCGCCGTTGATGCCGCTCGGCGATGCCGACTATGCCGCACTCGCCGAAAGCTATGCCAAGCTGCCTTGAGGAGATCCGTCATGAGTTTTACCGGCCTGCCTCCGGAAGCCGTTCCGGCCCTGATGACCGGGGCCATCGCCCCTCACCCCACGGTCGAGGGTCGAGCGGATGCCTATCTGCCCTCCCCCTGCATCCAGAACCATGCCGCAAATCTCGCCTTTCTGCCCGACGGCACGCTGACCTGCGTCTGGTTCGGCGGCACGATGGAAGGCATGGGTGATATCTCGATTTACATGTCGCGGCTGGCGCCGGGCTCCGAGCGCTGGTCCGTGCCGGAAAAGATGAGCGACGATTCGGAGAAATCCGAACAGAACCCGTTGATTTTCAACGCTCCAGACGGAAAAATATGGCTGCTCTATACCTCGCAGACTTCCGGAAATCAGGACGGCTCGGTTGTCAAATGCCGGATTTCAGGCGATGGCGGCCAGACCTTCGGCCCGGTTCGTATCCTCAGCGACAGTCCCGGCACCTTCGTTCGCCAGCAGATCGTCGTCAACGGCAGGGGCGACTGGCTGCTTCCGATCTTCCGCTGCGTTGGCCTGAACGGCCAGCGCTGGAGCGGCGATGCCGATACGGCTGCGGTGCTGATGTCGCGTGATGGCGGCGCGAGCTGGCAGATGCGTGATATTCCAGACAGTATCGGCGCGGTGCACATGAACATCCTGCCGCTTGGCGGCGACGAGATGATCGCCTTCTACCGCAACCGTTTCGCCGAAAACATCCTGTTCAGCCGATCCTCCGATGGCGGCGAGACATGGAGTGCGCCCGAGCCCGCCGAATTGCCGAACAACAACTCCTCGATCCAGGCCACGCTCCTGAATGACGGAGCCATCGCAATGGTTTACAACCATTCGAATGCCGGCATGTCGGATGCACGGCGCCAGTCTCTCTATGACGAAATCGAGGGTGGCGAGGCTGGAGGGACCGCCGTCTTTGCCGATAGCAGCGCACGCAAGGCTGTCTGGGGGGTTCCGCGTGCGCCGCTGAGCCTGGCGATATCAAGGGATGGCGGCAAGAGCTTTCCGCATCGCATCGATCTCGATACCGGCGACGGCTTCTGCCTCAGCAACAATTCGAAGGATTCGCTGAACCGCGAATTCTCCTATCCCTCGATCGTCCAGGGCGACGACGGCACGCTCCATATCGCCTACACCTACTACCGGCGCGCCATCAAATATATCAGCCTCGCCCCGCACTCCCTGCCGTGAGCAAAGCGGCAGCAGGAAAATTGTAAACCTGCATCCGATCGCATGCGGAAAGATTCAGGATGACAACGGCTGTGGGTTTAGTGACGGGAGAAATTGACAACAGGGTCGGATTATTCGCCGCCGTGGCAAAGATGATGGCCAGCTGTGCCTGAAATGCCGTTTTCATCGATGCAGTTCCTATAACGCATTGATATTTTTGTCGATATTTGCGCGTCAACGCTAACTTGAAGCGCGACAGATCGCACATCGAAAGATAAAAAATTCCGCCCCCTGGAATGCCGGCTTGACATTTATCTTACAACTTTACATTAAAGAGGGCGACGATAGTGCCGCAAGATCTTGCAGGGAGGACCGGTTCATGGCCAGCTTGGATTCGCCGATCACGATAGTTCGGCCGCATCTGATCGAATTCGGCGTCGGCACGGCGGGAAAGCTCGGCAAATGGGCGACCGAAAAGGGCTATCGGCGCACGCTCGTCATCTCCGATGCTTTCAACGCCTCGCGCATCGACGTGCTGGAGCTGAAGGGCGAGGTATCCGTCTTTGCCGAAGTGACGCCCGAGCCGGATACGGCCAATCTCGAAAAGGTCCTGGCGGCGGCAAATCGCGCCGATGCCGAGCTGATCGTCGGCTTCGGCGGCGGCAGCGCCATGGACCTGGCAAAACTTGCCGCCGTGCTTGCCGGCTCCGCCCAGACGCTGCACGAGGTCGTCGGTCCGAACAAGGTGCATGGGCCGCGCAAGGTGGCGCTCGCCCAGGTGCCGACGACATCGGGCACCGGCAGCGAGGCCGGCATCCGTGCGCTCGTGACCGATCCGGCGACGATGGCAAAGCTTGCCGTCGAAAGCCTGCATATGCTGGCCGATATTGCCGTCATCGATCCGGCCCTGACCTTCAGCGTCCCTGCCCGCACGACGGCCGCCACCGGCGTCGATGCCATGGCCCATTGCGTCGAGGCCTTCACCAACCGCAAGGCCCATCCGATGGTCGACATCTATGCGATCGAGGGAACGCGCCTCGTTGGCAAGTATCTCGCTCGCGCCGTCAGGGACGGCAATGACGCCGAGGCGCGCGCCGGCCTCTCACTCGCCTCGCTTTACGGCGGCTTTTGCCTCGGCCCGGTCAACACCGCCGGCGGCCATGCGCTCGCCTATCCCCTCGGCACGCGCTGGCATGTCGCCCACGGCGCGGCAAATGCGTTGATTTTTCCGCATGTTCTCGCCTTCAATACACCGTCCGCGCCTGAAAAAACCAAGGCGGTGATGGAAGCGCTTGGGCGTGAAACCTCCGGAAACGTCACCTCCGTCTTCGATGCGGCTTACGCTTTCTGCGCCGAACTCGGTATCGAGATGAAACTTTCCGGCCTCGGCGTGCCGGAAAGCGATCTCGACGCCATGGCCGACGACGCCTTTGCCATTCGCCGTCTGCTCGATAACAATCCGCGCGATCTCGCGCGCGCCGACATCCGCGCGATTTACGCGGCTGCTTTTTAAGCGGTAAGGTTTTTTAGAAGGGACTCGATCGATGGACAGGAATGCGAAAGTCGCTGTGACGCTCGGTGATCCCTCTGGCGTCGGCCCCGAGGTGATCGTCAAGGCCTTGGCAGCCCTTCCAAGAGAAGAGCGCCGCGATTTCGTCATTGTCGGCAATGTCGAAGCGCTGGAGCGCGCCGACCGCGTCACCGGCACCGGACTGCGGTTCGGGCCTGCCGATGCACCCGGTGACGACAGGATCGCCGTCGACGAAGTCGCGCTCGCCGCCGCCCTGCCCGAGATCGGCAAGGTCAGTCCCGTCGCCGGCGACGCCTCGGTGCGCTATATCACCCGCGCCGTCGATCTCGCCATGTCTGGTCAAGCCGATGTCATCGTCACCGCGCCGATCAACAAGGAGGCGATGAACCTCGCCGGCCATCACCATGACGGCCATACCGGGCTGCTTGCGCATCTCACCGGCTCGAAGAGTTCCTTCATGCTGCTTGCCTCCGAGCGGCTGAACACCATCCACGTCTCCACCCATATCTCGCTGAAGGGTGCGATCGAGCGCGCCAAGACCGAGCGGGTGCTGGCAACCATCGAAGCCGGCCACAGGCACTTCCTGCGGCTCGGCAAAACGGCGCGCATCGCCGTCGCCGGCCTCAATCCGCATTGCGGCGAAAACGGCCTGTTCGGCACCGAGGACACGGAATTCCTGGCGCCCGCCGTCGAGCAGGCGCAGGCAAAGGGCATCGACGTCGTCGGTCCGATCTCGGCCGATACGGTTTTTGCCCGCGCCTATAACGGCGCCTTCGATCTTGTCATCGCCCAGTATCACGATCAGGGCCATATCCCGATCAAGCTCGTCGCCTTCGACACCGCGGTCAACGTCTCGCTCGGCCTGCCGATCGACCGCGTCTCGGTCGATCACGGCACCGCCTTCGACATCGCCGGCACCGGCAAGGCCAACCACGTCAACATGCTCTCGGCCATCGCCTATGCCCGGCTGATGGCCCGCTCGCCGCGGCGGGAGGTGTGATTGCGGCTTCTAGAAGGGCCGACTGGCGCCGATCGCCGACACAACGATTTCGAACTTCGTTATGACACCTAATAGCAGAGCCGGACTCTGTCGTTCAGGAACGTCCCGCCATTGACGCACCAGCATTCCGCGCGTACATAGCTAGACAGTCTAGCCAGGAGCAGAATCGATGGAATGGCAACTGCAGGACGCCAAAAACCAATTTTCGAAGGTCGTGCAGAAGGCCCGACAAGAAGGGCCGCAGGTGGTGACCGTGCGGGGCGAACGCACGGCCGTCGTTCTGTCCGCCCGCGACTACGACGCCCTGCGCGCCGGCAGGCCGACGCTCGTCGACGACCTGCTCGGCGGCCCCGCCTGGGACGATGAGTTCGCCGATGCGGTCGAAGCACGCAACAAGACTCCAAGCCGCGACGTTGCCTTCTGATGTATCTGGTCGATACCAACATCGTCTCGGAGGCGCGACGCGGCACGCCGCAGGCGGTCTCCTGGCTGCGCTCCGTCGATCCGCTCACCATCCACCTGAGCGCGCTGACGCTTGGCGAGATCATGCGCGGCATTGCCCTCAAACAGAAGTCGGATCCGAAGACCGCGGCCCATCTCACCGAGTGGCTGCGCAAGCTGCGTTATGATCATGGTGACCGGATCCTGCCGGTGACCGACGAGATCGCCGTCGAATGGGGCCGCATCGCCGCCATCCGGCCGCGTGGCGATATCGACGGGCTGATCGCCGCAACCGCAATCGTTCATGATCTGATTGTGGTCACTCGCAATGTCGGCGATTTCGACGATACCGGCGCAGCGGTGATAAATCCATGGGAGACGGACGCGTGAGCAGCCCCGCAACCAGCGCTCACCGCAGAAACTCAGTCTTCTGACGTCGCAATGGGTAGAGGCCTCGGCTACCTCGAGCCGAGAGATGATGCCGTCGATGCGTTTGGTGGCTGCATCGTAAATCGGCGGGGCAAGGCTCATCTGGCCGGCGTTTTGGTTCTGCTCTGCGGAAACGTTGATTGCACCGCCAACCCCATCACATGCCGAACAAACGGCGATCCCAGAAAACCGGTTGGTGAAGGCTTGCCGTGATCGACGGGAATTCCGGGTGGGCCGGATTGATCAATATGTTGTTGTCGACGCGGGCGACGACGCTTGGCACCAGCAGGATGGCGCTGCGTTTTTCCTGGCACCATTTTTCGCCGAAAGCCTTGCTGACGTTTGCCGGCATGCTGTCCCAGCCGGGCAGCGCGGGTTCGGAGAAGACCTCGTAGCTTAGCCCACGCGGCAGGGTGATCGTGACATAGTGCTGATTGGGCGGCAGCCTTCCGCTGCCATGGACGAGCTTTTCGAGCAGTGCGGTCGAATAATGCTCGCTCGTATAGATGATCGGGCTGCCCGACGTGTTCCACCGCCCCGGCGCGATGGTCGAGCCGGTGGCGTCGAAGATCGGATAGTTTCCATGGGGATCTCCGATGCGAACGGATGTCAGCGTACGATCAAGAACCTGTGCGCTCACGCAGCACTGCCGTATTTCAGGCTTCCGAGAATATCGAGCACGAGCTCGCCGCCGATCTCGCTCTGAATGACCACGTCGATGGGCCGCCTGTCCTCAAGCATTGCATGCGGCCGAAACAGGAAATCGCGGGCCTCGATCTCGGTCTGCCAGACATCGAGCGCCTGACCCCAGACACGCGCGAGACGGGCAAGCTTTATGCCTTCATCTGAGGAGAGCCGATGCTTGGACTTGCGCCGTTCATAGGTGGCCTTCGGAACCAGC
Organism: Rhizobium sp. WYCCWR 11146; assembly: GCF_013591995.1. Classification (NCBI taxonomy): domain Bacteria; kingdom Pseudomonadati; phylum Pseudomonadota; class Alphaproteobacteria; order Hyphomicrobiales; family Rhizobiaceae; genus Rhizobium; species Rhizobium sp. WYCCWR 11146. The sequence goes on from NZ_JACCEY010000015.1 coordinate 59,212, forward strand.
CGGTATTTGAACTGGGCGTCATCAGGCGCCAGAAGCAGCGCCATGCGGTCGAGCGCCTTGACCGGCAATCCTTCCTCGATGCTGGAGAGCAGGCCGAAGGCCGAACGCGATACCGGCTCCCTGGCGGGCAGCCCGAGAACATCGGCGATACCGGCAAATCCCATCATGGTAACGGCTCCTTTTCACTTGAGGCTATATTTAGTCTCAAGTGATCCTGTTATCAAGTGCACCGTTCCGGTTTTTGATCCTCGCCAGCCGAGCAGCGGATTGCCGCAGGCGCACTAGATCGCTATCTTCCCCGAAGGCACACGAACAGCAAAGGAGGTTGCCTATGTCACCGCGGGACGCCTGATCCAGCAATATCAACACTTCTGCCTTTCCAAGGGCATCGATTTCATACGCATAGAATCCGTACGGCCGCATGATGATACCACACTCTTCTGCAGCGCTGGAATGCAGCAGTACAAGCCCCTCTTCACCGATCCCTCCCATAGTGGAACAGTCGCAAACAGCCAGGCTTGCCTGCGCATGGGCGACCTCGACGAGATCGGCGACGGAACTCACCTTCTCCACTTCACCATGCTCGGCCTTTTCTCGTTTAGGGAAATGGCCGTCGGCGTTGCCATCGATTTCTGGCTCGAGTTTCTGGAAACGGTGCGGCTCGTGCCGGATCATGTGACGATCCATCCCGACCGCCTGGTGGAATGGACGCCGCTCTATCGCGGGCGCGTGCCCATTGTGCCGGATCCGGAATGCATGTGGAGCGATGGCAGCATCAGCGGATACTGCACCGAGTTCTATAAGGAAGGCGTCGAGATCGGAAACATCGTCAATCCGCTCGGAACCTGCATCGACGTCGGCTTCGGTCTCGAGCGTCTCGACATGATCGTCAACGGCACGCCGCAGGTCGATGCGCTCGAAACGCTGTGCGAGACGGTCATGACAATCGTAGAAAGTGGCTACCGGCCGGGCAACAAGGAGCAGGGATACGTCTTGCGAAAACTGCTCCGTCGCATCCACAAGATGGGCGGCACGCTCGATCATCCCTTCTTCGCGGAAGAGGTCGAACGCCAGAAGCGACTGCGTGCCAAATATCTGCGTTTGCGTGACCGCCATTCCGAGATGAGTCCCGACTGGTGGTTCGACACCCATGGCATCGATCTCTCCGACATCGGGAAGACGATGGACGAATAGCGGAAACAAGGCCTCCCGCAGATAAAGCGGGAGGCCTTGCCATATCCTGGAAAGCGTCAGCGTTTCGGCCATCCCCTGTTTGCCCAGGCGAGGAGCCAGTCATGGAGATGTGCTGCCCGCATTGAACGCTTTCAGTTGCGAGCCGGCTGCAGCCGACGGAAAATCCGCTCGATCTGGGCAACAGCGGCAAAAAAGACGATGCCGGAGAAAGAGGCGAGCACGACGGCGGCAAAGAGCCTTTCCGCCTGATAGTTGAATGTGGACTGGATGATGACAGCGCCCAGCCCCTGGTTCGAGCCGATCCACTCCCCGACAATCGCGCCAATCACACAGGTGGTTGCCGAAATGCGCAGCGATGCAAAGAGCAAGGGGGCGGATCGTGGGGCGCGTAGGCGCCAGAACGTCTCCCACCCGCTCGCCGAAAGCACACGCATCAGGTCAAGCTCGCTCGCAGTTGCCAGATTGAGGCCCCGGGCGGTATTCACCAGGGTTGGGAAGAAGCAGATGAGAGCAGCGATGATGACCTTTGGCAGCATGCCGAGGCCGAAGATGAGGATGATAATCGGCGCGAGCGCCAGCACCGGGATGGTGTTGAAGAGCAGGACAACGGGAAAATAGGCGGCCTGGAACCGCGGATTATAGACAAAGGCAACCGCCAGGATCACGGCGAGACTATTGCCCAGGAGGAAGCCGAGGCCCGCCTCACCCCATGTCGGGACGGCGTTCGACAGCAGGAAGCGCCATTCGATGCCAAGCGTGCGCAGGATCGCCAGCGGCGTTGGAACGATATAGGACGGAACGCCGAGGGCCGGCACCAGCCATTGCCAGGCGAGGAGCAGCGAAAGGGCGCCGATAACAGGAAGGCCGATTGCCTCGGCGAATGACAACGGACGATGCATCATGCAGCCGAACTCCCCAGCTGCAACAAATGGCGCAGATGGGCGGCTGTCTCCTGGACATCGAGACTCTCGCGCCGACAGAGCCCACGCTCGTCTTTCAGCGGTGCAAGGTCGATCAGCGCCTGGACGCGGCCCGGATTGGCGGCCAGGACCAGCACGCGTCCGCCGAGATAGATCGCCTCGACGACGCTGTGGGTGACGAACAGGATGGTCGTGCCGGTCCGGCGCCAGACGTCCAGAAGCTCGTCGTTCAGTCGTTCACGGGTGATCTCGTCGAGCGCACCGAAGGGCTCGTCCATGAGCAGGATATCCGGCTCGCATTGAAGCGCGCGCGCAATGGCGACACGCTGGCGCTGGCCCCCGGACAATTGATGCGGATAGCGGTCGGCCAGATGCGACAGGCCGACCAGTTCGATCCAGTGGTCGGGCCGCGGATCGACCGATCGCGAGACGCTGTTCTTCCCCACCTGCAGCGGCAGCGCGACATTCTCCCTCACAGTCCGCCACGGCAGCAGCGTTGCGTCCTGAAAGACGAAGGCGACCTCGCGCCGCCGGCGCGCCTCCGAGGCTGTCCTGCCGAGCACCGACAGCCGCCCGTCGAGCGGCGGGAGAAGATCCGCCACCGCACGCAGCAAGGTCGACTTGCCACAGCCGGAAGGACCGAGAATGGTCAGAAACTCGCCCCTGCCGACGCTGAGATCGACGCCGGACAGAATGCGGGTCGTCTCGGCGGTGCCGGCATAGCCGACAGCCAGATCCTTGGTTTCGATGGCCGCTGCTTCAGGCAAATCCGCTCTCACGCAATCTTCGGACGGTCGTCCGCCGTCATGTCGAGTATCTCAGTCGTATAGCAATCCTCCAGCTTCGGCGCGCCGCTCTTGAACTGACCGATTTTGTCGTAGACGGAAATCTGCTCGGCAAGCGCGGCCGGATCGAAGCTGCCCCAGCCATCCCTACCGGTCGCCGTGTCAAAGCTCAGCGACAGGATGCGCGACACCGTCTTCAGCTCTACGGCAAGATCGAGCTGCGGATAGGCTTCCACCGTCAGTTTGACTGCCTCTTCAGGATGTTCATGCGTCCAGGCCCAGCCCTTGGCGACGGCACGCAGCACCTTTGCCAGTGTCTCGGCATGGCCGCTCACGGCATCGTCGGTGGCAAAATAGACGTTGGCGTAGGAGGGCAGGCCCGTATCCTTCATCATCAGATCGATGCGGTCGGGGCCGATGATGGAAAGGGCCTGCGTGTTGGTGATCCATCCGGTGACGGCATCGACCTGGCCGGTCATCAGCGGCGTCATGTCGAAGCCGATATTGGTGATAGTCAGGCTCGAGGGATCGATATTGTTCTTCAGCAGGATGGCATCGAGCACATAACGGGCCGTCGGCTGGATGCCGATGCGCTTGCCGATCATATCCTTGACGGTGCGGATCGGCGCCTTGGGCAGCGAATAAAAGGCGAAAGGCGCCATGCGGAAACCGCAGGCGAAGATCTTGATCGGCACGCCGGATGAACGGGCTAGAAGAAGCTGTGCCGAATCCGAGAATTGGCCGAGCTGCGCATCACCCGTGATCACGGGCGGCACCGTTGCAGAATTGGGACCGCCGGGGGAAAACTCGACATCGAGACCCTCGGCCTGGAACAGGCCCTGCTTGACTGCGACGATATCGCCGATCTGTCCGTTGCTCATCAGCCAGTCATATTTGATGACGACCTTGGATGCGGCGGCTTTGGAGTGACGCGGCACGAACACGCTGATCCCTGCCGTCGCTGCAGCAAGGGCAAAGGCTCCGCCCTTCAGGACGGTACGCCTGCCGACCACGATTTGTTTGTCATCCCCGCTCATTTTGCTTGCCTTTCCCCTTGTTGGATTTTTGGACGACCGGCCGATTGCGCTCGCTATTGCGGGTCGATGTCACCAATCGGGCCGCCTGCGGACCACGCATAGATTTCCCAGAGATTGTCGTCAGGATCGGCGAAATAGACGCATCGCGCGTTCCAGACATAGTCCTGCGGCGGCGCATGGAAGAGCACGCCCGCGGCTTTCAGCTCCGTATAGGCAGCATCGACCTGCTCTGGCGAGGCGAGCTCGATGGCTGCGCAGGCCTTGTGCGCACCTGGAGGGGCACGGCGGCTTGAGACACCGGTATTCTCGGCGATATGCTCGATCTCCCAGAGCGCCAGCGTCACGCCCGCCCCTTTAAAATCGGCAAAGCCGGGAGCACGGCGGCGAGGTTTGAAGCCAAGACGCTCGACATAGAAAGCCGATGCTTTGTCGATATCCTCGACCAGGAAGCAAATGTCGGTAATCGGATTGGTTTGGGCAAAAGCGGTCATATGGGCCTCCTGATGGGAAAAGCCTCGCAGACCGCAGCCTCAAGAGATTTCAAATTCGTGCGGTTGTCTTTCGCAAAGCTGCTGATCTGTCATCGGCAAGAGCCGGCTCAAAGACGGACCGAACGCTGGTATTCTTTCGGGGACGCCCCCATCAGACGGCGAAAGACGCTGGAGAAATGCGCCTGGCTTGAAAAGCCCGTGGCATAAGCGATGTTTGCGAGCGTCTCCTTGCCATCGGCGAGGTAAAGCCGTGCTCGTTCGATCCTGCGTTCGAGAACGAAGCGATGCGGCGCCAAACCCGCCGCCCGTTTGAATTCCCGGCTGAAGTGAAAGGGGCTCATATGGGCCACCCCGGCCAGCTCCTCGACACTCAGATCGGATTTGCCAAGCAGGTTCTCGATGTAATCGATCACACGCCGGAGATTGTCCGATGTCAGCGGACGATCGCCGGTTTCAGGTTTGGCGCCCAGCAGTTTTACGACGCAGCAGGCGAGCGCCATCCCCAGATGCTGCATCAAAAGCAGGTCGTCGCGCCCGGTCTTCTCGGCGGCAAATGCGAGGGAGAGCGCGACCTGCAGCGTTGTCGGATCAGTCGTCGCGCTGAGCGCGTCACTATCCCAATGCTCGGGATCGAAGCGAGAGCCCCCGATGCCGCTGTAAAGCGCAGGTGACTGGAAGATCGAGATATAATCCGCCGCATCGCCCTCGACTTCGAGGACCGTGGCGGCCGGTTGAAATCCCAGGGTGAACGGCGGCCTCTCAACCTTGCGGAACGCCCCGCTTCCAAGCCGATAGGCATATTTGCCGTGCGCGGTGCGGTTGATCGAAATTCTATGAAGGGAGCCCCTCGACACCATTTGCCCTGCGGCGCTGCGATAGGTCTCGACGATCATGTCGCGTTGTACGAAGGCCTTGTAGCCTCCAAGGGATGGCCGGCTTATTGAGAAAATCTGCGGGTCGATATCGGGCATTGTTTCATTCTCCCTGGCAGCAGAGAGGCAAGTTGCGCGCCAAGTGGAAGCCAAGCTTCTCGCTAGATATCAACGTCGCAGCATAAAACCCGACGGTGCCCATGAAATCGTGACTTTACGCCTGCTGTCGCGCCACGCGGCACCGCGGCCTAGCAGGAGTTCACCTTCGGCAAATTTGGTCGCATGCGCAAGAATTATGCAGTGCATATTCTTCTTGATCGGTGGCTGCAGACTCATCTGACCGCTCTGAAAACTGCCGAGGCATCCGAAATCATTCCCGGTCGCGGGAAACCGCGGCCAGGGATGAGCTTTCGTTCCGTCCACTCTTTCCACCGGAGATCGTTCTTTTGGAAATTCGTTCCTATCCATCCGCATTAATCCATTTAATCTATAGACATAATTAATTGGAGAGAAATTGCGATGAGTATCGAAAAGTCTGAAAAGGGTCTCGGAAGACGAGATCTGCTGAAACTGTCTGCCGCGGCCGGGGTCGCCGTCGCCGGTGCATCCCTCATCGGGCAGAAGCCGGCTTTTGCCGCCGGCGAAGAACTGTCGCTGAAAGGCAAGCGCATCGCCATCAGCGCAACCGGCACCGATCACTTCTTCGATCTGCAGGCCTACAATGCCCAGATCGAGGAGGTAAAGCGCCTCGGCGGCGAGCCGATCGCCGTCGATGCCGGACGCAACGACGGCAAGCTGGTCTCGCAGTTGCAGACGCTGATTGCTCAGAAGCCGGATGCGATCGTTCAAATCCTCGGCACGCTCAGCGTCATCGATCCCTGGCTGAAGAAGGCGCGCGATGCCGGGATCCCGGTTCTGACCGTCGACGTCGGTTCGACCAATTCGATCAACAACACCACCTCCGATAACTGGGGCATCGGCAAGGATCTGGCGCTGCAGCTCGTCTCCGATATCGGCGGCGAAGGCAATATCGTCGTTTTCAACGGCTTCTACGGCGTAACCCCCTGCGCGATCCGCTACGACCAGTTGGTCAATGTCGTCAAATATTTCCCGAAGGTGAAAATCCTCCAGCCGGAACTGCGCGACGTCATCCCGAATACCGTGCAGGACGCCTTCACGCAGATCACGGCCATCCTCAACAAATATCCGGAAAAGGGGTCGATCAAGGCGATCTGGTCAGCTTGGGACATTCCGCAGCTTGGCGCGACCCAGGCCTTGGCGGCAGCCGGGCGGACAGAGATCCGCACCTACGGTGTCGATGGCAGCCCGGAAGTGCTGCAGCTCATCGCCGATCCGAATTCGCCGGCCGGCGCCGATGTCGCCCAGCAGCCGGCGGAAATCGGCCGCACCGCCATCCGTAACGTTGCCAAGCTGCTCGCCGGCCAGACGCTGCCGCGCGAAACCTATGTTCCGGCCCTGCTCGCCAACAAGACCAATGTCGGCGAAGTCACCAAGAAACTCGGCATCGGCTGATAGTGAATACGAGCGATCCTGCCCTGCCAGGATCGCTCGTAATCTGCGCGCCCGGAGAGATCGATATGACGGCAATTTCGTTGAAGCAGCCGGTGACGGCACGCAACGACATCATCCGCTTCGAAGGCATCGTCAAGCACTTCGGCGGCGCGCAGGCGCTTGCCGGCGCCTCGCTGATCGTCAAGCGCGGAACCGTCCACGGTCTTGTCGGCCAGAACGGTGCCGGCAAATCGACGCTGATCAAGCTGCTGGCAGGTCTTCACCAGCCGGATGGCGGCCGGATCGAGATCGAAGGGCAAACATTCGACAGGCTGACGCCGCATCTTGCCGAAGAGCTCGGTATCCACTTCATTCACCAGGATCGGCTGTTGGTGCCGACCTTCACCGTCGGCGAAGCCCTGTTCCTTGGCCGGGAACCGCGCGTCGCGGGCACGCCGTTCCTCGACCGGCGACTGATGCAACGTCGCGCGTCTAATATTCTCAACGACTATTTCGGTATCCGGTTGCCGAACGCCGCCTTGATCGGCGAATTGTCGACTGCCGAAAAGCAGATCGTGCAAATCACCCGCGCCCTCCTCAATCAGCCGAAGGTGCTCGTCTTCGACGAGCCGACGGCCGCATTGGTGCGCCGCGAGGCCGATATCCTCTTCCGGCTGATCCGCCGTCTGCGCGACGAAGGCGTCACCATCATCTATATCTCGCATTACCTGAACGAAATCGAAGAGCTCTGCGACCACGTCACCGTGCTGCGCAACGGGCTGGACGTCGCCTCCCTGCCGATCGGCGACACCTCGGCCGGCGCGATTGCGCGGCTGATGGTCGAACGCGACATCAAGGAGATGTTTCCAAAGCCGGAGGTTACGCCGGGCGACGAAATCCTCAAGGTCGAGCAGCTATCGGCACCGGGGAAATACAGCGATATCAGTTTCACGCTTCGCCGCGGCGAGGTGCTCGGCCTCACCGGCCTGCTCGGCTCCGGCGCAAAGGAGCTGGTCCGCACTCTCTTCGGCCTGGAGACTCCGGCTTCCGGCCATATCGAGATCAGCGGCAAGGCTGCCCGTTTCACCAATCCCACCCAGGCGGCCCACCACGAAGTCGCCCTGGTGCCGGAAGATCGGCGTCGCCACGGCGTCGCGCTCGACCTCAGCGTCGCGGAAAATATCAGCCTTTCGAGCCTTGGCCGCTTCACGCGTTTCGGCTTTCTTGATCGCAGACGCGAACAGAGAGAAGTGGACGGTCTGATTACGCGGCTGCAGGTGAAGACCAATGGGCGGGATGCCCTGCTGCGCACGCTTTCGGGCGGCAACCAGCAGAAGATCGCCATCGCCAAGTGGCTGAGCCGCCGCTCCGAGGTCTATCTCCTCGACGAACCAACAGTCGGCGTCGATATCGGCTCCAAGGTCGAGATCTATACGCTGATCGGCGAACTCGCGTCGCGCGGCGCCGGCGTCATCGTGCTGTCTTCGGATCTGCCCGAACTGATCGGCATCACCGATCGCATCCTGGTGCTCTTCCGCGGCCGCGTGGTGCGGGAATTCATATCGTCGGAGACCACGGCGGATGCGGTGCTCGCTCAATCGACCGGATCATCCGAGGGACATCGCCATGTCGGCTGAAGTGGAATTCGCGCCTTCCAGTTTTTCCGCTGTGGAACCGCCTCCCCGGCCGGCCGGCAATATTGCGGCCGCGGCATTGCGCTTCGGATCGCTGATCGCTTTCGCCGCCATCCTGATCATCTTCTCGCTGACCGCACCCTATTTTCTCAGCATCGGCAATATCGGCAACGTGCTTGGTCAATCGGCCATCTCCGGCGTGCTTGCCATCGGGTTGACGATCGTGCTGATCGCCGGCGGCTCCAATGTCGTCACCGGTGGCATCGACCTGTCGCTCGCTGCCAATATGGGCCTCAGCGCCGCCGTCTATGCGAGCCTGACACAGCTCGGCTACAGCGATGCGACGGCGATTGCCGCGACAATCTTGACCGGCGCCCTGATCGGCTCGGTCAATGCAATCGCCGTCGTCTATGCCGGCATCGTGCCGCTGCTGGCCACGCTTGCCGTCATGAATGTCGTCGCCGGCCTGGAGTTGGTGCTGACCGGCAATACCGTCCTGCCGGCCTCGACACCTTTCCTATCGGCGCTCTCGGCCTCGGATCCTTTCGGCATCCCGGTTCTTGCCTATGTGCTCCTCGGCTTCACGGCGATCACCACGGCGATCGTGCAATATACCCCGCTCGGCCTGCGTCTCTATGCCGTCGGTGAGTTCCCGGATGCGGCGCGTGCCGCCGGCCTGCCGCTTCGCCGGCTGCTCGCCGGCGCCTTCGTCGCCAGCGGCGTCTCCGGCGGGATCGCCGGCATCCTGTCGGTTTCCTATCTGAGCGGCAGCACGACCGGCGCCGGCGAGATGCTGTTGCCCGTCGTCGTGACGGCCCTGCTCGGCTCGGTCTTTTCGCGCCGGCTGGTTCCGACGATCACCGGGACGCTGCTTTCGGCCCTTTTGGTCGGCTTCCTGGTCAACGGTTTCCAGCTGCTGAACATTTCGAGCACGCTGGTCAGTGGCGTCCAGGGTGTGCTCATTCTCATCGTCGTTTCCGCAACCACGCTGCTGCGCCGACAGGAGGCCTGACATGTCGCTCCAGACCCCTCCCCTCGCCAGCATCGGCTTGCCGCGTCTTATCGCCGGCGGCCTGGTGCGCTATGGGCTGATCCTCGCCCTGGTTGCGGTATTTGCCGCCTTTTCCGTGGCAACGCCGACGTTCCTGACGCCTGCGAACCTGCAGAGCATCCTGGTCAACAATTTCACGCTGCTTGCCATCGTCTCCGTCGCCATGACCTTCGCCGTCGCGTCGGGCGGCATCGATCTTTCGGTGGGAACGGCGATGGATTTCGCCAGTTTCGCCTTCGTTTCGCTCGTCCTCGCCGGGCAGCCGGTGGCAGTCGCCGCACTCGCGGGACTGGCCGCCGGAGCGTTCGTCGGTGCCTTCAACGCGCTGCTGATTTCAGGGATCGGCGTGTCGCCATTCCTCGCCACACTCGGCACGCTGTTCATCGGCCGCAGCGTTCAGCAGCTGCTGACCAATGGCGGCAATCCGGTCTATCTGCCGCCGAACGGCGTGCCGGAAGCCTTCCGTTTTCTCGGCCATGGCACGATCGCCGGCTTCCCGGTGCCGCTTGCCGCTGCCATTGTCGTCATTGTAGCCGCTGCGGTCGTTTTTGCCCGCACGCGTTTCGGCCGCGTCATCCTGTCGATCGGCATCCAGCCGGGGGTCGTGCGCTATTCCGGCATCGCCGCGCCGGCCCATGTCGCGGTGACTTTCATCCTGGTCGGGTTGATCGCGGCAATCGCCGGCCTGATCCTGACCGCAACCGTCACCACCTACATTCCCTCCTCGGGCAATGCCTTCCTGCTGAATGCAATCGGCGCGACCTTCATCGGCACGACGCTCAGCCCACTCGGGCGGCCGAATGTCGGCGGGACCGTTCTCGGGGCGCTGCTGCTCAGCATCGTCGCCAATGGCCTGCTGCTGACCGATCTGAACTTCTACTGGCAGCAGGTCGGCACGGGAACGTTGATCTTCGCCGTGCTCGCCCTGAGCTTCATCAACAGAAAGACCGCCGGCGCCGCTTAAGAGAAGTCGCAACTGCGGTGGTATCCTCGGAAGCGGTTCTATCCCGCCGAGGCGTCCGAAATCATTCTGGATACGGCATTCTTCCAGCCGATGATCTTGCCCTGCCGCTCGGTCTCATCCATTGAAGGGCTGAAGCGGCGGTCGCAGGCCCAGGCTTTCGCAAAATCCCGCTTGCCGGGCCAGATGCCGGCTTTCGAGCCGGCAAGCCAGGCTGCGCCCAGCGCTGTCGTCTCGCGGATCGCCGAGCGATCGACAGGGTTTCCCGTCATGTCGGCCAGGCACTGCATGGTCCAATCCGAATCCGCCATGCCACCATCGACGCGCAACACGGTTTCCAGCTGGTTGGCGCCCCAGTCTTTCTTCATCGCCACCAGCAGGTCGAGCGTCTGGTAGGCGACGGATTCAAGCACGGCGCGGGCAAATTCCGCCGGCCCGCTGTTTCGCGTCAGGCCGAAGATCGCGCCGCGCGCCGCTGGATCCCAGTAGGGCGCGCCGAGGCCGGTGAAGGCTGGGACGATATAGACCTGCTGTCCGGGATCGGCCTTGGCGGCAAGCACTCCTGCCTCGGATGCCTGGCCGATGATGCCGAGGCCGTCGCGCAGCCATTGCACGGCAGCACCGGCGATGAAGATCGAGCCCTCGAGCGCATAGGTCGTCTCGCCGTCGAGCCGGCAGGCGATCGTCGTCAGCATCCGGTTGGAGGAGGAAACACGATCCCGGCCGGTGTTCAACAGGGCAAAGCAGCCGGTGCCGTAGGTGGATTTCATCATGCCGGGCTCGAAGCAGGCATTGCCCACGGCCGCTGCCTGCTGGTCGCCGGCGACCCCGAGGATCGGAAGTTCCGCGCCGAACAGAGCCTTGTCGACGCGGCCGAAATCATCGGCGCATTCCCTGACCTCAGGAAGCATGGCGGCCGGAATGCGGAGAATGCCGAGAAGTTCCTCGTCCCAGGCACCGTCGTCGATATTGTAGAGCAGAGTCCTCGATGCATTGGTCGCATCGGTGGCATGCACGCGCCCATCAGTCAGATTGTAGATCAGCCAGCTGTCGATCGTGCCGAAGCAGACATCGCCGGCCTCGGCTTTCTCACGCAGGCCATCGACATTGTCGAGCAGCCAGCGCAGCTTCGTTCCGGAGAAATAGGGGTCGAGCAGCAGCCCTGTCTTGGCGCTGAACAGCTTCTCGTAGCCGTCTGCCTTCAGGCTCTCGCACATTTCTGCGGTGCGCCTGTCCTGCCAGACGATCGCGCGGTGAAGCGGTTTTCCTGACCCGCGGTCCCAGACGACCGCCGTCTCGCGCTGGTTGGTGATGCCGATCGCGGCAATGTCGGCCGCATCAAGTCCAGCATCGACAATCGCCTTACGCACTGTGTCGACGACGGACTGCCAGATTTCGGCGGCGTCGTGCTCCACCCATCCAGGCTGCGGATAATATTGGGTGATCTCCGCCTGCGCCGAGCCGGCCATTTTCATGTCGCCATCGAAGATGATGGCGCGCGACGACGTCGTGCCCTGGTCGATTGAAAGAATATAGCCGCTCATATCCGTCTCCGGCTCGCACGAAGCCGCTCCGCCTGCAGAGGACAGCAGGACGCGGACGTTTCATGAGAGAAAGATTGTGGGTGCCACCGGCTTGCTGCCGGTGGCAGGAAGTGATGGCCGGAAGCCTCGTCGCCTCCGGCCGGGTCCGCCTTACTTCTTCTGCCAGCTCTTGACGAGTTCGTCGTAGTTGACAGTGACCGGCTTGTCCTTCTCGTTCTCGATCTTCAGCTGCGGGGCAAGGTTGCCGTTCTTCACCGCATCCGCGTTCCAATAAGCGAGATCATGCTCCTCGGCGAGTTTCGGGCCGATGTCGCCCTGGACCTTGGCGCGTTCCAGGCGCTGCAGCACCTTTTCCTGCTCGGAGCAAAGCGAGTCCATCGCTTCCTGTGCCGTCTTGGCGCCGGAAGAAGCATCGCCAATCGCCTGCCACCAAAGCTGAGCGAGCTTCGGATAGTCAGGAACGTTCGTACCGGTCGGCGACCACTGAAGGCGGGCCGGCGAACGATAGAATTCGATCAGACCGCCGAGTTTCGGCGCACGGTCGGTGAAGGACTTGTGATCCAGCGTCGACTGGCGAATGAAGGTCAGACCCATATGGCTCTTCTTCACGTCGACAGTCTTCGAGGTGACGAACTGCGCATAGAGCCAGGCCGCCTTGGCGCGGTCGTCAGGCGTGGACTTCATCAGCGTCCACGAACCGGCGTCCTGATAGCCGAGCTTCATGCCGTCCTTCCAGTAGACGCCATGCGGGCTCGGTGCGAAACGCCATTTCGGCGTGCCGTCCGCGTTGACGACCGGCAGGCCTTCCTTGACGAAGTCGGCGGTGAAGGCCGTGTAGGTGAACATCTGCTGGGCGACTTCACCCTGCGACGGGACCGGGCCGGATTCGGAGAAGGTCATGCCCTGGGCGGCAGCCGGTGCATAGGCCTTCATCCAATCCAGATATTTCTGGATGGAATAGACCGCGGCAGGGCCGTTGGTATCGCCGCCGCGCGCCACGCACGAGCCGACCGGACGGGAGTTCTCGTCGACCTTGATGCCCCATTCATCGACGGGCTTGCCGTTCGGAATGCCCTTGTCGCCGTTGCCGGCCATCGACAGCCAGGCATCGGTGAAGCGCCATCCGAGCGATGGGTCCTTCTTGCCGTAGTCCATATGACCGAAGACCTTCTTGCCGTCGATCTCGCGGCCGGTGAAGAACTCGGCAATATCCTCATAGGCCGACCAGTTGACCGGCACGCCGAGATCGTAGCCGTACTTCGCCTTGAAGTCCGCCTTGTTCTTCTCGTCGTTGAACCAGTCGTAACGGAACCAGTAGAGGTTCGCGAACTGCTGGTCAGGCAGCTGGTAGAGCTTGCCGTCAGGCGCCGTGGTGAAGGACTTGCCGATGAAGTCGTCGATGTCGAGGCCGGGATTGGTGACATCCTTGCCTTCGTTGGCCATCCAGTCGGTCAGCGAGCGCGCCTGCTGATAGCGCCAATGGGTGCCGATCAGGTCGCTATCGTTGATATAGGCGTCATAGATGTTTTCGCCGGACTGCATCTGCGTCTGCAGCTTCTCGACCACGTCGCCTTCGCCGATGAGGTCGTGAGTGATTTTGATGCCGGTGATCGCCGTGAAGGCGGGCGCCAGCACCTTCGATTCGTATTCATGGGTCGTGATGGTTTCGGACACAACCTTGATGTCCATGCCGGCGAAAGGCTTCGCAGCATCAACGAACCACTGCATTTCCTTTTCCTGGTCGGCGCGTGGAAGCGTCGAGAGATCGCCGACTTCCTTGTCGAGGAACGTCTTGGCCTCGTCCATGCCGGCATAGGCCGAAGCTGTCATTGCCAGCAGCAAGCCTGCTGTCGTCGTCAATAAGTGCCTTCGCATAATATCCTCCCAGGGTTTGCGATTGCAGTTACGTCTCAGGCGGCCAGTACCCCCGGCCATCTGTCTTCTCCTTGCCGTCACACGTAGCGGAAGACGCCGATGGCGTAGACCACGGAGATGGCAAGAGCCCACCACAGGTTGGGCCCACCGAGCCCAAGCCATGCAAGATGAATGAAAGCGCTGCCCAGCAGCGAAATGAAGAGCCGGTCGCCGCGCGTCGTCTCGAACCGCAGCACGCCCGTGCGCGGCGAGCCGCCCGGCGAAAAATATTCCCAGACGCTCATGGCGATCAGAAGCGCCAGGATCGTCAGGAAGAACAGCGTCGTCGGCAGCGTCCAGGCCATCCAGGAAAAATTCATGACCGTCTCCTCCTCAAACGCGCCCGAGCGCGAAGCCCTTGGCGATGTAGTTGCGGACGAAATAGATGACGAGCGCGCCCGGAATGATGGTGAGCACGCCAGCCGCCGCCAGCACGCCCCAGTCCATGCCCGAGGCGGAGACCGTTCGCGTCATGATCGCCGAGATCGGCTTTGCCGCCGTCGTCGTCAGCGTGCGGGCCAGCAGCAGCTCGACCCACGAGAACATGAAGCAGAAGAAGCCCGCGACGCCGACGCCGCTCGCAATCAGCGGAATGAAGATCTTGATGAAGAAACGCGGGAAGGAATAACCGTCGATATAGGCGGTTTCGTCGATCTCCTTCGGCACACCGGACATGAAACCTTCGAGGATCCAGACGGCGAGCGGCACGTTGAACAGGCAGTGGGCAAGGGCCACGGCGATGTGCGTGTCGATCAGGCCGAAGGCCGAATAGAGCTGGAAGAACGGCAGCGCGAAGACCGCCGGCGGCGCCATGCGGTTGGTCAGCAGCCAGAAGAACAGGTGCTTGTCGCCGAGGAAGCGGTAGCGCGAGAAGGCATAGGCTGCCGGCAGCGCCGCCGCGACCGAGATCACCGTGTTCATCACCACATAGATGATCGAGTTGATATAGCCGTTATACCAGGATGGATCGGTGAAGATGACCGTGTAGTTGCGCAGCGTCGGGTTCGTCGGCCAGAGCGAGAAAGCGCCGGTGATCTCCGAATTCTCCTTGAAGCTCATATTGACGAGCCAGTAGATCGGCAGGATCAGGAAGACGATGTAGATCGTCGGAACGAGCCAGGAGAGGCTGCCTGCAGGTTTGTATTTGTTGCTCATATCTCGCCTCCCTTTCAGCTCGCGTCGTCGCTGCTGGTCATCACGGTGTAGAACACCCATGAGAGCAGCAGGATGATGAGGAAGTAGATGATCGACATTGCCGCCGCCGGGCCAAGATCGAACTGGCCGACTGCCGTCTTCACGAGGTCGATGGAAAGGAAGGTCGTCGAGTTGCCAGGCCCGCCGCCGGTGACGACGAAAGGCTCGGTATAGATCATGAAACTGTCCATGAAGCGCAGGAGGACGGCGATCAGCAGCACCCGCTTCATCTTCGGCAGCTGAATGTAGCGGAAGACGGACCAGCGCGAGGCGCCATCGATCTTGGCCGCCTGGTAATAGGCATCGGGGATCGAGACCAGGCCGGCATAGCAAAGCAGCACGACGAGGCTTGTCCAGTGCCAGACGTCCATGACGATGACGGTCACCCAGGCATCGATCGGATCGCGGACATAATTATAGTCGAGGCCGATCGCTTCGAGGGTGTGGCCGAGCAGGCCGATATCGACGCGTCCGAAGACCTGCCAGATGGTGCCGACGACGTTCCACGGAATGAGCAGCGGCAGCGCCATCAGCACCAGGCAGACGGGAACGCCCGGTCCTGATTTCGGCATGTTGAGCGCGATGAAGATGCCAAGCGGAATCTCCAGCGCCAGGATGATGAAGGAGAACAGCAGATTGCGCTGCAGCGATTCCCAGAAGCGGTCGGAATGCAGGGTCTGGACGAACCAGTCGGTACCAGCCCAGAAGAACTCGTTGTTGCCGAACGTATCCTGCACCGAATAGTTGACGACGGTCATCAGCGGGATGACGGCCGAAAACGCCACGAGCAGCAGCACCGGCAGGACCAGAAACCAGGCTTTGTTATTCCACGTCTTCTGCATGGCTCAGGCCTCCCTGCCGACACGCCAACTGTCGGCGTAGATGCTGATGGCGGACGGATCGAAGGTGACGCGGGCATCCGCGGGAATGTCGGCGTCTTCAGGCACGACGATGGCGATCGGCTGGCCGGCAAAGCGGGCGCGCACGATCTTCTGCCGGCCGATATCCTCGACCTTGCTGATCGTGACCTGCATGCCCTCCCGTCCGAGACGAATGAATTCGGGGCGGATGCCGAGCTCGGTTTTGGCGGTGCCTGACGTCTTCGGCGCGTAATCGAGCGTCAGGGTCTCGTCTCCGACCGCCACAGTGCTGCCCTCGATCCTGGCCGGCATGAAATTCATGCCCGGCGAACCGATGAAATAACCGACGAAAGTATGGCTCGGCCGCTCGAAGAGCTCGGCCGGCGTGCCGATCTGGACGATCTGGCCGTCATACATGACGACGACCTTCTCGGCGAAAGTCAGCGCCTCGGTCTGGTCGTGGGTGACATAGACCATGGTAAAGCCGAACTGCTTGTGCAGCCGCTTCAGCTGCGAACGCAGCACCCATTTCATATGCGGATCGATGACGGTCAGCGGCTCGTCGAACAGGATGGCGTTGACGTCGTTGCGCACCAGTCCGCGGCCGAGCGAAATCTTCTGCTTCTGGTCGGCCGTCAGGCCCTGCGCCTTGCGCCTGGCCCAGCTGGCAAGATCGATCATTTCGAGGATGTCGCGGACACGCCGGTCGACATCCGCCTCGGCCACACCGCGGTTGCGCAGGGGAAAGGCGAGATTGTCGTAGACGGTCATCGTGTCGTAGATGACGGGAAACTGGAACACCTGGGCGATGTTGCGGCTCTGCGTCGAAAGGTTCGTGACATCGTTGCCGTCGAACAGGATGCGGCCATGCGAGGGCTGCAGCAGGCCGGAGATGATGTTGAGCAGCGTGGTCTTGCCGCAGCCGGAGGGGCCAAGCAGCGCATAGGCGCCGCCATCGTTCCATTCGTGGTCGACTTCCTTCAGCGAATAATCCTTGTCGGACTTCGGATTGGCGCCGTAGGCGTGGCGGATATGGTCGAGCGTGATGCGTGCCATTGTGCTCTCCTATACCTTTCCGGCCGCAGCGATGGCGCGGCCGTCGCTGCCGAAGGCCATCAGATGGCGGGTGTCGAGAAAAGCTTCGACCTCCATGTCGGGATCGATGTCGTGAATGCCATGCGCCAGCATGACCCAGCGCACACCGTCATATTCCAGGTGAACGAAGCTCTCCGAGCCGGTGATCTCGGAAACCAGCGTGCGCGCCTGCAGGCGAGCCGCGTCGCCGGTCTGCGGCGCAAGGCCGAGATGGTGCGGGTGAAAGGCGATGGTGACAGGACCATCCGGCACGACGGCCAGATGCGAGGGAACCGAGATCGTGACCCCGCTCGGACGCGTGAACACGTTGCCTGATTTCGTCACGTCGAGGGTGTTCAGCGGCGGATCGGCGAAAATGCCGGCGGTAGCGAGATTGACGGGTCGGCGATAAACCTCGATCGTCGGCCCGAACTGAGTCACCCGGCCCTGGTTCAGCGTTGCGGTATTGCCGCCAAGCAGGAGCGCCTCGGAAGGCTCGGTCGTCGCATAGACGAAGATCGCGCCGGATTGGGCAAAGATCTTCGGCAGTTCCTCGCGCAGTTCCTCACGCAGCTTGTAATCGAGATTGGCGAGCGGCTCGTCCATCAGCACGAGGCTGGCATTCTTGACGAGTGCGCGAGCGAGCGCGGTGCGCTGCTGCTGGCCGCCGGACAGATTGAGCGGGGTGCGGTCGAGATAGGGCGTGAGCTTCAACAGCTCGGCCGCCTTGCGCACCTCACGGTCGATCGTGGCACCATCCTTGCCCGATATGCGCATCGGCGAGGCGATGTTGTTGTAGACGGTCAGTGCCGGATAGTTGATGAATTGCTGGTAGACCATGGCGACGTTGCGCTTCTGCACCGGCATGCCGGTGACGTCAGTGCCGTCGAAATGGATCGAGCCGCCGGTCGGCCGGTCAAGCCCCGCCATCAGCCGCATCAGAGAGGTCTTACCCGCGAGCGTCGGCCCGAGCAGGACGTTCAGCGTGCCTCGCTCGAGAACCAGATCGGTCGGATAGATATGATAGTCCGCGCCCACCATCTTGGCAGCGTTTCGCAGTTCCAGCATTCCGATTCCCGTGCCTCCACGCATCGGGGACCACATGACTCCTACCCGGCCATCGCCGGCATGGCAGCCATGTACTCCTCCAGTGACTGGGCCTGCTCCTTCGAAAGGCGCAGACCATCCTTTGTTCTCCTCCACAGCACGTCTTCGGCGTGCCGGGCCCATTCATGTTCGACGAGATAGGTGACCTCTGCCTCGTAGAGATCGCCGCCGAACAGCCGTCCGAGATCGTCGATGCCGCTGGCATCGCCAAGCAGCGCCTCGGCCCTGGTGCCATAGCGGCGCACCAGCCGGCGGGCATGCCGATCGGCGAGGAACGAATAACGCCGCTTCAGCTTGGCGACCTCCGCTTCGTAACCCCTGACCGCGAAGTCGCCGCCCGGCAGATGGCTTTTGGCCGTCCACGGGGCGCCTTTGGCGCCGATCGAAGCACCGATCTTCTCCAGCGCATGTTCGGAAAGCCGGCGATAGGTGGTGAGCTTGCCGCCGAAGACGTTGAGCAGAGGCGCAGCGTCACCTTCGCCTTCCAGCTTCAGCACATAGTCACGCGTCGCCTCCTGCGCCTTCGAGGCGCCATCATCATAAAGTGGCCTGACCGCAGAATAGGTCCAGACGATATCCTCCGGCCTGACCGGCTCCTTGAAATATTCAGACGCTGCATTGCAGAGATAGATGGTCTCCTCCTCGGAGATCCGGACATCCCGGGGATCGGCGGTATAGTCGCGATCCGTGGTGCCGATCAGGGTGAAGTCGCCCTCGTAGGGGATGGCGAAGATGATGCGGTTATCGGGATTCTGGAAGAAATAGGCTCTCACATCGTCGAATTTCTTCTTCACGACGATATGGCTGCCCTGGACGAGGCGGACATGATGGGCTTCGTTCTGGCCGATGGCGGAACGAATGACATGGTCGACCCAGGGACCGGCGGCATTGACCAACATGCGGGCTTGATGGTTGTCATTGCGACCGGTGAGGGTATCGGTGGTCTCGATATGCCACAGGCCATTCTCGCGCCTTGCCGACACCACCTTGGTGCGCGGCATGATCAGCGCGCCCTTGTCGGCGGCATCGCGGGCGTTCAGCACCACCATGCGGGCATCGTCGACCCAGCCGTCGGAATATTCGAAGGCCTTGGAAAACAGCGCCTTCAGCGGCTTGCCGGCCGGATCGCGGCGCATGTCGAGCACGGCTGTCGGCGGCAGCAGCTTGCGACCGCCGAGATGATCGTAAAGGAAGAGGCCAAGCCGGATCAGCCAGGCCGGACGGATACCGCCCTTGTGGTAGGGCAGTACGAAACGCAGCGGCCAGATGATGTGCGGCGCCATCGCCCAGAGGATCTCGCGCTCCATCAGCGATTCACGCACCAGGCGGAACTCGTAATGCTCGAGATAACGCAGGCCGCCATGGATCAGCTTGGTGGCGCCCGACGAGGTACCCGAGGCGAAATCGTTCATTTCCGCCAGCGCCACCGAATAACCGCGCCCGACGGCGTCGCGCGCAATGCCGCAGCCGTTGATGCCGCCACCGATGACGAATATGTCGTGAATATTTCGGCCCAATTCCCCCTCCGAGCCCGCCGTCGATTTCGCATCGCACAAAACTTGCGCAATTGCGAAAGTAACAACAGTTAAAACGAAAGGAATACGAATGTCAAACGAATGTTTGCGAGGGACCGCTGTCTAGCGAAATCTGCCGTTCGTTTCGATCAGTTTCACATTGTTTTCGAGGCAGAGATTGCGGATCGACGGCACCGGACAGTGATCGGTGATGAAGGTATGAACCTGGGAAAGCTGGCCGATCCTGACTGGTGCGGTGCGTTCGAACTTCGTCGAATCGGCAACGAGAATGACATGTCGGGCATTGGCGATGATGGCCTGGGCGACCTTCACTTCGCGAAAATCATAGTCGAGAAGCGCGCCGTCGATATCGATCGCCGACGCGCCGATCACGGCGTAGTCGACCTTGAACTGGCGGATGAAATCGACGGCCGCCTCGCCGACAATCCCGCCGTCCGAACCCCGCACGACGCCGCCGGCAATGACGACCTCGATCGCCGGGAAAAGACGTAACCTATTGGCAACATTGATATTATTGGTGATGACCATCAGCTCGTGATGGTCGGCGAGCGCCTCGCCCACCGCCTCGGTCGTCGTTCCGATATTGATGAAGAGCGAGGCCCCGCTCGGGATCAGCTCGACCGCGGCAATGCCGATCGCCTGTTTCTCGGAAGCGGCGATCTGGCGGCGTGCTTCGTATTTGACGTTCTCCGTCCCGCTCGGGAATGTGGCGCCGCCATGGATGCGTGTCAGCACCTGCGCATCACAGAGATCGTTGAGGTCCTTGCGGATCGTCTGCGGCGTCACCGAAAAGCGGGAGGCGAGCTCCTCGACCAGCACCCTGCCGCTCGACTTCGCAATCGCCACGATTTCAGTTTGCCGGTCGGTCAAGAACATGAGCGCGCGCCTTTCGATCTGCTTTCGTTTTAAAGAAAGCGAACGGCTGCGCAATGCCTAACTGTTACCAGGCCGCCTTCACGGCCTGAATTCGACGCTACCGCTTCCGCATCACGTTGACGACGAGCACGCCGAGGATTGCCATGACGCCACCGACCGCGCCCAACGCCGTCGGCGTTTCGCCCAGCCAGACGAACCCGATCAGCGTGGCGACCGGGGGAACGCCGTAGAGGAAATTCGAGGCACGGGCGGCCGTCAGCCGCTTCAGGGCGATTGCCCAGGTGAGGTAGCCGATCGCGGTCGGAAAGATAACGAGATAGGCAACGCCCCAGTTCACCTCCGCCGGTGCGGCGGCCAGCGCCTGAATCGTCGCCGGGACGGCCGGAAACAGCGGCACGGAACCGATGAGCAGGATCCAGGCAGTGACGGCAAGCGCCGGCAAGCGCCCGAGCAGCGGCTTCTGCAGCACGCTGGCGATCGCCGAGCAGAGCGCTGCGCCAAGGATGAGGACGGCATTCGGATCGAGCTGGAAGCCGCCGTCGGAAGCGACCGCAATCAGCGCCACGCCGCCAAAGGAAACCGCGGTGCCCACCCAGCCCCAGCGGCCGAAGCGCTCGCCGAGCGCGAATGTGGCAATGAGGGCGGTGAAGACGGGCATGGTGTTGATGATGAAGCTCGCCGGTCCTGCCGCAACGGTCTGCTCGCCGGTGTTCAGCAGAACCGCATAGGCGGCGATGAAGAGCACGGCGGCAACGGAGAGGCGGAAAAAATCGCGTTTTTCCGGCATCGGCCGATAGATGACGAGATAGACGAGGGCGATGACGCCGGCTGCCACATAGCGCGCCGTCGCCAGTTCGATCGGCGTCAGTGGTCCGAGACAGATGCGGATCACCACGAAGGAGGAAGCCCAGGAGAGGATGGTGACGACGATCGCCGCAAAGGCCACCAAATCGAACCCGCCTTGCTGTTTCATCGAAACCGGTACGCTTGCCGCCATGCTCATTTTCGCCTCCATATGTTCCTGCGACAGTGATTAGGCCTTCGATGCGTGCTTGAAAAGCATCGCAATCGATGATCAAATGTGCGTATGGTTCACAGCTCGCCAGTGCTTCCGCCGCTCGATACGCTCGAGACCTTTGCCCGCGCCGCCCGGCTCGGATCGTTTTCGGCTGCGGCCGAGGAAAGCGGCATCACCCACGGCGCAGTGTCGCGGCAGGTCTCGCGCCTGGAGCGCTGGATGGGCGTGCGCCTGTTTGCCCGCGAAGCCCGAGGCGTGCGCCTGACGCCGGAAGGCATGCGGTTTTTCGCGCGGGCGGAAGAAGCACTTACGCTGCTCGGCAATAGCGGCGAACGCTGGCTGCCTCGCCGCAACAAGGCGGTGGTGCGCCTTTCGGTGACGCCCTCTGTCGCCTCGCTATGGCTGTTTCAACGCCTGCCGAAGCTCGAAGGAAACGAGCTGCATGTCGAGCTGACGCTCGAACACCGGCTGGCGGATTTTGGCGAAGGCACGGATCTTGCCATTCGCTGCGGCAAGGGACCATGGGCCGGCGTGCGCGCCCTGCCGCTCTGGCAGGAGAAATCGTTTCCGATCGCCGCCCCGGCGCTGGCGGAGCGGCTCGGGCAGCGTTCCGATGCCTCGGCGCTGCTCGATCTGCCGATCCTACACGATTCGAATATCGAAGGCTGGCGGCGCTGGCTCTCCCGTGAGGGCGTCGACTATATACCCCGCGGCCACGATCGGCGCTTCGAGGACTACAATCTGGTGATCGATGCCTGCGCCCAGGGCCTCGGAATCGCGCTCGCGCGGCCGCCGCTGTCGGATGCCGCGCTGGCCACCGGGCGCGTCGTCGCCGTATCCGAGCGGACGCTCGATTACCATGTGGCCTTTCACCTGATTAGACCGGACGAGGCCCTTAGAAGCCCTGCCATCGAATTCGCCAGCCGCTTCCTGCGCGAGGCCGGCCATGACGAGACGACGATCGCTACTTTTATCGCACCCGGCCGAGCGAAAGCGTAGGCGGATCGGACGGCCCGCGCTGAGATCGAGCCAGTTGATCTCAGAGTAGACAAACGACGGCATCGCCGATGCGCAGGCCAAGGGAAAGAACCGCGGCGCCAGCCACTCGATACCAAGAAAGTCGAGGCCGCTGTGAAGCTTTTTAGTGCTGGAACTTCGCCGTCGGAAACTGCGATGCAACTTGGCCTAGCCGCTCAACTCTCTATCGCGGATGCACCGGCTAGGTGTCAGACGCTCCGAGCAACTGGATTTTCTTATGATACGCAACTCCTCGCAAAGCAATATCCCGAAACACACGGTACGATCCGATGCAGAAAAAGCGCGCATTTGTGCCGCTAACAATGCAGACCTGTATCAGGCGATGTTCCGTGCCCATGGACTGCCTGATCAGCGAACCAGTGCATTTTGGTCAAGCGATGCGATCGCACCCCCCTACTATTCCAACATGACGACACTCGACCCGGATGCAACAGAGGAACAGCTGATTGAAATCGGTCGGCTGACAGATCGGCTAGGACGGCGACCTGGTTTCAAAGACGGGTTTTCCAGGCTCGATCTCGTCAACAAAGGGTTCCAGTTGTTGTTTTCCGCATCATGGATTTGGGCTGAACCTCGCGGAATTTCAGTGCGTGCGCCTCAGGATTGGGCACGCATTCGCGATGCAGCGGCACTGGAGCGCTGGGAACATTCCTGGAAAGCGTCTGGTAGCCAGACCGATGCCAACGTCTTCACACCGGCCCTGCTTTCCGATCCCAACATACATATCTATGGCCGATGGGCCGGCGACGGTTTTGATGCGGGCTGCATCGTAAATCGATCAACCGCGGCTGTAGGGATCTCCAATATCTTTAACTTGACTGGTGCGCTGCAGGCCTTCAGGGATGCCATGTCGTTGGCCACTATCGCCTTTTCACCCGAAGTGCCGCTAGTCGGCTATGACAGTGGCGCAACGCTAAACGAAATGACAAAGCTGGGCTTCAGGTCAGTCGGCAAACTGAGGATTTGGCTACCTGACGACGGTTCCTAAGGGTCTTTCTCTATTTGTTATCCAGTAGCTTAGTTTGATGGGAAACCAACGCTCGCCCTCTATAGTGCTCCGGCGGCGTGCCGTAGATATCCCAGATCTTCAGATAGTGCCCGACCAGGATCTCGTCCTCGCCGGGCATTGCCATTCGAATATTCATCATGTCGTGATCCGGCTTGGGCATGCGAGGAACCGCGCCTCAGACGAGATGACGTCCCCTGCCGCGTCGCGGCAGGGG
>NZ_JACCEY010000015.1:83155-265583 GCF_013591995.1 Rhizobium sp. WYCCWR 11146
ACATTGAGGCCGAGCTGACCGGTCAGGCTGACCGTCTGCAGATGGATGGAACCGGAGGTGCCGCCAACCAGGAGATTGGCGCCGACACCGGCGCCGAGCGTCGCTTCGGCGGTGGCGCCGACATAGAGGCCGGCGAGCGATCCGCGGTGATAGCCGGCCGTCGGCGCGAACACGGCCCAGATCAGCCGGCTGCGCGTGGTGAAGCCAAGGTCGATGCCGAGCTTTCTCATTTCACCCGTATAACGATCCGAAAGTTCGTTGCCGACGGTCGACTGGAAGATGCAGTCGGCCTCTTTGGAGGAACCGAGCACGTAACCCGTGCCGCCGCCGATATCGCAGGTGAGGTAACCGATCTTCACGCCATTGCGCAGGTCCGGCTCTTCATATGTCCTGGTGCCGAGATCGGCGGCACTGACCGCCCCAGCGCCGACAAACGTCAACGATACCGCGGCAAACGCCGTCGCAAGAATTTTGTTCATAAGTCTCTCCTTCTCAAATCGTGACGGGAGCATACCCGGCTACTCGCCACCAGATTCGGCAACAGACAACGGACGGAACCGCAAAACGATCCCGAACCGGCATCATTTACGCATCGCATGTTAAAGCGCCTGGGAGGGCGCAAGCGACAAACACGCTTACGGTTCAGCTCCCATTGGGACATTTCGAAGGCACATTTTCGCGTCATCCGGTTATTTCACGATGTTGTCAGGGATGGTTGCTGGAAAGGCACGATCCTGATCGCCGTCAACTCTCAACGAGCATCATGCACATCGCAGGCGCCTATTTGGATAGGCGATCGATGATCGCGCAGGTTGCCATGCCGTATAGATAGCTGTACTATTCGAAGATACTCTTCATGCAGCACTGCAACTGGAGAGGAAACGGCATGATTGCTTGGCATTGCCGCAGAATTTCCGCTTGTTTTTCGGAATTCTGCTTCTGTTCGAACAGAAACTAAGTCTGAATTTGAGAAATATAATCAGGCGATATTTTCGCGGGGGCCGGACAATCGTACGCCCGCCGATCTCTATTGGAGATAACGGGTAATTTATCGGGAGGGAAAGATGCGTATACGCAGGACAAACATCATACTGGCGGGATGCCTTGCCGTCTCCGCCTGCCAGTCCGGCCCGACGTCGCAGGCCGTCTCGGATCGTAATTCCGAATTCGGCTGCATCGCGGGAACCGTCGGCGGCGCGATTGTCGGTGGCTTGATCGGCAGCACGATCGGCGCCGGAACCGGGCAGGTGCTCGCTGTCGGCGCCGGCATCGGCGGCGGCGGTTACGTCGGCAACCGTCTGGCTTGCCGCTAATTGGGGAGGGATATCAAGCGATGAAGACCTTGGCTTTGGTGACCACATTCATACTGTGCCAATGCGCTGGAGCAGTGGCGCAACAACCGCAACAGCCCGGATCGATGTATCAGGGCCAGATGGATCGGCTTGACGCAAATACCAGCAAGACCGTCGACCGTTCGGAATACGAGACCTTCATGGGCACGGCTTTCGGAAGTCTCGACAAGAACAAGGACGGCAGCCTGCAGTCCGACGAGACGGTGCAGATCCTGACGGTCGAGCAATTCACTTTGACCGACGCGAACCACAATGGCCGCATCAGCCGAAGCGAATTCATGCAGCGTGTGATGGCGGATTTCGCGACAGCCGACCACGACAGGGACGGAAACCTTCAGTGATGGAGACGTCAAACCGACTGTAGAAATAAAGAAAAACCCGGCAATGTGTTTCGCCGGGTTTTTATACTTTAATCTGCCCGCACTATACTTTTCGCATCAGTCGCATGACGAGCGATACGACGAACAGCACCAGGAAAATGAAGAACAGAACCTGGGCAATGGAAGCTGAAGCCCCTGCGATGCCGCCAAATCCGAGGACGCCGGCAATCAAGGCCACGACGAGAAACACCAGAGCGTAGTAAAGCATCGCAATCTCCTTTTACGTTGCTGCGGAGATAACGGAGACCGCCCTATTTGGTTCCCGTCCGTCTCACGTCCGGGACATGCAACGTCGCATCGGCTTCATTCAACCGACGTGAAAAACGCCGCTGTACATCCGGTCGCCTTCATTCGGCTCGGGAGGTTCGGCTGCGTCGAGATAGGCCTTGAGCGGCCCGGTCAGGACGAACCAGATGCTGGCTCCCAGCATGAAACAGGCTCCCACCGGATCGTCGATGCGGGCGATGAACGGAAGGCAAACCGATGCGAAGAGGACGATGATCCGCACCGACCACTCAGCCTCACGTTTGGCGATGGCGCGCGCCCTCAGCGACTTGTATTCCCGAGCGCCGTAACCGCCTTGCCCTGCCTTCACAGCCAAAAGCAGCTTTCGCGCGGACGGCAGCGCCAGCATGACCAGTGCGGCAACACTGAGCGTGAAAGTCTGACCGGCCATGACCTGCCCGCTCGTGATCAGGAGAAAGGAGAGCACAACGAGATTCCACGTCGGCTCCAGCAGCTCCGGCGGTTGCCGCGTGCGGAGATGCCAACTCCGCAGCAAACCCGCCGCGCCGTGCAGTAGCGGCTGATCGATATAACGATTGATCCAGTCCATGCCGATGCGCCCGTCCCCGATTGCATGAAGAGGCCTCCGAACACCACGGAATTTGGTCATCATCGTGGCAATAGCCGCCGAATCCGTTCCTCGCGTGGAAGAAGCGGCATGTCCCTACGGCCAATGACGGCAAGCAACAGCCGCCTAGCGCAATTCCTGCGCGACCTCCCAGACATGGCCCGACGGATCGGCAAAGGCCGCGGTGCGGCGGCCCCATGGACGATCGATCGGACCGTTGAGCAGCATGACCCCGAGTTTGCGCAGTTCTGCACAAACCGCATCGACGTCATCGACCTTGAGCGTCAGCAGCACGCGTGCGCCCGAACCGGTCGCTGACACTGCGACAGGCTGGACCAACTGAGGCGCCTGCGCTGCATCGAGCAGGTTGATCATCGTTCCCGAAAATTTCAGGACCGCCGATACCGCGTCCTGATAGACGACCTCTTGCGCAAAGACCTTTTGGTAGAACGCTTTGGCCGCGTCGATATCATCGACGAACAGGGTGACGACCTCGATCCGATCCAACAGCATGGGCATTTTCTCCTCCGTTGCTTCGACCGGCCAACCGATATCGCTGGCCGGCTCTCCACTGGTCGCTTCGACGCTGACGGTTTCGACATGCCGCGCAAAGATAATCGTCAGCTTCGCAGGCCGGGCGCCTCCTGGCCGGTGCGCGCCACATATTCGGTATAGCCGCCGCCATATTGATGGATGCCCTCGGGCGTCAGCTCCAGCACCCGGTTGGAGAGTGCAGCCAGGAAATGCCGATCGTGCGAAACGAACAGCATGGTGCCCTCATATTGCGAGAGCGCCTTAATCAGCATTTCCTTGGTGTCGAGGTCGAGATGGTTCGTCGGCTCGTCGAGCACGAGCAGGTTCGGCGGGTCGAACAGCATCATTGCCATGACCAGCCGCGCCTTCTCACCGCCTGACAGCACCCGGCACCGCTTCTCGATATCGTCGCCGGAGAAGCCGAAACATCCGGCCAGCGCACGCAAAGGCCCCTGCCCTGCCTGGGGAAAACGGTGTTCCAACGATTGGAAGACGGTGTGCTCGCCGTCGAGAATATCCATGGCGTGCTGGGCGAAATAGCCCATCTTGACGCTGGCGCCGAGAGCGACGCTGCCTTCGTCAGGCTCGGCGGTGCCCGTCACCAGTTTCAGCAGCGTCGACTTGCCGGCGCCGTTGATGCCCATGATGCACCAGCGTTCGCGGCGCCGCACCATGAAATCCAGCCCCTCATAAATGCTGCGGCTGCCGTATTTCTTGTGGACGCCCTTCAGGCTGACCACGTCCTCGCCGGAGCGCGGTGCGGGCTGGAAATCGAAGGCGACCGACTGGCGGCGCTTGGGCGGCTCCACCCGGTCGATCTTCTCCAGCTTCTTGACGCGGCTCTGCACCTGCGAGGCATGCGAGGCGCGCGCCTTGAACCGCTCGATGAACTTGATTTCCTTGGCGAGCATCGCCTGCTGGCGCTCGAACTGGGCCTGCTGCTGTTTCTCGTTCTGCGCTCGCTGCTGCTCGTAGAATTCATAGTCGCCGGAATAGGTCGTCAAGGTGCCGCCGTCGATCTCGATGATCTTGGTGACGATGCGGTTCATGAACTCGCGGTCGTGCGAGGTCATCAGCAGCGCGCCTTCATAACCCTTCAGGAATTCCTCCAACCAGATCAGGCTTTCCAGATCCAGATGGTTGCTCGGCTCATCGAGCAGCATGACATCGGGGCGCATGAGCAGGATGCGGGCAAGTGCCACGCGCATCTTCCAGCCGCCCGACAGCGCGCCGACATCGCCATCCATCATCTCCTGGCTGAAGCTGAGGCCCGCGAGCACTTCGCGGGCGCGCCCCTCGAGCGCATAACCGTCCAGCTCCTCGTAGCGCGCCTGTACCTCGCCGTAGCGCTCGATGATCTCTTCCATGTTGTCGGCCTGTTCGGGATCAGCCATGGCCGCCTCCAGATCGCGCAATTCGCCGGCAACAATGCTGACCGGCCCGGCGCCGTTCATCACCTCGGCGACGGCGCTGTGGCCGGCCATCTCGCCGACGTCCTGATTGAAGTAACCGATGGTGACGCCCTTCTCACAGGAGACCTGGCCTTCATCGGGCTGCTCTTCGCCATTGATCATCCGGAAGATCGTCGTCTTACCGGCACCGTTCGGGCCGACGAGACCGATCTTCTCACCTCTGTTGAGCGCTGCGGACGCCTCGATGAAGAGGATGCGGTGGCTTAGCTGCTTACTGATATTTTCGATACGGATCATGGTGCGAGGCGCCTGGAGAAGGAGATTTTGGCGCGCTTATGCCATGCGGGGAAACCGCAGGATAGCCCTGTTCCCACCCTCTCGATCAAGAGTATCATGCCGAAAGGCGCGAGCGGTTTTCGAACGACATCATGCTCACCTTCTTTAATTTGGAACAGGATCGGATAATATCGCGGCTCACGCCAACGGAGACCTGTGCCAATGAGCGTTCGTCCGCCACAGTCCTTCAGACAATCCGAGCAGGATAAAAACGGCTTCAACGTCCTCGAATACGAGCTGATGTCGGAACGAGCCGATTCTCTCGGACGTCACGGGCTGAAGGTGGAGGCGGCACTTGCCGCTCTGAAGGCATGGACTCCCGACCGCCAAAGCGCCGAAGACCGCGAGAAGCTTCTCAACGAAGCGTCCGATGCCGTCTGGGCGTTCTTCATCCAGCGTGAGATCTGCGGGTTGCGGAACAACCGCGACGCCATTCAGCGCTACGGCATCCCGAACGAAGTGATCGCGAGATTGGGCGCAATGCGGAAATAACGAGGGCGATGGCTGGTGTGGCCGCCGTCGCGCCCTCTATTCTGTGGAAATCCCCGGTTCGGAACGGTATGGCTGGCTGCCGAACCAATGCGAAAGGAAACGCGATGCCAATCTCCATCCGGATCGGGAATCAGGATCTCACCGTCGATGTCTCCTCCCTCGGCGCCGAGATGCAGGCGCTCATGTCAAGCGACGGGCGCTCCTGGTTATGGACCGGCGATGCAGCCTTCTGGACCGGGCGGTCGCCGATCCTGTTTCCGATTGTCGGCAAGGCGCCGGATGACAAGATAGCGATCGACGGCACGGTCTATCCGATGGCCCAGCATGGCTTTGCCCGCCGCAGCGAATTCGTGCTTGCGGCCTCCACTGAGACGATGTGCCGGTTCGAACTGGCCGCCTCGGATGCGACGCGAGCGGTCTATCCTTTCGATTTTCAGCTGGCCTTGGTGCATGCGGTCGAAGGCCGCGCGTTGACTGTCACCGCCGAGGTTACCAATCGCGACCAGAAGGCGATGCCGTTCGGCCTCGGATTCCATTCGGCCTTCGCCTGGCCGCTGCCCGATGCTGCCGGGCGCGACCATATCGTCATCCTCGACAATAAAGGCGAGCCGGCGCTTGTGCGGCTGGAAGGCGGCCTCATCAATCCAGCGGCCCTGCCCTCGCCATTCGCTGCCGGCCGGCTGGTGCTGGATCATTCGATGTTCGAACAAGATGCAATGATTTTCCCTGATGGTGCGGGCGAAGGTTTGAGTTACGGCGCCGAAGGCGGGCCGACCATGCAATTCCATTTCGAAAACCTGCCCAACCTTGCGCTATGGACCAAGCCGGGCGCGCCCTTCCTCTGCGTCGAGCCCTGGCATGGAATGGCTGCGGAAGCCGGAGGTTCGAGCGAGCTGTCGAAGAGGCCGTCGACCACGATCCTGGCGCCGGGCGCGATGGCGAGCTTCGCCTTCACGGTCAAAATTCCGGAATAGGGACAGACAGAAAAGCGCTCGCCAGGAAGCCAGGCGAGCGCCGATATTTCAGTGAGCGCCGGCGCCACCGCCGGCCCGCGGTTTTTGGGTGAGCAGCAGGGCGACGGCTGCAACGGCAAGAACCACGCCGATGACGGCGAAGGTATCGGCAAAACCGAGGATCAGGGCCTGGCGTTTGACGACCTGGCCAAGCGCCACGACGGCCTTCTGGGCTGCGACGGCATGGTCGGAGACACCATGCTGCACGAAGTAGGCTGTCAATTGGTCGAGACGGGTGCGGACTTCGTCGCGGCCGAGCGTCACCGACTGGCCGATGATGTTCGAGTGGAACTGCTCGCGTTTGGTCAGCACCGTGCCGAGCATCGCCGTGCCGACGGCGCCGCCGAGATTGCGCAGCATGTTGGTCAGGCCCGAGGCAGCGGCCGCATCTGAAGGCGCGATGCCGGCGGTGGTGATGGCGGTGATCGGCGTCAGCACCAGGGCCTGGCCGATGGCGCGGATGATGTTCGGAATCCAGAACTGGTCACCGGCGGTATCGGCTGACAAGGTGATGTTCATGAAGCAGCTGATCGCAAAGATCGAGATGCCGAGGAAGCCGATATACCGCGCATCGAAGCGCTTCATCATCATCGGGACAAGCGGGATCAAAAGCAGCTGTGGCAGGCCGGTCCAGGCCAGCACGTTGCCGATCTGCTCGGCATTGTAGCGCTGCACCTGGCCGAGATATTGCGGCAGGATGTAGACGGTGCCGAAGAGGGCGACGCCGACCAGCACGTTGACGGCAACGCCGATGCCGAAATTGCGCTGCCTCAGCAGGCTGAGCTTGACCAGCGGCTTCTTCACCGTGAGCTCGATCCAAATGAAGGCGACGAGGAAGGCAAAGGCAAGGATACTGAGCTTGACGATGAAGGGCGAGGAGAACCAGTCCTCCTTATTGCCTTCCTCGAGCACCGTCTGCAGCGCCGACAGACCAATGGCCATGGTGAAGATCCCCGCCCAGTCGCCTTCCCTCAGCAGGCCGAGCTGCATCGGCTGCTTGTCGAGCGTCAGGGCAAGGGCGACCGCCATGATGGCGCTCGGAATGGCATTGATGAAGAAGATCGTCTGCCAGCCGTAATTTTCGGTGAGGTAGCCGCCGATGGTCGGGCCGATCGCCGGTGCGAAGGTCACCGAGAGCGCGAAAATCGCCAGGCCGAGCGGCTGCTGCGACTTCGGCAGCTTGGTCAGCACCATGGTGAAAGCCATGGGGATCAGCACGCCGCCGGCAAAGCCCTGCAGGCCGCGCAGCACGATCATCGTGCCGAGATCATGCGCGAAGGCGCAGGCGATCGAAAACAGCGGAAAGAGGACGGAATTGACGAGGATATAGCGGCGAAACGAGAAGACGTTGCTGAAATAGGCCGTCAACGGGATGACGACGATCTCGCCAATCAGATAGGAGGTGGAGATCCAGGCGCCGTTGTCGACGCCTGTTCCGATGCCACCCTCGATGTCGAGAAGCGAGGCATTGGTGATCTGGATGTTGAGGATCGCCATGAAGGCGCCGATCATGCCGGCGAGAACGGCGATCCAGTCTCTGGTGCTGGCGCCGGCTTTCGGCTGCGGAACGGCGATGGCTGTTGCTGCGATGGTGGACATGACACGAACTCCTCGTCCCCCCGGCCCTAGCTGCGGTCGTTCTTGGTATCGATGCTCGGCTGCACGGACATGCCGGGGCGCAGGTCGCCGTTGGCGGCGGCGTCACCGTCGAGCACGATCTTCACAGGAATGCGCTGGACGACCTTGGTGAAGTTGCCGGTGGCGTTGTCAGGCGGCAGCAGCGCGAATTCCTGGCCGCTTGCGGGCGCGAGGCTGTCGACATGGCCGTGATAGGTGCGGCCCGGGAACATATCGACCTCGATATCAACAGGCTGGCCGGCCTTGACGTCGGTGAGCTGGGTTTCCTTGTAGTTGGCGATGACATAGGCAGCCGTCGTCGGCACGACCGACATCAGCTGGGTGCCGGCCTGGACATATTGGCCGACGCGCAGCGTCCGGTTGCCGACGGTGCCGTCGACGGGCGCAGTGATCGTCGCATAGGAAAGGTTGAGTTCAGCCTGGTGCTGAACGGCCTGGCTGCGCGCAAGGGCCGCCCTCGCTTGGGCCAGCTCGGCGTTCAGCAGATCGACCTGCTTGACGGCGGCGTCGAGCGAGGCGGTGTCGCGGACGATCGAGGCCTGGGCGGCTGCGATCTGCGAGGCGGCCTGCTGCGCGGTTTGGACCGGGGCATAACCGCTGGTGGCAAGGTTCGAATAACGCTTGTTATTCTGCTCGGCAAAGGTCTCGTTGGCGCGGTCGACGTCGACGGTCGCGCGGGCCGCAGCAATCGTCGACTGCTGAATATCGAGTGAAGCCTGCTTGGCGTTGACGGTGGCTTCCGCGGCAGCGACATCGGCCTTGGCCTGATCGAGGGCCGCCTTGAAGTCGCGATCGTCGATGCGGGCGAGCGGCTGCCCGACCTTCACCGTCTCGTTGTCCATGACCAGCACCTCGGCGAGATAGCCGGAAACCTTGGGGGCGATGGTGCTGTTGTCGGCCTTCACATAGGCATCGTCTGTCGAGATATGGAAGCGGCCGACCGTCCAGTAATCATGACCGTAATAGGCGCCGGCGGCGATCAGCACCAGCGCGGTGGCGCCGAGAAGCAGGGAGCGGCCGTCGCGCCTGCGCGTGGGCTTTTTCTCGGCAACGGTGGCGGCAGCTTCCGCGACGCGCGGCGGCTGGCCGGCGTCCAGGCTTGCCGGTACGGCTTCGGCAGTGTTTTCGACGGCAGTATTGTTGTTCAAGGCATGCAGCGTCTTGATGGTCATTGTCTTTCTCCTAATGACGGTCGCCGTCACTTGGGCTGCGGCCTCTGAATTCGAATGAAATGCACTTTAGGAAACTTGATATTTTCCAAAATATGCATTAGAAAATAGATGTCAATAAGAATTTGGAAAATTGCCATGGTCCAAAATCACGAAATCGAGAAGAAGCCGCGAGGACGCCCGCAAGTCCGCTGCGACGAGGATACGAGAAGCGTGATCATCGAGGCGGCAAACAGGCAATTCCACGAGAATGGCTATGCCGCGGCTAGCATCGCTGCGATCGCACAGGAGGCCGGCATTTCGACCAAGACGCTCTACCGCCTGTTTCCGACGAAAGGAGATCTCTTTTCAGAGATGATCACGGAGCGCACGGAGCGTTTTTTGTTGGCGCTTGACCCCGGCACACTCGCCGTGGCCGATCTCAGGCAAGGGTTGGAACGCATGCTGATGGCCTATGGCATGCTGACGCTTTCGGTCGATACGATCACCATGACCCGGCTCGTCATCAGCGAGTCTGATCGATTCCCCGAGATCGCCAACGCCTTCTACGAAAAGGCAGTCGTCAGGACCAATACACTGATGGAGAACTGGCTGCACAACCAGATCGATCGTGGACTGATTGCCCTTGATGATCCGCATGCGGCCTGCGGCATGCTGCGCGGGATGATGATCATGGAGCCGCAGCGTGCCGCGATGCTGCGCCAGGAGCCGCCGCCGAAGATCGAAACGATTGCGGCGCGGGCGAAGATGTGCACCGATCTGTTCTTGAAGGGTTGCGCGCTCTGAAGCATCGCTCGGGCTTCAGAGCGCGATGATTTTCGCTGGAGCAATTCCAGCAAAAATGCGCGGCAGTTTTTTGCGTCCACCCTCAGTTTGGCGGAGCGCCCAGCGCATGCAGGATGCCGCGCAGTTCGGCGAGGCCGCGCATGCGGCCGATGGCCGGGTAGCCTGGTGTGACGACCTTGTCGAGGTCGTCGAGCATGCGATGGCCATGGTCCGATCGGAACACGATGGTGTCTTCGGGACTGCGGCGGCGGTCTTCCGCGACCAGTTCGCTGAGAACGGCGACCATATCGACGTCGCCTTCCAGATGCGCGCTTTCATGGAATGTCCGGCCGTCACCCTCGCGCGTCGTGGCACGCAGATGGGCGAAGTGGATGCGCGAGGCAAAGCGTCGGGCGATCGCCGGCAGGTCGTTTTCGGCGCGCACGCCGAGGCTGCCGGTGCAATAACACATGCCGTTCGCCGCCGATGGCACCGCATCGAAGAGAACGGCATAGTCGTCCGCCGTCGAGGCGATTCGCGGCAGGCCGAACAGCGAACGCGGCGGATCATCGGGATGCAGCGTCAGCTTGACACCCCGGGCTTCGGCAGCCGGCGTCACCGCCTCCAGGAATTCAATCAGGTGCCGGCGCAGTCTTGCGGCATCGATGCCACTATAGGCGACGAGTTTGTCGCGGAAAGCCGGAATGGTCAGAGGTTCGGTGGTCGACCCCGGCAGAGCCGAGGTGATGATGCGGGTGATATCGGCGATCTCGTCGTCTGTCATCGCTTCGAATACGATACGCGCCCGTTCGCGGTCTTCGCTAGAATAGTGCTGCGCCGCATCCGGCCGTTCCAGGATGAAGAGATCGAAGGCTGCAAAACGCTCGTGATCGAAGCGCATGGCGGTGGCGCCGGTCGGCGTCACGAAATCGAGTTCGGTGCGGGTCCAGTCCACCACCGGCATGAAATTATAGCAGACGATCGGAATACCGCAGGCGGCGACCGCTTCGAGGCTGGCGATCCACGCCTCGATTTCGGCCTTCGCCTCCCCGCCCTTGCGCTTGACGGCATCGGGAATCGGGATGCTCTCGACGACCGACCAGACAAGCGGCGAGCGGTCGCCGGGCGTCGTCTCGATCAGAGCCTGGCGTTCGCGCACTTCCTTCTCCGTCCAGGCCCTGCCGATCGGCACCTGATGCAGCGAAGAGACGATATTCGTCGCGCCCGTCTGGCGGACATCATCCAGCGTCACCGGCGCTTCCGGTCCGAACCATCTCCAACCCTGTCGCATCCTTCTTCCTTCCCTCTCGCTTTTCGTTTCGTGTTGGCCTGCCGTCAGCAGAAATAATCGGGGTAACGCGCGCGCAATTCGTCGACATCGGGAATGACGGCACTCAGATGATGGGTCATGGCGCTGCGTGCAGCCGCCGCATCATGGGCGGCGAGCGCATCGCGGATGATCATGTGTTCCTGCACGACATTATCCGTGCGCCCAAGCACCGGCAAAGTCAGGCGCCGCGCCCGGTCGATCTGCACCTTGACCGTTTTCAGGATTGCCCAGATGCCGGGATAACCCGATATCTGCGTGATCGCCTCATGGAACGCCTCATCCTCCTCATGGAAGCTCGAGGCATTGCCGGTCGCGGCATGGGCCTGTTGGCGGGCAATGATGGCGTCGAGACGGGTGATATCGGTGGCCGTCGCGGTCAAAGCCGCAGCCTCGACGGTCGCGCCTTCAAGCGCCTTGCGCACGACGACCGCCTCAGGGATTGCCGAGACCGGCACCCGCGACACGACGGTGCCCGACTGCGGGTAGATATCGACCAGTCCGCCTTCGGAAAGCCGGAGCAGCGCCTCGCGCACCGGCGTGCGACTGACGCCGAAATCATCGGCGATCCGCTTTTCCTGCAGCAGCATGCCGGGCGGCATCCGCAGCGACACGATGTCGGCATAGAGGCGATCGTAGATGGCGCCAGCCGTGGTGATACGGCGCAGCCTGCCCCCGGCCTCCCGCGACGTCGGGACGACCAAGACTTCAGCTTCTGATGCCTGGTGCATGACATTCCCGGACGTTAAAGGTTTCTGGCATACTAGTATATCAATTTTATCGCCCTGCCAAGACATGCCGCAGCCGAGTGACGTTATGACATCGCATCTGGAGATTCAGCGCTTCGCGAATAAGCATGCCGACCCTGACCCTCAGGTTCGACAGGCCGAAAGCATGGGACGGGCATTGCGGTGTAAAAGCGTTGATGAACCGCATAGGCCTCGCGGAATCGGAAGACCGATCTTTGCGCCGAGGCACTCTTTGTTTGGAACTTAGGTCGGCCGAGTTGGTTGAGATTCGCAAGGAGATCCTCATGAAAAAACCAGCACGACGCAAGACTAGCGAAAATACGACCGATGGCGGCCGGCCGGAAGCTCCACCCGCCGCGGACGCAGGCAGACGGAAGATGGTTCGGCGAGCCGCAAAGGAAATCGACAGGCTGAGCGGCGGATCGCCGGCAGCCAGCCGCGAGGAGGAGATCCAAAGAAGGGCCTATTCCCTGTGGGAGAAGGAAGGGAAGCCGGAAGGCAAGCACGGGCATCACTGGACCCTGGCCGAACATGAACTCGATGCGCAGCAGGGCGAAGCCGACAATCCTCCAAACCTCGCAGCATTGCGAGAGGCCTCGCGCGAACATACGGATGCATTCCTCGTCAAGACCGATCTCGAGGACGCCGATCAACGCGAAGCCTCCCCCGGCACACGCGAGCAGGATTGAACTTTCCGCCTCGCGCCAATTTCAGACCGCGCGCCAATTTCAGAAAGGTCCCCGACATGGTCGACAAACAGAACTTGCACGCCGGCTTCACCGGCACACCCGGCGAGCAGCCGGAGGGACTGACCAAGGTCGCGAAGTCGGCGGCCAAAGAGATAAAACGTGAGGCTTATGCCGTCGCCCTCGGTGCCAGAGAGCACCCGCATACCGCAAGCGCATTGCTGCTCACCACCGGCATTGTCGCATTCGGGCTTGGCTATCTCCTTGGTCGATCCTCGGCGGAAGGTTCGACACGGCCATATTGGCGATAGCGGCAGCCGCGTCATTTCAACGAGGCGCATGCATCGGTCTTCGCCGATCCCGATGATGCCGCCTTCTTTCTTTCGGTGCGCTCGTCGGCTGCTGGCTATCAAACCTTCACATCACGCCCGCACCTCAGACGTGTTATCTGTTGAAGCCGGCCTTACCGTCGTACCTATTTGCCCCCCATCATCGAACAGAACCAAGTCTGGCCAGACGCCTGTTGCCGGAATACCACGTCGAATGAAGCCATAGATTGCACCGTGATCACAGCTTGACAGCTGTGATCACGATCCTTAGCGAGGCAGCATCGACACGGTCAGGACCGGCAACGTGAATTATTTCAGACAACTCAAGATGGCAGTGCTTTATCCGGGGGACGAGGCCGGAAGCGCACTCGACCGAAACAACCGCATTGCCGTCTTTCTCTTTGCAATCCTTCCGGGGCTTTCGCCGAACTTTAACTCCTTCATCCTCCTCGCGTCGATGGTGTGGGGCATCTACTGTCTGGCGACGGGCCGCCTCGTCTTGAACCTCTCGAAATCCGACCGGCTGGTTGCCATTGGCATGTCGATCTACCCGCTGGTGATGATCGCCAGCATCTTCATCAATCCGCCCTACTCCGAAGTACCGGACTGGATATTCCGGCTCCTGCCTTTCTTTTCCATCTGGCTGATATTGCCGCGGATGCGGCAATCTCCCGATGGTCGTCTCGTGCCGCTCTTTATCCTCGGCGCAGGCATCGGCATGATCGTCACCTTTCTGTTCAGCCTTCTGCAGATCATGTTTCTGATGGACAGGGCAGAGGCTGGAACGTCGAACGCTGCACTCCTCGGCGTGATAGGCATTCTGTTCGGCGGCATTGCGCTTCTCAACATTCAATCTCCCAGAAGCGTGGAGCAAAGAATTGCGATATTGGGATATGCCGCGGGTCTAGGCTGCGTTCTGCTTTCCGGAACGCGCTCGGCCTGGCTGGTCATTCCCGTCCATATCGTCATCTTTCTCTGGTATTTTCGCAAACACAGCTTCCATCTGAGTTTGCGCAGCCTGGCTATTACCAGCTCCTTGCTGTTGGCGGGACTTATCACCCTGGGCAGCGGCCAGATCCTCCATCGCATCCAGGCGCTTCAGGAAAATCTGACATCGCTCGAACGCACCGACGGCGAGATCACGTCGCTGAGTGCCCGGTTCGCCTTGTACAAAGGCGCACTATCGGCAATTAGTAAGGACCCGTTGACGGGTTATGGCCCGCAAAACCGGATGGCTTCGGTTTTGGCAGAGCTTCCCGATAATATAAGGCCGCAACTGCCTTACTCGCATGTCCATAACGGCTTTCTGACCGCGGGAATCGACGCCGGCGTTTTCGGCATTGCAGCGCTTTCGCTGATGCTGCTGACGCCCGTGATCGGCGCGTGGAGAAAAGAAGCGGGACCGGGCCGGGATTTAGCGATTGCGCTCGCTCTTCTACTTGTCAGCAGCTACGTCATAACAGGCAGCTTTGGCATCATGTTCAATCAGAAAGCTTTGGATCCGATCTTCGCCTACATGGTTGCCCTTATTTGTGCGGATCGCGGCAGCACGGGCTTTGCAGCCGTCGTTCGGAGCTGACGTCCGGCACCCCTTGAGCCTGCAGACGCTACAGCGTGCTTTGAATTGTCTGAGGCAGCCGTATTGGCTCGGCGCCGGTGAAAGCCAGATCCGAGACCTCACCCGTTGACGAATAGCCGGAAACAAGCTCCGCCAATGTCGCACGTGCAGCGATCATATCGTTCCGGTCCAACACCGCGTTGAGCGCGTTGAGCCTTCTCGACAACTCGGGCCAGGACAGGAAATCCTCGCGCGCCTTCATAATCCGAGGATGTTCGGTTGTTTCTGGATTATCCCCGATCAACAGTTCTTCAAAGAGCTTCTCGCCGGGCCGAAGGCCGGTAACGGACAGCTCGATATCGCCTTCGGGATTGTCTTCGTCACGGACGGCCAGCCCGGAAAGCTCGACCATCTTGCGGGCGAGATCGGCGATGCGAACGGGCTCTCCCATGTCGAGCAGGAAGACATCTCCGCCCTCGGCCATCGCGCCGGCCTGTATGACGAGTTGAGAAGCCTCCGAAATGGTCATGAAATAACGAGTTATATCAGGATGTGTCAGCGTCACCGGGCCGCCGTCCTTGATCTGCTGCCGGAAAAGCGGCACGACGGATCCGGAGGAGCCGAGGACGTTTCCGAAACGGACCATGGAGAAATTCGTTCGCATTCTGTCGGTCGCCGATTCCGCCGCAAGCGCCTGCAGAACCATCTCCGCCAGCCTCTTGCTGGCGCCCATCACATTTGTCGGACGCACGGCTTTGTCTGTGCTGATCAGCACGAAATTCGAGACGCCGCATTTATTCGCCGCGCGTGCCGCGACCAGCGTACCCATCACATTGTTCTTGATGCCTTCCACGGCATTGTGTTCGACAAGGGGAACATGCTTGTAAGCGGCTGCATGATAGAGCGTCTGAGGTCGCCAGCTCTGCATGACATGTTCCATGCGATCCTGATCGCGGACGGAACAGAGGATCGGGACGATCTGCATATTTTCGTGTTTGTACAGTTCGGCCAGCTTCTGCAATTCGGCATGGATATTATAAAGCGCAAACTCGTTCTGATCGATGAGGATGAGGCTGGAAGGCCCGGTGCGCAAAATCTGACGACATAACTCGCCGCCGATCGAGCCGCCAGCACCGGTGACCATCACCACCTTGTTGCGCATCGACTTGTCGAGTAGCTCCTGGCGCGGCGCGACCGCTTCTCTTCCCAGCAGATCTTCGATCTCCAGCTCTCGGATGTCGGAGACGGCGATGCGTCCCTGAGCCAGGGCAGTGAGATCCGGCAACGTGCGAACATTGACCCTGGCTTTACGGATGTGCTCCAGGATTTCGTTGCGACGCTGCCGCGATGCGGAGGGAAGAGCAAGAAGCACATTGTGCACGCCGAGAGATTCGGCAAGCACCGGAAGATCCGAGGGGTCGTAGATCGGTAAACCACCCATGACGCCGCCCTTGAGACGCGGATCATCATCCAGATAGCCGACGACATTGAGTTCGGCACTGTTGATCAAGGCACCGGCCAATTGCCGCCCGGCTGTCCCTGCCCCATAGATCAGCACCTTGGCGAGCATATTCTTGTGAAGGATGCGCTGGTAGGCATCCCCGAGCCAGTAGCGGATACTCAACCTCGACAGCCCGATCGCAATCAACAGCAGGAAGGGCTGGAGGATGCCGACGGTTCTCGGAACACCGGGGACGCTGAGTGCTGTAAATATCGTCATGAACGCGACGCCGTAGATCGCAATCGCCTTCAGAACAGTAATGAAAGCAGCCATATTGGCATAACGGAAGATCGCCCGATACATGCCCATGACGATGAAGATGGGAAGGGCCATGCACAGTGAAACGAAGACCGGCAGCCACTGCACACCTGTCAGCACCGTCCATTCGTTCAGGCGGAAACAATAGGCCAGCCAGATCGTCAGAACACAAAAGCTGGAATCCAGCAGCAAGGCCAGAGCGCGTTTGGCAACCCGCGGCATCGCCAGCAGAGGGGCGACGAGCGCTTGCATCGGCATTAAGAACCATCCTGAGCGCGGCGTCTCAGTGGGGGTATTTTCGGGCATTGCTTACCAGCGTCTCGCGGATCAATCAGACAACCACCTTCTTGTCATTTTCTGCAACGAGCGCAACTGAAATAATCGGAAAGTAAGGTCCCCCGCCCCGCTTATCTATCAGAAGTAGGTAGCTTAATGCCTTATTCCCTTGCGGCGGATGACCTTCTCGGCCGTCATAAACAGGATGCTTATGTCGAAGCCGAACGAGCGGCGTTCGAGATATTCGACATCGAATTTTACCTTCTCCGGAATCGGCAATTCGTCCCGGCCATTGATCTGCGCCCATCCCGTCAGTCCGGGCAGGAGCTTGTCGACACCATGGGCCGTCCGCAACTCTATCAGATCATATTGATTGTAGAGTGCCGGCCGCGGGCCGACGAAACTCATCTTCCCCTCGAGAATGCACCAGAGCTGCGGCAGTTCGTCGAGGCTGGATTTGCGCAGAAACGAACCGATCGGTGTCAGAAAGCGATCCGGATCTTCGAGCAGATGCGTGGCAACCGTCGGTGTGTCGACGCGCATGCTGCGAAATTTCGGCATCAGGAAGATCTGATTGAAACGGCCGACACGTTTTGACCAATAAAGGATCGGTCCCGGCGAGGTAAGGCGAACACAAAGAGCGACGACAAGGATTGGAACGAGCAGGATCGCCGCCGCAATCAAAGCCAAGAAAAAGTCCACCGCCCGTTTCAAACCCATGTTCCGCAGTTCTTCCGCTCCACCGGCAATCATCCGCCATTTGTGCTATCGCCTTGCCGTATCGTCAAAAAACGTTTCGCGTCAACTGTCAGGACGTGGTGTTTTCTCCATCAACCGACGTGGTCGCCCACCCACTTGCGAGTGCCCCTTCGTCTCGCAGGTTTTCGTCAAACTCCTAACCCTCTGATCTGACAGTGAGAAGCTTCCAATCAGAAGTTATCTTGGCCTTCGTTTCCGTCACGCTTCGTTAACCATAACAATTTGCGCCAGGAAGACCACGAAGCGAATTTCATCCTGTCTTCCGACTTATCGGCGAATTGGTGCGGGCAAGGGCCATCAGCATCGGTCCGATGGCGAATTCCCCTCTCTCGGCGCGCCGTGTCAGATCGCGCAGGTAACCGCCGGCGGAGGTGATGTGCCCTGCCCTTTCGAGGACGCAGGCCATGACGGTGGCCGCATTTTCAGGTCCCATGATGTCGCAGGCCTGCTCATAGGCCGATGGGCTGACGCCCAGCATCGAACGAACGACCACAGCCGCGGCCATCAGCTCGCGCCATGTGCCGACCGAGCCCTGCGGTCCATAGGCTGCGATTTCCGGGCAGGCCTGCAGCACCAGCCCCAGTGGGAAGGATTTGAGCGCGGCGTTGGCAGCGGGGGCAGAACTTGTGGCCGGCACACGCCCGTTCTCCTCTTCATCTTTCTGTATTCGGACTGTCGGTTCGGCCCGACCCGCCGATCGATCGTCCGTCGTTGCGCCCTGCTTCATTTCGGAAGCTGGTTCAAGTTCAGTAATGGATTGTGGATTTGAATTCTGTATGTGCCGCTCATAATGTTGGGCATTGCCGCTATGATTTTGAGTTTTAACCTGCATTTCCAACTGATTGGTGATTTCTTCACGCAGCAGCTCCAATTCGTCGAGTGCTGCGGCGACCTGTTCGGCGGAAGGCGACCGTGGCAGCCGCTCGACGACATCGCGAAAATGCAGATGAATCCGGCTCCAATCGCCTGCGGCGCCCTCCTCCAATGCCATCTCGATGAGCTTGGCGACATCGCGCCGGCAAAGCGTCAGGCGTTCTCTGAGCCGCTGCAGGTGCAACCGTTCCGCAACCACCTCCGCCGCCAACCGCTCGATCTCCTCAGCGCGCACCAGCAGCGGCGCCAGTGAAAAACCGAATGCCTCGCGGATCTCCCCCCCCTGCTCCTTGCGGGCGTAGCGCTTGCCGTTCGGGCTGTCCTTGCGGATCAGCAGCCCGGCCTCGATCAGGCTCGCCAGGTGACGACGGATCGTCTGCTCCGCCATTCCATGCGCGCGCAGCGAGAGCTGTGCATTGGAAGGGAACACCACGAGCCCGTTTTCCTCAGAGAGCTCTCCCTTGGGATAAAAGCTCAGCAAGGCGTTCAGGATAGCGAGCGCCCGGTCGGTGATGCCGAGCAGCGGCTTGGCCTCACACAGGGCACGATAGAGTTTCCACTTGTCGATAGATTGGCCAGGCTCGATTTCTCGAGCAGCCGCCTGGCTTGCTAACATGCCAAACGTCATCGGCCGCCGCCCGAAGGGCGTCGTCACACTTCCGCTTTCCATTTTCTTCGCCTTCTTCAAGGCAAAAGATCGCGGCTCACCAAATTCGGTGCCAAAGACTCTTGACTATGATTCGCGGAAATGTGATTCTCTGGGTGTCTAGATCAGAGAGGGCTTCCGCGACGGCAACGTTCGGGGGCCTTTTCTTTTGCTTATTGATCTCCGTTCTTGGTCAAATCCTGTGTCCTCTCGAACGCCTCGTAGAGGCGATCCAGATTGCTGGCGATGTAGGCTCCAAAGGCAGACGCCTTCTCCGCCTTCAACGCGATGGTGAACTGTTTCCCGTCATCCTTGATCTTCGCCTTGACCGCGCCGTCCTCGCGCTGCCAGGCGTGAGCGGCGGGCTGAAGCGCCGCTATGGATGAGGCCTGTTGTTGCCTCCTGCTGATGAAGGCAACCAGCATATCGAATCGGGCATCCGGCTCCACCGTCTCGAATTCCGCCGATCTGGTGAACTCTATCGCTCGTGCGGCGATGTTTTCGGCCTCGAATTTCACGGACAGATCGTGCCACCGATCACGGCCGGTGGTCTTGGCCGCACCGATCGCGGTCAGGACTTCGGCTGGAATCCGCCTGGTAACGGACAGCATCTTGGAAACTGTCGTCTTGTCGGCGCTGAGCGCGGACATGATCGTTTCCCTGTCGAAGCCCAACGTGTCGAGTTTGTCGGCAAACATCGTCCTCTCGATGAAGGAGAGATCGGCGCGCGCCGAATTCTCCTGGCCCTGCGCAATGACATGGTCGCGATCGTCGAG
Source organism: Rhizobium sp. WYCCWR 11146 (assembly GCF_013591995.1). Taxonomy (NCBI): domain Bacteria; kingdom Pseudomonadati; phylum Pseudomonadota; class Alphaproteobacteria; order Hyphomicrobiales; family Rhizobiaceae; genus Rhizobium; species Rhizobium sp. WYCCWR 11146. The sequence goes on from NZ_JACCEY010000015.1 coordinate 102,838, forward strand.
TTTCTTGACCACGGCGCGGACAGGTCGGCCGAGTTCCTTGGCGGCCCGGGCGCGACGGTGGCCGAAGGCGATCTGATATCGGCCGTCCTTCTCAGGATGCGGCCGGACGAGGATCGGCGAATCCTGACCGCGCAACCGGATCGCCTCGACCAATTCGCGAAACTGTTCGTCGGTATGCGCCAGCCGGTCGGTCACGAAAGAATCTTCGATCAGGGCAGGGTCGAGATCAATCACCGTTTCACCGGTCGCCAGCTTCTCCTCGATCGCTTTGGCCGCATCGGCCTTGGCAGCCAGCGCATCGATACTGCGTGTCACTGCACCGAGAGCGCCGATCCCCTTATAGGTGAGCTGCTGCTTCTCGTCCCTGTGGAGTGGTTCGTCCTCATTGTTTACCGCAGTAAACTTCTTGGAATCGTCCATCAGGCCGGAGAGGAGATTCTTACGCGCCATCAGCCAGCTCCTCGCCCCAGTTTACCGCAGTAAACTTCTCGGTCATTTCCGCCCCCAAGCCTTGTGGATGAGATCGGCGATCTCGGTGTTGACGGAATCCATCGCCTCCATCGCGCGGTCATAGGTCGCGCGGGTAAACTGGTTCCGTTCGACCTCGTAAAGCGTCTGATTGGTCATCGCCGCATCGGAGATCGCGACGCTGCGCAACATCGGATTGGTGAGCACATGGTTCTTGAACATCGAACGCATGAAGGCGACCATTTGCGTCTGCGGCCCGTCCTGCGGATCGTAGCGGGTGACGAGATAACGCAACCAGTCGAGGTTCATGTTGCCGCCGGCACCTTTCAGCGTGTTCAGCACCTCGCCGAGCATCTGCAGGAATTGGCACATCGACATGACGTCGAGCATCTGAGGATGTACGGTGATCAGAACTGCCGTTGCCCCGCAAATGGCGCTCATGGTCAAAAAGCCGAGCTGGGGAGGGCAGTCGATGATGACGACGTCGTAATCGTCGGCGACGGAGGACAGCGCCTCGTCCAGCCGCGCGAAGAAGACGCGTCCATAGTCGCCCGCCTTGCCCTGAGCAAGGACGCGCGGCGTATCGTGCTCGAATTCCATCAGTTCGAGATTGCCCGGCACCAGATGAAGGTTCGGGAAATTCGTCGGACGGATGATCTCTCTCAGCGGACGCCGCTGATCGTCATAACGAATGGCGGCGTAGAGCGTCTCATTTTCGTCGACGTCGAACTCCGGCTGAAAACCGTGGATGGCGGAGAGAGAGGCCTGCGGATCGAGGTCGACGGCAAGGACACGGTGACCCGTCAAGGCAAGATGCTGGGCAAGGTGTGCGGCACTCGTCGTCTTGCCGCTGCCACCTTTGAAGTTGACGACGGCAACGACCTGCAGGTGTTCGTTGCCGCGGCGATGACGCATATAATGCGTTCCGGCGCGGGCATTGTGCTCCAGGAAGCTGCGCATCTCTTCCATTTGCTCCGCCGTATAGGATCGACGGCCCGACGGCGTGACCTGGGGAAGGGCGCCTTTGCCTTCCAGCGACAGGTTGCGAAGATAGCCGCTGGTGACACCGAGGAAACGCGCCGCCTCGGCAAGCTGAAATTCCCTCAAACCCTTCAATGCACGCGGCGGAAACATCTCGAGCCGATGCTGCTTCAGCTTATCGGACAGTTCCTGCGCCTGGCCAATAATCAGCTGGTCGACATCAGAAATTGCTTTTTCTATCTGCGGTGCCATATTCATGGAAATCTCGAAAATGCGATTTAAAAGCCCTGGGCGCTGTGAAACCGCATTTAGCGCCGATTCTGGAGGGGTGGCAAGGCAAATAGGGTTAACAAGACCCTACCGCGAGGTTGTCCAATCTTTTTCAAAGGCTTGAACAGGCCGCCCGGTGCCGCTGTCCAGCGTGGCAATCGCGCATTCACTGACCGAATCGCAAGAGCAAGGCTGCACAACCGGCATCATAGCCGATCGGATACTTCGGAAGCGAGATATCGAGCGTGCACGGCTCTTTGAAGTACGTCCGCAATGGGTCCGCAGTGGGCAAGCACCTGGACAGTCAGTAGCTGTTCAGTGCCGCCGTGGCAGAGAACCGTCCTGATATCTGCCTGGGGGAGGGGACACGGCGCTTCTGTCGCGGTCCTGCAGCAGAGCGCCCAGCGCAAGATCCAGGCGATAGGCGGAGAATTCAGCGCCCAGCTCGGCGCCGTCCCTCAGATAGCGATCCGGCAAATGCCAAATCGCAAGCAGACCCTTTCGGGAAATGCCATTGATTGGCCGGTCGGCTCGCCAGGCGCAACGCTGCGATACCCGCCTATTCTCCGAGCGGAAGGGTGATATCCGCTACGGAGGCTCCCAATGTCAGACCTCGACTTTCCGCCTGCGCCATCGCCTTCACCAGCGCGATGACCGTTTCGCGGATATTGCTGTCGGCGATCTTTAGAAAGGCGCGATTGAGCACCAATCCCTCTTTCGTTCGCAGGAATTCAGCGACCGGGTCCATATTCGCGGATAGATCCAGCCCTTGCAGCGTCAACGGCTCGGAATTCTCCTGTTCGAAGAAGAAGCTCGGCGACGTGTGTAGCACCTCGGCGATCCGCTGCAGCCGGCTCGCGCCGATGCGGTTGATGCCCTTCTCGTATTTCTGAACCTGCTGAAAGGTCACGCCGATCTGCTCGGCAAGCCGTTCCTGGCTCATCCCGAGCAACTGCCGGCGCAATCTAATGCGCGCTCCGACATAGCTGTCTATCGCATTCGCTGTCTTGACATTCATCGTGTGTTTTCAGCCTCGATCGCATTTTCAATCGGTGCAGCTGTAGTATCCCCTGCATGGCTTTTCCATGGTTGTTTTCACATAGCCCACTGGATATGTGATCATCGCTGCTGACTGTGATATGAAAGCCCTCGCCCGGAAAGACGTGAAATCACGCAGAAATCACTCGGCGGAAGCGCAAATCGAACAAAAGCCGTACCAATACGGATAAAACTGGGCTGTAATTGCGTCCCGGCTTACGCTAAATGCAGTTCAGCGACCGTCGCACGAGAGTCTTCCCAGCCCCGATCGCCCGAAAATCCATCGAACAAAAGCGACGTGGCATGGCACCGGCCGTGCCTGTGCAGGAGAAGTATTGATGGCAACCGTTGCCGAGAGCCCGCCTCGTTTCGAAAAGACGACGATGTCTATCCTCATGGCGGTCAGCTTCTGCCACATGCTGAACGACATCATGCAGTCGCTGCTCGCCTCGCTTTATCCGCTGTTCAAGGCGAACTACGATCTCGATTTCGTGCAGATCGGTCTCCTCACTATGACTTTCCAGGTCACGGCTTCGCTGCTGCAGCCGCTCGTCGGCATCGTCACCGACCGCTGGCCGATGCCCTATTCGCTGCCGGTCGGTATGGCGAGTACCTTTTGCGGCCTCATTCTGCTCGGCAATGCCGGCAGTTTCACCCTGCTGCTGGTTGCCGCAAGCCTGATCGGCTTCGGCTCGGCGGTCTTCCACCCGGAATCTTCGCGTGTTGCCCGTCTTGCCTCTGGCGGCCGCCACGGTTTCGCGCAATCCTTCTTCCAGGTTGGTGGCAATGCCGGCCAGGCGATCGGCCCGCTGCTTGCCGCCTTCATCGTGCTGCCGCTCGGTCAGCACAGCGTCTCATGGTTCGCCGCCATCGCCATGGTCGGCATGGTCGTGCTGAGCTGGGTCGGCAACTGGTACATCAGCCACAGGCGCCAGAATGCCAGCAAGCCGGCAATAAGCCGGACCCTGCCGCTGCCGCAGAACAGGGTCGTCTGGGCGCTGCTCATCCTCGTGCTGCTGACGGCAACGAAGAATGTCTACATGGCCAGCGTATCGAGCTACTTCACCTTCTATGTCATCGACAAGTTTGCCCTCAGCGTGCAGCAGGCACAGCTGATGCTCTTCCTGTTCCTCGGTTCGGTCGCCGTCGGCACCTTCCTCGGCGGGCCGATCGGTGACCGCTTCGGCGCGCGTTTCGTCATCTGGTTCTCGATCCTCGGCGTCATTCCCTTCGCGCTCCTGCTTCCCTATGCCAACCTCTTCTGGACGGGTGTGCTCAGCGTCGTCATCGGCCTGATCTTCGCTTCGGCCTTCTCTGCAATCGTCGTCTTCGCGCAAGAACTGGTGCCCGGGCGCGTCGGGCTGATTGCCGGGGTCTTCTTCGGCTTCGCATTCGGGGCAGGGGGGCTTGGTGCAGCCCTGCTCGGCAGTTTCGCCGACACCCATGGCATCGATTTCGTCTACCGCATCTGCTCCTACCTGCCGCTGCTCGGTCTCCTCACGGTCTTCCTGCCGCGTATTCCCAAGCAGAAACCAGTTTGACGCGACATCGCTTATGGACAATCGATGGAGCCGGAATGTCACCGACACTCCGGCCCGGTTCATCATGCAGTTTCGCACGTCGCCTTCGCCCATAGGCCCGAACGTATTTTTCTCCTCCTATGGGGAAGAGGGATCACCATTCCTTTAATCCACTATTTTTATAGATAATATTCGTCCCAATAATGACGTCGGTCTCGGCACGATATTGGAAGGAAATGGCATGTCTGCTCACAAATTGGTCGGCCTTGCGGGTAGCTTCAACCGCCCCTCGAAGACATTTGCACTTGTTGAAAACGTTGCCGGTCTCGCCGGTGAGAAATACGGCTTCGACAACACCATCTACGATCTGACCGATGTCGGCCCCTCGCTTGGCCAGGCGCTGCGCCGTGACGATCTCGACAGTCGCGCCAGGGAAGTCATCGACGACATCGTCAATGCCGATGTGCTGGTCATCGGAGCGCCGACCTACAAGGGCAGCTATCCCGGTCTCTTCAAGCATCTGATCGACCTGATCGACCCGCATGAGCTGCGCGCCAAGCCAATCATCATCACTGCGACCGGCGGCGGTGACCGCCATGCGCTGATGGTCGAGCACCAGCTCCGGCCGCTCTTCGGTTTTTTCATGTCTCACACGCTGCCGACCGCGGTTTATGCATCCGACCGCGACTTCACCGATTACCGCGTCTCATCCGATCCACTTTCCAAGCGGATCGGGGAAGTCATCGGCGAGCTCGAGGCCTTCTTTCCCAGCCGGAGTCAGGCACTTATCGCTGCCGAGTGAAGAGCGTCGGGATAGGCTTGAAACGGCGCCACGGAGGCGCCGTTTTCATTTTTGCAACATGCTCACGAGCCGCAATTAATCCACAAAATTGATGGAAATTTATCCTGCCGATATCGATGGCAGGGCAAGAGTTTTTCCGGCCCTCCCTCCACATCAGACATTCGTGCTTCGCTCGCGATCCGCCCATTTGCCATGATCAGCCTGCTCGGGGCGTTCGGCCTCATTCAGTCAGACGGGATATACAATGACCAAGAACAAAAATCTTCACGGCTTCCACCTTTCGCGCCGCGCGGCTCTTGCCGCCGTGGTCGTTTCCGCTGCCGCGCTCTTCGCCTTTGCAGCACCCCACCCTTCCTTTGCCGAGGACAAGTCGATCAAGGTCGGCATCATGGCCGGCGAGGATGAGGATGTGTGGCGTGTCGTCACGAGCGAGGCGGGCAAGAAAGGTCTCAAGATCGAGACCGTCATCTTCAACGATTACACCCAGCCGAATGAAGCGCTGGAGCGCGGCGAAATCGATGCCAACGCTTTCCAGCACCAGCCCTATCTCGACAACCAGATCCAGCAGCACGGCTATCACATCGTTCGCGTCGGTTATACCGGGGTCTGGCCGATCGGCCTTTACACCAAGAAACACAAGTCCGTCGCAGAGATCCCGGAAGGTGCCGTCATCGGCGTGCCGAACGATCCCTCGAACGAAGGCCGTGCGCTGCGCGTTCTCCAGAATGAAGGCCTGATCAAACTGAAGGACGGCACCGGTATTCTCGCGACCGTCGCCGACGTCACCGACAATCCGAAGAAGATCGAGATCAAGGAACTCGACGCCGGCATCGTCGGCCGTTCGATCGACGATCTGGATGCCGGTATCGTCAACACCGACTGGGCGTTGAAAAGCGGTCTTTCGCCGGCCGAACGCATTGCCCAAGAGCCGATCGCCGACAATCCGTACCGCAACTTCATCGCCGTCAAGGACGACAACAAGGATGCCGAATGGGTCAAGACGCTTGTTTCTTCTTATCAGAACGACACCGTGAAGGCCGAGTTCGAAAAGGTCTATAAGGGAACGGGTCTCAGCGCCTATTGATCCGAGGCAGGGCTGGGGTTAAGGCCTGCCGAGAGGCGGTCCGGGCGTTCTCTGCCCGGACCGCCTTCAGTATTTGTAAGGAAAACCACATGAATTCCCTTGTTTCCACCACGGCGATCGAGGCACAGTCTCAAGCGGCGGCTTCCGAAGAGGTGGTGAGACTGACCGACGTGAAGCGACGGTTCGGAACCACTGCAGCCCTCGACGGCATTTCGCTGACGGTGAAGAGAGGCGAGATCCTTGGCATCATCGGCCGCAGCGGCGCCGGCAAATCGACGCTGATCCGCTGCCTGAACGGCCTGGAGCGCGCCGATAGCGGCGAGATCCTCATCGAAGGCCGAGACATCACCGGACTTTCAGAACAGGACCTGCAGCCGCTGCGCCGCCGCATCGGCATGATCTTTCAGCATTTCAATCTGCTTTCTGCCAAAACCGTCGAGGAAAACGTCGCGCTGCCCCTGAAGATCGAGGGTCTTGCAAAGGGCGAGCGCCTGAAACGAGCGCATGAGCTGCTCGAACTCGTCGGCCTTGCAGACAAGGCGAAGGCTTATCCCGCATCGCTGTCCGGCGGCCAGAAACAACGCGTCGGCATCGCCCGGGCGCTGGCGGCACGCCCGGCACTGCTGTTGTCCGACGAGGCGACATCGGCGCTCGATCCGGAAACGACCCGGTCGATCCTGGCATTGCTGAAAGACATAAACCGTAAGCTCGGACTGACCATTCTGCTCATCACCCACGAGATGGAAGTGGTCCGCGGCATTGCCGATCGCGTCGCGGTCATCGATGCCGGGCGGATCGTCGAGGAAGGGCAGGTCTGGTCGGTCTTCGCCAATCCGCAGGCTGATATCACCGGGAGCCTGCTCGGCGGCATCCGCCCGCAGCTTCCTGAACATATCGCCGGTCGGCTGTCGGCGACGGCCGGCAGGGAGGTCATTCTCAGCGTCGATCTCGCCGGGCCGCAGGCGCAGGGCGCGCTGTTTGCCGAACTCTCGGCGGCATTGCCGCATTGCTTCCGCCTCGTCCATGGCGGCATCGACCATATCCAGAACCAGCCGGTGGCGCGGTTCTTCATCGCCGTTCCCGCACGCGACCCCGCGCTTGCCGGAAAGGTCGAAAAATTCCTGACGGCCCGGTCCGCCCGGGTGGAGGTGCTTGGTTATGACACCGATCATGCTTGAACTGCTTATTCGCTCCCTTTGGGAGACGATCCTGATGACCCTCGCCTCGGGATTGATCTCGCTCGTCGCCGGCCTGCCATTCGGCCTTGCACTGGTCGCGACGGCGCGCGGTGGCATCGCCGAAAACCTCTGGATCAATCGCGTGCTCGGCGCAGTCATCAACGGCTTTCGCTCAGTGCCTTTCATCATCCTGCTGGTAGCGCTGATCCCGCTGACGCGGCTGATCGTCGGCACCGCGCTCGGCACCTGGGCGGCCATCGTGCCGCTCGCCATCGCCGCAACGCCCTATTACGCCCGTATCGCCGAAGTATCGCTGCGCGAGGTCGACCGCGGGCTGATCGACGCCGTGCGCGCCATGGGCGGCAATCGCTGGACGATCATCCGCGAGGTGCTGGTGCCTGAAGCGCTGCCAGGCATCGTCGCCGGTTTCACCGTCACGCTGGTGACGCTGATCGGCGCCTCGGCCATGGCGGGCGCGATCGGCGCCGGCGGCCTCGGCGATCTCGCCATCCGCTACGGCTATCAGCGTTTCGAAACCAGTGTGATGATCGCGGTGGTGGCCGTCCTCATCGTGCTCGTCTGCGGCATCCAGTGGCTTGGCGACCGGCTGGTTGCCGGGCTGGACCACCGATAAGTCAGCGCCGGAACTGGGCGGCGGGGTGAGCGGCGGGCAACCTGCCGTTCCCGCCGCCGAAAAGCTTCTGCCGCAAGGGTCCTGCAGCATAGTCCGCCTTGAAGACGCCGCGCTCCTGCAGCACCGGCACCACCAGGTCGACGAAATCGCGCAGGCTTTCCGGCGCCACTGTTCGCGCCAGATTGAAGCCGTCGATGCCACCCTCTTCTATCCATGTCGCGAGATGATCGGCGATCTGTTCCGGCGAACCCACTATCGGCCTCATCCGGCTGCCGAGCACCATCTGGTCGATGATGACACGCAGCGTCACTGGCTTTGGCGCCTGTTTCGTGATGGCCGCAAGTGCCGATTGATTGGCGTTGGTCGAGCTCTGGTCGATGACGTCGTCCAATCCATACTTCGAAAAGTCGATGCCTGTCGAAGCGGAGTAATGCGCAAGCGAAGCCTCGACGCTCGCATGGCGGCGATAGTCCTCCAGCTTGTCCCGTGCTTCCTTCTCCGTCCGCCCGACGACGACGGTGATCAGGCTGAGGATCTTCAATGCGTCGGCGCCGCGGCCGAATTCCGTCGCCTTCGCCCGCAGCGCATCGACAGTCGGCTTGGCCGCCTTGGGATTCGGCCCGGCAATGAAGACGCATTCGGCGTGGCGTGCGGCGAAATCCTGCCCGCGTGCCGAGGCGCCGGCCTGGAAGAGCAGGGGCGTGCGCTGCGGCGAGGGCTCGGAGAGATGGATGCCTTCCATCCGGTAATATTTGCCGTCGTAACCGACAGAGCGCACTTTGGAGGGATCGGCATAGACGCCGCCCGCCTTGTCGCGCACCACCGCATCGTCGTCCCAGCTCCCTTCCCAGAGCTTGTAGAGAATTTCGAGATATTCTTCGGCTGCGTCGTAACGCGCATCATGTTCCGGCAGCTTGTCGAAACCCATGCTGCGAGCCGCACTGTCGAGATAACCGGTGACGATGTTCCAGCCGATCCGTCCCTTGGTCAGGTGGTCGAGGGTCGACATCCGCCGCGCCAGCAGGAAGGGTGGCTCATAGGTGGTGTTGACGGTCACGCCGAAACCCAGATGTTTCGTCACATAGGCCATCGCCGAAATCGGGATCATCGGATCATTGACCGGGATCTGCGCGCCCGTCTCAATCACCGGCGAAGGGCTATCCCTGTAGACATCGTAGACACCGACGATGTCGGCCAGGAAAATGCCGTCCAGCTTGCCGCGTTCCGCGGTCTTGGCAAACTCCGTCCAGTAGTCGAGATCGGTATAGTGCGCTGAGCGGTCGCGCGGATGCGTCCACAGACCGTGGTTGATGTGCCCGACGCAGTTCATGTCGAAGGCATAGATCTGCATTGTCTTCATGAGGCGGGTCCCAAAGTCGGCAATAGAAATCAAGGATTTGCCGCATTAATTATCCAAAAGCATGATGCCGAAAAGTGTGAGCGGTTTTCGGACGACATCATGCTCTAACTATATAATGTAGAACAGGATTCAGATTTTGGGCCAGCTCGGCCTAAAATCATCCTGTTCGGGCTCTATCGCACGAGGAGCCTGTGAAATGGTAGGGTGGGGATGAAAAAAGCCGGAGGAAACGCATGACGAAGAAGACGCTGTCGGATTGGGCGGAACTTGCGCAAAAGGAACTGCGCACCTCGCCCGAGAAGCTGACCTGGCAGACGCCGGAAGGCATTGCCGTCAAGCCGCTCTATACGGCCGAGGATCTCGACGGCGCCGGGCACCTTGGTTCGCTTCCCGGCTTTTCGCCTTTCACCCGCGGGCCCCGCGCGACGATGTATGCCGGCCGGCCTTGGACGATCCGCCAATATGCCGGCTTCTCCACGGCAGAAGAATCGAACGCCTTTTATCGCCGCAATCTCGCCGCCGGCCAGAAGGGCCTGTCGGTCGCCTTCGATCTTGCCACCCACCGCGGTTATGACAGCGATCATCCGCGCGTCGAGGGCGATGTCGGCAAGGCGGGTGTGGCAATCGACAGCGTCGAGGACATGAAGATCCTGTTCGACGGCATTCCACTCGGCGAAATGTCGGTGTCGATGACCATGAACGGCGCCGTCATCCCGATCCTTGCCTCCTTCATCGTGGCCGGCGAGGAGCAGGGCGTTCCACGAGCCGACCTTTCGGGGACCATCCAGAACGACATCCTCAAGGAGTTCATGGTCCGCAACACCTATATCTATCCGCCCGAACCCTCGATGCGGATCGTTGCCGACATCATCGAATATACGGCCAAGGAGATGCCAAAATTCAATTCGATCTCGATCTCCGGCTATCACATGCAAGAGGCCGGCGCGACGCTGGTGCAGGAACTTGCCTTCACGTTGGCCGACGGTCGCGAATATGTCAGGGCGGCGATTGCCAAGGGCCTCAATGTCGATGATTTCGCCGGCAGGCTCTCCTTCTTCTTCGCGATCGGCATGAACTTCTTCATGGAGGCGGCAAAGCTTCGCGCCGCCCGGCTGCTCTGGACCCGCATCATGGAGGAATTCCAGCCGAAGAAGACCTCTTCGCTGATGCTGCGCACCCATTGCCAGACCTCCGGCGTCTCGCTGCAGGAGCAGGACCCCTATAACAACATCATCCGCACCGCTTTCGAGGCGATGTCGGCCGTGCTCGGCGGCACGCAGTCGCTGCATACCAACTCCTTCGACGAGGCAATCGCGCTGCCGACGGAATTTTCCGCCCGCATCGCCCGCAACACGCAGCTGATCCTGAGCCACGAAACCGGCGTCACCAAGGTGGTCGATCCGCTGGCGGGCTCCTATTACGTCGAGAGCCTGACGAAGGAGCTTGCCGACAAAGCCTGGGCGCTGATCGAGGAGGTGGAAGCTCTCGGCGGCATGACGAAGGCCGTCAATGACGGCCTGCCAAAGCGGCTGATCGAGGAAGCGGCCGCGCGCCGCCAGGCAGCCGTCGACAAGAGCGAGGAGGTCATCGTCGGCGTCAACCGCTACAGGCTCGACAACGAACAGCCGATCGACATTCTGGAGATCGACAATAGCGCGGTGCGCAAAGCGCAGATCAGACGTATCGAGGAAACCAAGAGGCGGCGCGATGGCCGAGCCGCGCGCGACACGCTGGCGGCCCTGGCCGAGATCGCACAGAGCGGCAAGGGCAATCTGCTCGAAGCCGCCATTGAGGCGGCGCGGGCCCGCGCCACGGTCGGCGAGATATCGGATGCGATGCGCGATGCCTTCGGCGATCATGCCGCCACGCCTGTGGTGATCAAGGGCGTCTATGGCCAAGCGTATGAAAATGAGCCGGAACTCGCCGTGCTCAAGACTCGCATGACCGAGGTGACGGAAGCCATGGGGCACCGGCCGAAGATCATGGTCGCCAAGCTCGGCCAGGACGGACACGACCGAGGCGCCAAGGTGATCGCCTCGGCCTTCGGCGATATCGGCTTCGATGTGCTCGCCGGTCCCCTTTTCCAGACACCGGAGGAAGCCGCCGGCGTCGCGCTCAGCGAAAAGGTCAATGTCGTCGGCGTCTCGTCATTGGCGGCCGGTCACAGGACGCTGCTACCGCAGTTGATCGACAGGCTGAGGGAACAGGGCGGTGGTGATATCATCGTCGTCTGCGGCGGTGTCATCCCGCGCCAGGACTATGAATTCCTGCATGAACACGGCGTCGCAGCCGTGTTTGGCCCGGGGACAAACGTTCTCGAGGCGGCAAACTCCGTTCTCGACCTGCTGCAGGGCAGGCGACGGAATCAGTAATTTAGAGAAGACCGCGCTTTGCCAGATTGCTCATCAGCGCCGAAATACCGAAGGTCCAGGGCGGGCATTCGGTGGAGAGCCGCACGGTGTTGACGAGCGCACCGAGGCCTGCCGAGGAAATCTCGACGACATCGCCGATCTTGTGGGTGAAGCCTTGCTTCGGCGCGTCCCGGTCCTGCGTCGGCGCAAACAGCGTGCCGAGGAAAAGCATGAAACCATCGGGATATTGATGATGGGCGCCGACCGTCTGTTTGACGAGATCGGTTGGATCGCGGCTGATCTGCGACATCGAACTCTTGCCGTGCATCACGAAGCCGTCCTCGCCTGACACCTTCAGGTCGAGTTCGGCCTTGCGGACGTCATCCAGGCTGTAGCCGGCATCGAACAGGCGGATGAAAGGACCGATCGAGCAGGAGGCGTTGTTGTCCTTGGCCTTGCCGAGCAGCAGTGCCGAACGGCCCTCGACATCGCGCAGGTTGACGTCGTTGCCGAGTGTCGCCCCCTTGATCTCGCCGCGGCTGTTGACCGCAAGCACGATTTCCGGCTCCGGATTGTTCCAGGTCGAGATCGGATGCAGGCCGACATCGGCACCCCAGCCGACGGAGGAGAGCACCGGCGCCTTGGTGAAGACTTCGGCATCAGGCCCGATGCCGACCTCGAGATATTGCGACCACATGCCCTCGTCGATCAATGCCTGCTTGACCTTGGCGGCCTCCGGCGAACCGGCCTTCAGATTGGTGAGGCTGCCGCCGATCAGCGTGCTGACACGCTCGCGGATCGAGGCGGCGCGTTCCGGACTGCCGGCGGCCTTCTCCTCGATGACGCGCTCGATCATCGACTGCGCAAAGGTAACGCCGCAGGCCTTGACTGCCTGCAGGTCGACGGGCGCAAGGAGATAAGGGCGCGTTTGATCCGGAGCTCCGGTACTGTTGGCGGCGATGTCCGCCAGCGAGCCAACCGCCTTGCCACTTGCTGCGCGGACAAAGCCGGCGGCATCCGACCTCTCCAGGAGAGCGCTCAGCGTCGGCGCCTCGCGCGACGTGATGTCGACCAGCATACCCTCGCGTAACATCACAATGCTCGGTCCCTGCACTTCGGGATTCCAGATGCGACCGACAAAAAGACCATCCGAAGCGGCGACATCGAGCAGAGGTTGAGACATGGTGATCTTCCGTCACAGGCGAGCGGGGAGCGCTCTTTAAAAACATTGCGGGGTGTTGCCGCCCTCCAGCCCGGCGGCAGCCGAAATCGATCACATTCACGGAGACGGGGCAAGATGCGTCGGGGAAAAAGACTTTCGCCTGATCGGCTCGGGCGGCGGGCTTCCTCTGGAATCCAATTGCAAAAGCCCACAAAATAACTATTTAGATACAAAATAACTGTTTAATTTCAAATATTTAAATACAGGCCGCGACGATTTTGCCCTCCATCTCGCCTTGACAGGCGGCGGCTTTCGTTATCTGTTTTGCGCGACATGGAGGAGGCTGGCGTCAGGCGGCCACACGAAAATCCCAGGAGGATATTGCAGCGATGTTGAGATTTGCCGTCGTCGGAATCGACCATGGGCACACGTTCGATCACGTAAAGGGGTTGCTGGCCGCAGGCGGCGAGTTCGTCGGCTATTGCCCGCAGACCTCGGTGCCGGCATTGCGCGAGGGCTTCGAGAAGACCTATCCTAACGCGCCGCAGATCGACAGGGAAAAGCTGTTCGACGATCCGTCGATCGATGTCATCTGCATTTCCGCGATTCCTCGTGATCGTGCCGGGCTTGCCATCCGCGCAATGAGATCGGGCAAGGACGTGATGACCGACAAGCCGGGCGTGACGACCTTCGCCCAACTCGAGGAGGTCAAGCGTACCGTTGCCGAGACCGGCAAGATTTTCTCGATCTGCTTTTCCGAGCGCCACTGCGTGCGCTCCGCGGTCAAGGCCGGCAAGCTCGTCGCCGAAGGCGCGATCGGCAAGGTGATCCAGACGCTCGGCGTCGGTCCACACCGGCTGCAACTGCCGACCCGGCCGGACTGGTTCTTCGATCCCGAAGCCTTCGGCGGCATCATCGTCGATATCGCTTCGCACCAGGTCGACCAGTTCCTGTTCTATACGGGCTCGACCACAGGCGAGGTCATCGCAAGCTCGATCGGCAATTTCGGCATGCCCGACAAGCCCGCCTTCGAGGATTTCGGCGAGGTGCTTCTGCGCTCCGACAAGGCGGCGGGCTATGTCCGTGTCGACTGGTTCACGCCGGAGGCGCTGCCGACCTGGGGTGACGGGCGCCTCACCATCCTCGGCACCGAAGGCTACATCGAACTGCGCAAATATATCGATATCGCCGGCCGGCCGGGCAAGGATCACCTCTTCCTGGTCAACGGCAAGGAAATGACCCATATCGATTGCAGCGGCGAAAAACTCGACTATTTCGACGCTTTCACCGCCGACGTCGGCAACCGCACACAGACGGCGATGACCCAGGATCACGTTTTTGAAGTCTGCCGTCTTTCGCTCGAAGCCCAGGCGAAAGCCGCGCGCATCGGCGCTCGCTGAGGAGGAAATCATGACCAGGAAATTGCGCGTCGGTGTCATCGGCGCAGGCATCGCTGCGCGGCATCTGGCCGGCTTCGGTTGGAACAAGGAGCTTTTCGAAGTTCCCGTGCTCTGCTCGCTCGATGAGGAGCGCGGCAGAGCGCTGTGCGAGGAGTTCGGCATTGCCGAATACACGCAGGATGCGGATTCGCTGTTTGCCCGCGACGATCTCGACATCATCGACATTTCGACGCCGCCGAGTTCGCATTTCGAACTGTGCCGCAAGGGTATCGAGTCTGGCAAGCACGTGATCTGCGAGAAGCCGCTCTTCGGCTCGATCGCCGAGGTCGACGAGATGGGGCGCATCCTTGCCCGCTTCCCCAGCAAGAAGCTGATGCCGATCTTCCAGTATCGCTATGGTTCCGGCCTGCAGAAGCTGAAGCTGCTGATCGAACGCGGCCTGGCCGGCAAGCCGTTCCTGACCACGATCGAAACCCATTGGTGGCGCGGGCCGGATTATTATGCCGTGCCGTGGCGCGGCAAATGGGCGAGCGAACTCGGCGGTGGCCTTCTCGGCCACGCCATCCACGCCCATGACATGCTGAACTATGTGCACGGCCCTTGCGCCGAGGTGTTTTCCTATGGGGCGACGCTGGTCAATCCGATCGAGGTCGAGGATACGGCAGCCCTTTCGGTGAAGATGCAGAATGGCTCGCTGGCGACGCTGTCGATGACGCTGGGTTCGCGCAAGGAGATCTCGCGGTTGCGCTTCTGCTTCAACGACCTCGTCGCCGAAAGCATCATCGAACCCTATACGATGGGCCGTGATCCGTGGACGTTCGTCGCCGGGACAGAGGAACATCAGGCGCGGATCGACGAAGTGCTCGCCGCCTATGTGCCTGGCGAGGATGGCTACACCCGTCAGTTCGAGCTCTTCCATAAGGCGATCGTCGAAGACACCGACCCACCGGTGACGCTGCAGGATGCCCGCAATTCGCTGGAACTGGTAACGGCCGCTTATTTCTCGCAGCGAACCGGACAACCGACGCCGATGCCGATCGCCGCCGATCATCCGCTCTATCGCTCCTGGCTTCCGGCAGGGGAATGGCGGGCTGCGGCCACCGTCTGAATCGGGAAGGGCTCTCCGATGCTGAAATCCTTCGAGCATGTCGGCATGACGGTCAGCGACATGGACCGCACCGTCGATTTCTACTGTGGCCTGCTAGGCCTCAGCCTCGTGCTGCGCAAGACGATGGCGAATGGCATGCAAGTCGCGTTCCTCGATGCAGGCGGCGGCATGCTGGAGGTCTTTGCGCCGCCCGGCGGCGCGTCGAGAGCAGTCGACGTGCCTGAAGATACGGCCGGCGTCCGCCACCTCACCTTTCATTTCGACAATGTCGACGAGACCTTCGTCCGCCTCGAAACGGCGGGCGTCGAGATCAAGGAGCGGCCGCGCTTTGCCGTCCACTCCGAGATGCTGAACAAGATCGCCTTCGTTCGCGATCCCGACGGCATTATCGTCGAACTTGCCGAACGCTCTCAGAACCGCCAGGGCTGACACAGGTGTTGCCGATCGCTTCGCTGCGGGCGGCCAGACCGTCCCGCAGCAGATCGATCAGGCGCCAGACGAGTTTTGCCGCCATGTTAGGCCTCCTCTCAGCTCGCCAGCTTGGCGCTGATATAGTTGCGCCAGCCGCCAAGTGCGGTGATTTCCTCGGCACCTTTCACCGCATGCGCCTCGCAGACGAAGCCAGAGACGCTGGGACCGTCTTCGAGCGTCAGCTTACCGATGCCGAGGGGTGCCGGAATCTTCTGGACGAACCTGCCGAAAGCATCGGCCGGCAGTGCCCAGACCTCGACCTCCAGTCCCTGACCCTTGTGGCCGGGCTCGCGCAGCAGCCCGGGTTTCGGCGGCGTGGTATTGGGTAAGACGAAGAGGCGATAATCGCCGGCCGTGCGGCAGGTCTTGACCAGACGCCCGCCTGCGCCTGCCAGTTCGTGATTGAGCGGCATGCCGGTCAGATGCGCACCTACGACCGCAATTTCGATAAAACCGTCATCGCCGGGCACAACACGGCTTGCTTCGGGGATCGCAGCCTGCCGGTCGATGCCCATGCCGGAGCTTGCTGCGCGGTGCAGCGCGTCGGCAAGCGGCGCCAGCGCATCGTCGGTGAAGGCAGGTGCGATGACGGTAACGCCGCCCGGCAACCCACCTTTTCCGAAGCCGGCCGGAACGGCGATCGCTGCGCAATCGAGCAGGTTGACGAAATTGGTGTAGCGGCCGAGGCGACCGTTCAGCACGACGGGATTGGCCAGCATATCCGCAACGGTGTAAGTGGTCGGTGCGGTCGGCAGCAGAAGCACGTCGGCCTTTTCCCATTCGGCCTCGGTCTTGCGACGCAATTCTTCCAGCCGGTATCGACCGTTGAAAGCCTCAACCGCGGTCTTGCCCTTGGCGCCTTCGATAATCCCCCTGACCGTCGGGTCGAAATCGGTCGCGTTCGTGGCGAGGAAGGTCTCGACCGCCGCCAGACGTTCAGCGACCCAAGGCCCGTCATAGAGAAGCGCGGCGGCCTCGCGGAATGGCGCATAGTCGAAAGGCACGATGGTCGCGCCGAGCGCTCTGGCCCGCTCGATCGCCTGATCGTAGAGCGCCTCCACCTCCTTGTCGCCGAAGAATTCCCGTTCGGCATCGGTCAGGACGCCGATGCGCAACCCCGACACAGGCAGGGTCGCCGGCTTGGCACGACGGGAGAAAGCATCGGCGGCATAGAAGCCTTCGGCGACCTTGCGGATCGCAACACCGTCGCCGACGGTCGCGGCAAAAATCGTGATGCAGTCGACGCTCTTGCAGGCCGGTATAGCGCCAGTATTCGGCAAGAGACCCGGCGTCGGCTTGATGCCGACCAGATTGTTGAAGGCGGCGGGCACGCGGCCGGAACCCGCCGTATCCGTGCCGAGCGCGAAGGCCGCCAGGCCTGAAGCCACCGTGACCGACGATCCGGAGCTCGAACCGCCGGAGATATAGGCCGCATCGAAGACCGAACGCGGCGCGCCATAGGGCGAGCGCGTGCCGTTGAGGCCGGTCGCGAATTGGTCGAGATTGGTCTTGCCGATGATGATGGCGCCGGCCGCCTTCAACCGGGCAACGACGGTGGAGTCGGCTTCCGGCCGATACGCATAGGCCGGGCAGGCCGCGGTCGTCGGCAGGCCGGCGGCATCGATATTGTCTTTGACGGCGAAGGGAACGCCCCAGAGCGGCAGGCTGTTTGCCTCAGGCGCGCGCGCCATCAGCGTTTTCGCGGCTGCACGCAGCTCCTCGTCCGGCACCGGGGTGATGAAGATTGCCGGATCCTTCGAGGCGGCGCGGCGGGCGATCACCTCTTCGATGGCGTCGAGCGGCGTCAGGCCGGATTGATAGGCGGCGCGAAGGCTTGAGAGATCGAGGATGGTCGGCAGCATGTCAGCATTCCTCCAGAACGACGATGATATCGCCGGCT
Source organism: Rhizobium sp. WYCCWR 11146 (assembly GCF_013591995.1). NCBI lineage: Bacteria > Pseudomonadati > Pseudomonadota > Alphaproteobacteria > Hyphomicrobiales > Rhizobiaceae > Rhizobium > Rhizobium sp. WYCCWR 11146. Next base: position 120,565 of record NZ_JACCEY010000015.1, read on the forward strand.
TTGACGTTTCTTCCCGGCCCGGCGCGCAGGTCGCGGACGCGGCCTGCCGCATGGGCGGTGACGTTGATTTCCATTTTCATCGATTCGATGATGGCGAGTGTATCGCCGGCCGCAACCGAAGCACCCGGCTCGACCAGCAATTTCCAGATATTGCCGGGCACGGCGCTGGCAACACCGAAGCAGCCGTCGGGAATATCCCCATCCGGACTTTCGCCCGTGCCTTCATCGGTGACGAAGCTGTCGAGCCCGGCTTCCTTCCAGCGCTGGCGCTCAGTATCGAAGGCGGCCTGCTGCGTTGCTTTGAAGCGACCGATCGACGCTGCGTTCGCCTGCAATTCTCTCTCATAGGCAGCATAGGAGAATTCCGTCTCCTCGATCCGGATCGGATAGCCGCCGTGCGGGAAGGCGGCGCGCGCCTCCGTCAGTTCCTGATTACTAACAGGGAAGAAACGGATCTGGTCAAAGAAGTTCAGCAGCCAGGGCTTGCCCCTGGCGAAGGCCGGTGTCTCCCGCCATGTGTTCCAGACCTGGATGGTGCGGCCGAAGAGCTGGTAGCCGCCCGGTCCTTCCATGCCGTAGATGCACATATAGGCGCCGCCGATGCCGACGGCGTTCTCAGGCGTCCAGGTGCGGGCGGGATTATACTTCGTCGTCACGAGGCGATGGCGTGGATCAACAGGGGTCGCAACCGGCGCGCCAAGATAGACATCGCCGAGACCGAGCACCAGATAGCTGGCATCGAAGACGATATCGCGAACGGCCTGTTCGTCGGGAAGGCCGTTGATGCGGCGGATGAACTCGATATTCGACGGGCACCAGGGCGCATTCGGGCGCACGAGCTCCTGATATTTGCGCATCGCAAGCTCCGCATCCGGATCGTTCCAGGAAAGCGGCAGATGCACGATGCGGCTCGGCACCGTGACCTCCTGTGCCGCCGGCAGCGTCGCCTCGATTTCGGAGAGCAGTCCCAGCAGGCGCCGGCGCGTCAGCTGCGTGCCGTCATAATGAATCTGCAGCGAGCGGATACCGGGGGTGAGGTCGACGACGCCGGGCAGGCGGGCCTCGACAACGGCCTGCATCAGCAGATGCACCCGCAGCCGAAGCGCGATATCCAGTGTCATCGGCCCATATTCGACGAGCAGATTATCATCGCCCTGGCGGCGATAGACGACGGAAACCGGGCCGTCGTCGCTAATGCCGACGATCGGCGAGCCCGTCTCTTCCACGACCCGCCGCACCGCCGGGCCGGCGATCGGGTCCTCCGGCCGCGCCACCGCATGAAAGCGGATACGGTCGCCGGGCTTAAACTGGCCCATCTTCCACTGTTCGTCGCGGGCGATCACTGCAGGGCAGACGAAGCCGCCAAGGCTCGGACCGTCAGGGCCGAGAATGATCGGCATGTCGCCGGTAAAATCGATCGCTCCGATGGCATAGGCATTATCGTGCAGGTTGGAGGGGTGCAGCCCCGCCTCGCCGCCGTCGCTACGTGCCCATTGCGGGGCCGGGCCGATCAGGCGCACACCGGTGCGGGCGCTGTTGAAATGCACCTCGTAAGCTGTCGAGAACAGCGTCTCGATATCGCTAGCCTCGAAGAAATCGGGCGCGCCGTGCGGGCCATAGACGACGCCGACATCCCATTCGCGCGTCAAGACGGCTGCCTCCGTCGCTGGTCTCACCGGTTCGGCCGGTACTTGGCGGGCAAAGTGCAGCACATGCCCTGTCTTCAGGGTGCCGGTGGCGTTGCCGCCGAATTGGCCAAGGCCGAAGGTCGCGCGCGAGCCGAGCACAACGGGAGCGGCAAAACCACCGGCGACCGCGAGGTAGGCGCGCTGCCCCGGTCCTTCGATCGTACCGATCGACAGAACCTGACCGGCACGGATCAATACCGGGGTGTCATGCGGCAATCTTGCGCCGTCGCATGTCATAGGCATCCGGGCGCCGGCTAGCGCGATCGTCTGGTCGGCATAGAACCGCAATGTCGGACCGGAAACGGTCAACTCCAGCGCAGCCGTCACATCGTCATTGCCGACCAGCCGGTTGGCATGGCGGAAGGAGCGCTCGTCCATCGGCCCGCTTGGCGGCACGCCGACATGCCAGAGGCCGAGCCGGCCCGGCAATTCCTGAATGCTTGACTGCGCGCCGGGCGCGAGAACCTCGACGACATCGGGAACGAAGGCGAAGTCGCGTAGAGCCGTCGTTGCCACCTTGGCGCTGGCCAGCAATTCGGAAGCGGCGATCGTTCTCAAATAATCGAGATTGGTCTCGATGCCCGATATCGATGTTTCGGCGAGCGCTGCCTTCAGTTTCTCGATCGCCGCCGGCCGGTCTTCCGCCGCCACAATCAGTTTAGCAAGCATCGGGTCATAGAAGGGCGTGACCTCGGTCCCCGTCTCGATCCAGCCGTCGACGCGGGCACTCTCCGGAAAAATGACTTCGGTCAAAAGGCCGGCGCTCGGGCGGAAATCGGCATGCGGCATCTCCGCATAAACACGCATCTCGATCGCCGCACCCTTCGGCGTCAGGGCCTTAGCGCCCGAGAGCACCTCTTCGCCGGCCGCCTGCCGGATCATCCATTCGACGAGATCGATACCGAAGACGGCTTCCGTGACAGGATGCTCGACCTGCAGGCGGGTATTGACCTCGAGGAAATAGAATTCCTCGCGCTGGGGATCGTAGATGAATTCGACGGTGCCGGCCGATTCGTAGGAGACCGAGCTTCCCAGATCGACCGCCGCCTTGTGCAGCCGCGCCCTCGTTTCGGCGGAAAGGCCGGGCGCAGGCGTCTCCTCGACGACCTTCTGGTTCCGCCGCTGCAGCGAGCAGTCACGTTCGCCGAGCGCAATCACTCCGCCCTTGCCGTCGCCGAAGATCTGCACCTCGACATGGCGCGCTTCAGCAACGAAACGCTCGATATAGACGCGCGCATCGCCGAAGCTGGCGCGCGCGGTCCGCTGCACGCTTTCGAAGGAAGCCTTGAGGCAGGCCGCATCGGCGCAGAGTTGCATGCCGATACCGCCGCCGCCGGCCGTGCTCTTCAACATGACGGGATAACCGACGGTCTCGGCAGCCGAAAGCGCCCCGTCGACGCTCTGCAAGAGATCGGTGCCGGGCAGCAGCGGCACGCCGCTCGCTTTCGCCAATTCGCGCGCCGTATGCTTCAGGCCGAAGGCCGACAGATGCTCTGGGCGCGGGCCGATGAAGGCGATGCCTTCAGCGGCGAGCCGCTCGGCAAAGCCGATATTCTCCGAGAGGAAGCCGTAGCCTGGATGCACGGCCTCAGCGCCCGTCGCCTTGCAGGCAGCAATGACGGCATCGACGTCAAGATAACTTTCGGCAGCAGGCGCCGGGCCGAGGCGCATGGCCTCGTCGGCGGTGAGCGCCGGCATGGAGAACCGATCGGCATCGGAATAGACGGCGACCGAGGCAATGCCCATCCTCTTCAATGTGCGGATGACGCGGACGGCGATCTCGCCGCGATTGGCGATAAGGACTTTGGTGAACATCGATCAGTCCTCGCCGTCCAAGATCAGCACCCGGATCGGCGTCGGATCGAAACCGTTGCAGGGATTGTTGATCTGCGGGCAATTGGAGATGACGCAAAGCACGTCCATCTCCGCCACCAGCTCGACATAGTCGTCAGGCGCGGAAATGCCGTCGACGATAGTCATCTCGCCGTTCGGCTTGATCGGCACGTTCATGAAGAAATTGATGTTCGGCACGATGTCGCGCTTGCTCATGCCGTGTTTTGTCACCTCGATCACGAAATTGTCGCGGCAGGCATGCAGGTATTTGGTGCCGTGGCCAAAGCGCACGGTGTTGCTCTCGCAGGAGCAGGCGCCGGCTGATGTATCGTGGCGGCCGCAGCTGTCGGCCGTCATGACCAGCATGACGTTGCCTTCGTTCGAGATGATCTTCGTGCCGGTGCCGATATAGGCGCCACCTTGCGCCCGCATCGTATCCTGGTTGGAATACCGCTCGGCAAAGTCATCGGCGCGATAAAACAGCGTATCGATTGCCTGTTGGCCGTAGCTGTCCTCGATGCGGATGGTCTGACCCTTGCGCACGATGCCGGACCACGGCGCTTCGGCCGGGATGAAATGTTCCTGCACGGCATTTTCCAGGCTGCGCGAAGCTGAAGTCTTGATGAAATCGGTCATCGTCATCCTCCCTCAGGCCAGCATCGAGGCGTTGTTCTCGAAGCCGCGAAGGGCTTCGGCGGTCGCCGTGCGCGAGAGGTCGTCGACTGCGGGGGCGGGGGCGCGAAAGCGCGTGACGATCACCGGCTTCGGAGCATAGACCGGGTCGGGATCGAGCGGATGCGGACAATTGGAAAAGCCGACGATCATGTCCATTTCGGCGCGCAGTTCGGCATAGTCGCCGCTGTTGGAGAGTTTGCCGCGCCAGTGGAAGCCACCGTCATCGTCGACGCGGACGGGAGCGAAGAGATTGAGAATTGCGGGAATATCGCGCCTGGTGAGACCAAGCTTGCCGGCGACGAGCACGAGATTGTCGCGGGTGTTGCGGCTCTTGACGCCAGGATATTTTGCAGCGTTCGAAGCTGCGGTCGAGCCGCCCATCAGGCAGTCGTGAGCGCCGGAGCTATCCTCGATCAGCGAAAACATCACTCGGCCCATGTCCGAGAAGATAACGCGGCCCTTGCCGAGGGCGGTTGTCCACTGCACCTTGACCGTATCGACGAGATTGAGCCGTTCACTAGTGTCAGCGGCGTTCCAGGCGACGAGCGCCACGGTCGATCCGCCTTCGCCCTGATCAATGCGGAGAGCCTCGCCGCGCTTCAGCGCGGTCGACCAGTACCAGCCGCCGGGGATGGTTTCCTGATGGATGATCGCAGCCGCATCGATTGCGGGGGCGGGAAGGGGGCTCGGCGCCGGCAGGGCCTTTGGGGCAAATTCCAGCCCCTTCTTCTGGTGTTCCTCGTAGCGCTGCCGGTTGGCGGCAATTTCTTCGGGCGAACGTCTGACATGCATCATGGTTTTTCTCCTGACGGACTGGAAGCCGGGTCGTCCCGGCGAAGGCCCAGAGAAATGACCGGGCCGTCCCGGTCGGGGCTGAAGATGGAGGGCGCGCCGGCGAGCCTCGGCGGCCAGATGGAAATGTCCTTGGTGATCGTCGCGCCGTAGCGCTCCTTTTCCTCCGGGCGGTCGCGCTTGCGCTCGAAGGCGACGACGCGCGTTGCCAGCGTGAAGGCCTCCCGCATGTCGTGCGTCACCATGACGACGGTCATCTGCGTTTCGTGCCAGAGCCGCTTCATCAATGTGTGGATTTCGGCGCGGATGCCGGGGTCGAGCGCGCCGAAGGGCTCATCGAGCAGCAGCACCTTCGGCTTCATGATCAGCGCCTGCGCCAGCGCCAGGCGCTGCTGCATGCCGCCTGAAAGCTGCGCCGGATATTTGTCCTCGGCGCCGGAAAGACCGACTTCGCCGATCAGCCGCCGGGCTTCGTCGATGGCGTGGCGGCGGGCGGCGCCGAAAAGCTTGGCCTTGTAGCGGGACGCCGAGAGTTCCCGCCCGAGCAGCACATTGCCGAGCACGGTCAGATGCGGGAAGACGGAGTAGCGCTGGAAGACGACGCCGCGATCCGGCCCCGGCTCCTGCGGCAGGGTTTCACCGTCGAGCAGGATTGTCCCTCGCGTCGGCCGCTCCTGGCCGAGCAGCATGCGCAGGAACGTCGACTTGCCACAGCCGGATGGGCCGACAAGGGCGACGAAGGCGCGCGAGGCAACCGTCAGCGACACGTCTTCGAGCACGATCTGGTCGCCATACTCTTTCCAGACCTTTTCGATCACCAGTTCGCTCATGCCTGCTTCTCCAGTTCAGACCAGGGGAAGAAGGCAATGCGGATGCGATCGAGGATATAATTCATGATCACGGCGAGCAGGGTGATCCAGACGACATAGGGAAAGATGACGTCCATCGAGAGATAACGGCGGACTAGGAAGATGCGGTAGCCGAGGCCGGAATCCGACGAGATCGCCTCGGCCGCGATCAGGAACAGCCAGGCGGGACCGAGCTGAAGCCTGAGGCAGGTGATCAGCCGCGGCAGGATCTGCGGCAACACGACGCGAAGGCCGATCTGCCAGGAGGAGCCGCCAAGTGTTTCAGCCTTGACGATCTGTTCGCGCGGCAGCTCCAGCGCCTTCAGCGCAAGGTCGCGGATCATCGTTGGCGCAACGCCGATGACGATCAGCGCGATCTTCGAGGCTTCGCCAAGCCCCATGGCGATGAAGAGGATCGGCAGCAGCGCCAGCGGCGGCACCATCGAGATAACGGCGACGAAGGGCGAGAGCAGCGCCCGGAGATACGGCAGCATGCCGATCAGCATGCCGATGATGAGCGCGGTGACTGTGGAGATACCGAGGCCGGCCAACAGCCGGATCAGGCTCGCACCCGTATCGGACCAGAGCAGGTATTGTCCGGTGCGCGGATCGGCGATGAAGGCCAGGCGATCGATCGCATCGGCAAAACCGGCAAGACCGGGCAGCAGTTTGTCGTTGGCGTTTTCCGCCAGCCGTGCCGCCGAGCCGAAAGTGTAGGCAACGATCAGCAGCACGAAGGGCAGCAGCGTCAAGGCAAGCTGCGCGCCCCGGCTCGGCCTCGTGTTGATCCAGCGCATGAGGAAAGCTCCGCTGATGAAGGGTGGGCGGTGCGGTCAGGGCCGCACCGCTGCTTTGACATCGCTTAGAGCGAACCGTCGGCGGCGGCCTTCATGTAGGTCTCGGTGAAGCGCAGCTTGACGTTGCCACTATCGCCGAGGACCTTGCCATCAGGCATTTCAATGCCGATGACGTCGGCGGACGGCGCGCCATTGCCGAGCAGGCCTTTTTCGAACAGGAAGTTGCGGACGAGATCCATTGTCTTCGGCAGGCTGCCCGAGGCTGTGAAAGCAACGGCATCGGCCGGCTTGGCAAACAGCTTGGTGGCGGCAAGCTGGGATTCAAAGCCCTTGAGATCGGTGCCCGATGCCTGGCCCATCGCCTCGCGCGCGGCCTTGCCGTCGGCACTGTCGGCAGTCAGCAGTGCTGTGGTTTCATACCAGATGCCGGCGAGCGCCTTGCCGAAATTCGGATTGTCCTTCAGCACGCCTGAATTGGCGACCATCAGGTCGATGATTTCGCCCGGCACTTGCGAGCTGTCGAAGACCTTCTTGGCCGTGGGATCTTCGAGGATGGTCGAGACCAGCGGGTTCCAGGTGACGACGGCGGTCACGTCAGCCGTCTTGTAGGCGGCGACCATATCGGCGTCGGAGGTGTTGACCACTTTCACGTCGCGCTCGGTCAGCTTGATGCTTTCGAGCGCGCGGGCCAGCAGATAATGCGAGACGGAGAATTCGACGAGATTGACGTTCTGTCCCTTGATGTCGGCAAGGCTCGCCTTGTCCTTGAGGATGACGGCATCATTGCCGTTCGAGAAGTCTCCGACAATCACGGCCGTGGTATCGACGCCGCCGGCAGCCGGGATCGACAGGCCGTCCATATTGGTCAGCGTCACGGCGTCGAAGGCGCCGGCGGTATACTGGTTCATCGATTCGACGTAGTCGTTGAACTGGGTCACCTCGATCTTGATGCCGTATTTGTCGGCCCATTTCTTGACGATGCCGTGATCGGCGGCGTAGCCCCAGGGCATCCAGCCGACATAGATCGACCAGGCGACCTTGAAATCGGTCTTCTGTTCGGCCTTGGCGATGGAGCCGAGCCCGAGCGCCAGGGACGCCGTCAGTGCGGTAATCGATAGGATCTTCGAAAAAGTCTGCATTGAAATTCCCCTTTTGCTTTTCTTCAAAAGGGATCGGCAATGACCATCGTGCCGCCAATCCCTTGGCTTACGAGGTCTCCCGGGCTTTTGTCCCGCCGTGCACCCGGCGGGATGTCTCCCCTGCCGGTGGTAGCTCTCGGACCAGCCACGCCTTGCGACGCCGGAACCCTAGCCACCAACTCTGCAACTATCGAAGCAAAGTGCGTGCCAAATTATAAATCATTGATTTTATTAAGAGTGCGATGGCACCAATTTCCTGGCAAATGCAATAGTGCATGCACTTGCACAGAAAATGGGCGTATTCTGCCGCCACCTTAGGCGTTGGCTCTTTTTTGCCCAGTGAAAAATAAGTCGCAGGCAGACGCACAGAACGCCGAATTGCGGCTGGCCCTGAGCTAGTTCCGGAAAGCGCCGGCCGGGACCGTGGTAACCAGCCGGATATCGCGGCGGAAGTCCGACGGCGACATGCCGGCGATGTGGCGGAAGGATTTGTTGAAGGCGCTGATCGAGCCGAAGCCGCTGTCCATAGCCACCTGCAGCACGTTGGCGCCCTCGCTCATCAGCATCGCCTGGGCGCGCGACAGCCGTAGCAGCGTCACATATTTGCTGAGCGTCATGCCAGTCGATCGCTTGAATAGGTTCATCGCATATTTCGGATGCAGGTCGGCGGCGCGGGCGATATCGACCGAATCGATGTCGTGCAGGAAATTGGCGGCGATGAAATCGCACATGCGCGCGACGCTGCGCGAGGAATGCGGATGCGGGTGATCGCCCTCGAGATTGATGGTCGCCTGCGACGTCATCGAATAGGGTTCGAGCGCAATGCGCTCGATGCGTAGCAGCAGCTCGTCGACGGCGTGCTGGGCCTTGGCGGGATCGCCGGAATTGGCATAGCGGAACCAGCGGGTGAAGTTTTCGTTGTCGGCGGCATCCGTTGCCGAGGTCAGCAGCGTCTCACCCTTCATAAGCCGGCTGGAAACGCTGATCGGCAGGCGCAGCCGGAAGAAATAGACGAGCGGCAGATGGGCGCCGGCATAGAGCGAATCGTCTGAGGATTCGTCCATCTGATGCGGCTGACCACCCCAGAAGAGGCACATTTCGCCCGCGTTCAGCCGGAATTCGTGATCGCTCATCCGGTAGTGCACGGTGCCGCGCATCACGTAGTTGACTTCGACCTGCGCATGCCAGTGCGGCATGGCCATGACGGGCGGATGGGCATGAAACATCTGCAGCGCTGTCGGCAAACCCTCGATGCTGCTCGCGCCGGGCTGGTAGATTGCACGTGTGCCGACCTTACTTTCCGCCAAATTCATGTTCCCTTTTTAGGAGACACCCGCTCCCTTACAGATAGTCTAACCGCGTTCGTGAAAGATCGGCAATTGAAAAGGGAGGATTTTCAATGCGCTTCAAACTTCTCGCTGCGACCGCAGCTGTCGCAGTGCTTGCTTCCGGCTCCGCATACGCGCAGTCGGCCAATCTCACCATCTGGAGCTGGAATGTCGCCGCGTCGGCATTAAAGTCCACGCTTCCAGGCTTCAACAAACAGTTTCCCGATATCAAGATCACCGTCGAGGACCTTGGCAACGCCCAGGTCTTCGATAAGACGCTCGCGGCCTGCGCCGCCGGCGGCGACGGCTTGCCCGACATCGTCAGCATCGAGAATTTCGAAGCTGAAATCTTCTGGAGCCGTTTTCCCGATTGCTTCGCCAATCTGAAGGAGCTCGGTTACACGCCCGACATTCAGGCGAAATTCCCCGAATTCAAGCGCACCGAGCTTGAAGTCGGAGACGTCGCCTATGCCATGCCGTGGGATTCCGGCCCTGTCGCCGTCTTCTATCGCCGCGACCTCTACGAAAAGGCCGGCGTCGATCCGAGCACGATCAACACCTGGGATGATTTTATTGCCGCCGGCAAGAAGATTTCCGCCGCCAACCCCGGCGTCGTCATGGCGCAGGCGGACTTCAATGGCGACAGCGAATGGTTTCGCATGATCGCCAACGAGCAGGGCTGCGGCTATTACTCGACCGACGGCCAGTCCATTACCATCAACCAGCCGGCCTGCGTTTCCTCACTGCAAAAGGTGAAGGAAATGAAGGATGCCGGCACGCTGACGGCGGCCAATTGGGACGAAAAGATCCAGGCCAATACCGCCGGCAAGGCCGCAAGCCAGCTGTATGGCGGCTGGTATGAAGGCACCCTGCGTTCGACCTCGCCCGATCTCAAGGGCAAGTGGGGCGTCTACAAGATGCCGAGCCTGACGGCCGATGGCCCGCATGCCGCCAATCTCGGCGGTTCGTCGCTCGCTATTTCCGCGACCTCCGCAAACAAGGACGCGGCCTGGAAATTCGTCAACTACGCCCTCGGCACGAACGAGGGTCAGGTAACGATGCTGAAGGAATTCGGTCTGGTGCCATCTTTGCTCTCGGCCGTTCAAGATCCCTTCGTCAACGAAGCACAGCCCTATTGGGGCGGTCAGAAGGTCTGGGCTGATATCCTCGCGACGCTGCCGAAGATCGTGCCGAGCCGCGGCACCGCCTTCCAGAGCGATGCCGAAGCCATCTTCAAGGCGGCGCAGACGAAGTTCTTCTCCGGCGGCTATCCCGATGCGAAGGCGGCTCTCGACGATGCCGCCAACCAGATCGCTTCGGCGACCGGCCTTCCGATCGCGCAGTGAATGACGAAGCCGGGCGCTTGACGCGCCCGGCTTTTTCCCCGCCGCGCGAGGCGGGCGACCATTCATTGGTTTTGTGAGGAGAAGGCTCGATGCCGTTCAGAACCCGGAGCGCCTATGCGTTCCTCGCCCCATATCTGCTGGTCTTTGCCACCTTCTGGGTCTGGCCGATCATCAATTCGTTCCTGATTTCCTTTCAGAACACCCGCATCAACCCGTGGAAATATAGTTTCCAGGCCAACTGGGGCCGGCTCTTCTACGACCCGGCCTTCTATAATGCCCTCTACAACACGCTGATCATCCTGGTGATCCAGGTGCCTGTCATGATCGCGCTTGCGACCGTTATGGCCGTCATGCTCAATTCGCCGCTCCTGAAAGCGCGCCCGCTCTTCCGTTTCGCCTTCTTCGCCCCTGTGGTCGTCGGCGAGGTCGCCTATGCCGCGGTGTTTCGGCTGATGTTCAGCCTCGATTTCGGGATCATCAACAAGCTGATCTCGGCCGTCGGTCTCAGCCCGGTCTCCTGGTTCGACAATGCCAATGCCGCCATGGCGCTGATCATCCTTGCCGTCACATGGCGCTGGGCGGGCTACAACGCCATCATCATCCTCGCCGGCCTGCAGTCGATTCCCGACGATGTCTACGAGGCAGCGACACTCGACCGGGTGAGCAAGATCCAGCAATTCTTTCATATCACCCTGCCGCTCCTGAAACCGATCATCCTCTTCTGCGTGGTGCTCTCGGTGATCGGCACCATGCAGCTCTTCGCCGAGCCCTTCCTCATCACCAATCGCGGCGGTCCCGGCGGCGGCACGGAGACGCTCGGCCTGCTGCTTTATCGCCAGGGCTTCACCTCGCTGAACTTCGGCTATGCCTCGGCGATCGCCTATACGATGGCTGCCCTTGCCGTAGCGATCTCGCTTCTCAATCTCTGGGTCGGGAGGGATCCGAAATGAAATCCAAATCTCAATCCCTTCTGCTGCGCCAGATCGCGTTGCATGCCGCACTGGCGCCGCTTGCGATAATCTGGCTGTTTCCGCTCTGGATGATGTTCGTCTTCTCGACCATGCCCGACAATGGCATCTTCAGCCCTGACATCGTGCTCTGGCCATCGACCAATTTCGTCGAGAATTTCAAGAACCTGCAGGCCGATACCGATTTCATCGGTGCGATGGTGATCTCCATCGGCGTCGCGCTCATCTATACGGTCCTGTCGGTACTGCTGACCTCGATGGCCGGCTGGGCGCTGGCGCGTTACCGTTTCGTCGGCCGCTCCATCGTCATCGCCATCATCCTCGGCACGATCACGCTGCCGTTTTCGGTGGTCGTCATCCCGCAATTCATCATGGTGGCCCGCGAATTCAAGCTGGCAAACACCTGGGTGGCGCTGATCGTGCCACCGTTGTTCAATTCGCTCGGCGTTCTGTTCATGCGGCAATCCTTCTCGATGATGCCGGGCGAGCTTTTCGATGCCGCCCGCGTCGAGGGCGTCAAGGAATGGCAGATCTTCCTGCGCATCGCCCTGCCGCTGGCGCGCCCGACCATGGCCGCACTGGCGATCATCCTCTTCCTCGCCTCCTGGAACAATTACCTCTGGCCGCTGCTGATCAATTCCAAACCGGGAATGATGACGGCGCCGGTGGCACTGGGAACGCTAATCGGCCTCACCAAGGTCTCCTGGGGCGGCATCATGGCCGGCGCGGTGCTCCTGACGGCGCCGATCCTCGTCATCTTCGTGGCTCTTCAACGCCATTTCATCGCCGGCATCGCGGCCGGCGCAATTAAATAATCGGGCAAATAATCGGGAGGCTGCATGGCAGAGCTTTCACTCAGCAACATCGTCAAGCGCTTCGGCGGCTTTGAGATCATCCACGGCGCCAATCTGGAGGTGAAGGACGGCGAATTCGTCGTCTTCGTCGGCCCGTCCGGCTGCGGCAAGTCCACGCTGCTCAGGATGATCGCCGGCCTCGAGGACATTACGTCAGGCGAGCTTCAGATCGGCGGCAGGGTCGTCAACGACGTCGAGCCGGCCGATCGCGGCATCGCCATGGTCTTCCAGTCCTACGCGCTCTATCCGCACCTGACCGTCGAGGAAAATTTGAGCTTCGGCCTGCGCATGAACGGCAATCCGAAGGCCGACACCGAGCGGCGCGTGCGTCATGTAGCCGAGATCCTGCAGATCACCGAGCTGATGAAGCGTCGGCCGAAGCAGCTTTCCGGCGGTCAGCGCCAGCGCGTCGCGATCGGCCGCGCCATCGTCCGCGAACCCCAGGTCTTCCTGTTCGATGAACCTTTGTCGAACCTCGACGCCGAACTGCGCGTGCAGATGCGCGTCGAAATATCAAGACTGCACAAGAAGCTCGGCACGACGATGATCTACGTCACCCACGACCAGACGGAAGCGATGACGCTCGCCGACAGGATCGTCGTGCTGCGCGCCGGCAATATCGAGCAGATCGGCGCGCCGCTCGACCTCTACGATGATCCCGCCAATCAGTTCGTCGCCGGCTTCGTCGGCTCGCCGAAGATGAATTTCTTGAACGCCGTGGTGGTTGACACGCAGCCGGGCAGGGCGGTGATCGCGCTGGAAAGCGACGCCAATACCCGCCTGACGCTGCCCGTCGCCGATCCCATCGAAGCCGGCGCAAAGGTGACGCTCGGCATCCGTCCCGAACATTTCGTCGATGCCGGCACGGGTGATGCCGACCTCACCGTCACCATCGACGTCGCCGAACATCTCGGCAATACCAGCTACATCTACGCCACCATTGGCCCCGAGCAACTGATCATCGAGCGGCCGGAATCGCGCGTCGCCGGCAATCGCGACACGCTGACAGTCGGCCTTCCCGCCAACCGCTCATTCCTTTTCGACGGCGCCGGCAAGCGGCTTCGCTGAACTAAAATCCCAGGACAGAAAGACGAAAGAGGATTTTCCATGACTTCAGATCAACCGATTCGCTGGGGCATCATCGGCCCCGGCACCATCGCCCGCACCTTTGCAGACGGCGTCGCCCATTCGCGCACCGGCAGACTGGTGGCGATCGCCACCCGCAATCCGGCAAAGCCGGGCCTTGCCGAGAACTTCCCCGGCGCCCGCATCGTCGATGGTTACGAGGCGCTGCTCTCCGACAAGGAGATCGATGCGATCTATATCGCCGTCCCCCACACCGGCCATGCCGAATGGGCGATCAAGGCGGCACGTGCCGGCAAGCACATCCTAGTCGAAAAGCCGATCGCACTCTCGGCCTATGATGCCGAAGCGGTTTATTACGAGGCGAAAAAAGCCGGCGTCTTTGCCGGGGAAGCCTTCATGTACCGCGTGCATCCGCAGACAGAGAAGCTGGTCGAACTCGTCAAAAGCGGCGTCATCGGCACCGTTCGCATCATCCGCTCAAGCTTCGGCTTCAACATGGGCAGCTACAAGCCGGAACACCGGCTTTTCGCCAACGATACCGCCGGCGGCGGCATTCTCGATGTCGGCGGTTATCCGGTCTCGATGGCCAGACTGATATCAGGCGCCGCAGAGGGCAAGGCCTTCCTCGAACCGGAGAAGGTCTCGGGCGTCGCCCATCTCGGAGAGAGCGGTGTCGATGAATGGGCATCTGCCGTCCTCAAGTTCCCGAACGAGATCATCGCCGAAGTCTCCTGCTCGATCATGGCGCAGCAGGACAATGTGCTGCGCATCATCGGCTCGGAAGGCCGGATCGAGGTCCAGGACTTCTGGTTCGCCTCCGGCCACAAGGGCGGCGTCGGCAAGATCGAGATCTTCAAGGGCGGCAAGCAGGAGACCGTCGAACTCAGGGAGGATCGCTGGCTCTATTCCTTCGAGGCGGATGCGGCGGGCGATGCCATCCACGCCGGCAAGACCGAATTCAGCTCTCCCGGCATGAGCTGGGCGGATTCGATCGGAAACCTGCGTGTACTCGACCAGTGGCGCGCCTCGGTCGGTCTTGAATACGGCGTGGAAAAAGCCAGCAAGCGCACGGTAAACATTGCCGGCGGCACGGTCGCGCGCGGCAACAGCGTTCCGCAGCGTCAGATTCCCGGCATTTCCAAGCCCGCCTCGGTGGTGACGCTGGGCTTCGAGTTCTTCCCGAATTTTGCCTCCGCCTCGCTGACGCTCGACGCCTTTTACGAAGCCGGCGGCAACGCCTTCGACACGGCCTATGTCTATGGCGGCGGCAAGACGGAGGCGATCTTCGGCGACTGGCACACGAGCCGCAACGTGCCGCGCGAGGAGATCGTGCTGATCGGCAAGGGCGCCCATTCGCCGCTCTGCTATCCCGATATGATCGCAAAGCAGCTCGACCAGTCGCTTGCCCGGCTGAAGACCGACTATGTCGACATCTACTTCATGCATCGCGACAATACCGACGTGCCCGTCGGTGAATTCGTCGACGCCATGGATGCCGAGGTCAAACGCGGACGCATCCGCGGCATATTCGGTGGCTCGAACTGGACGCGGGCGCGCTTCGACGAGGCGATCGCCTATGCCGAAAAGACCGGCAAGACGGCGCCGGCAGCACTTTCCAACAACTTCTCGCTCGCCGAGATGCTCGATCCGATCTGGGCCGGCTGCGTTGCCGCTTCCGATGACGACTGGAAGAAATGGCTGAACGAGAAGCAGATCCCGAACTTCGCCTGGTCGAGCCAGGGCCGCGGCTTCTTTACCGACCGCGCCGGCCGCGACAAGCGGGACGACGAGGAGATCGTCCGGGTTTGGTATTCCGAGCGCAATTTCGGACGCCGCGACCGCGCTATCGAGCTTGCCAACAAACTCGGGCGCAATCCGATCCACATCGCACTCGCCTATGTGATCGCCCAGCCTTTTCCGGTCATTCCACTGATCGGGCCGCGCACCGTCGCCGAGTTGGAAGACAGTCTCTCGGCGCTCGACATCAAGCTCACACCCGATCAGGTGAAGTGGCTGGAAGGCTGAAGCAACAGCAAAGGGCGCGGTTTGAACCGCGCCCTTTGCTTTTCTACTTGCGCGGCTCGGAAGCTTTCTTCCTGGCCACGTCGTCCATCAGCTCATACCACATGGCGTTGAGGACGGCGAAGGCGGCGGCGAGCGGCAGGCCGAGGATCCATGCAAAATACCACATCGTTGGTCTCCCTCAGAGCAATTCCAGGAAAAGTGCGAAGCGGTTTCCCGTCCGGAATTGCGTAAAAACAAAAGGTTAGAGCGGTTCTACTGAGTCGCTCTAGTAAGCGTGGCTATTTTCATCGGTGATGGACTTCTCATCGACCTTGCCCCACAGAACCTTGTAGACCCAGGCTGTGTAGGCGAAGATGATCGGCAGGAAGATCACCGTCACGACCAGCATGATGAACAGCGTCATGTGGCTGGAGGATGCATCCCAGACCGTCAGGCTCGATCGCGGATCGAGCGAGGAGGGCAGGATGAACGGGAACATCGATAGGCCGACTGTCGAGATGATGCCAAAGATCGCGACCTTGCTGAAGAGCAGCGTCATGACCTCGCGCCTTGCCCGCATGGCAATGAAGGCCAGTGCCGCGCCGACGAAGCCGAGGACCGGCGCGATGATCATCCACGAATGGGCGGCATAATTGGTAAGCCACGCGCCTTTCTCCAGCGCCACGGTCTTCAACAGCGGATTGGAGGGGCCGATCGGGCTGATATCGCTGGTGATGCGATAGCCACCGACGCCGATCCACAGGAAGAGACCGCCGAGTGCGAAAAGCAGAATAACGGCAAGGGCGGCGATGCTGCCATAGCGTCTGGCACGTTCGGCCACCGGGCCACTCGACTTCAACACCAGCCATGCCGCACCATGCATCGTCAGCATGGCTAGGGAAAGCAGGCCGCAGAGCAGCGCATAGGGGTTGAGCAGGGCGAAGAACGAGCCCTCGTAGAAGATCCGCATATCGTCGGCAAAACGGAAGGGCACGCCCTGCAGCACATTGCCGACGGCAACGCCGAAGATCAGCGACGGCACGAAACCGCCAACGAACAGCGCCCAGTCCCAGCCGCTCCGCCAACTGGCGCTTTCCCGCTTCGACCGGTATTTGAAGCCGACCGGACGCAGGATGAGCGCGAAGAGGATCGCGAACATCGCCAGATAGAAGCCCGAGAAGGAGACCGCATAAAGCGGCGGCCAGGCGGCGAAGATGGCGCCGCCGCCGAGGATCAGCCAGACCTGATTACCCTCCCAGGTGGCGCCGACGGTGTTGATCGCCACGCGCCGTTCCGTATCGGTCCGGGCGACGAAAGGCAAAAGCGTGCCGACGCCGAGATCGAAGCCGCCCGTCGTCGCAAAGGCGATCAGCAGGACGCCGAGCAGTAGCCACCAGATGAGACGCAGGGTTTCATAGTCGATGAGTTGGTGAAGGATCATGGCAAGTCACTCCGCGGCCGGGACGAGGGTTTCGGAAATCAGAATCGCTTCCGGCTCGTCGTCCGGCTCCGGTCCTTGCTTGATCGCCTTGATCATCAGGCCCATCTCGATGACGATCAGAACGGTATAAAGTGCGCCAAAACCGATAATGGTCAGAAGCACAGTGCCGGCGCCGAGGCTGGAGACGGCGGCTGCCGTCGGCAGCACGCCTTCGATCACCCAGGGCTGGCGGCCGAACTCGGCGACGACCCAGCCGAGTTCGATGGCAACCCAGGGCAGGGGAATGGCAATCACGGCAATCCTTAAAAGCAGCGGGTACTTGTCGAGATGGCGGCGCGCCGACAGCCAGAAGAAGGTGGCGGTCAGCAGGATGAAGAAGATACCGAGGCCGACCATGATGCGGAAGGACCAGAAGAGCGTCGGCACGTGCGGGATGGTATCACGCGCAGCCTGAACGATCTGCTCCTCGGTCGCCTGGCGCGGATCGTCGACATAGCGCTTCAGAAGAAGAGCGTAACCGAGATCATGGCCGAGATCCTCGAAGGAGGTGCGCACTTCCTGCGCAACCTGACCCTGTGCCGGTACTGCGCGGATCTGCATCAGCGCGTCGTAAGCCTTGATACCGTCGCGGATCCGGGTTTCGGCCTGCTGTTCGAGCTTGTCGATGCCGGGGATTTCGGTCGTCAGCGACCGCGTGCCGATCAGACCCATGACCCAGGGAATGTGTACGGCAAAATGCGTCTCGCGCGCCTCCTGGTCGGGGAAACCGAAGGCGGTGAAGGCCGCCGGAGCGGGTTCCGTCTTCCACATGCCCTCGATTGCCGCGAGCTTCATCTTCTGGTTCTCGGTCGCGAGATAACCGCTTTCGTCGCCGAGCACGACGACGGAGAGTGCCGAGGCGAGGCCGAAGGAGGCCGCGACCGTCATCGAGCGCTTCGCAAGCTCGATATGCCGGCCCTTGAGGATATACCAGGCGGAAACGCCGAGCACGAAGATCGAGGCGCAGACGTAACCGGCCGACACAGTGTGGACGAATTTCGCCTGGGCCACCGGATTGAAGACCACGTCGAAGAAGCTTGTGATCTCCATGCGCATCGTCTGCGGATTGAGCGCCGATCCCACCGGGTTCTGCATCCAGCCATTGGCGATCAGGATCCAGAGCGCGGAAAAATTCGAGCCGAGTGCCACCGCCCAGGTGGCGACGAGATGGCCGACCTTCGACAGCTTGTCCCAGCCGAAGAAGAACAGCCCGACGAAGGTCGCCTCCAGGAAGAAGGCCATCAGACCTTCGATCGCCAGCGGCGCGCCGAAGATGTCGCCGACATAATAGCTGTAATAGCTCCAGTTCATGCCGAACTGGAATTCCATGACGATGCCGGTGGCGACGCCGAGCACGAAGTTGATGCCGAACAGCGTGCCCCAGAATTTGGTCATCTGCCGCCAGATCTGCCGGCCGGTCATGACATAGACGGTTTCCATGATCGCCAAGAGCACGGACAAGCCGAGCGTCAAGGGCACGAACAGGAAGTGGTAAAGCGCCGTCAGTGCGAATTGGAAGCGCGATAACGCGACGATATCTAGTTCCATTGTCTTTCTCCCACGGTCCCACGGGGTACAGGCGTTCCTCAGCGCCGACGGCGCGTGAGGGCATGCAGTCTCGCTCAGTCCGGCCGAAGCCGGTCGAGTGCCTTTTCGAACGCCGCCTCTCCGCGGCGCGAAACTTCTGTGATGCGGCCGCCTTCAATGACGGCGATGCGGTCGGCGATTGATGCCTCCCGGCGGATATGCGTGGCGATCACCAACGAGCGGCCCGCCGCCATGGCTGACAGACGGCTGAGCACGTCTCGGGCGGTGACGCCGTCAAGGCCCTCTGTCGGCTCATCGAGCAGCCAGAGTGGTGTGTCGCGGAGGAAGAGCCTGGCCAGTGCCAGCCGGCGCGACTGGCCACCGGAAAGACCGAGCCCGCCTTCGCCGAGCGGCGTATCGATCCCCCGCGGCATGGCCTCGACATCGGCAAGCAGGCCGGCGGCGGCGAGCGCTTCGCGAAGGCGGCCCTCGCTCGCATCGGGGTTCGCGAGACAGAGGTTGCCGCGCAGGCTGTCCTCGAAGAGCTCCGTCCGTTGCGTCAGCAGCGTTGCTCCTGCCGCGGCAACGCTTCCCGTCCGCGCCGGCAATTCACCGGAAAGCAGAGCGAGCAGGCTCGATTTGCCGGCGCCGCTGCTGCCGATGACGGCCAGTCGTTCACCCCGCTGAAGCGCGAGTTCGATGCCTTGGAGCGCCGGCACATTGGAATTTTCATGAAAGGCGGAAACCTTCGCTAGAGAGAAAGCATATCCCGGCAGCGCCGCCGCTAGGGGTTCTTGTGCTGCGACTGCGGCAAGCCGCGGTGCGATACGCCTTGCCGCAAGCAATGTCCTGCCAACTTCCAGCGCGCCGCGGCGGAGCGCTGCGAAGGGTTCGGTCGCGGCGAAGGCGACAAGCAGGCCGAGCGCGGCGACAGGGGCGGTGATCGCCTTCGTTTCAGCAAGTGCTGCGACGGCGAGCAGCGAGGCTGTCAGCAGCAAGGTCGAGGCGAGGCCGAAGCCGAATGTCAGGCCGGTTTCGACGCGGTTCAAGCGATTGTCGGCGCGGGCGGCATATTGGTCCGCCGCGGCAATCGCCTCCCCCTGCGCCGCAAGGCGGCCGGCCATCAGCAGATCGGTCTGGCCGGCGACGAGATCGATCGTCCGCGACCGCAGCGCCTCGATGCCATGGGCGCGCCTGCGGGCATGTTTGCGCGCCGCCCGCCCGGCGATGACAGGCAGGCCGAGGCCGGCACCGGCGAGAAAAAGGCCGAAGCACAGGCCGAACACGGGATGCATCAGCCCCAGCACCACGCTTGCCGCCAGCGCTGCACTGATCGTCGCCGCAGCCGGCACGAGGATGCGCAGGTAGAGGGAATCGAGCGCATCGATATCGGCCGTCAGCCGGAAGAGCAGCCGTGCGGGACGATGGAGCAGGGCGCGGGCAGCACGCGGTTCGGCAAAGCCGCGAAACAGTTTTTCGCGCAGGGCGGCGAGCACGCCGAGCGTTGCGTCATGGGTCGCAAGCCTTTCGCCGTAGCGCGCGGCCGTACGGACGATGGCGAGTAGGCGGATGCCGGCTGACGGCGCAAAGACGTCGAAGGTGATGGCGGCAGCAGCCGAAAGGCCGGCGAGTGAGGTGGCGGTGATGAACCAGCCGGACAGGCCGAGCAGGGCGATGCCGGCGGTCACCGTCGCCGCCGAAAGTGCTGCGCCGAGCAGCAGCGCACGCCGGCGCTCGGCAAGGAACAGGCGCAGGATCGGCTTGAGGTCTGCAGCAGATCCGTTCATTCGGCGGCCTCCCTCATAACGATGTCGGCATCGACGCGCATGGCGCGATGCAGGCGGGCAGCAAGCAGCGGATCGTGGGTCGCAACGATCAAAGTGCGGCCCCTGGCGAGCGAAAGCAGGCTCTCGGTCACCTCGGCGGCGGTGGCGGCGTCGAGGTGTGCGGTCGGCTCGTCGGCCAGGATGATCCGGAGATGCGGATTGCAGGCCGCCCGCGCGATCGCCAGCCGCAGCGCCTCGCCGCCGGAAAGCCCGATCCCGCCTTCGCCGAGCGGCCGGTTGCCATAGGCGGCGGCGACTTTTCCGAGCCTGGCGACGTCGAGCGCATCCGTCACGTCGCCGCGCAGGATACCGGGCCTGCCGAGCGCGATATTGCCGGCGATGGTGCCTGCGAAAATATGCGGTCTTTGGCCGATCCATGCCATGCTGGCGCGCAAGGCGTGGGCGCTATCGTCCACAAGTTCGATGCCGCCGATGACGATGCGGCCACCGGTACAGGGCGCCAGTCCTGATATGAGCGAAAGAAGCGTCGACTTGCCGGAACCGCTGGCGCCGAGAAACGCCAGATGTTCGCCGGCCGCGATATCGAGGTTGAAATCGTCGAGGATCAACGGTTCGTCGGCGTTGTAGCGGAAATCGACATTCTCAAGACGAATGGCCGGCGCTTCGGCGACGGCAGATGCCGCTGGCGCGACGTCGGCGGCTCCTCGGATGGACAGGCTGCCGGCAGCGAGGGTGTCCAGGGCCTTCAGCGCCGCTTCGCCGGCCGCCCGATCGTGCCAGACGGCCGAGAGTTCGCGCAGAGGCTCGAAGAAGGCTGGTGCGAGCAGCAGGATGAACAGTCCCTCGGTCAGATCGAGCCGGCCTACCCAAGTGCCGAAGCGGATCTCGCCGAGCAGGCTGAAGCCGACATAGACGGCAATCATCGCCACGCCGAGTGCGGCGAAAAGCTCGAGCACCGCCGAGGACAGAAAGGCGACCTTCAGCACCGCCATGGTGCGCGCACGCAGCGACTCCGCCTCCGACCGCAGGCGCATTGCCGTTGCATCGACAGCGTCGAGCGCACGGATGGTCGCCAGTCCGCGCAGCCGATCGAGCAGGAAGCCGTTGAGGCCGCCGGTCGCGACGAGTTGCCTTTCGCTGGCCGCCTGAGCACGCCAGCCGATCAGCGCCATGAAAATCGGGATCAGCGGCGCGGCGAACAGCAGAACCAGAGCGGCGATCCAGGAGACCGGAAGGATGAAGGCAAGGATGACGAGCGGCACGAGGCTCGCCTTCATCCGCGCCGGCTGGAAACGGGCGAGATAAGGCACGATCAGTTCGGCCTGTTCGCCAATGACACTTGCGGCTTTGCCGGAGGCAGGCCGGCCGCGATCGACCGGCGATGACATGGATACTGCCGCGACGGCGATCTGGCGCCTGCGGCTGAGTTCGGCACGGGCGGCTTGAAAAGCCAGGCGGCCGCCGGCCGCGTCGAGACAGCTTCTTGCAAATCCGAGGGCGAGGATGCCGAGGGCTGGCCAGAGAACGTCACGCAATCCGCCGCCATCGGCGATCCGGCCGACCGAGACGGCGAGCAATGCGGCCTGCGGGATCCAGACGGCAGCGGCCAGCGCCTGCAGTATCGCCGCTCTGCGCAGTCCGCCTTTCGCATCATCTGGGCGGGTGACAGGCGAGACTGTATCGCCGTCCGGCAACGGCTCGGCCTCTTGTCCGTCCTTCGCGTCGAAGAAAGCAGTGCCCATGGCGCTAACTCTTGTTCGCAGGATTTGGCCGGCGGCTGCGGCCGAGCGAAACGACCCGGTCTTTGGCCTCCAGAAGCTTGGTCACTTTCGCGCCCAGCGAGAGTAACGTTGCGAGCCTTTCTGTTTCAAGTTGTTTTACGTCTTCATACCAATGCGTCAGCTGCTCGATCAGCGTGTGCATCTCGCTCATGCGTTGCTGCGCATGCCGCTCGGCGTCGCTGGCCGGCCGCTGCATTAGGATCTCTCGCAGAACCGACAGCGTCGGATCGACTTCGCGCTTCTTTCGCTCCTCGGCAAGCGTCCTCAATATGTGCCAGACATCGTCCGGGGTGGTGAAGAAATCGCGGCGATCGTCCGGCTTGTGTTTCAGGATAACAAGGTTCCAGGCCTGCAATTCGCGCAGGCTCATCGACACATTGGAGCGCGAGATGCCGAGCGACTCGGCGATCTCCTCGGCGCAGACCGGCGCGGGCGAGACGAAGAGCAGGGCATAGATCTGGCCAACCGTGCGGTTGATCCCCCAGCGCGAGCCCATTTCGCCGAAGTGGAGAACGAAGGACTGGACGAGAGGCGGAAGGTTCATGGTCGTTTCCGTTGCATCTGTGATTTCAGAAATTTCTGAAATCACTATAGTGACTTTCACGTCTCGCCGACAATCGGCAAGGCATGCCTGCGTCAATTTGGATGTCCGTTCGTTGATCGTTGGCTAGATATAGCCTGGTACGACGTGGCTGGATTTGACTTGGGTCAAGTCCACAGCACTTTACCGCAATCACGCAGAAACGCCCGGCGATGCGCTTGCCTGCCGGGCGTTCTGGTCGGATTGAGATGTCTAGGCCGCTGCTGCTGCCCAGTTTTCGTTCAGGAATGCCGTCCGGTTCAGATCAAGCCGGCCAGGATGCCGACGCCAGCAATGGCGGCAATGCCACCTGCCGTGCGCGTCACGAAGACGCCCTGGCCTTCACCGGCGCGGCCGATGACGTAACCAAGGACGAGACCGGCGACATGCAGAAGCGCCGTCGCGGCCATGAAGCCGGCGGCATAGGCGGCACCGGCGGCATTTTCCGGCATTTCGGCGCCATGTGCATGACCGTGGAAGATGGCGAAGAGGCCGACCATGCCGAGAGCTGCGGCGAGCGGCGCCTTGACATTGAGCGCAACGACGGCGCCGAGGACGACGACGGAAAGCGCGATGCCAATTTCAACGAAGGGAACATTGATGCCGGCAACGCCGAGCGCACCGCCGAGTGCCATCACCAGAACGAAGGTCGTCGGCACGAGCCAGGTGGCCCGGCCACCGAGCTGAAATGCGAAAACACCGACCATCACCATGGCGAGGACATGATCGAGGCCAGAGATCGGATGGGCAAAGCCATGACTGAAGCCTGCAGCTTCGCCGATGGCGGGATGGGCATAGGCGACGGCCGGAAGCGCTGCGGCAGCCAAGGCAAGCAGACCGCTCTTGAGTGCTGATTTCATTGCTCATTCCTCGTGAGTTTTCGAATATCCTGCGGCCGCCGAACACAGGCATGGTTCCAAGTCGCGTGCATCACGCTAGTTCAAAGAATTCGCGTCGTCAACGAAAATGCCATGAAATAACAAGCCAATTCAATTGCTTATCTGATAGGCAGATGCCGCTTTCGATAGCGCCTCCCAGCGCCCCAGCGACTCAAGATCGAACTGGAAACGGTCCCCCACAGAGGCTATCAATCGTCCGGCAGAGACGGCGCAGACCGCCGTGATGGAGGAGACGCCATGACGAATACCGAACGGCCGCTGGCGATCAGCGCGCCCGAGCCGCGCACGCTCGATCTGATTTTCAGCGACAAGGCGCGCGCCGAATTGCAGGCGAAATATGAGATCGTCGAGGCAGATCCCGAGAATATCGCCGGTCTCGGCGACGAAGTCCTCGGCAAGGCGCGTTACATCATCGGCCAACCGCCACTTTCGGCGGAAACGCTGGCCAGAATGCCGGCCTTGCGTTCGATCCTCAATGTCGAAAGCAATCTTCTCAACAACATGCCCTATGAGGTGCTCTTTGAGCGCGGCATCCATGTGGTGACCACAGGCCAGGTCTTTGCCGAGCCGGTCGCCGAAATCGGTCTCGGTTTCGCGCTGGCCTTGGCGCGCGGCATCGTCGATGCGGATGTCGCTTTTCGCCAAGGCAACGAACTCTGGGGAGGGGAGGGGAATGCAAGTGCGCGGCTGCTCGCCGGCTCCGAGATCGGCATCGTCGGCTTCGGCGATCTCGGCAAGGCGCTGCGGAGGCTGCTGTCCGGCTTCAGAGCCCGGATCAGGGTATTCGACCCCTGGCTGCCGCAATCGATCCTCGAGGAAAACGGCGTCGAGCCGGCGAGCCTCGAAGATGTCCTGACGAAGAGCGATTTCGTCTTCGTCGTCGCGGCCGTCACCAGTGAAAACAGGGGATTTCTCGGCGCTGAGGCCTTCGCCAGCATGCGCAGGGGCGCGGCCTTCATCCTGCTCAGCCGCGCCGATGTCGTCGATTTCGATGCACTGATGGCGGCCGTCTCGTCAGGCCACATCGTCGCGGCCAGCGACGTCTATCCTCAGGAGCCGCTGCCTTCCGATCATCCGGTGCGGAGCCTGAAAGGCTTCATCCGCTCGGCGCACCGGGCCGGCGCGCTCGACAGCGCCTTCAAGAAGATGGGCGACATGGTGCTCGAAGATATGGAGCTGATGGATCGCGGCTTGCCGCCGATGCGCTGCAAGCGGGCGGAACGCGAGACGGTCTCCCGCATGCGTTCCAAACCGGTGGCGGTGAATTAGAACAGAATGCCGACGTGACGCGTCGCTTTAGGCGGCGCGCTGCTCGGCACCCTGGATCGCCGCAAGCTTCCAATCGGCGCCAGACTTGCGCACGAAGGTCCAAACCTCGGTGCTTTCGCTCGGACGGCGGTCGTCGCCGGAAACGACGCGGCCGCTGTCGCGTTCGACCATCGCGTCGATCGAGGAATAGCGCATGGCGAGCGTCGCATATTCCTGGCCGTCTTCGCGCCAGGCCTCGGCAATATCGCCCTGCAGCAGCTTGACGTCGGAGACGCTGTTGCGCACACCGTTGGTGGCGTTTTCGCCAAGCTCCTCGGCAAGATAGGACATCGCCTCGGGCGTCGTCAGCCGGCGCAAGGTGCCGTAATCCTCGGCGCCGTAAGCGGTCTGCACTTGGGTCAGCAGTTCCTCGAACTGATCGAGATCGGCCTGCGCCAGGCCGATCTCGTCGCTTGGCCGATTGCCGCGCGACTGCCCGCCGAATCCGCCGCCCGAACCGATCGTCGGGATCTGGAAGGACGAATTATTCGTGGGCGACATGTTATAGGACCGGCTCTGGCCTCCGACGCCGTAGGAAGGCTGGCGGCGGTTGGCGAAATAACGCATGGCGAGCATGACGGCGCCGCCGATCAGCGCGATCTGCAGTAGCATGCCGAGCAAGCCGAAACCGCCGCCGAAACCGTGACCGAGCAGCATGCCGAGAAGGCCGCCGGCAATCAGACCGCCGATCATCGAACGGCCGAAGCCACCGAAGAAACCGGGGCGCTGAGCGCCGAGAGGCTGCTGCGCGGTGGCGGGTGCCGTGGTCTGCGAACGCGGCGTCATCGACCGTTCGATCGGCGCGGCGGTTCCAGGCGCAGTGCTGGTGACAGGCGGTGCCTGGAAGGTGCGCGTGCCGCGGCTGCCAAAACCGCCGCTGCCGGCGCGGCGCGCCTCGGCATCGTCAAGGGAAGCAAAAACGGTAGCGCTCGTCAGAGCGGCAATGGCCGCGACCTTGGCAAAACGCGAAACGGCACTCGGCATTCCTGATCTCCTGTCATGCGCAATCACGGCATATCGAGATAATATAGGGACTCTTTCCGCCGTGTGAAGCTCTTCGCCGCCATTACTGGCAGACATCGACCCAGCTGGCGCCGGTCAGCTCCGCCAGCCGTCCGGTTTCGATGCGCACGGCCGAGTTTGTCGAGCCGGCGGCCGGTACGACTTCATCGAAACGTTTCAGCGAGATATCGCAATAGATGGGCAACGGCGACGGCAGGCCGAAGGGGCAGACGCCGCCGACCGGATGGCTGGTGACGGCCACAACCTCTTCGGCATCGAGCATGCGCCCCTTGGCTCCGAACGTGTCCTTGAACTTGCGATTGTCGAGCCGCGCCGTGCCGCCGGCAACGACCAGCATCATCTGCTCGCCGACACGCAGGCAAATCGTCTTGGCGATCTGGGCCGGCTCGACGCCATGGGCTTCGGCGGCAAGCGCCACCGTCGACGAACTCTCGGGGGTTTCGATGATTTCGATATCGGGTGCGTGGGCGCTGAGGAAGGCGCGGACAGATTCAAGGCTCATGACGCGATGCTAGCCTAGGAAATACGCAATTTGAAGCGCAAAAGACGCCTGTCGAAAACCGCCGCTTGCAAGTCGTGCGGACATCGTCATAATAATTTTGCACACGTGCTCAATTTTGTCATTCGGCCGTTACGTTCAACCCCTAGAGCGGGATACGCCACGTTTTCGTGGGGTTTTCGGAGCGGTCATCATCAGCAGTGCTGACCCGTCAAGAGGCCTCACACTGCTCTTCTAGGGAGACGAAGAAGATGACCATTTTGCCGACATTGAAATCTCTTGCCGTCGCAGCCGCCATCCTGGCTTCGACCTCCGCAATTGCACTCGCCAAGGACGTTCACATCAGCGTCTGGGCCGGCGGTACCGGCCCGAACGACGTCTATCGCCTCGACGCCATCGAGATCGCAGCCCAGCAGCTGCAGCGCGAAGCCGCCCTCAAGGGCGAAGAGCTGAAGATCACCGTCGAGAAGAAGCCCTATTCGGCCTGGGAGGACTTCAAGCAGGCGCTGACCCTTGCCGCCGAAGCCAAGACCGCTCCGAATATCGTCGTCAGCGGCCATGAAGACATCGCACCCTGGTCGCAGGCCGGGCTGATCGTTCCGATCGAGGATTATGTTGATCTCGACTCTTGGCCGCTCAGCGACATCTATGAAAACCTGCTGCAGATCGCGTCCTATAACGGCACCGTCTACGGCATCCCGCAGGATGCCGAATCCCGTCCGATGTTCTTCTGGAAGCCTTACATGAAGGCGATCGGTTACAGCGATGCCGATCTGGATGCGCTGCCGCAGAGCGTCCAGGACGGTAAGTACACCATGAAGAACCTGCTCGAAGACGCCAAGAAGATGCAGGACAAGGGCCTCGTCCAGGCCGGCTACGGTTTCTATCCGCGCACCAGCAACGGCCCTGATTACTGGCAGTTCTACACCAGCTTCGGCGGTACGATGGAAGAAGGCGGCAAGCTCGTTTTCGACAAGGCCGCGATGACCCGCACCTATCAGTTCTTCGCCGATGCCGTGAAGACCGGTGTTACCAAGAAGAACCACATCGGCATGCCGGGCGACCAGTGGTGGAAAGAAGTCGCCACCGGCAAGGCCGGCATCTGGGACGGCGGCACCTGGCACTATGCCCGCCTCGTCAACCAGGAAGGCCTGAAGGACTTCTTCGGCAACGTGATCTTCACGCTGATCCCCGCCGGCGAAGGCGGCAAGGCCAACACGCTGACCCATCCGCTCGTCTACCTGCTGACCGCAGGTCACGACCAGGAAGACACCGAGATCGCCGCCCAGCTGGTCAAGATCGCCTCCGAGCCGCGCACCAACGCGCTGCATGCGGTCAAATCAGCCCATCTCGGCATCTCCAAGTCGGAAGCCACGGTCGACTTCTATTCAGCCGACCGCTGGACCCGCGAAGCCACCGAGCGCCTGCTGCCGCATGCCAATGCGATGCCGAACAACTCCGATTTCGGCAAATATTGGAACATCATGTGGAAGAACCTCGAAGCATCCTGGACCGGTGCCAAGACCGTCGACGCCGCGATTGGCGATGCCGAGAGCGAGCTGAAGAGCACGCTCGGCGACAAGATCGTCATCCGCTAGATCGAAGCACTCTTCCGGGCGGCGGCAACCCGCTGCCCGGTCGGTCCGCGATGAGGGGGCTTCCATGAAATCGTCCAGAACGCTCGGACTGGTGATGATCGCGCCTGCGGCGATCATGATCGTCCTGTTCTTCCTGATGCCGGTGGTTCTGACGGCGGTCTTCTCGATGACCAACATGACGACGGCGACCGGCATTTCCGGCGGTGTCTATCAGATCGCGCCCAATTCCCTGATCGCGCTGAAATCAGCGATGCCAGACATCGCAGCCGAGATGGCCGAACCGCGCTACACGATCGACGATGCAGGCCTCAAGGCCGTCGAAGGCCTCGGGCTTGCGCCGGGGATTGCCGCGGAATTGCGCGCCAAACATACAGGTGAGGTCTTCCCAACACGCCGCGACGTCGAGCGCGTGATCAAGGATCTTTCCGAGCGACCTTCGACACGCGAGGTCAAACAGATCTCCGAACAGTTCAACCGCTCTGTTCTCAACACCCGTTTCGACAGCAAGGAGCAGCTCTTTTCTGCGCTGGACAGTCTGGGGTTCAAGCTGACGCCGGAACAGAAGGAAACCGTCGCCAGGGTCACCTATACCGGCTGGACCTGGACGACCGACAATTTCTCACGCATGGCCACCTCGCCCGACATGGCGCGTGTGCTTTTCAATACCGTGCTCTACGTCGCGCTGGTGCTGATGCTCTTCAATGTCGGTTATGCGCTGTTGCTCGCCATCCTGACCCATTACATGCCGCCGACGCCGGCCTCGATCTTTCGCGGCATCTGGCTCCTGCCGCGCATCACGCCCGTCGTCATCTACGTCATGCTGTGGAAGTGGCTCGCCTGGGACAGCGGATTCATCTCTATCCTGATGGGCAAGTTCGGCTATCCGCCGAAGAACTATCTTCTCGACAACGCCTATAACGCCTGGTTGTTCGTCGTGCTGATCAACGGCTTTATCGGCGCCTCGATGGGCATGCTGGTGTTCTCCTCGGCGATGAAGGCCATTCCGAAAAGCCAGTTCTATGCGAGCGAGGTCGACGGCGCCTCCCGCTGGCAGCAGATCCGCTA
This sequence comes from Rhizobium sp. WYCCWR 11146, assembly GCF_013591995.1. NCBI lineage: Bacteria > Pseudomonadati > Pseudomonadota > Alphaproteobacteria > Hyphomicrobiales > Rhizobiaceae > Rhizobium > Rhizobium sp. WYCCWR 11146. The sequence continues at coordinate 149,470 of NZ_JACCEY010000015.1, forward strand.
CATCATCCTACCGCAGATGCGCTGGCCGATCCTTTTCGTCACCTGCTATCAGACGCTGTCGCTGCTTGCCTCCTTCAATGAAATCCTGCTAGCGACCAATGGCGGACCGGGCAATGCGACTGAGGTCTGGGCGCTGTCGGCCTATCACACTGCACTGAGGAATTATGCCGGCAATCTGGAATATGGGTTGGGCGCCGCCATGGCATTGGTGCTCGTCGTCATCGGCGTGATGCTGTCGCTGCTCTATCTGCGCGTCTTCAGTTACGGCACGCTAGTCGCCAAGCCCTTGATCGAGGATTGACCATGGCCGAACGATCGCAGCCCTCGGCAAATTACCGCAACTGGCCTGTCATAACGGCGTTGACGATCGTCAGCCTGCCGCTGCTACTCATGTATCTCTATCTCTTCCTCGACACCGTGACGGTGAAGCAGGCGGACGCGCTGCTGCCTTCGGGCTTGACAATCAATCACTGGCGCTTCCTGTGGCAGACGACAGAGGGCAAGGCGAACATCTGGCAGGTGACTGTGAATACGCTGCTGTTTGCCGCCTGCACCACCAGCCTCGTGCTTATCGTCTCGTCGATGGCCGGCTATGTTTTGTCACGGCTGAACGTGCCGGCGCGCGGCTTCTTCCTTGCCGGCGTCATGGTGCTACATGCCTTCCCCTCTGTGACGCTGATCATCGCAATCTTCATCGTGCTGCAAATGATCGGCCTCTACAATTCGCTGCTCGGCGTCATCCTGGTGAAGGCGGCGATCGACCTGCCGCTCGGCATCTGGCTGATGAAGGGCTTCTACGACACCGTCCCGTGGGAAATCGAAATGGCCGGCGTCGTCGACGGCGCCTCGCGTTTCCGGGTCTGGCGCAGCCTCGTGCTGCCGCAGGTCAAGCCCGGCATTATGGCGCTTGGCCTCTTTTCTTTCCTCTCCGGATGGGGCGAGTTCATCCTGCCGCAGGTGCTGGCGCCGGGCAACCAAGTGCAGGTGCTTTCGGTCTATCTCGCGGGCTTCCTCGCCGACGATAACAACTATGACTTCAACATGTTCAAGGCGGTCGGCGTCTTCTATCTCGTTCCGGTGCTGATCGCTTACGCGCTCTTCAACAAATATCTCATGAACATCTATGGCGGCGGGAGCAAAGGCTGATGCGCATCCTCCTCGACAATTTTTCGAAGAGCTTCGGCTCCACCAAGGTCATCGAGAACATGACGCTCGAAGTCGGCAACGGCGAGATGCTGGCGCTGCTCGGCCCTTCCGGCTGCGGCAAGTCGACGACGCTGTTTTCTGTCTGCGGCATCCACCGGCCGAGCGGCGGGCGCATCCTCTTCGGCGACCGCGACGTCACCGACCTGCCGAGCCAGGCCCGCAATGTCGGAGTGGTCTTCCAGTCCTATGCACTCTATCCGCACATGACGGTTACCGAGAACATCGGCTTTCCGCTGAAGGTGAAGGGCATGCCGGCCGCCGAAATCCGCAAGGAAGTCGACCGCATCGCCGCCCTCGTTCAGATCGGCAACCTGATGGGCCGCAGGCCGGCCGAGCTTTCCGGCGGCCAGCAGCAGCGCGTGGCGCTGGCCCGCGCGCTGATCCGCAAGCCAGATGTGCTGCTGCTCGACGAGCCGCTCGCCAATCTCGACGCCAAGCTGCGCCTCGAAATGCGCTCGGAAATCCGCCGCCTGCAGCGCGAGACCGGCATCACCGCCATTCTCGTCACCCACGACCAGGTCGAGGCGATGAGCATGTGCGACCGCATCGCCATCATGAAGGAAGGCGAGATCGTTCAGATCGCCACGCCTGCCGAAATGTACAATGATCCGAAGACCGCCTTCGTCGCCGGCTTTCTCGGCAATCCGCCGATCACCTTCCTGCGCGGCGTCGTGGACAAGGGCGCCTTCATCATCCCGCAAAGCGAGATCCGCGTGCCGCTGCCGGATTCTGTCGGCGCCGCCGAGGGCACGAAGCTGATGCTCGGCGTCCGGCCGGAGCATTTTACGCCGGCAGGCGACATCGCCGTGCCGGGCAAGGTCACCTTTGCTGAAACACAGGGTCGCGAGAACCTCTACGACGTGGCTCTTGCCGGCGGACCGCTGCTGCGCTCGATCCAGCCGGTGCGCAGCGATATCCATGTGGGCGACGACGTCCGCTGGGCGATCGACAGCCGCGGCATATTCGTCTTCGACGAAAATGGCAGGAGGCTCTGATGACCCGCGATTTCTCGGCATTTTTTGAGCGTTACGGCTGGCCAACGGCCAAGGGCCGGCTTCCCTTTTGCATCGGCCATCGCGGCGCCAGCGGCCATGAACGCGAAAATACCATCGCCGCCTTCCGCCGCGCCGCCGAACTTGGCGCTGAAATGTGGGAGCTCGACACGCAACTGACCAGGGACGGCGTGGTCGTCGTCTCGCATGACGACCATCTCGAGCGCGTCTTCGGCATCGACCGCCGCATTTCCGAGATGACGGCGGCGGAACTTGCCGGCCTCGACGGCGTTGACGTGCCGAGTTTTTCGGAGGTGGCCGCACTCGGCCGCGAGACCGGGACCGGCCTCTATGTCGAACTGAAGGCGCCTGGGACCGGCATGCGCTGCTGGCAGCACCTTGCCGAGATGAACCAGCGTTTCGCCTGTCTCGGCTCCTTCGACACGGCACAGGTGCGCGAACTTAGCGACGCGGCCTGCGATTTCCCGCTTTCGGTGCTGATCCGGGTCGGCCACGAGCCGCACGCGCTCGCCGACGAGGCCGGCGCCGATATCGTGCATCTATGCTGGGAGAGGGCAGGCGAACGTCCGCAGGATCTGGTGACCGACGCGCTGATGCGCCGTGCCTTCGATGCTGGCCGCGAGATCGTGCTCTGGCACGAGGAACGGCCGGCTGTTCTCGATGACCTCATGAAGCTTCCGGTTCTCGGCATCTGCACGGATCTGCCCGATCTGATGCGGCCGCCTGCGGCTAAGGAAAAAGCAGTTGGCAGACAGGGATAAGGGACCGCGTAAGGCAACCTCCTTCGACGTGGCGCGCGTGGCCGGCGTCTCGCGCGCTGCCGTGTCGCGCGCCTTCACGCCGGATGCCAGCGTATCGCCGAAGACGCGTGAGAAGGTCTATCAGGCGGCCAAGGAACTTGGCTACCGGGTCAACTATCTTGCCCGAAGCCTGACCAACAAACGCTCCGATCTCGTCGGAGTCGTCGCCGCCGGCCTCGACAATCCGTTCCGCACTTTGCAGATCGAGAATCTGGCGAGAGTGCTGATCGCCCGCAATTTCCGCCCCATCCTGCTGCCGACCTCGCAAGAGGCGGATACTTCGACGGTTATCGGCCAGCTGCTCCATTACGCCGTGTCGGGCGTCATCGTCACCTCGGACGCGCCGCCGACCGAGATCTGCGAGCAATGCGCAGCCGAAGGCGTGCCGATCGTGCTGATCAACAAGGGCAACGACATCCCGTTCGTCGACCGCATCATCTCCGACGACCGCATGGCCGGCCATCTCGCCGCCACGCATCTGATCGACGGCGGCGTGCGAAAACCCGCCGTGATGGCCGCCCCTGCCATATCCTATACGGCGCGCCGGCGCAGCGAGGCCTTCCTGGCACGCTGTAAGCAGCTCGGCGTCGAGGCCCAGTTTCTGCAGGTCAGAATCAACGACTACCGGAGCGGCTATGATGCGGCGGCCGAACTTGCCGCATCCGGCATCGACGGGCTGTTCTGCGCCAACGACTACATGGCCTGCGGCGTCATCGACCGCGTCATGCAGGGCCGCGGCCGCGATGATGCGCCGCCGCTCTCCATCATCGGCCATGACGACATACCTCAGGCGAGCTGGACCGCCTACGATCTCACGACCATCCGTCAACCCTGCGACGTTCAGGCCGAAAAGACGATCGACCTGCTGATGAGCCGGATGGCTGAACCGGACCTGACGGCGCGTGTCGAATTTACGCCGGTGACACTGATCAAAAGAAGGACCGCCTGATGAACTCCGCATTCGACGCCGCTGCCATCCGCGCACGGGCGGAGGTCGCCATCACCGTTGCCCTCGAGGTCGGGCGGGAAACGGCCCGGTTTCGGCACGAGTCTGAGCTCGGCGCGCTTGCCGTCGAGAACAAGGGACTGCAGGATTTCGTCACCATCGCCGACAGGAGGGCCGAGCAGGCGATCCGCGAGGGGCTGCTCTCGCGCTTTCCGGATGATACTTTCATGGGCGAAGAAAGCGGCGGACGATCGGGCGAGGGCGGCACCTGGGTTGTCGATCCGATCGACGGCACGACCAACTACATCAGAGGCTTCCGGCACTGGGGCGTCTCGATCGCCTTCGTCGTCGGCGGCAAGGTGGAGATCGGCGTGGTCTACGACGCCGCCGGAGACAAAGTCTTTCACGCCGTCCGCGGCGGCGGCGCCTTCAAGGACGGTCTTCCGGTGCATGCGGCTGCGACCGTCGATCCGGCCAATGCGCTTGTCATTCTCGGCCATTCCCGCAAGACGAGCTTCGACGATTACCTCGCGCTCTCGCGGCGGCTCCACGAACGCGGCATGGATTATCGCCGCATGGGTGCTGCCGCCATCGACCTCGTTCGCGTCGCCGAGGGTGCCGCCGATCTCTATTACGAACGCCACCTCAATGCCTGGGACATGCTCGCCGGCGCGCTGATTGCCGAAGAGGCCGGCGCTGTGGTGGCGATGCCGCCGGTCGACAGGCTGCTTGCGCAGGGCGGACCCGTCATCTCTTACTCGCCGGGGCTTGCCGGCGAATTCGCGTTCATCCTCGACATCGAGGGGCTATAGATACACCTTCCCAGAGACGCGATCCGCCTGATTGGCGAAACTGCGAGCGTTACCCAACAACGCGATTGCGGCCGCTCTTTTTCGCTGTGTAGAGATTCTGATCGGCGATCGCCAAAATCTCGTTCGGAGACTTGGCAGACAGGGTACCGGCAACACCGATGCTGATCGTGACGTGCAGCCCGTTGCAGATCTCGAACCAGTCCCACTGTTCAATGGCCGAACGCAGCTTTTCGCAGACATCGGCGGCGCCTCGGGGGGCGCCGGCGAGCAGGACGACGAATTCCTCGCCGCCAAAGCGAACTGCCTGATCGGTAATTCGCAACTGGCTGCGCAATATGGCTCCAATGGTACTCAGGACCCGGTCGCCGATCATGTGAGAGAAGTTGTCGTTGATCGACTTGAAGTGGTCGACATCCAGCATCGCGATGGAATATGGACGCTTCTCAGACGTCAGCTCCTTAAAGCGGCTGTCGAGATATTTGCGGTTATAGAGCCCGGTCAGCGTGTCCAGATAGACGGCACTGGCAAGGATATCGGTTTGCTCCTGCAATTTCTGATAGGAGGCCTCCAGCGTTTCTGCGCGCTTCGTCTCCGTTTCGGCAACTTCCTTGAACCGCCTGGTTTCATAGTAGATTTCGGCGAGACGTGCGCGCTGCTGGGTTCTTTCGGCGCTATTGCGCAAATAGGCTTGGTGATATTTCTTATGGGCCGCCAGCGCCGGATCGAACTGTCCCAGCCCCTCATAGGCCTGCGACAGATAGAGATAGATCTGGATACAGGAATCGAAACTGCCGCCGTCGTCGATCAGCTCCACCGCCTCGAGCAGCGGCGACAGGGCTTCCGCGAATTTTCCGGAATTGTTGTAGATCTGGCCCAAGGTGTAGAGATATTGCTGCCTGTCCCTGACATAGCTGTTCTCTTGAAATAGCCGGTAGCGGACCATGCACTGGAGCGCCTTGTCATGTTCGCCCAGGTGGCTGTGGAATTCGGCTTTATTGCCGAGACAGATGCGAGCAGCCCAGCTATCGCCGGTCTCGGTTGCGATGTCGAGCGCCTGTTCGGTCAGTTCCAGCGCTCTCACCAGCATCTGGCGTCCTTCCCCCGGCTGGCCGAGCGCCTCCGCGATATATCCGCCTTCCGAATGAGCGCCGCCGAGATTGATGAGCCACCAGCATTCGTAGGTCTTGTTGCCGATCGATCTGGCGAGTTCGACGGACCTCTCACTCATCAAGATGGCCCGGTCGGGCTGCTTGTTGTACCAGAAGATAATTCCAATGACGTTGGTCGCCAGGCTTTGCGCTTTCAAGTCTGCGGTCTTGTCGGCCAGATCCAGCGCGCGGGTGGCTTCTTCGATCGCTTCCTCGGGCAGGCCCAGTTCCAAGAGCAACCATCCGGAATAGGCCCGGGCATAGGATTCCTGTTTGGGTTCCTCGTTTGATTTCCAGAAGTCTACCGCCCGGCGGACATGCGTCAGTCCAAGTTCGGCCTTGCCGATTTGAAAACAGTACCAGGCAATGTCGGTGTCGCATTGAGCGGCGAGCCGATCGTCGCCCCGCGCCTTGGCATCGGCAAGAATTTCGCCGGCCAGTGTGAGTGCCTCAACCGACCGGCCCGTGCACCCAAGATGCCACGCTTCCTGCAAGCTGGAATGTGCTTGTTGCGCAATTGCTTTAGTATCAACAACTTGCATATCGAACACCAACATTTGTCTGCTGGATATGCATAGCATCAGAAGCTTAAAATGATGCAAATTACGCAAAACATGCGACAAGCCGATAAGTAGAGTATCGAAAGCGGCTCACATCTTTCGAAATGATGCTCCAACGCTCGCCGGTTAAACCGCCATGCGGCGGCGCCAGGCGCGTTCGGTCGCCGGCGCCTCGTCGGTGGTGATCTGATCCGGCGTCAGGGCCATCAGCGCCGAAAAGCTTTGCCATTCCTCTTCGCTGAAGCCAGCCTCCGGATCCTTCAGGGTGAAAGTCCAGGCATCGACACGTTTGCCTTCGTCCCTGCAGAGCGCGATCATATCCAGCCCCGCATTGGCGGCATCAAGGATCAGCGGCCAGTGCAGGTAGATCGTGTCCGGTTCGGTCGGGCCGCGCAGGTCAGCACGCAATTCCGTCTCGACCGCCTTCCAACCGTTGGCCTTCCTGATATCGTAGAGCTTGTCGGTCGGATCGATGCCGCGCAGGAGATGTGGAAGCTTCTCCTTGACCGCGACGATGAGGTCGAGACTGTCGCCGCTGACGATCACCGAGGCGGCGATATCCCTAAAATGCGCGGCCAGATGCTCGACGCCCCTGGCGCCGATCGCTTCAAAGTCGTCCTTCATGTCGAATTGCAGCAATGCGGCTGGATGTGTCGATTGCATCATGGCAGCCAGATCCTCGCTGAGGATCAGCGGCCGGTCGCCCTCTCGCATCCTGATATCGCTGAGGTCACTGACGCTCTTTTCGGCGACCGGTCCATGACCAGTCGTTTCGCCTTCGAGTTCCTTGTCGTGCAGCACGACGAAACCGCCGTCGGCACGTACGCGCAGATCGAGCTCCATCGAGGCGCCTGACGCAAAGCCCTCCGCCATCACTTCGGCTGAGAACAGCGGATCGGCAAACTGCTTGCGCAACCGGTGCCATTTCAAGCGGGTGCGATGCCCCTTATGCGAAATCTCCAAGCCCTGCACATCTAGCAATCTCGTCATCTGCACCAAGTCTCCGCGATGCCACTTTCCTGCCTTGACGAGCCGTGATTATCAAGGGCCGAGTACGGCTTTCATCCGGGTGCCGGAAAGTTTTCGTCAGGCTGGGCTTAAGTCGGGCTGGCGGCCTTGTGGTCGCCGACAGGCCTTCCCGGCTCTGAGAACATCCTATCAGCGGCTATAGGCCGCCGACATCGCCTCCGAAGCGGCTGCGATATCCGCGGCATGGCCGGCCTGCCTGAGGGCCGCACCATACGCCACGACATTCGAGAGCACCGTCTGGAATGCAGCGCGCGGCCCAGTATGGTTCAGCCGCACGAGGCGGGCTGGCGCGGTTCCGACGCCTTCGCTCAGCTCGACCCCGAGCTGCCCGGCGGTTGCGATCAGCGCGGCAGGCGCCAGCGCCTCCGGCACCGGCACCGCCGTCACCAGGTTCGAAGCCTTTGCTGCCGGTACCCAGGCCGAGGCTCCGAGTGCGGCAAGCCCTGCCCGTGTCGCCGATGCCGCCAGAGCGTGGCGAGCGACGACATTCTCCAGGCCTTCGGCCTCGATGCGGTCGAGCGCCGTCTCCAGCGCGAAGAATTCCAGCGGCGCCGGTGTTCCCGGCAGGCTACGGCGGCCGCCGTCGATCCAGCTCTTCAGATCGGCCAAAGACAAGATCGAATCGCGCGGGGCGCCGTCTCTGAGGATCAGATCCCAGGCGCCGCCGCTGACGGAAAGTGCGGACACGCCGGCCGGGCCGCCGAGCGCCTTCTGTGGCCCGATCACCGCGATGTCGATGCCGAGATCGCCGACATCGAACTGATGGCCGCCGACCGAGGCGACCGCATCGACGACGGTGACGATGTTGCGAGCCCGGGCAAGCGCCAGTATCTCGGGCAGGGGGTTGAGAATGCCGCTTGCGGATTCGGCATGAACCAGCGCCAGCACATCGATGTGAGGACCGGCGTCGAGCGCTTTTGCCACCGCCTCGATCTCGACCGGCAGGCCTGGCTCGGCGACAATATCGGCGACCGTCGCACCGCCCCGCCGCAGCCATTGCCCGAACCAGCCGCCATAGGGGCTGGTGATGATATTGAGTGCTGTCAGGCCGGGACGCGCAAGACTGACGGCCGCCGCCTCCAGCGCCACCACCGCCTCGGCCTGCACCAGCACTATGTCGTTGCGGCTGCGCAATATGCCGCCGATCCTGTCGGCAAGGACGGCGTAACGCTCCGCGGGATAGGAGGGGACGCCGTGCAGGGGATTCCAACCAAGATCGGACATGACTACTGCTCCTTCAGGATGGATCGGTGACGAGTCGGGGGACGGCGGCAACGAGCGCACGGGCGGCCTCCGATTGCGGCGTGGCAACGACCGCCGCTGCCGGGCCGATCTCGACGATCCGCCCGCCATCCATAACGGCGATGCGGTGCGAGACGGCGCGGACCACGGCAAGATCATGCGAAATGAACAGACAGGCAATGCCCTGTTCTTTCTGCAGATCGACCAGAAGCTCCAGGATCCTGCCGCGCACGGTCACATCGAGGGCAGACACAGCCTCGTCGAGCACCAGCAACGAGGGCCGCGTCGCAATCGCCCGCGCAATCGCCACACGCTGCCGCTGGCCGCCGGAGAGTGCCCGCACCGGACGGGCGGCATGATCTGCGGTGAGGCCGACACGCTCGAGCAGATCGACGATCTCCCCAGAGCGCCGGTCTCTTGCGACGCCATGGATGCGAAGCGGATCGTCGAGCACTGCACCAACGCTCGCCACCGGATTGAAGGCGGCGAGCGGATCCTGAAACACCATCTGCATACGCGCCCGCCGGCGGCGCAAAGGCGCGCCATTCAGCGCGAGCCAATCCTCTCCCTCGAAACGGATCGAGCCGGCATCGGCAGCAACAAGCCGCAGCAGGATGCGCGATAGCGTCGATTTTCCACTGCCGGAGGCGCCGACGAGACCGAGCGTTTCCCCCGCCGCGATGGTGAGCGACACATTATCGAGAGCGGCAATCCGGCGTCCCGCCGACGAAAAACCTTTCGACAGGTTTTCGATGGAAAGCAGCCTGTCGTTCATGACGGCACCTCCACGATCAGCGGCGGCGTCGCGAGGTCTCGATGGCTGGCGATCAGGGCGGCGGTATAGTCGCTCTTGGGCGCCGAAAGCACCGAACGGACGGGGCCTGCCTCGACCAGCCTCGCATTGCGGAAGACGGCGATGCGGTCGACGAAGCCGGAGGCCAGCGCGATGTCGTGGGTGATGAAGAGCAGCGTCATGCCGTCTTCGCGTACGAGCCCGTCGAGCAGGCGGACGATCTCGGCCTGGACGACGACGTCGAGCGCGCTGGTCGCCTCGTCGGCGATCAGCAGCGCAGGCCTCGCGGCAATCGCCGCCGCAATCGCCACGCGTTGGCGCTGGCCGCCGGAAAGCTGATGCGGAAAGGCCCGCATCGCCTTGTCGGGCTGCGGTATTCTCACCCGCTCAAGCAATTCCTCGGCCCTGATATAGGCCTGTTTCCAACTTAGGCCGAGATGGCGTCTGGCGCCCTCGGCGATCTGTTCGCCGATCGTCAAAACGGGATTGAGGCTGGAGCCCGGATCCTGGAAGACGAGGCCGAAATCGCGGCCTGGGCGGGGCGGATGGCCAAGGCCGGGCCAGAGTATCTCGCCGCCGACCTTCGTTCCCTCCGGCAGCAGGCCGGCCAGCGCGCGGGCGAGCGTGCTCTTGCCGGAGCCGCTTTCGCCGATGATCGCCAGCCTTTCGCCGGCGGCGATATCGAGATCGACGCTGTCGAGTGCGGCAGCAGCGCCGCGCTCGTAGGTGACTGAAAGCTGCCGCAGGCTGCAGAAGATGCCGCTCATGCCGCCCTCACACCGTTATCGCCGAGCGCCTTGCCGAGACCCTCGCTGAAGAGATGAACGCCGAGTACGGTGATGGCGAGTGCCGCCCCCGGTATGACCGAGAGATAGGATGCCGAACGCAACACGCTGCGGCCCTCGGCGATCATCGAACCCCAGGTGGCGATATTGGGATTGCCGAGGCCGAGGAAGGATAGCGCTGCCTCGGTGAGGATCGCACCGGCGACGATGGTGGCCGAAAGCGCCAGCACCGGCGGCAATGCGTTCGGCAGGATTTCGCGGAAGGCGATCTCGGCGGGATGCATGCCGATCACCCTTGCCGAGGCGACATAATCCTGCTCGCGGATCGCCAGCACCTGCGCTCGCGTCAGCCGCGCCGGATCGGCCCAAGTGCCGAGTGCGATGGCAAGGACGACAACCGGCGTCGACACGCCGATGGTGCTGACGAAAGCGAGGGCGAGCAGGAAAGCCGGCACGATCTGGAAGGCGTCGACCACCCGCATCAGCGCCTCGTCGACGAGCCCGCCGGCAAAACCGGCCGCAAGGCCGACGCAGAGCCCAAGCACCATGGCCGCAAACGCCGCCGCCAGGCCAACGGCAAGCGAGGTTCTGGCACCATAGAGCAGGCCCGCCAGGACGTCGCGGCCGAGACGGTCGGTGCCAAGCGGAAAAGCCGGATCGACGAACGGCGCCAGCAGGGCGCGGCCGGCAATTTTCAGCGGATCGCCCGGCGAAATGACGGGAGCGAGCAGCCCGGCTAAAAGCAGGACGAGAAGGATCGCAAGTCCGGCCACACCTTCCGGCGTGCGCAACAGTCGCCGCAGCCAGCTCATACGCCGCCCTCCGAAGCGCCGATGCGCGGGTCGAGTGCGGCATAGACGAGATCGACGAGGAAATTGACCGAGATGACCAGGACGGCGCTGGTGACGATGATGCCCATCAACAACGGCGCGTCACGGCCGTTGACCGCCTCCTGCGCCAGCCGCCCGAAGCCCGGGATCGCAAAGATGCTCTCGATCACCACGCTGCCGCCGAGCATGGCCGCCGATTGCAGTCCGAGCATGGTGACGAGCGGCAACAGCGCGTTGCGCGCGACATGGCGCAGCACGATCCGGCTGCGCGACAGACCCTTGGCGCGGGCGAAGAGCACGAAATCGAGCTTCCAGGCCTCGGCCATGCCGCTGCGCATCACCCGCAGAAACAAGGCGAGATAGATCAACGCCAGAGCGCCGACCGGCAGAACGAGATGATCGGCGATATCGAGCGCGCGCGAAAATCCTGTCTTGCCGGAAGCGATCGTCGCGACGCCGGCGATCGGAAACCAGCGCAGCTTCACCGAAAAGGCGATGCTCAGCACTAGGCCGAGCCAGAAGCTCGGAATGGCATAGACGATCAGCGAGCCGATCGACAGCAGCCGATCCCGCAGACCGCCCGGCCGCGCCCCGGCAAGGATGCCGAGCGCCGAGCCGAGGCCGAAGGATAGCGCCGTCGCGCTGCCCATCAGGAGCAGCGTATTGGGCAGGCGTTCGGCAATGAGCGCACCGGCCGGCCGGCCGAAGGCGACCGACCAGCCGAGATCGAAGCGTGCGAGTGAGGAAAGATAGAGCCAGAGGCGCGCGAACATCGATTGGTCGAGGCCGTAGCTCTCGCGCAGCGACTGCCTAAGTGCGGCATCGCCGCCGCCGATCGAGCCAAGATAGGCGTCGACGGCATCGCCCGAGGCGGATTCAAGCAGGAAAAAGGTGAAGATCACCACGATCAGCAGCACCGGAATGCTGCTGATCGCCCTGCGCCTCAGGAGGATGATAGCACGTCTCACGCCGGACAGGGCCTCTGGAAGAGAATTGCCGCCGATCCTATCACGATTGTAGCGCCGTATCGCCCCAGTTCGAGACAGCCCAACGCGGATTATCCGCAACGCTGAGCACGCTGTCGCGCGCGACGGTGATGAAACCCCATTCCGCGACGTTGATCAGCGGCAGATCGGCTGCGACGAGCTGCTGGAACTTGCGATAGAGATCGGTGCGCGACGCCGTGTCGACGGTCTCGGAGGCCTGTTTGATGATCTTGTCGACCTCCGGATTGACGTAGCCGCCCTGATTGGAGAAGGGCACGCCGGCTGGCGTCCCGGACTGGACGAGAATGGTGGTGGAGATCGCCGGATCACCGCGGAAGACCGGCGGACCGACGGCGAGATCGAAGTCGTGGTCGGTATAGACTGCCTTCTGGTGCGCGGCCGCATCGGCATTGACGATTTCCGCATTGATGCCGATCACCGCGAGCGCCTGGCGAAGGTAATCGCCGAACTGCCGGGTCTCGTTGAAATAGGGTGCGGGGCGAAGCTTCAGGGTATAGCGGTTGCCGTCAGTCCCTTGGCTGTATCCTGCCTTGTCGAGGATATCGTTGGCGGCCGCAGGGTCGAACGCATAGGTCGCGACATCGGGTGTATAGAACTGCGGTGCATTCTTCGGCACCGGCCCGGTCGAAGCGGCGGCGTAACCGAGGAAGATCGTATCGACCACGAATTTCTTGTCGATCGCCTGGGCGATCGCCTGCCGCACCCTGAGATCGGCCAATTCCTTGCGGCGATGATTGATCTCGACGACGAGTTGGTAGGTCAGGGCCTCATAGCCCTTCGAGATCACTTTGATACCGGCGACCTTGGAGATACGGTCGAGATCGGCCAGCGGCACAGCTGAGAAGGCGGCAAGCTGGATTTCCTCGGCTTCGAGTGCTGCACCCGCCGACTCGCGATCGGGCAGCACCCGGAAGATGATCTCGTCGAGTTTCGGCTGCTCCTTGCCCCAGTAATTCTCATTGCGCGTCAGCCGGTAATATTCGCCGGGCTTGTGTTCGGCGAATTTGAACGGACCGGTGCCGATCAGCGTGTTGTTGGCAGGGTTGGTGGCGATATCGGTGCCGTCGAAAATATGCTTGGCGACGACGCTAGTGACAACAGGCAGGGCGTTGCGGATCAGCTGGAACGGCGTCGGCTTGGAGAAGCGGAAGATGGCGGTGTAATCATCGGGCGTATCGACGGCTTCGAGATTGGCGAAGACCAGGCGGCCGAGATTCTGCAGCGGCTTCCAGATGTTAAGCGCGGAGAAGGCGACATCGACCGAGGTGAACGGCTTGCCATCGTGCCAGGTGACGCCGTCGCGCAGCTTGAAGGTGACCGAGAGGCCGTCATCCGAGCCCTCCCAGGAGGTCGCAAGGCGCGGTGAAAGCCCGTCCTTGCCGTCGAACGACGCTTCGGCGAGCGGCTCGATCACCTTGCTGGCGACGAAGAAGACGCCGTTCGAGGCGACGATGGCAGGGTTGAGGTTCTTCGGCTCGGAATCGGCCGCAACGATCAGTCGGCCGCCGCCGGACGCGGTCTGCGCGAGCGCCTGCCGGGCGAGCGCCGTCGAGGCAAGCAGTAGGGCAGTGCCCTTCATCAGCGTGCGCCGCGAGATAGATGATACGGTCATGACCCCTCCTGATCGGTGAACAATTCGCCAGACTATATTCACGGCGAAAAGATCATTGCGACGGATATTAAATTCAAATGCGCAAGCCGGGCGAGATATTTTTCTGCCCTGTGCGCATTCGCCTGAGCAAGCCGTGCCGATCAGCCGCCGGCGGCAAGCCTGACCGGTTCTCCCGCGAGGTTGCGGTAAGCAGCACCCGGATGCGGAGCGACGAGACGCGGTCCCTTGCCACCAAGCTTTTCCCGCAACGTTCCCTTGGCGTAATCGGTCTTGTAGACGCCGCGCTTTTGCAGTTCCGGCACCAGCAGATCGACGGCATCCTCGAAACTTTCGGGCGTCACGGCATAGGCCAGGTTGAAGCCGTCGACATCGGTATCCTCGATCCATTCCTGCATCAGGTCGGCGACCGTCTGCGGCGAACCAACGAACACAGGGCCGAAACCGCCGATGCCGACCCAGTCGGCCATTTCGCGCACCGTCCATTCCTTGGTGGGATCGATGGTGGTGAAGGTCTCGACGGCCGATTGCACTGCATTGGTATGGCGGTGGCGCAGTACCTCGTCCGGCCCGAACTGACCGAAATCGATGCCGGTCCAACCGGAAATCAGCGTCAGCGCTCCCTCGAAGGAGGCGTATTTGCGGTATTCGTTGAACTTCCGCTGTGCCTCCGCGTCCGTTTCGCCGAGGATCACGGTCTGCAGATTGAAGGCAAGGATTTCGCGCGGGTTGCGGCCGACGCGTTCGGCCGCCTCGCGGACATTGGCGACGTAACGCTTCAGCACAGGCTTCGACGGGGATGCGACGAAGATGCACTCGGCATGGGCGCCGGCGAAATCCTTGCCGCGGCTGGAGGCGCCGGCCTGGTAGAGCACTGGCGTGCGCTGCGGCGAGGGTTCGCTCAAGTGAATGCCGGGCACGTTGAAATGCTTGCCGGAATGGCGGATCGGGTGGACCTTGTCAGGATGGGTGAAGATACCGCTTTCGCGGTCGCGGACGACGGCGCCATCCTCCCAGCTTCCCTCCCAGAGTTTGTAGCAAACCTCGAGATATTCCTCGGCGAGGTCGTAGCGGTCATCATGCTTCGTCTGCGCCGGCTGGCCGATATTGAGCGCACCGCTGTTGAGGTAGGAGGTGACGATATTCCAGCCGACACGCCCCTTGGTCAGATGGTCGATCGTCGATATGCGGCGGGCGAAGGTGTAGGGGTGCTCGAAGGAGAGCGACGCCGTCAGGCCAAAGCCGAGATGCTCGGTCTCGTAGGCCATGGTTGGGATCAGCTGCAGCGGATCATTGACCGGCACCTGCGCCGAATGGCGAAGTGCAGCATCGACATTGCCGTTCAGCACATCGTAGACGCCGAGCACGTCGGCGATGAACAGCCCGTCGAACCTGCCTCGCTCCAGCGTCTTTGCCAGATGCACCCAGTAGTCGAGATCCTTGTAGGTTGAGGACTTGTCGCGCGGATGGCGCCAGAGCCCCGGCGACTGGTGTCCGACGCAATTCATGTCGAAGGCGTTCAGTCTGATTTCGCGGGTCATGTTTTCTTCCTTGGAATTAGGGATTGCTGCGGCCGAGGCCGTAGGTCAGCGCCAACGCGCCGACGAGCACGGCGCCCTTGACGAAATCCTGTGTGTAATAAGGGGCGTTCAGCATGGTGAGGCCATTGAGCAGCACACCGACGAAGACGGCGCCGGCAATGGTGCCGAGCACGTTTGGGCGGCGCAGGTTGAAGACGGCAAAGCCGATCAACGCGGCAGCGACCGAATCCATCAGCAGCGAACCGCCGGAGGAAATGTCGCCGCGCCCGACGCGGGCGGCGATGACAATGCCGCCGAGCGATGCCAGCGTGCCCGATAGGACATAGGCGAGCGTCTTCAGCCGCACCGTCGAGGCGCCGGCAAGCCGGGTGGCGACCTCGTTGCCGCCGGTCGCAAACAGCAGCCGACCGATGCGGGTGCGCTCGGTGAGGATGAAGAGCCCGATGGCGACCGCCGCCATCAGCACGACGGAAACGGGCAGAGTGCCGAGGATGCTGTAGCGGCCGATCAGCAAAAAGGCCGGATCGTAGGCGCCAGCCGCCTTCGATCCGTCGGGCAGGGTGAGGCCGGCCGAAATCGACCGGCCGGCGGTCGGGATCAGTTGCAGGCCGGAAAGCAAAAACATCATCGCCAGCGTCGCCAGGAGATCCGGCACCTTCAAGCGGACGATGAGGAAGGCGTTGACGAGACCGACCAGAGCGCCGAAGGCGAGCACCAGCGGCACCGTCGCATAGGCATCAAGGCCCCAGACGATCATCGCATAACTCGCCGCCATCACGCTCGATGCGGCGACTGCGCCGATCGACAGGTCGAAACCGCCGACAGCCAGCGTGACGGTGACGCCTGCGCCGAGAATGGCGACGACGGACACCGCCTGCAGGATGCTCATCAGATTGGCGATATTGATGAAAGCGGGCTCGGCGATGGTGAAACCGACGACGAGCAGTGCCAACAGGATGAACACCGCGCCTGCCCGGAGGAACGCCCCGAGTGCTGCAAGAAGACCGCTATCGGCTTGCGGCGATGCCTTTGGCCGGGCGCTTGTCTGTGGAAGAGTGTCGTCATCGATCGTCGTCATGCGGATATTCCCTGAATAGCGGAAGGAGTGGCAATTCCGTCTGCCGCGGGCCTCAACTCGTGGCGGTCGATGACGAGGATGCGGTCGGCCACCTCATAGGCCTCCTCCGGGTCGGAGGTCGCAATCAGCGTCGCCCGGTCTCTGCGCGCGCGGATTGCCCGGATGATGTCATGCCGGGCGCCGACGTCGACACCCTGGAAGGGTTCGTCGAGCAGCAGCAAACGGCTCGGTTCCGCCTCCCAGCGGGCGATCACCGCCTTCTGCTGGTTGCCGCCGGACAGCGACCAGACCGAGGCGAGCGGGCCTGTGGCCTTGATGCCGAGACGGGAGATCGCCTGCTCGGCTTCGCGTCGCTCGCGGCCGCCGACAAGGAAACCGCGCGGATACCATTTGCCAAGATGCGGCAGGCTGATCGTCGCCGATAGCGAATGGCCGGGCCATACCGGTGGCATCAGCGAGGAACGATGACGGTCTTCGGCCGCCATCGCCACGCCTGATGCAATCGCTTCGGCCGGACCTTTCGGCCGGTAGGGCCGACCGCCGAGGAACATCGCACCGCCTGCAAGCGCAGTTACCCCGAAGATTGCCGATAGCAGCCGGCTCTTGCCGGCGCCAAGCACACCGGTCACCGCCACCACCTCGCCCTCATGCAATGACAGATCGAAGGAGGCAGCCCCAGTGAGCAGTCTGATATCGCGCATCTCGAAAATCACTGGTCCGGTCGCAGGCCGCGCATCCGGCCGAGCCGCATCCAGTCTGCGGCCGATCATCGTCTCGACGGCGCTCGAAAAATCGATCGGCCGCGCGAAGGTGCCGACGACGCGGCCGCCGCGCATGACGAGCGCGCGGTCGGCGATGGCTTCGAGGTCGGCGGTACGATGCGAGATATAGAGGATCGCCAGGCCCCGCTTACGAAGCTTCAGCAGAATATCGAAGAGGCGGCGACTTTCCTCTCCGGAAAGGCTCGCCGTCGGCTCGTCGAGGATGAGGAGGTCGGCGCGGTTGGCAAGCGCGCGAGCGATCGCCACAAGTTGCCGATCGGCGCTGGCGAGGTCACCGAAATCGCGGTCCAGCGGCAGGGTGAAGCCGGCGGCATCGAGCATGGACTGGGCGGCACGGCGGATGCCGGCGCGCGAGACGAAGAAGGGTGTGCTGCTATCGGCAAACCGGTTGAGCAGCAGGGCATCGGCAACGGTCACACCGGCCGCGCCGACGAGATCCGTCGATTGATGCACCGTGACGACACCAGCCCTTGCCGCTTCGGCCGGGCTGCGCGGCGCAAAGGCGCGGCCATCGAGGCTGACCATGCCGCCATCGGCCGGAAGCACGCCGGAAAGGATCTTGACCAGCGTCGATTTGCCCGCGCCGTTTGCGCCCATCAGAGCCACGATCTCGCCGCGCTCCATAGAAAAATCAGCGCCGGCAAGCGCCCGCGTCGACCCGAAGCTGCGGGTGATATTTTCAATGTGAAGAAGCGGCATCGACAAAGGTCCGGGACTGTAATCGAAGCCGGAGTGTGCCCTGTCCGGGCGGTCGAACTCCAGGCACGGCTTTCCCCGGCGAACTGCCCTCGGGAAACAAAGAATCTCCCACAGCCCATAAAATCGGATCATTTACTCTACTAAAAACATAGAGATTATATCTAATAATCCGACGCGTCGCAGGGGCTGCCAGACCTGTCAGACGACGCCCCGCGATTTGCTAGAAGGAACGCGACGATGAAATCCCTCGCACGGCTCGCACTGTCTGCCGCCGTCATTCCGTTCATTTTCATTCAAGGCGCAAAAGCCGACGGTCTGTCCGGTGCTCCTGCCCCTTTCGACAAAGGCGGCGTCAAAGTAGCGCTGATCAGCTACATCTCGGCCGGCGATTTCTTCCAGGCCTACCAGGCAGGGGCTGAAGCCCAGGCCAAGGCGCTGGATATCGACCTGCGCATCTTCCCCGGCCGGCAGGATGCCGCCGAGCAGCGCGAACAGATCCTCCAGGCGATCAATCTCGGCGTCTCCGGCATCGTCATCGATCACGGCCTACCGGAATCGCTCGGCGACGTCGTGCAGCAGGCGCTCGACAAGGGCATCAAGGTCGTGGCCTTCGACGTCAACCTCAACAACCCCAAGATTCCGCAGGTGGAGCAGAGCGATCACGAACTCGCGTCACTGGCGCTCGAACAGGTGGTGAAGGACAACGGCAACAACTTCAACGCCGGCTATGTCTATGTCGCGGGCTTTGCGCCGCTCGACCGCCGCAACGAGGTCTGGGACAAGTTCAAGTCGGACAATAAGGGCGTGGTCGAAAAGGCTCGCTTCGGCAATGTCAGCGACACGACGGCGACTTCGACTGCCGATCAAGCGAAGGCCGTGCTCACTGCCAATCCCGATATATCGGTCGTCTTCGCCCCCTATGACGAATTCGCTCGCGGCGTGAAGCTGGCTGCCAACGATCTCGGCATAGCAAGCAAGCTCAAGATCTATTCGGCCGACGTCTCGACGGCCGATATCCAGGAAATCACCGAGGAAGGCAGCCCTTGGGTCGCGACCGTCGCGACCAATCCCGCCGTCGTCGGCGCCGTCTCCATTCGCGCCGCAGCACTCGAAATCGCCGGGCAGACGGTTCCCCACCAAATCACCGTGAAGCCAACGCTTCTGACGCAGGAAAGCCTGCGTGCAGCCGGCGTCAAGACGATCGAGGAACTGGCCGAAAAGATCCCGGCCTTCAGCACGAGCGATGCGGCGACCGCCAGCTGGATCCCGGACAAGCTGTTCTGAGACCACGCACTTCGATCCTTCCGGCGGAAGCGTGCGGCTCCCGCCGGATCATCTTTTTGGAGAATTGGAGTTCCGCCCATGAGCCAATCCAATGTCATCTTCGCGGCCAGCCGCAACCCGACGCGCGAAGACCTCTTTGCCCGTGCCGAGGAGATCTCTGCCGACCTGTCGCGGCGTGCCGCAGACCTCGACCGCGAAGGCCGTCCGCCGCTCGCCGAGATCGTCAAATTGAAGAATGCCGGGCTGCTCAATGCGCTGCATCCCACGCAAATCGGCGGCGGTGGCCTCGATTGGGTCGACGGGCTGAGGCTGGTGCGCATTCTCGCCCGGGGCGAGAGCTCGATCGGCCAGCTGCTCGGCTACCACTATGTCAACAGCCAGTACATCTATTGGGCCCTCGATGCGGCGCGCGCCCATGCGCTGGGCAGCGATACGGTCGCCAGGAACCTCTATTGGGGGGCGGCCGTCAATCCGCGCGATCCCGGGCTGGTGCTTACCCGTCGCGGCAACGGCTATGTGCTGAACGGACGCAAGTCCTTCTCCACGGCGGCGCGGGTCTCCGACTATATCAATGCCAATGCGACGCTCGACGACAAGATCGCCGGTTTCGCCGTGCCGACCAATCGTCAAGGTTACGTCGCCAATGACGACTGGGACAATATCGGTCAGCGCCTGTCCGACAGCGGCAGCGTCGAGTTCCGCGACTTCCCCGTCTACGAGGAGGATTTCGTCGGCGCGCCCGCTGCACCTGATGTGGCGCCGCCGGTGCTGTCGACCTTCAACACGCCGTTCATCCAACTGGTCTTCGTCAACTTTTATCTCGGCACCGCGGAGGGCGCGCTGCATGCCGCCGTCGATTACGTCCGCAACACGACCCGGCCGTGGATAACCTCCGGTGTCGAGCGGGCGGCGGATGATCCTTATATCCTCGAACGCGTCGGCGAATTCACTGCCGCGCTGAAAGCATCGGCGGCCCTTGCCGACAATGCCGCAGCCGCCGTGCAGGCGGGTCTTGCCCGCGGCCGCGACGTCACCGAGCGCGAGCGCGGCGCAGCAGCGGCGGAAGCCTATGCCGCCAAGGTCCACGCCACCCATGTCTCGCTCGACATCACCTCGCGCGTCTTCGAGCTGACGGGCGCGCGCTCGACGGCCGACAAATACCGTTTCGACCGGTTCTGGCGCAATGTCCGCACTCACACGCTGCACGATCCTGTCTTCTACAAGGCGAAGGAAGTCGGTGAATTCGTGCTGAACGACAAGATACCGGAGGTCAGCCTCTATAGCTGAGGCGGCTATCTTTCACCGAAAGCAAAAACCCCACTGCCGGCACCGGCGGTGGGGTTTTCGGTTGGAAGACGGGGAGATTTCAGAGCGCGCCGTTCTTCGGCGGCGCTACGCCGTTCAAATGGTAGTTGCCGACGACGTGATATTTCCAACGCACGGGATCGTGCAGCGTATGGGTGCGGGCATTGCGCCAGTGGCGGTCGAGGTTGAGGCCAGCCTGCACCGACGAAGTTCCGGCAAGCTCGAAAAGCGTGTTCGAGGCCTCGATCGCCACTTCGGTCGTCAGCACCTTGGCGGCGGCAACCGCCAGCGTCGCCGCGATCACCTTTTCCTCCGTCGTCTCGACCTGCGCAGCATCGACCTTATGGCCGGCGCGCTCCACCAGAGCCGTTGCAGCTTCCAGGCGAATGGCGATCTGGCCGACCTTGGCGATCGTCAGCGGATCGTCTGAGGCACGCTCAAGGCCGCTGTCCATCCAGGGGCGCGATTTCGTCCTGACGAACTCAAGCGTTTCGGCAAAGGCCGCCCGTGCGATACCGAGATCAACGCCGGCATGGATGATCTGGCCGACCGAGCCGATCGTCGTCGGCCGCTCGAAACCCTTGTGATGGAAGACCACGGAATCGGCGCTGACATAGACATTGTCGAGGATGGTCGTACCGCTGCCGGTGGTGCGCTGGCCGAAGCCGTCCCAGTCGTCGACGATCTCGACGCCTTCGGTGCCCTTCGGCACGAAGGCCATGGTCAGCCGATCCTCCGGATCGAGCGCGAAGATGGTAATCCAGTCGGCGAAGAGGACGCCGGTCGAATAGAATTTACGGCCGTTGATCCGGTAACCCGGACCGTCGCGGGTGATGCGCGTGTTGTAGTGGCCGACCGTCTTCGTACCGCGCTCGGAAAGCGCATTGCCGAAACGATCGCCGGCCAGCACCCGGCCGAAGAAATAACGCTGCTGCTCCTCGCCGCCGTCGGTTCTGAGCGCCTCGAGAATATAGAAATGGTTCTGCGGAATCTGGCCGATCGAACCGTCCGCCTCAGACAGGATCGCGGTGATCTCGGCAAGCACGGCGTTGGAGACATCGAGCCCGCCATATTGCGCTGGCACGGTGATCGCCAGAAGGCCGGACTGGGCGAGAAGATCCAGTTCGGTAAACGGCAGGATCCGGTCAGCGTCGCGCTCGGCTGCGCGTGCGGCAAATTGCGCCGCCAGTCTGCGGGCGGTGGCGATCGCCTCATCATCGCTGCCGATACGGTCGGCTACGGGCCGGATCTGATCTGCTTGCCTCAGCACGGTGTTCATCGATGTCTCCAATTCTGACGAGCCTATCGGTGAAAGAAATTAAGCGCCGACATAAGAGCACAAATTCTATAGATGCGATGGAAAATGAAAAGTGTTTGCTTATCGGCTTCTGGCTGCCGCGATTAGTGTCTCAGTCGGGCGGTTCTGCGAAAACGTGGCTGAAAAAGCGCCGAAATCGCTACCAGAAATTAGCGGAGCCGGCCTCGATTTGAATTCGTCGAGTTCCTACGTAACCGATATCCGATGCGTCGCTGCAGCGGCTTCAGACAGAACGCCCAATGCGGGGCAGGCGGCCGCCTTGCCCGATCCATGAGGAAAGTCATGACCCCACGGCAGTTGCGCCTCGGCGCCTTCATGCGTCCCGTCAGCCTGCATACCGGCGCCTGGCGC
The DNA here is from genome assembly GCF_013591995.1 of Rhizobium sp. WYCCWR 11146. Taxonomy (NCBI): domain Bacteria; kingdom Pseudomonadati; phylum Pseudomonadota; class Alphaproteobacteria; order Hyphomicrobiales; family Rhizobiaceae; genus Rhizobium; species Rhizobium sp. WYCCWR 11146. The sequence continues at coordinate 171,608 of NZ_JACCEY010000015.1, forward strand.
TATCCCGGTTCTTATCCCGACGCCAACTTCAATTTCGCCCATCTGAAGTCCTTCGCGCAGGCGTTGGAGCGGGCGAAATTCGACGCCTTCTTCATGGCCGATCATCTTGCCGTGCTCAACATGCCGGTCGAGGCGCTGAGGCGCAGCCACACTGTGACCTCCTTCGAGCCCTTCACGCTGCTCTCGGCGCTGGCAGCGGTGACGGAGCGTATCGGCCTTGTCGCCACCGCTTCCACCACTTTCGACGAGCCCTATCACATCGCCCGGCGTTTCGCCTCGCTCGATCATATCAGCGGCGGCCGCGCTGGCTGGAACATCGTCACGACATCGAACCCCGATGCCGCGCTCAATTTCGGCCTAGACGAACATATGGAGCATGGCGAACGCTATCATCGCGCCCGGGAATTCTATGATGTGGTAACCGGGCTCTGGGATAGTTTCGCCGACGATGCCTTCATCCGCGACCGTGAAAGCGGCCTGTTCTTCGATCCGGAGAAGATGCATGTGCTCGGCCACAAGGGCGAGGAACTGAGCGTCCGCGGACCCCTCAATATCGCCCGGCCGCCGCAGGGTTGGCCTGTCATCGTCCAAGCCGGCCAGTCGGACCCCGGCCGTCAGCTTGCCGCCGAGACCGCCGAGATGGTCTTCTGTTCGCCGCGCGATCTGGCCGCCGGCAAGGCGCTCTATGCCGATATCAAAGCCCGCATGGAAGCCATCGGCCGCAACCGCGACCATCTGAAGATCCTGCCCGCCGCCTTTATCATCGTCGGCGACAGCATCGACGAGGCACGAGCCAAACGCGCCACGCTCGACAGTCTGGTGCATTACGACAGCGCCATCGCTTCGCTTTCGATCGCACTCGGCCATGACGCTTCGGACTTCGATCCCGACGCCCCGCTGCCGGCCGATATTCCCGACACCAATGCCAGCAAGACCGGCCGCGCCCAGGTGCTGAAGCTTGCCGCCGAAGAAAATCTGACGGTGCGGCAGCTGGCACAGCGCTACGGCGGTTATGCTGGCCTCGCCTTCGTCGGCACGCCGGCAAGTATCGCCGACGACATGGAACGCTGGCTGGACGAGGAAGGCTCGGACGGTTTCAACGTCGTCTTCCCCTATCTGCCGCAGGGTCTCACCGACGTCACCGAACGGCTGGTTCCCGAATTGCAGCGCCGGGGCCTGTTCCGCAGCGAATACGAGGGCACGACGCTGCGCGAGCATCTCGGATTGCCGCGGCCGGAGAACCGGTTTTTTCCGGCCGGTGCGTAGGACGCTGCGGGCAGTCCCCGCGCGGCAAGACGATACAAGTAGCCTTCAGAATTCGACGGTCCTGTTGTCGAAGCCCAGCTGCGCGTGTTCCAATTCCCTCTCATCAACGGAGGGATCGCGCAATGCCTCAAACAGCGTCTTCGGTGTCCAGTTCATCTGAAATTCGGCATAGCTGACAAGGACATAGGCTGCTTCGCCGCGATCAGTGATCACCACCGGCCGCTCGCTCGCTTCCTTCTTCGCCTTGCTCGGATTCCGGTTGAAGGCTGCGCCGGTCATGAAGGACATTTTCATCGAAACCATCCACTCTCCATCAAGCCGGGACTATATCCAACCTGCCACCTTCAGACCATGGCCCCAACATCGAACGCATCGCTTTCGCCGGGCATCAGTTCGAGGGGCCAGACGATGTTGCGGCCCTCGTTCGGATAGAAATCTCGATAAGCCGGCATGTTGGCGAGAAGCATCCGGCCCAGATCGACGCCGAGATCGAAGAGCGAGATGCGGAAGCAGCTCAGCGACGGCTGCAGAAACCGTGCGCGCGGAGCGTCGCGGAAGCCGATCACCGCAAGGTCGCGGCCGGGCATGACGCCCGATTCCATCAGACGGCGATAAAGGCCGATCGCCATCAGCTCGTAGATCAGGATCACCGCCGTCGGCCGCTCTTCGAGCAGCAGCAGCTCATGAGCCGCCTGATAGCCGCCCTGTTCGCTCGACTTGACGCGGATGACGAGCGAGGGGTCGAAGGGAATATCGTGCCGCTCGAGCGCGCGGCAATAGCTTTCGATAAAGAGATAGCCGAGATTGGCCTCACTCGACGGCGCAGTGATCGCAATCCGGCGATGTCCCAGCGCGATCAACCGCTCGACGGCATGCTCGGCCACGCCCTCGAAATCGAGATCGATCCAGGGGAAATTGCTGGCCGAAAGGCTGCGGCCGAGCGCGACGAAGGGGATCTTCGCCCGCGATAGAAAGTCGATGCGCCGGTCGACGCGCTGCGTGTCCGAGATGATCATCGCATCGACGATGCGCCGCGCCACCATCCGCTTCAGATATTCGTGCGGGTCCTCGTCGCTCGGGCAGGGCAACATGAGGAGGTCGAGCTTGTGGCGGGCAAAGACGCTCTGCAGGCCGCTGGTGACGCCGAGGAAGAAGTTGTCGGCGTTCTCGACCGTCTCCTTGCTGGATTCGATCATCAACCCGATGACCTTCGTCTCCCCCTGCCTCAGGCTCCGCCCAGACTGGTTGGCGACGTAGCCGAGTTCCTTGGCCGCCGCCAGCACCCGCCGGCGCGTTTCCTCATTGACATCGAGCTTGCCGTTCAGCGCGCGGGAGACCGTGCCGATCGAGATATTCAAGTGTTCGGCAAGCTGGCGAATCCCCTTCATCGCTGACGATTTTCCCCGGAGCATGATGCCGAAAAGTGTGCGCGGTTTTCGGACGACATCATGCTCCATTTCTATAATTCAGATCCGTCCGGATCTGGGCCTGTAATTTCCCATTTGGCGTCTATTGACACCGCAAAATGTTTCCGCATACAGTCGTAAACGTTTACGGAGTGCGTGTCACGAGGAGAGTTGGCACCGTTCCCCTGGAGGAAATCGTGAAATTCAGTGCCATTCTGTGCGGGTGCGGAGCTATGTCCAAAGGTTGGTTGCGAGCCATCGCTTCCAACCCTCTGCTGGCCGATTCCATCACGATCGTCGGCCTTGTCGACCTGAGCCGCGAGACGGCCGAAAAGCTTGCTGCGGAGTTCGGCCTTGATGGCGCCGTCATCGGTTCGGACCTGTCCGACGTCATCGCGGCCACAAAGGCCGACCTGGTCTTCGACATCGTCATTCCGGCTGCGCGCTACGACGTCGTTTCGACGGCACTCAAGGCCGGCTGCCACGTGCTCAGCGAAAAGCCGATGGCGGCCTCGCTTGCCGAGGGCGCCGCTCTGGTCGGCCTAGCCGCCGAGACCGGCCGCATCCATGCCGTCATCCAGAACCGCCGCTTCATATCAGGCGTCAGGCGCTTGCGTCGCTTCGTCGAAAGCGGCGCGATCGGCGAACTCACCGGCATCCATTGCGACTTCTTCCTGGCGCCGCATTTCGGCGGTTTCCGCGAAGAGATGGACAACGTCCTGCTTCTCGACATGGCGATCCACACCTTTGATGCGGCGCGCTACGTCGCCGACCGGAAGCCGCTCGCCGTCTATTGCGTCGAGCGCAATCCGAAGGGTTCGTGGTACCGGCACGGCGCTACAGCCAACGCCATCTTCGAATTTTCCGACGACATCGTCTTCACCTACCGCGGCTCCTGGTGCGCTGAGGGCGAGCGGACTAGCTGGGAAAGCCAGTGGCGTCTCGTCGGCTCGAAGGGGATGCTCACCTGGGATGGCGAGGAGAGTTTCAAGGCGACTGTTGCCGGCGAAGAGCCCGGCCTTTTGCATGGTACCGCTGCCGTAAACGTTCCCGGTCCGGAACATGACGAGGAAACCCATGGCCACGCCAGCGTCATCGCCGACTTCATCGCGGCGATCGGCACCGGCAAACGGCCCGAGACGGTCAATTCCGACAATATCAGAAGCCTTGCCATGGTCTTCGGCGCGATCGAAAGCGCCAAGACGGGCAGGCGCGTCGAAATTTCAGCATAGGAAGACGTGACGTGAGCAACCCTGCAAAATCCATTCGAATCGGCACCATGGTCAGCGGCAACAAGGGCGATGCCGCTACCCGCATCGGCGAGATCGCCGGCATGGGCTTCGAAAGCTTCGAACCCTTCTTCTGGCAGACGACCAAGGGGCAGGATCTCGCCGAACTCGGCAAGCGCTGCCTCGATGCGATCGGCGACCGCGACATCACCATCTCGACGCTTGGCATGTTCGGCAATCCGCTGGAAGAGACCGCAATCGACCTCGAGACGCTGGAGGGCTGGAAGCATTGTATCGACAATGCCCATCATTTCGGCGCCACCTGCGTTGCCGGCTTCACCGGCCGCATCCGCGGCAAGCCGCTGACCGACAGCCTGCCTCGCTACAAGCAGATCTGGAGCGAGCTTGCCAAGCGGGCGGCCGACAAGGGCGTCAAGATTGCTTTCGAGAATTGCGCCATGGACGGCAACTGGGCAAGCGGCGACTGGAATATCGCGCATAGTCCCGACGCCTGGGAACTGATGTTCAACGAGACGCCGGACGATAATATCGGGCTGGAGTGGGAGCCGTGCCATCAGATGGTCTATCTGATCGACCCTTTGCCGCAGATCCGCAAATGGGCGCATAAGTTCTTCCACGTCCACGGCAAGGACGCGACCATCCGCTGGGAGGTCATCAAGGAACACGGTATTTTCGGCAAGGAGAAATTCGTCTTCATGCGCACGCCGGGCTTCGGCGACAGCAACTGGACCGACATCATTTCCGAGCTGCGCGTTGCCGGCTGGTCCGGCTCGATCGACATCGAAGGCTGGCACGACCCGGTCTATCGCGACGCGCTTGAAATGACCGGCCAGGTCTATGCGCTGAACCACCTCAAGCATGCCCGGGGCGGCGAATTCGTCGTCGATCCCATCTGATGATATCGTTTCCGGCAAGGAGGAATTGCCGGAAACGGGGATAACCACAAAGGAGGAGAACCATGGCTATCCGCAAATATGCAATTCTGGGCGCTCTCGCGCTTGCAGGCGTCTCGCTATTCGGTCTTTCGGCCAAGGCCGAGGACGTCACGCTGACGCTCTGGTCGCTGGACAAAGACACCCAGCCGGCGCCGAACCTCGTCAAGGAGTTCAACGCCCAGAACAACGGCATCAAGATCGAATACCGGCTGATCCAGTTCGACGACGTCGTCACCGAGGCCATGCGCGCCTATGCGACCGGTCAGGCGCCCGATATCATCGCTGTCGACAACCCGGAGCATGCGCTGTTTTCGTCGCGCGGCGCCTTCCTCGATCTCACTGACATGATCGCCAAGTCGACCGTCATCAAGCCGGAGAACTACTTTCCGGGGCCGCTGAAATCGGTCGAGTGGGATGGCAAGTATTTTGGGGTGCCGAAGGCGACCAACACGATCGCGCTTTACTACAACAAGGACATGTTCAAGGCCAAGGGCCTCGATCCGGCGAAGCCGCCGCAGACCTGGGACGAGCTGGTCGAGGACGCGCGCAAGCTGACCGACCCCGCCAAGAACGTCTACGGTCTCGCCTTCTCGGCCAAGGCCAACGAGGAAGGCACCTTCCAGTTCCTTCCCTGGGCTCAGATGGGCGGCGGCAGTTATGAGCACATCAATGCCGAAGGCGCGGTGAAGGCGCTCGAGGTCTGGAAGACGATCATGGACGAGAAGCTCGCTTCTCCCGATACGCTGACGCGCGGCCAGTGGGATTCGACCGGCACCTTCAATTCCGGCAATGCTGCCATGGCGATCTCGGGTCCATGGGAGCTCGACCGCATGACGCAGGAAGCGAAGTTCGACTGGGGCGTCACTCTGCTCCCGGTTCCCAAGGAAGGGGCTGAACGCTCCTCGGCCATGGGTGACTTCAACTGGGCGATCTTCGCCACCAGCAAACATCCGGCCGAAGCCTTCAAGGCGCTCGAATATTTCGCTTCGCAGGACGACAAGATGTTCAAGAACTTCGGCCAGCTCCCGGCCCGTTCCGACATCTCGATCCCCGAGACCGGCCAACCGCTGAAGGACGCCGCCCTCAAGGTCTTCCTCGAACAGCTGAAATACGCCAAGCCGCGCGGCCCGCATCCGCAATGGCCGAAGATCTCCAAGGCGATCCAGGACGCTATCCAGGCAGCACTCACCGGCCAGATGAGCCCGAAGGACGCGCTCGACCAGGCCGCGGACAAGATCAAGGCTGTGCTTGGGTGAAGAACGTTTCGGCGCAACCGAAGCAATCGATCCAGTGAATCGATTGCAGCGACGAACGCCCTGTGCCCAAAGCGAAGGGCCGGGGGCCGCCGTTTGCTCCCTCTTCTCCCCAGCGGGGAGAAGAGGAACCGGAAGCAAAGCGTCTTTTAACCGGATGAGCCTCGGTTCATCCCATCATTTCCTCCCGGCAGGGGCCGTCTTCCGCATCATGCGCCAGGCGGCCCCGTTCGGAGTATCGGAGGACCCATGAAGAGGATCCTGATGAGCGTCAGGGACGGCCGCGGTTTCGATATCGTGCTGGTCGCTTTCCCGCTCGGCTTTCTGTTCCTGATGGCGGGGCTGCCGCTGATCTACAATGTCGTGATGAGTTTCCAGGAGGTCGACATGTTCAGCCTCGGGACCTTCTCGCGTCCCTTCGTCGGCTTCAAGAATTATACCGACCTCTTCGCGCAGCCGGAGACGCTGCCGATCCTCTACAACACCGTCATCTTCGTCGTCGGCTCCATCGCCGGCCAGTTCCTGATCGGCTTCGGCCTGGCGCTGTTCTTCTGGGTCAATTTTCCCGGCGCCTCATGGATGCGCGGCCTGTTCCTCGTCTCCTGGGTGATGCCCGGCCTCGTCGTCGGCGCCATCTGGAACTGGATTCTGTCGGGCGATTTCGGCGTGCTGAATTTCATCCTGAAGGAAAGCGGCATCATCTCGGGCAACATTTTCTGGCGCTCGGACCCGCATTATTCGCTCTATGCCGTCATCATCGCCAATGTCTGGCTCGGCACCTCGTTCAACATGATCCTGCTCTCCGTCGGCCTTGCCGGCATTCCCGCCGATCTCTACGAGGCCGCCGAACTCGACGGCGCCAATGTCTGGCAGCGCTTCTGGACGATCACGCTGCCGATGATGCGCTCGACCATCGGCGCCATCATCGCACTTGGCCTGATCTTCACCTTGCAGCAATTCGATCTTTTCGCCGCGATCACGTCGGGCGGGCCGAACAATTCATCGAACGTCACGCAATACTGGGCCTGGGATCTCTCCTTCCGCCAATACGACTTCGCCAAGGGCGCAACGATCTCCGTCATCATGATCGTCTTCGTCATGTTCGCGTCCGTCGTCTATGTCCGGTCCACACGCCACGAGGTGCGCGGATGATTACGACGAACCGCGACCGCCTGATGCTCGCCATATCGGTCGTCATGGCGGCGATCTATCTGTTCCCGCTCTACTGGATGTACATCACCGCGCTGAAAAGCGGCTCGGAGATGTTCGCGACGCCGCCGAGCTTCTGGCCGACTGCACCGCAATGGGGCACCTATGCCTATGTCTGGGAAAGCCGGGATATGGGCCGCTATCTCTGGAACTCGCTGGTCATCGCTCTCGGCTCCATGGCGCTCATCACCCTGCTTGGCGTCGGCTGCGCCTATGTGCTCGCCAGATACCGCAATGTCTGGGTGGATATCGGTCTCTTTCTCATCCTCATGCTGCAGGTCCTGCCGGCCTCGCTGATGATCACGCCGATCTTCGTCGGCTTTTCGCAGATTGGCATGCTGAATTATCCACGCATTGCCGTCATCATCGCGGTCGCGGCAAAGAGCATGCCCTTCTTCGTCATTCTGGTGCGCGCCACCTTCATGAGCGTTCCCCAGGAACTGGAGGAGGCGGCCCTGGTAGATGGCAATTCGCGCGTCGGCGCCTTCTTCAACATCGTGCTGCCGCTCGCCCGCAACGGCATCCTGGTCAGCGCCATCCTGATCTTCATGCAGGCCTTCGGCGAATTCGTCTATTCGAAGTCGATGATCCAGGCGGTTGACCTTCAGCCGGCAAGCGTCGGCCTCAATTCCTTCATGGGGCCGAACACCAACGAGTGGAACAACATCATGGCCTACGCCACGATGTATGTGACGCCGATCCTTGCCATCTTCGTTCTCTTGCAGCGCCGCATCGTATCCGGCCTCACCTCTGGAGCCCTCAAATGACCACACAGATCGAGCTCAGGGGCGTCAACAAATATTACGGCGCCTTCCACGCCCTGAAGAATATCGACCTTTCGATCGCCAAGGGCACTTTCGTCGCGCTCGTCGGCCCGTCGGGCTGCGGCAAGTCCACGCTGCTGCGCTCGCTTGCCGGCCTCGAAAGCATTTCGTCGGGCGATCTCAGGATTGCCGGCGAGCTGATGAACGGCGTGCCGCCGCGCAAGCGCGATGTCGCCATGGTGTTCCAGTCCTATGCCCTTTATCCGCACATGACGGTCGAGGAAAACCTGACTTACAGCCTTCGCATCCGCGGCATCGCCAAGGCGGAGGCCAAGAAGGCCGCCGAGGACGTGGCGGCGACGACAGGTCTTTCCCATCTCCTGAAGCGCTATCCGCGCGAGCTTTCCGGCGGTCAGCGCCAGCGCGTCGCCATGAGCCGCGCCATCATCCGCCACCCCAAGGCCTTCCTGTTCGACGAGCCGCTGTCCAATCTCGATGCTGCGCTGCGCGTCCACATGCGCAAGGAAATCCGGTCGCTGCACGACCGACTGCACGCCACCTTCGTCTACGTCACGCACGACCAGGTCGAAGCAATGACGATGGCCGACCATGTGGTGGTGATGCGCGACGGCGTCATCGAACAGCAGGGCGCGCCGCTGGACCTCTACGACCGGCCGGCGAACCGGTTCGTTGCCGGCTTCATCGGTTCGCCGGCCATGAATTTCATCCCCGCGATCGCCGCGGAAGACGGAAAGAGCCTGATCCTGGATTTCGGCGCGGTGAAACAGACGCTTGCGATATCACGCGCCATCGAACCCGGGCGTAAGCTCATCGCCGGCATCCGGCCCGAACATATCGGCGTCGTCGAGCCCGGGCATGGCAGTTTCGATGTGCCGATCGCCTTCGTCGAATCGACCGGTTCCTCGACCTTCATCGTCGCGGAGACCCAGCCGGAACTGACGATCGTCGAGACGCGGCGCGACAGGGTCAAGGCAGGAGACATGATCGGACTTTCGATCGATCCGACCCAGATCCATCTCTTCGACGCGTCGACGGATCACTTGGTATAGACTCAGTCGAGCACCGATCCGGCAGAGCAGCCGTCGTCTGATCGTAGGAGACGTCTCTCGCGTCCATGATCTTGCCGAGGGAAGCACGCCTCAGGTTCTCAAAGAACGGCAAAACGGACAGTGCGTGCCGCGGTCAGGTCACGCGCGCGCGATGAGTGTGTCGTGAATATTACAATTGCATGACGCTTCTGGAATAAAAGCGAAGAAACCCACGATCCGTTCAATGTCATGGAACTTTGAAAAAGTGGTCATCGCGCTGCAATAATCGCGGTTCAAACAGCCCCGCACAAGTGGGGGCTCCATGCGAAAGAAAAACGTTCTACTCATCGTCGTTGACCAATGGCGAGCCGATTTCGTTCCGCACGTTCTGCGTGCCGACGGGAAAAACGATTTCCTGAAGACACCCAATCTCGACCGGCTCTGTCGCGAGGGCGTGACCTTCAGGAACCATGTGACGACCTGCGTTCCCTGCGGCCCGGCCCGTGCGAGCCTGCTCACCGGCCTCTACCTGATGAACCATCGCGCCGTGCAGAACACGGTGCCGCTCGACCAGCGCCACCTCAACCTCGGCAAGGCGTTGCGCGGCGTCGGCTACGATCCGGCGCTGATCGGCTATACGACGACGGTGCCGGATCCGCGCACCACTTCGCCGAACGATCCGCGCTTCAGGGTGCTCGGCGACATGATGGACGGCTTCCATCCGGTCGGCGCCTTCGAGCCCAATATGGAGGGCTATTTTGGCTGGGTGGCACAGAACGGCTTCGAGCTGCCGGAGCATCGTCCTGATATCTGGCTGCCCGAGGGCGAGGGCGCCGTTGCCGGCGCCACCGACCGTCCGTCACGCATTCCGAAGGAATTTTCGGACTCGACCTTCTTCACCGAGCGGGCGCTGACCTATCTCAAGGGCCGCGACGGCAAGCCCTTCTTCCTGCATCTCGGTTATTACCGGCCGCATCCGCCCTTTGTCGCCTCTGCTCCCTATCATGCCATATACCGGCCGGAAGACATGCCGGCGCCGATCCGCGCAGCCAACCCGGACACCGAGGCTGCACAACATCCGTTGATGAAATTCTATGTCGACAGCATCCGCCGCGGCTCCTTCTTCCAGGGCGCAGAAGGGTCCGGTGCGACGCTCGACGAAGCGGAACTGCGCCAGATGCGCGCGACCTATTGCGGCCTGATTACCGAGGTCGACGATTGCCTTGGCCGGGTCTTTAACTATCTCGATGAGACCGGACAGTGGGACGATACGCTGATCATCTTCACCAGCGACCACGGCGAGCAGCTCGGCGATCATCACCTGCTCGGCAAGATCGGCTACAACGATCCGAGCTTCCGCATCCCGCTCGTCATCAAGAATGCCGGCGAAAATGCCCGCGCCGGCGCGATTGAAAGCGGTTTCACCGAGAGCATCGACGTGATGCCGACCATTCTCGATTGGCTCGGCGGAGAGATCCCGCACGCCTGCAACGGGCTGTCGCTGCTGCCCTTCCTCAGCGAGGGCCGACCGCAGGATTGGCGCACCGAATTGCACTACGAATACGACTTCCGCGACGTCTTCTATTCCGAGCCGCAGAGTTTCCTCGGCCTCGGCATGAATGATTGCAGCCTCTGCGTCATCCAGGACGAGCGATACAAATACGTTCATTTCGCAGCGCTGCCACCGCTGTTCTTCGATCTGCAGCACGATCCGAACGAATTCACCAATCTCGCCGACGATCTGGCCTATGCCGCGCTCGTGCGGGACTATGCGCAGAAGGCGCTCTCCTGGCGCCTGAAACATGCCGACAGAACCCTGACCCATTATCGCTCCGGTCCCGAAGGCCTGATCGAACGCAGCCATTGATCCGACTTACCAGAGAACCCAAGGAGATATTCCCATGGTCACCTTCACCCGTCGCGGTGCTCTCGGCCTCGCCACCGGCGTCGCCAGCTCGCTGATCCTGCCGCGCTTTTCCATCGCCCAGGCCGACAACCGTCCTTCGATCACCATCGCCGTCCAGAAGATCTCGAACTCGAACACGCTGGATACGTTGCGCGAACAGTCGAATGTCGGCCAGCGCATCTTCAATTCGTCGCTCTGGGAAAGCCTGATCGGCCTCGACTGGCTCGGCAACCTCTCGGCCGTTCCGTCGCTCGCCACCGAATGGCGCCGTATCGACGACAAGACCGTCGAGCTGAAACTGCGCCAGGGCGTCAAATTCCACAATGGCGACGAGATGACGGCTGAAGACGTCGCCTTCTCCTTCAGCAAGGAACGCATGTTCGGCGATACGCAGCCGAGCACCGGCAAGACGATCTTCGTCACCGAAAAGAACCCGCTCGGCCGTGAAAGCAAGGAACTGCCGGTCGAAATTCCGGCCGTCGCCCGCCGAATCTGGCCGGCCCTGCTCGGCATCGAAATCGTCGACAAATACACCGTCCGCTTCGTCAACGGTTCGCCTGACGTGACGATGGAAGGCCGCATCTCCGTTGCCGCCAGCGCCATCGCCAACCGCCGCAGCTGGGATGAGGCAAAGAGCTATCTCGACTGGGCCCGCGCGCCGATCACGACCGGTCCCTACCGCGTCGCCGAATTCAAGCCGGATACCTATCTGATCTACGAAGCGCATGACGAATATTGGGGCGGCCGTCCTCCGGTGAAGCAGATCCGCTTCGTCGAAGTTCCGGAAGTCGCCTCGCGCGTCAACGGCCTGCTGTCCGGCGAATATCACCTGGCCAGCGACATCCCTCCGGACCAGATCGAAGGCATCGAAAAGAACGCTGCCTTCGAAGTCCAGGGCGGCATCATCACCAACCACCGCCTGACTGTGTTCGACAAGACCCATGCCCAGCTCGGCAACCGGCTGGTTCGCCGTGCCTTCACGCATGCCATCGACCGCCAGGCAATCGTCGACTCGCTCTGGGCGGGCCGCACGCGCGTTCCGGCCGGCCTGCAGTGGGATTTCTACGGCGACATGCTGGTCAAGGATTGGACCGTGCCGGAGTACAATCCGGATCTTGCCCGCCAGCTCCTCAAGGAAGCCAATTACAAGGGCGATCCGATCCCGTATCGCCTGCTGAACAACTACTATACCAACCAGACCCCGACGGCGCAGATCCTCGTCGAAATGTGGGCGCAGGTCGGCCTCAACGTGCAGATTGAAATGAAGGAAAACTGGCAGCAGATCCTCGAAAAGACGCCGACGCGCGCCGTCCGCGACTGGTCGAACTCCGCAAGCTTCCCCGATCCGGTTTCCTCGATCGTCGCCCAGCACGGACCGAACGGCCAGCAGCAGCAGGTCGGCGAATGGACCAACGCCGAGATGAATACGCTGTCGACCTTCCTCGAGACCAGCACCGATCGCGCCAAGCGCCATGACGCTTTCGCCCGCATGCTGCAGATCTGCGAGCGCGAAGACCCTGCCTATACCGTTCTCCACCAGAACGCCGTCTTCACCGCCAAGTCGAAGTCGATCAATTGGAAGGCCGCATCGGCCTTCGCCATGGACTTCCGCCAGGGCAACTGGTCCTGATCAAGATCGGACGACATCAGCGAGCCGGGGGAAACTCCGGCTCGCTGCCATTTGGTACACCGGCCATCCGGAAACCAGGCAAGCCCGACAGGCGCGAGCATGATGCCGAAAGGTGTGAGCGGTTTTCAGACGACATCATGCTCTCGTTCGGATCTGGCGGCCGGCGGTAATGCAAGAAGGAGAGGCTGAAATGCCATTGGTCGAAATTTCCAATTTGAAGGTCGCTTTCAGCGGCGTCGAAGTCCTGCACGGCGTCGATCTGGCGATCCAGAAAGGCGAGGCAGTGGGTCTCGTCGGCGAATCCGGTTGTGGCAAGTCGGTCACCTGGCTGGCGGCACTCGGGCTCCTGCCTGGAAAGGCTTCCGTCTCAGGCAGCGTGCGTCTCGGCAGCGATCAGCTGATCGGCGCGTCGCGCACGAAGCTCGAAAGCATTCGCGGCGGCCGCATCGCGATGATCTTCCAGGATCCGTCGAGCTCGCTCAACCCGGTCATCCGTGCCGGCCGGCAGATCGCCGAGGCCGTCGAGTTGCATCGGAGCCTGACCGGCAGGGCCGCCCGCAACGAGGCCGTCCGCCTGATGGAAATGGTCGGCATTCCCGACGCCGTGCGCCGTTTCGACAATTTTCCGCATGAATTTTCCGGTGGCCAGAACCAGCGGCTGATGATCGCCATGGCGCTCGCCGGCAATCCTGATCTGCTGATCGCCGATGAGCCGACGACGGCGCTGGACGCGACGATCCAGGCGCAGATCCTCGATCTGCTGATTTCGATCCGCGAGGAAACCGGCATGGCGATCGTCTTCATCAGTCATGATCTCGGTGCGGTGTCGCAGATCTGCGAGCGCGTCTGCGTCATGTATGCCGGCAACATCGTCGAGAAATGCCCGACGGAATCACTGTTCCGGTCGCCGCGCCATCCCTATACGCGCGGGCTATTCGATGCCATTCCGCGTATCGATGCCGGCCGCGACCAGCTGGTACCAATCCCAGGCACCGTGCCGCAACCCGGCCGCATGCCCGGCGGCTGTGCCTTCGCGCCGCGTTGCGGCCATGCCTCGGAACTCTGTCATAACAAGGTGCCGCCGCTCGTCGCACTTGACGACGACCGCGCAACCGCCTGCTTCCATCCGCTCAGTGACGGCGCCACCGCATCGAAGCCGAACCTCATGAAGGTCCAGCAGGGAGTGGCATGGGCATGAGCGAACATCAGCTGATCGAAGCGACCGACCTCGTCAAGACCTATACGATGCGCCGCGGCGCCTTCGGAAAGCCGAGCCATGTCCGGGCGGTCGACGGCGTTTCGCTGTCGGTCGCACCGAAGACGACGCTCGGCATCGTCGGTGAATCCGGCTCAGGAAAATCGACGGTGGGCCGGCTACTGCTCGGGCTCGAAACTCCGACCGAAGGCAGCGTCCGCTTCGACGGCGAGGCGATGCCGGCACTCAGAACGCCGCGCTGGCGTAGCCTGAGGGCGCGCATGCAGCTCGTCTTCCAGGATCCGCTGGCAGCCCTTGACCGGCGTATCTCGATCGGCGCTCAGATCGGCGAACCGCTTGCCATCCATGCCGTCGGAAGCCAGGAGGGGCGGCGCGAACGTGTCGACGAACTGCTCGTCGCCGTCGGTCTTCGCCGCGATCAGGCGGAGCGTTATCCGCACGAGCTTTCGGGCGGCCAGCGCCAGCGCGTCGTCATAGCGCGCGCCATCGCCACCAATCCGGAGCTTCTGGTCTGCGACGAACCGGTCTCGGCTCTCGACGTCTCCATCCAGGCGCAGGTGATCAACCTGTTGCGCGACCTGCAGGAAAAGCGCGGCATCGCCATGGCCTTCATCAGCCATGACCTGAAGGTCGTACGCAACATCGCCGATCGAGTCGCGGTGATGTATCTCGGCCGGATCGTCGAGGAAGCAGCTTCGGAGGATATTTTCCGCAGCCCGTTGCATCCCTATACGCAGGCACTGGTCTCCAGCGTTCCGGTTCCCGGCACGGCGCTGCGCGACCGTATCATCCTGCAGGGAGAACCGCCGAACCCCGCTGCCCGGCCTGCCGGCTGCGCCTTTCATCCCCGCTGCGGCCATGCGGTCGAGCGCTGTCGCATCGAGACGCCTGAACTCGTCACCGTCGAGGCGGGCCGGAGAGCTGCCTGCCACCTCGTTGCGCCCGCACCCGCATCAACGCTCATGGAGAGCTGAGCCATGATCCGTTTCTTCCTGATAAGAGCGTTCCGCGCACTGATGACCATCGTGCTGGTGGTCACCTTCGCCTTCGTCGTCCTGCGTCTTTCCGGCGACCCGGCCTTGACGATCATGGGTCCGGAAGCGCCGCCGGAGGCAATCCGCGCCTTCCGCACCGCCTGGGGTCTCGATCAGCCGATCTGGGTGCAGTATCTGCGTTATTTCGGGGCGATCGCCCGCGGGGATCTCGGTATCTCGATGCGCGACGGCCAATCGGCGATCCAGCTCGTGCTCGACCGCATTCCGGCAACGCTGGAGCTGACGATCCCGGCCCTCATCCTTAAGCTGGTGATCGGCATTCCGGCCGGCGTCTACGCCGCCCTCCACCGCGACAGCTCGACCGACCGCGCCGTCATGGCGAGCGCGGTGGTCGGCTTCACCATGCCGAGCTTCGTGCTCGGCCTCGTGCTGGTGCTGATCTTCTCCGTCACGCTCGGCCTGCTGCCATCGGGCGGCCAGGACAGCTGGATGCATGCCATTTTGCCGATCATCACCATGAGCATCGGCGGTGCCGGCATTCTTGCCCGCTTTGCCCGAAGCGCGATGATCGAGGTGCTTGGCCAGCCCTATATCCGCACCGCCAGCGCCAAGGGCACTGCCTGGCGAAACGTCGTCTGGCGCCATGCGCTACCGAATGCGGCGATCCCGATCGTGACGATCGCCGGCTTCATGGTCGGCACGCTGATCGCCGGCGCCGTCGTGGTGGAATCGCTGTTCTCCTGGCCAGGCGTCGGCCGGCTTCTCGTCGTCGCCGTCTCAAACCGCGATCTCGCCGTCGTCCAGTGCATCCTGTTGCTGGTGGCAGCGACCATGGTGTTTTCGAATTTCGTCGTCGATATCCTTTACGGCTATCTCGACCCGCGTCTGCGCAGCAACCAGGCAAGGCATTAAGGAGCGGAACCATGACAAATATCTCTGCTCAACCGGCGACCGTCATCCACGAAGTGCGCGCAACGAAGAAGCGCGGTGTGCCCGTTTTCGTAATGATCGGTTTTGCCTGGATCGCCGTCGTGATCCTGATCGCGCTGGCGGCCGACTGGATCCGGCCCTACAATATCACCGCCTTCGACCTGAAGAACCGGCTGTCACTGCCAGGCAATGCCGCGCATTGGCTCGGAACCGACGAACTCGGCCGCGATGTTCTCTCCCGCCTCATCGTGTCGATCCGCATCTCGCTGCTGATCGCTTTCGGGGCAACGCTGATCTCGGCCTTCGTCGGCACGACGCTTGGCTTTCTCGCCGCTTATTTCCGTGGCGTCGTCGAGCAGCTCGTCGTCATGCTTGCCGATTTCCAGGCGGCCATGCCCTTCCTGATCATGGCACTTGCCGTGCTCGCCTTCTTCGGCAGTTCGCTGCCGCTGCTCATCTGCCTGATGGGTTTTTACGGCTGGGAACGCTATGCGCGCATTGCGCGCGGCCTTGCCATCGCCGCCAGCGGCCAGGGTTATGCCGCCGCCGTCACGCAGCTCGGCGCCAAGCCGGCCCATGTCTATCTCAAGCATATCCTGCCGAACATCGCCTCGACGCTGATCGTCTCGATGACGCTGACTTTCCCAGAGATCATCCTGATGGAAAGCAGCCTTTCCTTCCTCGGCCTCGGCGTGCAGCCGCCGATGAGCAGCCTCGGTAACATGGTCGGCTACGGACGCGAATATCTGACCCGCGCGCCCTGGATCATGCTGGCGCCGTCCTTCGTCATCATGCTGACGACGCTGTCGATCAGCATCACCGGAGACTGGCTGCGCGACAAGCTCGACCCGACGATCGGCTGACATCCTGCCGGTCGAGCTTCGATCGTCTCGCAAAAAAACAGATCCTGCACATTCATCGCTGTTGACAACGGCGAGCAATCGATATTGTCTTGTAAAGCGCTTTACTAAACCGCTTTACAATAGGTCCATCAATGGCCAGAGGAACGACGCCAAGTCTGAAGGATGTTGCCGCCGCTGCCAGCGTCTCGGTCACCACCGTGTCGCGTTTCGTCAACGGAAGTCTCGATCTTCCCTTTCAGACCAAGAAGCGCATCGAGGATGCGATCAAGACGCTGAACTACCGGCCGAACCCGCATGCGCGCCGGTTGAGCAGGGGCCGCTCGGACACGATCGGCCTCGTCGTGCCCGATATCGCCAATCCCTTCTTCGCAACGCTCGTCGCCGCCGTCGAGCAGGCGGCCGATGAAAAGAAGCTCGCCGTCTCATTGCACGCCACCCTCAACCGGCCGGGACGCGAGATCGAATATCTGCAGCTCATCGAGCGCAATCACGTCGACGGCCTGATTTTCGTCACCAACCATCCCGACGACGGCGCGCTTGCCGCGCTGATCAACGGCAGCGGCAAGGTCATCATCGTCGACGAGGACATTCCCAATTCGAAGGCGCCGAAGCTGTTCTGCGACAATGAGCAGGGCGGTTATCTCGCCGGCCAGCATCTGGCCGAACAAGGCCATCGCCATGTCCTGTTCATCGGCGGCGACGAGCGCATGATCAGTGCCCGCAGGCGTTATGACGGCCTGCTGAAGGCGCTCAGGGAACAGCATGGCGACGAGGCCCGGGCCGATCGTTATGCCGGCGAATATACGATAGAATACGGCCGTGCGGCTGCGCTCGACTATCTCTCCGGAAACCGAAAGGCGACGGCGATCTTCGCCAGCTCCGACGAGATCGCCATCGGGCTGGTCGAGGTCTTCAGAAGCCAAGGCGTCTCGATCCCTGCTGACATCTCGGTCATCGGCTTCGACGATGTCGGTCCGCTTCATCTCTTTGCGCCGCCGCTGACGGCCATCCGTCAGCCGGTGCGCCAGATCGGCCGGCGGTCGCTGGAGCTGCTACTGGAAACCAATTGGCACGAGTGGAAACCATCCGCCTCGGAAGAACTCCTGCCTGTCGAAATCGTGGTGCGGAACTCCGTTGCGCCGCCTGCGAAATAATAATCAGCAACGTCAAAAAACCAAAAGAGGATGAGAACATGACACTGAATTTGACAAGACGAACGATGATCGCCGCCGCCGGCTTCACGGCATTGACCTTCATCGGCCTGTCCAGCGCCGCGGCGCAGGAAAAGAAGACCGTCGCGCTGGTGCAGATCAACCAGCAGGCACTTTTCTTCAACCAGATGAATGAGGGCGCCCAGAAGGCGGCCGATGCCGCCGGCGTCAAGCTGGTGATCTTCAACGCCAACAACGAGACGACGGCGCAGAACAGCGCCATCGAAACCTATGTCCAGGAAAAGGTCTCCGGCCTTGCGGTCGTGGCGATCGACGTCAATGGTATCATGCCGGCGGTCAAGCAGGCGGCCGATGCCGGCATTCCCGTCGTCGCCATCGATGCCATCCTGCCTGATGGCCCGCAGAAGGCACAGATCGGCGTCGACAATGCCGCGGCCGGCGCCGATATGGGCAAATACTTCCTCGACTACGTCAAGGCGAACATGGGCGGCAAAGCCAAGCTCGGCGTTGTCGGCGCGCTGAACTCGTTCATCCAGAACATCCGCCAGGAGGGCTTTGAAAAGACCCTGAAAGGCGTCGACGGCATTGAAATGGCCGGCGTCGTCGATGGGCAGAACATCCAGGACAACGCCCTTGCGGCGGCTGAAAACCTGATCACCGCCAATCCTGACCTGACCGCGATCTACGCCACCGGCGAGCCGGCCTTGATGGGGGCGATCGCCGCCGTCCAGAGCCAGGGCAAGCAGGATAAGATCAAGGTGTTCGGCTGGGATCTGACTGCCGAAGCCATTGCCGGCATCGATGCCGGCTTCGTCGTCGCCGTCGTCCAGCAGGATCCGGCCGCAATGGGCGGTGCCGCCGTCGACGCACTCGTCAAGGCCTCGGCCGGCGAAGCCGTCACCAAGACGATCTCGGTGCCGATCACCATCGTCACAAAGGAGAATGTCGAGCCGTACCGGGCCGTCTTCAAATGATCGAAAGCGGACAGCGTGACATCGCTGCCGCCGCTTCCGGAGGGCTCGCACCCTCCGGAACCGGAACTTCCGGCGGCACCCGATCCGACCCGCGCATCTCGCTACGCGGCATCCGCAAGTCGTTCGGCTCGCACCAGGCCCTGCGCGGCGTCGATCTCGACATCTTCCCCGGCGAATGCCTGGGCCTCGTCGGCGATAACGCCGCCGGCAAATCGACGCTGACGAAAATCATCTCGGGAACCTACATTCCCGATGCCGGCACAATCACCATGGAAGGCGAAGAGGTTCGTTTCTCCGGCCCCGCGGATGCGCGTGGGCGTAACATCGAAATGGTGTTCCAGGATCTCAGTCTCTGCGATCATATCGATGTCGTCGGCAATCTCTTTCTCGGCCGTGAACTCAGCCGCGGGCCGTTTCTCGACACCAGGACGATGTTGGCCGAAGCGCGCAAGATGCTGGATTCGCTTGAGATCCGCATCCCGAGGCTGACCGGCAAGGTCGCTCAGCTCTCCGGCGGGCAGCGCCAGGCGATCGCCATTGCGCGCGCCGCCTCGTTCAAGCCGAAGGTGCTGATCATGGACGAGCCGACGTCAGCACTTGCAGTCGCGGAGGTCGAAGCGGTGCTGGCCCTGATCAACCGCGTCAAGGCGAACGGCGTTTCGGTGATCCTCATCACCCACCGGCTGCAGGACCTCTTCCGGGTCTGCGACCGCATCGCGGTGATGTACGAGGGCACGAAGGTGGCCGAGCGGCAGATCGGCAGCACCAACCTCGAGGATCTCGTCAGGCTGATCGTCGGTGAAGGAGCCAGACAATGACGGCTTATACGGAACGCGGCCACGGCTCGCGCGTCGCCGATTTCTTCGGTGAACACGCACAGGTCCTGTCGATCGCCATTTTCTTCCTGGCCTGCATGATCTTCTTCTCGATCGGCAGCGAAACCTTCTTCACGCTCGGCAATATCCTGAACATCGTGCGCCAGGCTGCTCCCATCCTGATTGTCGCCATCGCCATGACCTTCGTCATCATCACCGGCGGCATCGATCTGTCGGTCGGCTCGCAGGTCGCCCTCGTCAATGCGGTCGCGGCGATCGTCATGGCGATGGGTGTTCCCTGGCCGTCGGTCGTCATCGGCATGCTCGTGCTCGGCGGCTTCATGGGGCTGGTTCAGGGCTGGTTTACCGCCTATCAGGGCATTCCGGCCTTTATCGTCACGCTCGCCGGCCTCTCGATCCTGCGCGGCCTGGCGCTCTATCTGACCCAGGGCTATTCCATCCCGATCAAGGATGCACCGGGCTTCTTCGCGCTCGGTCGGGGCGAAATCCTCAGCTTCCCGATCCCGGCGGTCATTGCCGTCGTCATCGCCATTCTCGGTTACGTCGTCATCACCGCGACCAAATATGGCCGTCAGGTCGTGGCGGTCGGCTCCAATGCGGAGGCGGCGCGGCGTGTCGGCATGCCCGCCAAATGGATCATCGCCTCGGTCTATATCATCTCCGGTATCGCCTGCGCCGTCGCCGGCCTGCTGATCGCCGCTCGCCTCGGCTCCGGCTCATCCAATGCCGCCGTCGGCTTCGAGCTGCAGGTGATCGCCGCCGTCGTGCTCGGCGGAACGTCGCTGATGGGCGGACGCGGCACCATCCTCGGCACCGTGCTCGGCACGCTGACCATCGCCGTCATCGGCAATGGCCTGATCCTGATGCACATATCGCCGTTCTTCACCCAGATCGTCACCGGCGCCATCATCCTCGTCGCCATCTGGCTGAACACGCGCATCTTCACGGCCAATTTCCATTTCCGGCTGGGCAGGAAAGGATGAAGCGATGAGCGAACAGACAGCAGATAGCCTGTCCGAAGCGCATGTCCACTCCGGCAAGGTGATGACCGTTACCGGCCCCGTTTCGGCGGATGCACTCGGCGTGACGCTGATGCACGAGCATATCCTCAACGACTGCCGCTGCTGGTGGCATGCGCCGAAGACGCCGGAACGGCAATATCTCGCCGAAAGCTTCGTCTGCATGGAGATCCTCGGCGAACTCAGGCAGGATCCCTTCGTCAACAAGCACAATATCACGCTCGACGACGAACATCTGGCAGTGGCCGAACTCAAGGACTTCGCCACGGCGGGCGGGCGCACCGTGGTGGAACCGACCTGCAAGGGCATCGGCCGTGATCCGCTGGCGCTCCGGCGCATCTCCGAAGCGTCCGGCCTCAACATCGTGATGGGGGCCGGTTATTACCTCGGATCCTCACATCCGGAAGGCGTCGCGGCAATGAGCGTCGATGACATCGCATTAGAGATCGTCCGCGAGGCGAGGGAAGGCGTCGACGGCACCGGCGTCAGGATCGGCCTGATCGGCGAGATCGGCGTCTCCTCGGATTTCACCGCCGAGGAAGAAAAATCGCTGCGCGGCGCTGCCCGGGCGCAAGTGCTGACCGGGCTTCCCCTGATGGTGCATCTGCCGGGTTGGTTCCGCCTCGGCCACCGCGTGCTCGACGTGGTGGCGCAAGAGGGGGCGGATCTCCGCCACACCGTGCTTTGCCACATGAATCCATCGCATGACGACATTGCCTATCAGAGCGAGCTGGCGGAGCGTGGCGCCTTCATCGAATACGACATGATCGGCATGGACTTCTTCTATGCCGACCAGCAGGTGCAGTGCCCGAGCGACGAGGAGGCGGCGCGCGCGATCGTGCGTCTTGTCGAGACCGGATATCTCGACCGGATTCTTCTGTCGCACGACGTCTTTCTGAAGATGATGCTGACGCATTACGGCGGCAATGGCTACGCCTATATCCTTCGCCATTTTCTTCCCCGTCTTCAGCGGCACGGCCTCGACAGGACGGTTCTCGACGAGATGATGCGCAGCAATCCGCGCCGCGTCTTTCATGCCGGGGGCTAAAGCGCGTCGCGCTTTAGGTCTTTGTTTTTACTCATGTCGTTATCGCAAAACCGCTTCACACTTTTGCGCGACGTGCTTTAGCTCCATCAATTCAATCGATCACAGGTAACCGCAGACCATGACCAAGAAAATCCTCCTTGTCGGCGAGAGCTGGGTCAGCTCCGCCACGCACTACAAAGGCTTCGACCAGTTCGGCAGCGTCACCTTCCATCTCGGCGCCGAACCGCTGGTGAAGGCGCTCGCCGGCAGCGCCTTCGAGCTCACCTACATGCCGGCGCACGAGGCAGTGGAGAAATTCCCCTTCGATATGGCGGGGCTCGACGTCTATGACGCCATCATCCTCTCCGATATCGGTGCCAATTCGCTGCTGCTGCCGCCGGATGTGTGGCTGCATTCGCGCACCGTGCCGAACCGGCTGAAGCTTCTGAAGGCATGGGTGGAAAAGGGTGGCGGCCTGTTGATGGTCGGCGGCTATTTCTCCTTCCAGGGCATCGACGGCAAGGCGCGCTGGCGTCGCACCCCCGTCGAAGACACGCTGCCCGTCACGTGCCTGCCTTATGACGACCGCGTCGAGATCCCCGAGGGAACTGTTGCCGAGGTGGTGAAGCCGGAGCATCCGACGATGCGGGGTCTCGAAGGTGCATGGCCGGTGCTTCTCGGCGTCAACGAGGTTGAAGTGCGCGACCGGGCCGACGTCGAGATCGTCGCACGTCTGCCCGAGGATCAGGGCGGCCATCCGTTGCTCGTCGTCGGTACGCATGGCACTGGGCGGACGGCGGCCTGGACGTCGGATATCGGCCCGCACTGGCTCTCGCCCGCTTTCTGCGAATGGGAAGGTTATGGCCGGCTCTGGAAGAACATCCTCGGCTGGCTCACCGAAAAGCAGGCATGATTTCAGCACGCGGCGGGAATTGGAAAGGGAATGACATGCAGGAAATTTCGGACAGGCCGTCCAACGCCATCAGGGATATCTTCGGCAGGGACAAGGTTTTGATCGGCATGATCCATTGCCCCGCCTTTCCGGGTGCGCCGCGCTACCGGGGGGCTGCGATGGATACGATTTACGACGCGTGCATGCGCGACGCCGAAGCCTGCGTGGAAGGCGGCCTGCACGGGCTGATCATCGAAAATCACGGCGATGTGCCGTTTTCGAAGCCCGAGGATATCGGCCCCGAGACGACGGGGTTCATGTCCGTCGTCACCGATCGGATCGCGCGCGCAGCCGGCATTCCGCTTGGCGTCAACGTGCTGGCCAATGCGCCGATCCCGGCCTTCGCCATCGCCATGGCAGGCGGGGCCAAATTCATCCGCGTCAATCAGTGGGCCAATGCCTATGTCGCCAATGAAGGTTTCATGGAGGGCAGGGCCGCCGAAGCCATGCGCTATCGCTCGCTGCTCAGGGCCGAGCATATCAAGGTCTTTGCCGACAGCCACGTCAAGCATGGCAGCCACGCTATCGTCGCCGACCGCTCGATCCAGGAGCTGACACGCGACCTCGCCTTCTTCGATGCCGACGGCGTCATCGCTACCGGCCAGCGGACCGGCAATTCGGCAACGATGGAGGAGATCGAGGAAATCGGCGCGGCGACGCACCTGCCGCTGCTCGTCGGCTCCGGCGTCAACAAGGACAATATCGTCGATATTCTGAGCCGCACCAATGGCGTCATCGTTGCGTCTTCGCTGAAGCACGGCGGCGTCTGGTGGAACCCGGTCGACGTCGAGCGCGTGCGCGCCTTCCGGGCGGCGGCCGAACCGGGACTGGAGGGCTGAGCATGGCGGCAGAGAGCCTTTCGGCCCGCATCCTGCGCGAGAACGACGCTGTCCTTGGCGCGATGCTGAACCACCGCTTCGTCGAGGACGTGAAAAATGACAGGCTGAGCAAGGAGGCGTTCGAGCGTTATCTCGTCTATGAAGGCGCCTTCGTCGACAGCGCCATTTCGATCTTTGCCTATGCGGCGGCGACCGCCAAGACGATGACGCAGAAGCGCTGGCTGATCGCGGTTCTCGACGCGCTTGCCAACGAGCAGATCACCTATTTCGAGCGCACCTTCGCCAGCTGCGGCATCGATCCCTCGTCCTTCGACACCGGCATCGCCGAGGTCGAGGCCTTTCGCGCCGGCATGTTGGAAATCGCCCGCCAGGGCGGCTTCCTCGATACGGTCGCGGCGATGTTTGCGGCCGAGTGGATGTACTGGACTTGGTCGAAGGAAGCAGCTAACCGCCCGATCAGCAATCCGCTCTTGAAGGAATGGGTCGACCTGCATGTCGATCCGAATTTTGCCGCCCAGGCGCAATGGTTGAAGAATGAACTCGACATGGCAGGAGAAACGCTGGAAGAGGATGAAAAAGCGCGGCTCAGCGCGATCTTCGGCCGGGCGATGCAGCTCGAGATCGATTTTCACGATGCGTCTTATCTTTAGCTTCACCTTGCGAAAGCGGATGCATGCGCGCCTACATAGTCGGTAACGTCGCCATCGACGAAACCATCGCCGTCTCCGAACTTCCCGTCATCGGCGCTTCCATCCTCGGCAATGCCGGCGGAAGCGATCTCGGCGGCAAGGGCACGAACCAGGCGGTCGTCATGGCCCGCTGCGGCGTGCCGACAACGCTGGTGGCGCCCGTCGGCAGGGATGCGAGGGCCGATATGATACGCCATTACCTCGCGGACGAGCCGCTTCGGAGCGAACTGATCGAAATGGAAGGGGCGTCGAGCGATGTCTCGATCATCTTCCGGCTGCCAGGCGGTGAGAATGCCATCGTCACGACGACGGAATCGGCGCAGAGCCTGTCCCTGTCTCATGTCAGGCGGATCCTGTCGACGGCCGGTCGCGGCGATTTCATGATGCTGCAGGGCAATCTGTCCGACCAGACGACCCGCGATATCCTGGAGCATGCAAGAGAGATCGGCATGATCACCGCGTTCAATCCCTCGCCGGTGCGCTCCTATTTCTCCGATCTTTGGGGGTTGATCGACATCGCCTTCCTCAACAAGGGTGAGGCGCAGGCCCTGACGGGAGCGACGGGCAGGGATGCAGCCGAATATCTGTTGAGCCGCGGGCTGCGCGAAATCGTCCTGACGCTGGGCGGCGACGGCGCGACGCTCGTGAACCGGCACGATAGCATCGAAGTGCCCGCCCAGATCTGCGATGTTGTGGATACAACGGGCGCAGGCGATACGTTCATGGCCGCAGCACTTGCATCCTGCGCGCTGCGCGGACAGCGGCTGGACAGGTTAGCCATCGAACACGCAGTTGCAGCCGCGGCCGTCACCGTCTCAAGACATGGAACAAGAAAGGCGTTTCCGACCATTTCCGAGCTTGAAGCGATCCTGAGATAATCCGCTCGGTATGAGCGCGCTTCATAAAATCATCATCGGCCTCTGCGAAGGGATGGGCTCCTCGCGATTCACTCCGTCCATATCAGCAGCATCCGGACTTTTCTCATGACATCTTCCCAGATTTCCGCGCGTCTTTCCCCGACCGCCTCGTCCCGTCTCGTCGTGCTTGCCGAAACAGTATTGAAGGCGGGCGAAACTGCCCGCGGCTCGCTGCGGCGGCGAACGTCGGCAGAAATGCTCGCCAAGGCGCCGCGCGATTATCAGACCGAAATCGATGTCGCCGTCGAGCGGATCATCGTCGACGAGATGGCGAAGGCCTTCCCGGACTATGCCATCCAGGGCGAGGAAGCCGTCGGCAACCGCACGGCGGGTCCGGACACTCCGATCATCTACATCGACCCGATCGACGGCACGACCAATTACGCCTGGGGCATTCCGCATTTCGGCATGACGATCTCGATCGTCGAAAGCGGCAGGCTCGTCATGGGCGTCGTCTATGACGCCATGCAGGACGAGCTGTTCAGTGTCGAGATCGGGGGCGGCGCCTATCTGAACGGCGAACGTATCCGCTGCGCCGATGTCGGTGACATCGAGAATGTGCTTGTCGGTGCCGGGCTGCCGATCCCCGGCCAGGTCACGGCGGTTGCGGAAGAGACCTATTTCGAGGCCATCAAACGCCTGATGGCGAACACGGCAGGTGTGCGCCGCCTCGGCTCGGCGGCACTGTCGATTGCCTATGTCGCCTGCGGCCGGCTGGACGGATTCTTCGAAGACGGGCTCGCGATCCATGATTTCGGCGCCTCGGCGCTGATGGTCGAAGAGGCGGGCGGCATCGTCACCCGTTTTTCCGGCGCTAAGGTTGTCGGAAAGAGCGATATCCTGGCCGCCAGCAAGGCGCTGCATCCCTGGCTGCTGGAAGGCTTCCAGAGCAAGGCGTGAACCGGCGCATTCCTACCGTCTAAACCCGCAGGAGCTCTTCGATCTCCACATCGCCCTTTGCCGGCATCGACTGATGGACGAGCTCGTTGTCGCGGAAGACGAACAAGCCGGCGAAACTCGGCTCGACCCTCATCCCGGCCCGAATCCGATCGTCCGGTGCGACCATCGCCTTCAGGCGGGTGCCGTCGGCAAGATCGACATCGACCATCTTGTGGGTGCCGAAATCGACGGTGCGATGGACTGTCGCGGCATCGACCCGCTCCGAGGGACGGATCGTCAGCGCTTCCGGGCGGGCGGCAAGCGTCACCGGCCCATCCTCGACGGGAACCGGAAGCGGGAACAGCGGATGCTCACAGACGCCGTTTCTAACGCGGCTCTGGACAAAATTCATCGAGCCGATGAACCCGGCGACGAAAGCCGTCTGCGGCTGCCGGTAGATGGTGCTCGGCGGCGCGATCTGTTCGGTGCCTCCGTCGCGCATGACGACGATGCGGTCGGCGAGCGCTAAGGCCTCGTCCTGGCCGTGGGTGACGAAGAGCGTGGTGATGCCAAGGCGCCGCTGGATATCGCGCACTTCCTCCCGCAGCCTTTCGCGCAGATGCTGGTCGAGGCTGGCGAAGGGCTCGTCGAGCAGAAGGATCTTCGGCTCAAGCACGAGCGAGCGGGCAAGCGCGACGCGCTGCTGCTGACCGCCGGAGAGTTGCGTCGTCATCCGCCGCCCGTAATCGGCGAGGCCGACCAGGGCCAAAGCATCCTCGACGCGTTGCCGGATTTCCGCTTTCGGCAGCCGGCGGAGCTTCAGGCCGAAGGCGATATTGTTGAAGACGTCCATGTGCGTCCAGAGCGCATGGCTCTGGAACACCATGCCGGTCGGGCGCCGCTCGGGCGGCAGCACCGTCACATCCTTCGCGTCGATGCGGATCGTTCCGCCGCTTGGGCGCTCGAAGCCGCCGATCATCCTGAGAAGCGTCGACTTGCCGGAACCGGATGGGCCGAGCAGGCAGACGAGCTCGCCGTCTCCGACTTCGAGCGAGAAGTCGCGAACGGCAAAGGCGGTCCCGAACAGCTTCGAAACGCCCTCGATCGAAAGATGTGCCATCTCAAACCCTTCCCTGAATTAACCTCACGCGCCAAAACCTCTTGCAAAGGCGCCGGTGCCGATCACGCGGCGGGCAAACATCAGCGCGATGAAGGACGGCACCCACAACATGACTGACAGTACGGCGCCGTATTGCACGACGATCTGATTGTTGATGAAGCTGATCATCAGCACCGGCATGGTGCGGAGCTGAGGCGCGCCGATCAGCCAGGCACCTTCCGTCTCGTAGAAGGTGCCGACGAAGGTCAAAAGCAGTGCGGCAGCGATCGTGGGTCCGGCCTGCGGCAGGGTGATCGACCAGAAGACGCGCAGCGGCGTGGCACCCGCATCGCGCGCCGCCTCTTCCATGCGCCGGTCGACATTCTGGAAGGCTGCGACCGGGATCCAGATCATCAGCATCAGCGTGCCGACAAGCTGGATCAGCACGACGCCCCAGAAAGTGCTGATCAGGCCGAGCTGTAGGAAGATGCCGGCAATGGCGACGAGCAGGCCGAATTTCGGGAAGGCATGCGATGCGAGGAACGACAGGAACAGGATGTTCCTGCCGGGAAAGCGCATGCGGGCGAAGGCGTAAGCCGCGGGAAGGCAGATGACGGCGGAAAGAATGGTCACCGTCGTCGTCAGCCGCAGGCTGAGGAAGAGCGCTTCCCAGACATCCGGACGCGCCAGCGTCTGGCCCCAGAAACGCAGGCCGAACTGCTGCGGGATCACCGATGGATAACGCCAGACCTCGGTGAAAGCCCACGTTCCGACGACGATCAGCGGCAGCGCGATGAACAGCGTCAGCAGGCACGCGAAGAGCATGCCGATCCAGTCGAAGCGAAGATCCGTACCCGATCTACCGGCACTCATGGCTGGGCCTCGCGGTTGCGGGCGATCGACCTGATATAGAAGATACCGAAGACCAGGCAGAAGCCGAATGTGATGACGGCCTGGGTCATGGCGTTCAGTGGGTCGTTCATGTCGGCGAAGGTGCGCTGCATGAACGGCCCCATCATCTCCGGCGATGCCGAGCCGAGCACATAGGGCAGGGTGAAGGCGGAGAAGATGCCGAGCACGGCGAAGGACGCGGTCACCAGCACGGAATTGCCCATGCGCGGCAGGATGATCGAAATGAACACCCGGAGCGGGCCTGCGCCGACATCGCGGGCGGCCTCGATCGCGCTGTTCGAAACGGAGGAAAGCCCCGCCGTCAGCATCAGCACCGTCAGGGGAAGATTGTCCCAGACGAGGCCGATGACCGGTCCCCACGGCGTCAGATAGGGCGTGCGCAGCTTGGGCAGGCTGACGGCGTTCAGCAGCAGGTCGACGGTGCCGTTCGGCCCGATCGTCCTGATCAGCGCATAGGCGAGAATGATCGACGGCACGAACATCGGGAAGATCGCAAGAGCCTGCACATAGGCGGCAAGTCGCCCTTGCGAGAAGCGGAGGTATAGCGCGATCGGAAGGCCAATCGCCAGAAGCAGAATACCGCAGACGGCGGTGGTCCAGAGCGTCAGCCACAGATTGCCGAGGCTGTAGCCATCGGTGAAGAAGAAGCGATAGGAGGCAAGCGAGAATTCCGTCGCGCCGTCGGGGCCCCGAACGAAGATCGTGCCGACGACAGCCGAAAAGATCGGAAAGACGATCAGCCATGCGAGCAGGAGGACCGGTAGGGCAACGAGGAGGAGCCCGATGGAACTCCCCCTGTTGATGGACCGGTGACGGCGCAGAACCGCCGGCGCAGTGTCAGTGGACATCAGGTGCGGCTGATGCCCGGAGCGACGTTGCGGTACCAGCCGTCGGCGATCGCCTTTTCCCAATCGCCGCCCGGGAAGGTCGGGATGGTCGACGGAATGACGTCGGCATATTTCTTGCGGAGATCGTCGGAGATGTGATCCCAGGAGATGGCGGGGAAACCACCGATCTCCGTGATGATCGCTTCCTGCATTTCCTTCGTCAGCATGAATGCGGCAAGCTTGAGGGCCGCATCCTTGTTGGCGCCGTTCGAGAACACGGCGATGCTGGAGAAGCCGCCGCAAAGGGCAAGATCGGTAAGCTGCACGAGGCCGGTCGTATCAGGAAGCACACCCTGGGAGATCGCCTGCAACACCTGGTCCGACCAGACCGGCACCATGGTGACAACGCCCTGGGCGAGCAGCTGGATCGATTGGGTGTTGCCGGCCGTATAGGCGCCCTTGTCATAAAGTGCAGGGGCGAGGTCGTTGAGAATCTTCCAGGCCGGCGTCAGCGCCTCCGTGGCGAAGTCGGCGCTGAAATTGTCGATCTTGAACTTCTTCGGATCGCGGCCATTGGCCTCATGGATCGCGCGGCGGACGAAATTGCCACCCGAACCGCCCTTGTCAGGACGGTTGTAGATGAACTGGCCCGGATTGGCCTTGATCCAGGCGGTGAGCTGATCCCAGCTCTTCGGCGCATCCTTCGGATCGAGCTTGGTCGTGTCGTAGGCGAGAAGCACCTGCGAACCGCGATAGGGCAGCGAGTAGGGGGTATCGAAGGCAAGCGGGTTGATATGGTCGTAGCCTTCGATGTTCTCGGCGGAGAACTTGACCCAGAGCCCGGCATCGATGCCGCCGGACGGCAGGCGCGGATCGAACTGCTCGAAAAGGTCGGCCTGCGGATCGGTCTTTGTCTTCAGCGCCGCGAGCGCACGGTCGGCGATGGCGCGCAGACCATTATTATCGCCGGCATCGGTCACCTTCAGGGCAACACCCGGATGCGCCTTTTCGAAGGCCGGGCGGATGACGTTGTTCCAGAGGTCGACGATGTTGGCATCCGAACCGCTGTAGAGATCGATCGTGCCGGCCGCAGCCGATGCGAAACGCGGAAGAGCCAGCAGACCGGCTGCAGCCGACGATGTGATCAGAAATTCGCGTCTATTCATAACCGTCTCCATCAGGTGTCGAGGCTCAGCCTCCGCAGGATTGTCCAAGGCCTTGCTAGCGCCGGCGCGTAACATCGACATGACAGGATCGGGGGTCTCGGCAGGGAAATTGCACAGCTGTGCTCTTTGCACCGTGTGGAAATCGGCGGCAGGAGACACTATCTCTTGCGGAAAAGGAGATGTCCAATGACCGAAGAACGTGCAGTCCTCGCCGGTGGTTGCTTCTGGGGCATGCAGGATCTGATCCGCCGATATAACGGCGTGATTTCGACCCGCGTCGGCTATAGCGGCGGCGATGTGCCGAATGCCACCTACCGCAACCACGGAACCCATGCCGAGGCGATCGAGATCATCTTCGACCCCGCAAGGATCAGCTATCGGGAAATCCTCGAATTCTTCTTCCAGATCCACGACCCGAGCACGCGCAACCGCCAGGGCAACGACGTCGGCTTGAGCTACCGCTCGGCAATCTTCTATGTCACCCCTGAGCAGGAGCGCGTCGCCAGGGACACGATCGCCGATGTCGATGCATCCGGCCTGTGGCCCGGCAAGGTCGTCACCGAAGTCGTGCCGGTCAGCGATTTCTGGGAGGCCGAGCCCGAGCACCAGGATTATCTGGAGCGGATTCCGAACGGCTATACCTGCCATTTCGTCCGACCCGGCTGGAAACTGCCGGTCCGCCAGAAGATCGCCTGAAATTGATCAAGCTCCCATCGCCGCGCGGCTGGTTTCCAGAAGCGCGGCGACGAGGTTTGTCCTCGGCGAAGATCGCGTCACCACGATGCCGACGGTGCGCATAGCGGACGAGCGGGGCAGGGGCAGCTTGACGATATCTAATCCCGCCGGCCAGGGCGGCGCCCAATTCGGCACGATCGAGATTCCGAGACCGCGGTCTACCATCACCGCGATCGCCTCCAGCGCGTCAAGCTCATAACGCTCGACCGGATGGATGCCGATCTCGAGCAGATATTCATCGGCGATGTGACCACCCCACTGGTTGCGGTCGTAGCGAATGAAGGGCAGGGCCGTCAACAGTTCGAGCGGATCCGCTCCCTCACAGTCCCGCGGAGCGATCAGCACCAGGGGTTCCTGGCGCAGCTTGTTGAAAGTCAGCGTCTTCTGCATCGGAAATCGCGGCTCGATGATGAAGGCGGCGTCCAGCGTGCCGTTCAGAACCTCGGCATAGAGGTCCATCGACGCGCCAGGCTTGAGGAAGATTTCGATCAGCGGATAGTCCTGCGCAAGGCGGTGGAGAATGCCGGGAACGAGGCCGGTCAGCGCCGTATTGATCGCCCCGATCCGCATCTCACCCGAAATCGTCGCGGTGCCGGCCATCGCCTTCAGGTCGCGTGTATCGCGCACCAGATCCCGGCAACGTTCGAGAATGGCAAAACCAGCTTCCGTCGGCCGCATCACGCGGCCGGAGCGCACCAGCAGCCGCACCCCGAGCTCGGCCTCCAATGCGCGGATACGCTGGGCAACAGCTGCGGGCGTGAGGTTCAGCCGCTGGGCGGCCTCCGCCAGAGAGTGCCGCTCGGCAACGACAATGAAGGTTTCGAGAAAACGTGTGTCCATCGATAGTTTTTCTATCTCTTGAACGAAGCAGAAGCCATATTTTATTTACGATCCATTGCTCCGAAAGATGGCCAGACCCTATGAGGAGATGGATGAAATGGATTTCGGCCTGAAGGACAAGACGGCCCTGGTGCTTGGCGCCGGCGGCGGACTGGGCAGCGCGATTGCCGCCAAGCTTGCGCGCGAAGGCGCCAGAATTGCCGCGGCGGATATCGATCTCGCCGCCGCTGAGAAGACCGCGGCTGCGGTTGAATCCGAAGGCGGCAAGGCGCTGGCGCTGCAATGGGACCTTTCCGATCTCGGTTCGATCGATGCGCATGTCGCTGCAATCGAGCGCCAGTTCGGACCGGTCGGTATCCTCGTCAACAATACCGGTGGCCCACCGCCGACCACTGTCTCCGGCCAGGATCCGGCGGTTTGGAACCAGTATTTCCAAAGCATGGTGCTCTCCGTCATCGCCGTTACCGATCGCGTGCTGCCTCAGATGCGCGCGCGCAAATGGGGACGCATCGTCACCTCGACCTCATCGGGCGTAGTTGCGCCGATCCCCAATCTCGGTATCTCCAACGCGCTGCGTCTGTCGCTGGTCGGCTGGTCGAAAACACTGGCGCGCGAGGTCGGACGCGACGGCATCACCGTCAACATCGTCCTGCCGGGCCGGATCGCCACCGGCCGCATCACCTTCCTCGACGAGCAGAAGGCCAAACGCGAAAACCGCTCCATCGATGACGTCGTCATTGAGAGCACCGGCAGCATTCCGCTCGGCCGCTATGGCCGGCCGGAAGAATATGGCAATGTCGTCACCTTCCTGGCTAGCGAGCCGGCCTCCTATCTCACCGGATCGGTGATCCGCGTCGATGGCGGCATGATCCAGAGCATCTGACAGAAACCGAATTGGAACCGAACACCGATGGCCCTCAGTGCTGAAGCGATAGCAACCCTCAAGACCGTCTCGACGGCGACCCTGACGACCGTTCTTCTGAAGAAGGGCCTGCGGAACGTCTGGATCCGCGGCGCCGTTCCGCTGAAGCCCGGCCAGCCGCGCATCGTCGGGCCGGCCTTCACCCTCCGCTTCGTTCCGGCCCGCGAGGATCTGGCGACGCCGGCATCCTGGGCCTCGCCAATCTCGACACGCGCGGCGATCGAGGCGATGCCGGAAGGCTGTGTTGCCGTCGTCGATGCGATGGGTGTCACCGATGCCGGCATCTTCGGCGACATCCTCTGCGCCCGCATGCAGAAGAGAGGCGTTGCAGCCCTCGTCACCGACGGCGTCGTACGCGACCTTGCCGGCGTGCTCGACACCAACCTGCCGGTCTGGTGCCGCGGCGTCGCAGCACCCCCATCGGTCGCCGGCCTCACCTTCGTCGCCTGGCAGCAGCCGATCGGCTGCGGCGGCGTTGCGGTCTTTCCTGACGACATCATCGTCGTCGACCAGGACGGCGCAGTGCTGATCCCCGCCGATCTGCTCGACACCGTGCTCGCAGAAGCGCCGGAACAGGAGCGCATGGAAGCCTGGATCATGACCAGGATCGATGAAGGCACGCCGTTGCCCGGCCTCTACCCAATGAACGCCGAAACCAAGGCGCTCTACGAGGCCTCGAAGAAATAGGTTCCTGGTAGGAGATCGCCGAAACCGGCCCCTCATCCGGCTGCCGCCACCTTCTCCCCGTAAACGGGGCGAAGGGGATATGCCGCGCCGACTTCCTCAAATCTCGACGTTGCGTTTGGCACGTCCCCTCGCCCGTTTACGGGGAGAGGGTTAGGGTGAGGGGCCGCCATGGGGTCCGAACCGACACCTCAATAGCGCGGCACGTAATCCAGGCCGCCGTCGATCCGGGCGGGGCGTCCGTTCAGGAAAAGCTCACCGATGCGCGGCGCCGAGCGGGCGATGATCTTGCCGCGGCGGATTACCGCCAGTCGGTTCGGCTTCAGCCGCAGCGCTTCCAGCGTGTCGCTGGCTTGGAGGATGACGAGGTCGGCGTTGTATCCCTTTTCCAGGCCGTAGCCTGCAAGTCCCATCGTCTTCGCCGAATTGACGGTCAACGCGTCGAAGATCCTCTTCTTGTCCTCGATGCCGGCCATCTGTGCGACATGGATTGCCATATGGCCGACCTCCAGCATGTCGCCCGACCCCATCGAATACCAGGGATCCATGACGCAGTCGTGCCCGAAGGAGACATTGAGCCCGGCATCCATCAGCTCCCGCACACGTGTCATGCCGCGGCGTTTCGGGTAAGTGTCGTGCCGGCCCTGCAGCATGATGTTGATCAGCGGATTGGGGATGACGTTGATCTCGGCCTCCGCCATCAGCGGAACGAGCTTGGAAACATAATAATTGTCCATCGAATGCATCGAGGTCAGATGCGAGCCGGCGACGCGCCCCTGCAAGCCGAAGCGGATAGTTTCCGCAGCCAGCGTCTCGATATGGCGCGAGAGCGGATCGTCGGTTTCGTCGCAATGGATATCGACCGGCAGGCCGCGATCGGCGGCGATGCGGCAGAGCGCCTCGACCGACGCCGCACCTTCCCCCATCGTCCGTTCGAAGTGGGGAATGCCGCCGACGATATCGACGCCCATGTCGAGGGCCCGGTTGAGCGCATCGATCGCGCCCGGCGAGCGGTAATAACCATCCTGGGGGAAGGCGACCAGTTGCAGATCGATGTAGGGGGCGACCTTCTCACGAACCTCGATCATCGCCTCGACGGTCACCAGTCTGGGATCGCTGGTATCGACATGGCTGCGAATGAAAAGCAGTCCCTGCGTGACCGCCAGGTCGCAGTAGCGCAGCGCGCGATCGACCAGTTCCTCTTTCGTCACGATCGGGCGCAACTCTCCCCAGAGCGCGATGCCTTCGAGCAGCGTGCCGGATACGTTCATGCGCGGCAGGCCGAGCGACAGGGTGGCGTCCATATGGAAATGCGGATCGACGAAGGGCGGGCTGACCAGCCGGCCGGCCGCGTCGATCTCTTCTCCGGCCTGCGCCTGAAGATTGCGCTCGACAGCGGTGATCTTGCCGCCCTGGATGCCGATATCGATGCCGGTTCGGCCATCGGGGAGATTTGCATTTCTGACGATCAGATCGAACATCGGAGCCTCATTGGATGTGGGCGGTTTCAGCGTTCGCCGCGGCGATAGGGCTGCATCAGCGCCTGCGGAACACGGGCACGGCGGGCCATGACGGCCAGGGCGGCAATGGAAAGGATATAGGGCGTCATCAGAAAGAGCTGATAGGGCACGAGCCCGCTCAGTGCGGTTTGCAGCCGAAGCTGAAAGGCGTCGAAGAAGGCAAAGAGCAGGGCGCCGAACAGCGCGCGGCCGGGCCGCCAGGAGGCGAAGACAACAAGCGCGATGCAGATCCAGCCCCGTCCCTGCACCATGGTCGGGAAGAAGCTGTTGAACGCCGACAATGTCAGGAAGGCGCCGCCCATTCCCATCAGCGCGCTTCCGGCAATCACCGCGCCATAGCGCACCTTCATCGGATTGACGCCCTGGGCCTCGGCCGCATGCGGATTTTCGCCGGTCATGCGGATCGCAAGCCCGACGGGTGTGCGGAAAATGATGTAGGCCATCAGCAGGGCGATAAGGATTCCGAGATAGGTCGGCGCCGTCTGGGTGAAGAAGGCTGGCCCGATGAAGGGCAATGTCGAGAGACCCGGGATGGCGATCGGCTGGAACGGCACGATGGTGGGCGGAGTATTGGCGAGCGGCACGATCAGCCGGAAGACATAATAGCTGAAGCTGGAGGCAAACAGCGTGACGCCGAGACCGGAAACATGCTGGGAGAGGCCGAGCGTCACCGTCAGGCCCGCATGCAGCAGGCCGAAGACGCCGCCGGCGATGGCGGCGATCAGCAGGCCGGTCCAGAGATCGGCGCCGTGATAGACGGAAAGCCAGCCGATCATCGCGCCGAAGGTCATGATACCCTCGATGCCGAGATTGAGCACGCCGGCCCGTTCGCAGAGCAATGCGCCGAGCGTGCCGAAAATCAGCGGCGTGGCGATCCGCAGGATTGCCGCCCAGAGCCCGGCGGAAGCGATGATGTCGAACAGTTGCATCATCGCCGTATCCTGTATTGGGTGAAGAATAACGCGATCAGCATCGTCAACAGCGACAGCGCCACCGTGACGTCGGCGATATAGGTCGGGATGCCGAGGCCCCGGCTCATACCATCCGCGCCCACGAACATGGTGGCGGTGAAAATGGCGGCGAAGACGACGCCGAGCGGATTGAGGTTGGCGAGCATGGCAACGACGATGCCGGCATAGCCGAAACCGGGCGACAGGTCGGTCGTCACATAACCCTTGACACCCATGACCTCGATCGCTCCGGCGAGCCCCGCAAGCCCGCCCGAGAGGCAGGCGACCTTCACCAGCGTTCTGCCGAGCGGGACGCCGGCGAAGACCGCACCAGTGGGATTGAGGCCGGCGGCGCGGGACTGCATGCCGAACACGGTGCGCGACTGGACGAAATGGACGATGACGGCCAGGGCGATCGCGATCGCAAAGCCGATATGCAGGCGTGAGCGGGCGATCAGCTTCGGCAGCATGGCGTGATCGCTGACGGATTGCGACTGCGGCCAGCCGAAGGCGAGCGGATCCTTGAGGATGCCGTCGATCAGCATCGAGACGAAGAGCACGGCGATGAAGTTCAAGAGCAGGCTGGTCACGACCTCATCGACGGAGAAGCGCAGCCTGAGCCAGAGCGGGATCAGGATCAGCACCATGCCGGCAATAGCGCCGACCAGCAGCAGGAGCGGGATGAGAATGGGCGCGGGAAGATTACCCAGCAGTTTCGAACTCGCCGCCGCAACGGCGATGGCGCCGAGATAGAACTGGCCTTCGGCGCCGATATTCCAGAGCCGCGCCCGGAAGGCGACGGCGGCGGCAAGTCCCGTCAGCATCAGCGGCGTTGCCCGCGTCAGCGTTTCGGTGGCCGACAGCCGCGAGCCAAAGGCACCAGTCAGGATGCGCCAATAGGCATCGAGCACCGGGGCGCCGGCAATTGATATCAGGATGCCGGCCAGCGCGAGCGCTGCTATCACTGCGATCACAGGGGTAACGATCAGCAGGTAAAGCGGACGATGTTCGCGGCGCTCAAATCGCATGGCCGGCCTCTGGGGTTTCCTGCCATTCGCCGGCCATCATCAGCCCCAGCCTGCGGGCATCGGCGCTTTCGGCCGCGACGGGCGGAGACAGGCGGCCGCCGACGATCGCCTGTATGCGATCGGCAAGTGCGATCACCTCGTCGAGGTCTTCCGAGATCAGCAGCACGGCAGTACCCTGCCGACGAGCTTCGAGCAGGCGGGCGTGGACAGCGGCCACGGCCCCTTCGTCGAGTCCGCGCGCGGGCTGCGCGGCGATCAGGATGCGCGGTCGCCGATGCAGGTTGCGGCCGAGAATGAGCTTCTGCATATTGCCGCCGGAGAGCAGCCGGGTACGAATGGCAGGGCCGCCACCGCGAACATCGAACCCGTCGATGATTTCCCTGGCAAAGGCCATGCCCGCCTTGCGGTTGACGAGACCGTGGCGCGAAAAGGCTGGTGAAGCGATGCGCTCCAGCACGACGTTTTCCCAGATCGCCATTTCGCCGATCACGCCTTCTTCGTTGCGATCCTCGGGAATGCGGCCGATGCCGGCTTCGACGACATCGGCGACGCCGAGATTGCCGACGGCTTCCCCGAACAGCAGCAGGTCGCCGGCGCTGCGCGCCAGCATACCGGAGAGAAGATGCGCCAATGTCGCCTGGCCATTGCCGGAAACGCCGATGATGCCGAGGATCTCTCCTTGATGCAGCCGGAAGCTGATCGACTTCAGCCGATCGATGCCGCCGGTGCGCACCGTCACATCGGCCGCTTCAAGGGCAACGGCGCCGGGTGTCGACGGCTCGCGCACGGGCCGCGTCACACGGCGTCCGACCATCAGTTCGGCGAGTTCCGCCTTGCTGGTTTCCGACGCCCTGCGTTCGGCGACCATCTTGCCACCGCGTAAGACCACGATGCGGTCGGCCGCGGCCATGACCTCGTCGAGCTTGTGGGAGATGAAGATCAGCGACAGGCCCTGGCGGGCCATTTCCCTCAGCGTCGTGAACAGCCGTTCGGCCTCGATATTGGTCAGCACCGCCGTCGGCTCGTCGAGGATCAGGATGCGGGCATCGTTATAGAGCGCCTTGAGGATCTCGACCCGCTGCTGCTCGCCGACCGACAGGTCGCCAAGACGGGCATCGGGATCGACCTTGAGGCCGAAACGTTCGGAAATTGCGAGCAGCTTCTTGCGTGCCGCTGACGTTCCCGAGCGCCAGGACCACAGTTTTTCGGTGCCGGTCATGACATTTTCGAGAACGGTCAGATTGGGCGCGAGGGAGAAATGCTGATGCACCATGCCAACGCCGGCGCGGATCGCTGCACGTGGCTTGCCCTGCGGCACCTCCGCACCCTCGATCAGAATGCGACCGGCATCCGGCATGTAATGGCCGAAAAGGATGCTCATCAGCGTGGTCTTGCCGGCGCCGTTCTCGCCAAGCAGGGCCACGACCTCACCCTTGGCGAGCGTCATGGAGATATCGTCATTGGCGAGATTGTCGCCGAAGCGCTTGCTGACGCCTGCTATCTCGAGCACAGGCGCGGTCATGACGGCAGTCCTACGACGGGAAAACGGTGCTGCCACCGCCCCTCGGCCTCCAGGCGTGCGGCAAGCGACAGCAGACGCGGCTCGTGACCCATCGGCGCCATGATCTGCACCGGCAGCGGCATGGCATGCTCATCCTGTCCGAAAGGCAGTGTCAAAGCAGGAAAACCCGAAATATTGGCGAGGCAGGCAAGCGGCGCAAATGCCGTCATCCGCTCGAGATGCAGATCCGTGTCGGCATGATCGGACGGAAAGGAGCCGATCACAAGAGGCGCGGAAGACAGCAGCGGCATCAGGATGCAATCGACCCTGTCGAACAGCGCCCAAAGGTTACCGCTCACCAGGACGGCCTCGCTCAGCGTGTTCCAAAGCATGGTGGCCGACAGCGCTCGTCCGCGCGCCGCGAAAGCCTGCGTCAGAGGCTCGGCCCTGCTTTCATCAAGCGCCGCCGTCTTCATGAGTGCTGCGAGATTGACAGAGACGATATCGGCGAAGGCGCGGCCGCTCGCGGTGACGTTCCATTCGACGTCAGCCCAGGTGAGCGGAACCATGAGATGTCCGTCGCTTTCGAGCGCGCGGGCCGCATGCTCTACGGCTGCGAGCCGATTGTCTTCCGTCGGATAGGCCGGCCCGGTATCGGCAAGCAGGCCGATCCGCAAACGGCCATTGCCGCTATCGACAGGGAAGGGGTCCGGAAACGGTCCTCGTGATTTGCCGCTTAGCCTGTCGAAAGTCAGTGCCGTATCCCGCACCGAGCGGCAGACCGCGAGTTCGCTGGCGATGCCGGCGAGGTGGTTGCCGAAGGACGGCCCGCCCGGGATGGCGCCGCGCGTCGGCTTCAGTCCGACAAGGCCACAGCAAGCGGCAGGCACACGGATCGAGCCGCCGGCATCGGTGGCATGCGCAATCGCCACGATCCCGGCAGCAACCGCTGCTGCCGCCCCGCCGGAGGAGCCGCCCGCGGTTCGTGCCGGATCGAGTGGGTTGCGACAGACGGGCCCGATCGCCGGTTCGCTGGCGAGCGACAGGCCGAATTCCGGGCTGGTCGTCAAGCCGAAGAAACAGAAGCCGGCGTCGCGGAAACGAGCGGCCAGATCGGAATCCGCTTCGCCGCCTTTTCTTTCGAAGAGACGGGAGCCGGCCGTGACCGGCAACCCGGCAAAAGGGCCGCCAAGATCCTTCGCCAAGGTCGGCACACCGGCAAAGGGCCTGGCGACAAAACGATCGGGCGCGCTCTGCCGTTCCCGATCGCGGGCATTGGCCGAGGCGAGACCCATCGCTGCATCGAGATAGGCGATGGCGCCAAGCGGTTCCTGCCGCGCAGCCGCCTCGAGGGAAGCCTGCATCGCCTCCGCAGCGCTCAAGCTGCCATGCCTGATCGCTGCCGCCAGGTCCGTCGCATCACGTTGCATGAGCCGGATTACTTCGGCTCGTCCATCATCTTCGGAACTTCGAAGCTGCCGGCCTTGATCTCCGCCCGCTTGGCTTCCATCGCAGCCTCCGCCTCGGCGGGCGCCACACCCTTCACGAAGACGATATCGCTGCCGCCTTCCTTCATCAGGCCGTAGGACGTGTAGTTCCTGCCGACCGGCTTTCCGGCAGCGACATCGGCGATCGCAGCGTCGAGGATTGGACGGAAATACCACATGGCGTTGGCAAACACCGTATCGGGATAACGCGGCGTGTAGTCGATCAGCGAGCCGACCGACTTGATACCGCGCTCCTTGGCGGCATCGGCCGTGCCGATACGCTCGCCGAACAGAATGTCGGCGCCGGCGTCGATCTGGGCAAGGCCGGCTTCACGGGCCTTCGGCGGATCGAAGAAGGTGCCGATGAACGAGACGAGGTGTTTTGCGTCCGGGTTGACCGCCTTGACGCCCGCCGCGAACGCATTGATCAGCATGTTGACCTCAGGGATCGGAATGGCGCCGACCGAACCGACGACATTCGACTTGGTCATCTTGCCCGCCAGCATGCCGGCGAGATAGGCGCCGTCATGGTTCCAGGTGCCGAAGACGCCGAAATTGTCGCCGGCCTGCTCGCCGCTCGAACCCAGAACGAAAGCGGTGTCGGGATAGTCGGCCGCGACCTGCCGGGCCTCTTTCTCCACCGCATAGGCCTCGCCGATGATCAGCTTGTTGCCCTGTTCGGCATATTCGCGCATGGCGCGCGGATAATCGGTGCCGGAGACTCCTTCGGAGAAGACATATTCGATGACGCCTTCCTTGGCCGCGTCCTGCAGGGCCTTGTGCAGACAGGAGTTCCAGGCATTTTCGACCGGCGAGGCATGAATGCCGGCAACCTTCAGCGGCGCAGCCGCCCTTGCCAGCGGGGCAAAGCCACTGACCCCAAGCGCAATGCCGGACGCGATCACTGCCCGGCGTGAAATCAGGATATCTTTGGTCATTGATTGTTCCCCTTTTTTTACCATTTGGTTCAAAATCATAGTAGCGCCCAAAAATGTGTCAAGCAGCGAATGGGCTTAAATATCAGGCTGTTCAATCTGTTGCGCGTTGCGTTCTGCAGCCATTTTTTCCGAACTGTATGGCGTCGCGGCTTGGCGCGACGCAATTGGCAGGATAAGCAAGGAGGATAGGGGTTGGGGGACATGAAATGGGGGAAGAAGAGGGCGCCTCGCGGCGACCGATCGCGAGCCGGTCGTCGTCCTGGGCCATCGGCCTCAGCGCGTGGCTGGCGCGGAGCGGCGCGACACCAAACGGCATTTCGCTTTTATCGGTCGTATTCGCGGGTATAGGCGCAGCGCTCATCGTTTTCACAACACATCCGATTGCCATGGTTTGTGCCGCGATCTCGGTGCAACTGCGGCTCATCTGCAATCTGCTGGACGGAATGGTCGCAATCGAAGGCGGCAAGAAAACCAAGAGCGGGCCACTCTACAATGAATTTCCCGACCGGGTCGCCGACAGCCTGTTTCTCGTCGCGGCCGGCTATGCCTGCGGCTTTGGCTGGCTCGGCTGGCTGGCTGCGCTGCTCGCCGCACTCACTGCCTATATCAGGGTCTTCGGAGGATCGGTCGGTCTTCCCCAGGACTTCAGCGGCGTCATGGCCAAGCAGCGCCGCATGGCGGTGCTGACGGCAGGCCTCCTCGCCCAGAGCGTCGAGACGCTGATATCAGGCAGCCACTGGTCGCTGATCCTGGCATCTGCGGTCATCGCCGCCGGCAGCCTTGTCACCTGCATCACACGCACGATAACGCTTGCCCGTTCCCTGGAGAGACTATGATCGCGCTCATTCGTCGCCTTCTCGTGCTGTTCGTCCGTATCCTGGTCGGCGCCCGAAGCGAGTGGCGGGGCTGCGCGCCCGATCCCAGCCGCCGCATCTATTTCGCCAATCACAACAGCCATGTCGATACCGTCGCCGTCATGGCCGCCCTGCCGTGGCCGGTGCGCCGGCTGACCCATCCGGTCGCCGCACGAGACTATTGGGGAACGAGCGCACTTCGCCGCTTCATCGCGGAGAAATGCCTGCGCGCCGTCCTGATAGACCGCAAGCCTCCGCCGGACAGCAACCCGCTGGAGCCTCTCGAGCGCCTGCTC
This sequence comes from Rhizobium sp. WYCCWR 11146, assembly GCF_013591995.1. Taxonomy (NCBI): domain Bacteria; kingdom Pseudomonadati; phylum Pseudomonadota; class Alphaproteobacteria; order Hyphomicrobiales; family Rhizobiaceae; genus Rhizobium; species Rhizobium sp. WYCCWR 11146. Next base: position 213,343 of record NZ_JACCEY010000015.1, read on the forward strand.
GAGGAAGGCCGTTCGATCCTGATTTTTCCTGAGGGAACGAGAAGCGCCACCGATGAGATCGCCCCGTTCCGGAGCGGCATCTATCGCCTCGCCTGCCGTTTTCCGGATGTCGATCTCGTGCCGATCCATCTCGACAATCTTCAGCGCATCCTGCCGAAGGGAAGCATGCTGATCGTCCCGATCACCTGCACGGCGCGCTTCGGCAAGCCGCTCCGCGTCGAACCGGGCGAGGAAAAGGACAGCTTCCTGGCTCGCGCCCGCGCCGCGGTCATTGAACTCGCAGATGGGGGGCATACCGCATGACCAGCCTGTTCTCCATCGTTCTGGCCGCCATCCTCGGCCTGCTTGCCGTTGCCTCAGCCATCGGTTTTATCCTTCAGCGGCGCGCGACCGAGCCCGGCTCCGTCGCCACCGTCCAAAATCTCAACGCCCGGATCCGCTCCTGGTGGATCATGGTCGCGGTGTTCGGCGGTGCGATCCTGCTCGGCGATACGGCGACCGTCATCCTGTTCGCATTCCTATCCTTTATGGCGCTTCGCGAATTCTGGACGCTGACACCATCGCGGCGCGGCGATCATCTGGCGCTTTTCCTGTCCTTCTTCGTTGTGCTGCCGCTGCATTACGTGCTGCTCGGAACGGAATGGTACGGCCTGTTTGCGATCTTCATCCCGGTCTATGCCTTCCTGATCCTGCCGGCGGTGGCGACCTTGACGGGTGACGTCAACGAATTCCTCGCCCGCAGCGCCAGGGTGCAATGGGGATTGATGCTGACGGTCTATTCGATCAGCCACGCTCCAGCACTCCTCATGCTGGAGACCGGCACACCGTCCGCACTTCTTCTCGTCTATCTGGTCGTGGTCGTACAGCTCAGCGACGTCTTCCAGTATGTCTGGGGCAAGCTCCTCGGAAAGCACCGTTTCTCGCCGAATATCAGTCCGTCGAAGACGATCGAAGGGCTGGTCGGAGGCGGCGCCTCGGCCATCCTCGTGGGAACGCTGCTTTATCGCCTGACACCGTTTTCACCGCTGCAGGCCGCTGCCATCAGCACGGTCATCGTCGTCGCGGGCTTCTTCGGCGGCTTCGTGCTCTCGGCCATCAAGCGCGATCTCAATGCCAAGGACTGGGGCTATGTGATCGAGGGCCATGGCGGCGTGCTCGACCGCCTGGACTCCATCACCTTCGCCGCACCACTATTCTTCCACATCGTCCGCTATTGGTTCACCACGTAGAAGCTGGTTCTGGCTAAAACCGGTCGATCTCCTCGAGGCTCTCGAACAGCCGGCGCTGAACATCCCGCTCCTGCTTGCCGATGGCGGTCATCAGCCTGCCCATCGTTCCCCGCAGGCCGTGCAACTCGTCGACCAGCTCCATGACGATATCGACGCCGGCTTCGTTGACACCCATGTTTCCCATGAGGTCCAGGATCAGCCGGGCGCGTGCGACGTCGGCGTCGCGAAATTGCCTCTGGCCGCCTGATATCTCCGGGATCAGCCAACCCTGTTCGATCCAGAGGTCGAGCTGAATGATGTCGATTTTCAAGTAAAGACGGAATTCGAGATCATCCATGATCAAGCCTCCATGTTCTTTCTCGGATCGCAGGAGTTTGCCGTCGCCCATTCCTTCATCAAGGCCGTCAGCCGCTCATCCGGGGCGTCGGGCAGCACAATCTTCAGCGAGATGTAGACGTCGCCGTGTCCGCCGCCGCGTTTTGCGACACCTTTGCTCTTGAGACGCAGGACCTTGCCCGTGTTCGAATGAGGCGGCAGCGTCAGATTGACCGGTCCCGACGGCGTCGGCACGCGAACCTTGCCACCAAGCACGGCCTCACTGAGCGAGATCGGCAGTTCCAGGCGGATATCGTCGCCGTCTCGCGTAAAGAAGCGGTGCGGGCGAACACGGATTTCGATCAGGGCATCGCCCACCGGCCCACCGCCGATGCCCGGCTCGCCCTTGCCGCGCAGCCGCAAGGTCTGGCCGTCGCGCGTCCCCGGCGGGATCTGTACGTCGAGCGCCGGACCATTCGGCATCTTGACCTCCGTCCTGGTGCCGTTGACGGCCTCGAGAAAGTCGACCTCCATGGAAAATTGGCGGTCACGGCCACGACCACGGGTCTGGCCGCCGCCGGCACGACGTGAAAAGAAGCTGGCGAAGATATCGTCGGCATCGCTGAAATCGGCAAAGCCGGCGCTGTTGTGGTAGGGATCGCCAGGCCCGCTCTTCGACGCGTAGTCGCGGTAATAATTGCGCTGCGCCCGCTCGGCGCCTGATATATCGATCTCGCCGCGGTCGAAGCGTCCGCGTTTTTGCTCGTCACTCAATATCTCGTAGGCCGTTGAAATTTGCTTGAACCGTTCCTCAGCCTTTTTGTCGCCGGGGTTAAGGTCGGGGTGAAGTTTCTTGGCGAGCTTGCGGAACGCGCTTTGAATATCCTTTTGCGTCGCATCGCGTTTCACGCCCAGAAGCTCGTAGGGATCCTGGCTCATACATATCTCCGGTCGGGCAGCGAATACTGCTGGTTGGCTTGGCAATGATATAGGTTGTCGGGCCGCCGCCGGGGAGGGGAGGCCGTCCGCTCTGATCGACGTCAATCAGACAAAGCGTCCGCTGTCACGCAGGCTCTGTGGAGCTTAGAACAACGCCGCGTCTTCCGCCGGGGACGCCGAGCCTTCCTGCGCGTGATCGGGGCGTCGATCGATAAGAACCGAGCACCCGGCATGGCGCACGACCTTGTCGACGATCGAGGAGAAGACGTAGTCGGTGATATCGGTCACATGGGATGAAACCAGGATAAGATCGGCCGATTTCTCGCTTGCGCTGGAGACGAGCAGGGAGGCGGCAACGCCGATGCGAACCTCGATCATCGCCGGAATTCCCAGCTCCTTGCAGAGCGATGCTAGTTTCTTTTCGGCGTCGATGATGGCGGTCGTTTCGAACTCCTCGGGAAGCTCCGTCAGGTGATGGCGGGGGATATTCTCGATGACGTGCATGACGACGATGCTTCCGCCTTCATCCACCAGCGCAGCAGCCCGGCGCAGAAGGCGGCTGGCCGTTTTGCGGGAACCCATACCGATGCCGCAGATGATCGTCCGATACATTGAAATCCATATCCTCGAATGTGAATGATAGCACCGATCATACCGGTGTCGACCATCCCGGCATTGACGAATATCAAGAAAAAGTGCGGCAACGGCAGCGTGCATGAAACAGCCAGCTGCTCGGAACGAACCTCCGGCTGAAATCGTCGCAGAAGCGACCGAAACTCAAGGCTTCAGCGCAGTCAACACCCCGAGCCAAGAGGGCACGCCATGCTCAGGAAACCCCGGTCCCGCCTGGCACGCTAAGCGAGCCGCCGCCACCTCCAGATGGTACTCCTTCCAGAGTTGCCCACGGTGACGCCGCCTGATTAACCTGTTAGTGTATTTCGCTTTTTGGATGGTGATGAGGAGGAGTTCAGTATGGTTCCTGCTCCTAGAGTTCGGTCCGGCCAGACCGTTGGAATTCCATCCGGATTTCCTTGCCTTCTGTTGCTCGCGATGGTTTTGGCCGCGAATGTCGCCTCGGCGGCGATCGTGGAGCGGGTTCCGCGCGTGCTCATCCTTTACCCGCTGGATGAAAGAACCCCCGCACCAGTGATTGTCGGTGAATCGGCGAGAAATCGACTGCTGGATGTAACCACTGGCAAGATTGACCTATTCTCCGAGTTTCTCGACCTTACCAGATTCAGCGACAAAATTCACATAGATCGCATGGCGCGCTATCTCGCCGCGAAATACGTCGATTATCGCCCGGATGTTGTCATCGCCATCGCAGAGCCGGCGGCCAACTTCATCGTCGCGCACCGCAGTACAATCGCCCCAAATGCTAGGATAGTGTTCTCCGGCTTTGGTAGCGACACTGCCGCCAGAATGAAGCTGCCGAGCGATGTGGTAGGTGCGTTTACCGAGTTCGACATCGCGAAAACTCTCCAAATGGCTCGCAGCCTCCAGCCGAGCGCACGCCATCTTTTCATTGTCGGCGGTTCGTCGGAGTTCGACCGTTCGTGGCTTGCACTAGCGCGCAAGGAGCTGGCGCTTCTCGTCAAGAGCTATGAAACAACTTACTTGACGGATTTGACGATTGATGAGTTTGTCGAGCGCGTCGCCCGCCTCCCGTCCGAAAGCATCGTTTTGTTCCTGACCGTTTCGAAGGATAGCACCGGGCGTGACCTTATCCCGAGGGACGCGCTCGAACGGATAGCGGCCACAGCCAGCGCACCGATTTATGGTCCCTTCTCCACCTATGTCGGTCATGGCATTGTCGGTGGCAACACCGTCACCTTTGAATCGGCGGGACTGGCTGTAGCCGACCTCACTGCGGATGCGATTGGCGGAAAGGTGATCGCCAATGTCGACGTGCCGCAGACCTACGTCGCCGATGCGAGACAACTGAAGCACTGGGACTTGTCGGAGAGCAGGCTCCCTCCGGGAACAGTTCAAAGCTTCAAGGAAAAGACCCTATGGGAGGAGCACCAGAGGCTGATCATTGCCATCCTTGTCGTTCTCGCGCTTCAAGGCTTGGTCATTGGGGGATTGCTGGTCGAGCGCCGGCGCCGCCACGGCGCGGAGCAGGAGGCGCGCCGTCGTCTTCTTGAGGTGGTGCACCTTAACCAGTCGGCCACCGCAGGGGCGCTGTCGGCCTCGATCGCCCATGAGCTCAACCAACCGCTTGGCGCGATCCGAGCCAACGCCGAAGCTGCCGAAGTCATGATCCGCGGCAAAACGCCCGACCTCAAACTGATCCAACAAATACTCTGTGACATCCGCGACGATGATCAGCGTGCCGAGGATATCATCGTGCGGCTAAGAGGACTGCTCAAGAAGCGGAGCGAAATCGACTGGCAAGAATTCGACCTGAAGGACGTGATCAAGAGCTCGATCCAAATTCTCCACGCTGAGGCGGGTCGAAGGAACATAACAATCAGTTTCAGCCAACCGGTAGCGCAACTTCCGGTGCGGGCAGACCAGGTTCATGTTCAGCAAGTTATATTGAACCTCGCGACCAATGCGATGGATGCGATGCTCGACGCGGTGTCGACCGAGAGAAGGCTGGTGTTTCAGACAACTCTCACAGAGGGATCCGAAGTCGAGTTATCAATTTCGGATACTGGACGCGGCATCCCAAGCGGACAGCTCGCCAGGGTTTTCGACGCGTTCTACACCACCAAGGCGACTGGCACTGGACTTGGCCTCTCCATCGCGCGCACAATAATCGAAACCTACGGCGGCAAGATATGGGCCGACAATCGCGCTGATGGTGGCGCTGTGTTTCGCTTCGTTCTGCCGCTCGCGCAGCGAGGATGAGGCAGTGGGACCAATCGTTCATATTGTCGATGACGACAAGTCGTTTCGCATCGCGGTCGGACGATTGCTGGAGGCCTCGGGCTTTCGAGTAATTTCTTATGAGTCGGGCGACGATATTTTAACGCGTCTGACAGGCTCGGAACCTGGATGCATTCTGCTCGATCTGCAAATGCCTGGCCTGAGCGGGTCAGAACTGCAGGGCTGTCTCGCACAGAAGGCACCGCTGCTGCCTATCGTGTTTCTCACCGGTCAAGCCGAAATCGAGGACAGCGTTCGAGCGATGAAGGCAGGCGCCGAAGATTTCCTAGAGAAGCATGCATCCAATAAGGCATTGCTAGGGGCTATCGAACGGGCGCTGCTGCAGTATGAAAAGCGGCGTACCCAGCAGGACCATGTTCATTCTCTCCACGCCCTCGTCGCCGCCCTAACGCCGCGTGAATACCAAGTTTTCGACCGGATTGTCCGCGGCAAGCGCAATAAACAGATCGCCTACGATCTCAGCACGTCGGAGAGAACTGTCAAGGCACACCGGCACAGTGTCATGGAAAAACTTGGAGTGGGTTCACTTGCCGAGGCAGTGTCGATTGCCGAGCGATTGGGACTTGTCGATCCGGCGGCATGACCGCCCGGCAATAAAAATCCGGCACTTCCCCATAGGACAATATCCGCGGTCCGTTGTTGAGCCTACGATCGGTAAGATTGGAAGTGGCCATATCGCCGGCTGGTTAGGGAAAGGCACACGGTGGAAAGTTCGCCGCCCACAGTGGCTGTCGTGGAAGACGACCAGAGCATGCGGACAAGCGTCGAGCGCTTGCTCAACGCTCATGGGTTCCCGACCAAAGGATTTAGGTCGGCGGAAAGTTTTCTCAACCGCGACGCCACGATCAAGATAGGCTGTATCGTGCTCGATATCCATCTTGATGGCATGTCAGGCATCGAGCTTCGGCACCGGCTTAAACAATCTGATTCCACGCTCTCAGTCGTTTTCATTACCGCCGTCGATGATGACGCGCTCGAACTCGAGGCGGTTCAAGCAGGTTGCATCGCCTATCTTCACAAGCCGTTTCCAGCGGCCTCGTTGATTGGCGCTGTCACCAAAGCACTGGCTGATTCCTCAACTGGCTGAAAGCGGTCCATGTGCGCTCCCCAGCCAACAAGGCATGCCTCGCCACTTCCGAAAACCATCTTCCCCTAAGGACAATAGCGCAGCCACCTTTTCTCGGTAAGACTTATCACCGGAAGGAGTTTAGCGGTGACTTGTCGCCATCGCTCGAACCGAACCTTTCTTGGCCTCACGGTCGAAGGCTTGCGATCAACGACGAAACGACGAAAGCCATGACAAAACTTGCCCCTGCCGAACTGACAGCTGGACCTGTGGCAGCGAACACGTCCGACACAAACATGGTCTTGATCCCCGGGGGCACTTTCCGCATGGGGTCGGACACGCATTACCCAGAGGAGGCTCCGTCCCATCGCGTGACTGTCGACGACTTCTGGATGGACAGGGTGCCGGTCACCAACGGAGAGTTCAAACAGTTCGTCAAGGCTACCGGCTATGTAACGATCGCCGAGCAGGTTCCCGATGCGAGAGATTATCCAGGAGCGCTTCCGCACATGCTCTACGCCGGATCGCTGGTGTTCCAGAGGGCCTCAGGGCCAGTCGATTTGAGAAATCCGAACAACTGGTGGGCCTTCGTCAAAGGGGCAAGCTGGCGGCATCCGCTCGGCCTCAGCAGCGGCCTGTTCAAGAAGGAAAACCATCCGGTCGTTCAAATCGCCCATACGGACGCACTTGCCTATGCAGAATGGGCCGGCAAGGAACTGCCGACTGAAGCCGAATGGGAATATGCAGCCTGCGGCGGTCTTGAGAACGCCGAATTCGCTTGGGGCGACGAGTTCACACCTGCCGGTCGCCACATGGCCAACACCTGGCAGGGCGAGTTCCCGCACCAGAACCTGGCCGCTGATGGCTACGAGCGGACCTGCCCTGTCAACGCATTCCCGCCAAACGGCTACGGGCTCCTGAGCATGATCGGCAACACCTGGGAATGGACTTCTGACTGGTACACTTCGGAGCATCCAGCCGATGCGCCCAAAGCCTGCTGCATTCCGGAAAACCCGCGCGGCGGTCGCGAGTTGGACAGCTACGATCCGCGCCAGCCGGAGATCAGGATTCCGCGCAAGGTTCTGAAAGGCGGCTCGCATCTCTGCGCTCCAAACTACTGCCGTCGCTATCGCCCGGCGGCGCGCTACCCCCAGCCAATCGATACTTCAACTAGCCATGTCGGCTTCCGATGCATAGTGAGAGGAGACGTCAGATGACCAGTAGCTCGCAGACCCCCACAGGGACGCAGCCGAAGACAGGGTTGCAGCGCCGTGAACTCTTGTTGAGCGCCAGCGCACTCGTCGCGGCAGGCGCCGTCGCCACGGGCGGATTCGGCCTGCCGGTTCTTCGCGGCGCATTCGGTTCGGGGATGGCCGCAATGGCCGCAGAACCACAGCCGAATATCATCCACATTGTTTCGGACGATCAAGGTTGGAAGGATGTCGGATTTCATGGCTCCGACATCAAAACGCCGAACATCGACCGTTTGGCGGAAACAGGCGCGGAGCTGACGCAGTTCTACGCGCAGCCGATGTGCTCACAGACGCGCGCCGCGATGCTAACGGGGCGTTATCCACTCCGTACCGGGTTTCAAACGGCGGTCATTCCCTCCGGGGGCCTCTATGGGGTACCGGTGGACGAATGGCTTCTGCCTCAGGCACTGAAAGACGCCGGATACGAAACCGCGCTCGTCGGGAAATGGCACATCGGCCACGCCAAGCCGGAATATTGGCCACGTCAGCGCGGCTTCGACTATTTCTATGGCGCGATGGTGGGCGAGATCGACCATTTCAAGCACGAAGCGCATGGCGAGGGTGATTGGTATCGCAACAACGATCGCATTGAAGAAGAAGGCTACGACACGACGCTTTTCGGCAACGAAGCGGTCAAGCGGATTGAAGAACACGATCCCAGCAAACCACTATACCTCTACCTCGCCTTTACCGCGCCGCACACGCCATACCAGGTGCCTGACGAGTATCTCGACAATTATCCGGAGATCGCCGATACGTCGCGGCGCACTTACGCAGCAATGATCACCGCCATGGACGATCAGATCGGCCACGTGCTCGAAGCGCTCGACAAGCGAGGAATGCGTGAAAACACACTGATTGTATTCCACAGCGACAATGGTGGAACGCGTTCAGCGAAGTTCACCGGCGAATCGAAGGTAACCGGCGAACTCCCGCCCAACAACGGCTCCTATCGCGACGGCAAGGGAACGATCTACGAAGGCGGCACCCGCGTTGTCGCGCTCGCGAATTGGGCCGGAAAAATCAAGCCCGGGAAGGTCGATGGGATGATGCATGTCGTCGATATCTATCCGACGCTTGTCGGCCTCGCTGGCGGCACGCTCGACAAGACCAAGCCGCTGGACGGCCTCGATGTGTGGGGGGCGATCAGCGAAGGGAAGGTCTCGCCGCGCACCGAAGTCGTCTACAACGTGCAGCCGTGGGCTGCTGGGGTGCGCCAGGGAGACTGGAAGCTGGTATGGCAGGCGCTCATACCCGGAACCTTGGAATTGTTCGATCTGGCGGCTGACCCGTCGGAAGCCAAAAACCTCGCGGAAGCGAATCCCGCAAAAGTGAAGGAACTTCAGGCCAGGATCGCGGAGCTGGCAGCGCAAGCGGCGCCGCCGCTATTCATGACCGATGCATTCCGCCTCATACTTTCCGAACCGCCGTCGACACCCGAGGGCTTTTTCGAAGTGTCGGACTAGTCCCGCATTCATGGTGACTCGAAACGACGGAACTGCCTATCGCGGATACCGCAAGCTGGCTCAGCGACTTTGGCGACACGTCGCCTAGGTGTGCCTCCGCCGTCGCCTCTGGACGAAGACACCGCTCGGACCTCCGACGTCCTTCGCATGTCGACGGAACATATTCGGGAGTGTAGATTGCAGCAGGGAATCGAGGATAGGCGATGGACTGTTCGGCGTCGCGGGTGGCCAGGAAACCGGGCTCATAATGTGGGAGGTAGGGGCACTCATGCAACCAGGAACGGAAAGCAAGGGACGGCAAGTCAGCCACGACAGCGGGCAATGCAGAGAGACGCGGTGAAGAAATGTGTTTCAAATAGGTTGGAGAGGCGATCCGATATATCGCGCATCGCACAACCACCGGAGGGGGAAGGTCAATGAGGAATTACTTGAAAACAGCGATTTCAGGGGTGATGGCAGTGCTGATCGGTACCGCGGCGCAGGCCGCCGACGTCTCTCCGCTCCTCACCCAGCAGCCCCAACCTGCCGAGGCGCAGGACGGCTGGACCTTTACCGTCGCACCTTATTTCTGGATGTCGGGCCTGTCGGGGGACACGGCGCAGTTCGGCCTTCCCACTGTCCACATCGACGCCGACTTCGGCGACATCCTCGGCAATCTCGACTTTGCATTCATGGCGGCAGGCGAAGCCCGATACGACCGCTTCAGCGTCATCGCCGATGTGATCTACGTAAAACTGGGCGCTGATGCCAGCACGCCGGCAGGCATCCTCGCCACAGAAGTCAACGTCACTTCGGAAACCTTTTCTGGCCTGCTCGGGGTTGGCTACGCGGTGCTGGATGGCCCTGACGGCAATCTGGATGTCGTGGGCGGTATTAAGGTCTGGTCGGTCGACACGACGATCAGCTTTACGGGTGGATTGTTCGGAGGAGTAGAACAAAGCGACAGCGCCACATGGGTAGATGGCATGGTCGGTCTGCGGGGGAAGTACTCTTTGACCCCAGAGGTCTACCTCACGGGTTGGGGCCTAGTTGGCGGAGGCGGCGCGGACATCGACTGGGATGTGGCGATGGGCATCGGCTACGACTTCAACGACAAGATATCGGCGATTGCGGGATACCGTGCCGTGGGCGTCGATTACAGCGACGACGGCTTCATCTTCGACACTGTCCAGCAGGGGCCGATCCTTAGCCTCGCCATAAAGTTCTGATAGATGGCCGCCTGCCCGAGAGAGCCAAAATGACAAGTGCGATGGACCAACTGAGCAACTCGGAGAGTGACATACATGGCGCTTGCATCCCCCGAGATTTGGGCGCCGAGCGCCTTGGCGGCGGCGAGGCTGGATTGACCCCGCTCGCTGATTAAGTCCCGTTCGATCAAAGGCCATCCCGTTCATGGCGAGCACGGTTACTTTCCAGCCGTCCAATTCGCGTGACTCGGAGAAAATCGGAAATACTCTCACGTGATGTCGTCACTGATTGAGGTTCACATGCCGAATTTTGCGATTATTGGATCGGGCGCGATGGGAAGTGCTGTCGCCAAACGGCTGATCGACCACGGCGCTACGGTGCTGACCTATCTCGAGGGTAGGAGCGAGCAGACGATCGCGCGGGCAAAGGCAGCCGGCATGGTGCCGGTCGGCCGCCAGGAACTGACGAAGGCCGAGCTGATCCTGTCGATCGTTCCACCGGCGGAGGCGATCAAGGTCGCCGAACTCGTCGCGGACATATCGTCGGCGATGCAGGCGCCTCCGCCCTTCATCGACCTCAACGCGATTGCGCCGAAAACCATGCAAGCGTTGGCGGCGCGGTTCGAAGGCAGCGGCGTGCAGGTGCTTGACGGTGCGATCATCGGCGGGCCGCCGGTCCCCGGGAAATCAGATCCGACCATCTATATCAGCGGCGATACTGCGGAGCGAAGCCGGCTGCTCGAGGATTGCGGCCTGCGGATCCGCCGGCTCGACGGACCGCTCGGCGCCGCCTCGGCACTGAAGATGTGTTATGCCGGCATCAACAAGGGATTTGTCGGCCTTGGCACCGCCATGCTGCTTGCCGCATCGCGTTCCGGTGCGGCCGAAAGCCTGAAAGCCGAGCTCTCCGAAAGCCTTCCCGACATCGATCGCAAGCTGTCGGGATCCATACCCAACATGTATCCGAAAGCCTATCGGTGGGTTGCCGAAATGCAGGAGATTGCCGATTTCCTCGGCGAGAATGATCCGGCAGCGACCATCTTCCGCGGCATGGCGGACGTCTTCTCCAGGATGGCGAACGACGTGGAGGGCAGCCGCGTGCTCGTCGAGCAGCTGGACGAGATCATCGGCCGCCCCGGTAGCTGACCGCAATAGTCAAGGAATCCCCGCAACAGCCTTACAGATGCTTGGCTACATCCATTCTTTGATGAAGGACGCGCACGATGATGATCTGGCCCGCATCATTGCTTTTGAAATACAGAAAATGAGCGCCAGCGGAGACCTTTCTGTACCCTTTCCGAATATCTGAGGGGCGGCTCACCCGTGTTCCCTCCGCCAGTTCCTGACAGGCGTCTCTTATGTCCTGAATATAACGCTCTGCCTGATCGACATTCCAACTCGTCGCTGTGTAATCCCAAATCTTGTCAATATCGGTTTGCGCGGCGGGAGAAAATATGATGCCGGTCATTTCGCATTGAACGCCGCCCGTTTGCGAGCGTTGAACGCATCGAAATCGAAGGGTGTGGCAGGGCCGGATTCCTCGCCTTCAATCAAGGCGTCCTGTAATGCCTTCACTTTGGCTTCGTGTTCTTCAAGTAGGCGGAGGCCTGCCCGGACGACGTCGCTGGCTGAACCATAGCGGCCAGCCTGAACTTGCGTATCGATGAAGCTGGTGAAATGGTCGCCGAGCGATATGGACGTATTTCTAGCCATCCTGAAATCTCCTTTGAGCCCAATATACCAATTTTTGGTACTTACAAAACCCTAGTGTTCACAGCGTAAATTGATATATGGCCGGCGCTCTGACGATTGTGTGAAGCGCTTCGACACCTCTGACAAAACCTCGTCGCCTCTGCTATGTCAGGAAAAATGCGGCAGCCCAACTGGCGTCGCGCTCTGTCCTATCAATGCCAGGAGTTTGAAAGATGAGCGGTTCTCCCGATTATACACCCCCGAAGGTCTGGACCTGGAACAAGGCGAATGGTGGCCAGTTCGCCAGCATCAATCGCCCGATCGCGGGACCGACGCATGACAAGGAGCTTCCGATCGGCCGCCATCCGCTGCAGCTCTATTCGCTCGGAACGCCGAACGGCCAGAAGGTCACCATCATGCTCGAGGAACTGCTGGCCCTTGGCCATAGCGGTGCCGAATACGATGCATGGCTGATCAAGATCGGCGATGGCGACCAGTTCGGCAGCGGCTTCGTCGCGGTCAATCCCAATTCCAAGATACCGGCGCTGATGGACCGCAGCGGGCCAAAGCCGATCCGTGTCTTCGAATCCGGTGCGATCCTCACCTATCTCGCTGAAAAATTCGGCGCCTTCCTGCCGACTGAGCCGAGCGCGCGGGCCGAATGCCTGTCCTGGCTGTTCTGGCAGATGGGAAGCGCGCCCTATCTCGGCGGCGGCTTCGGCCATTTCTACGCCTATGCGCCGACGAAGATCGAATATGCGATCGACCGCTTCGCCATGGAAGTGAAGCGTCAGCTCGACGTGCTCGATCGTCGCCTTGCCGAAAGCGAGTATCTGGCAGGCAGCGAATATACGATCGCCGATATTGCCGTCTGGCCCTGGTATGGCGGGTTGGTGAAGGGCTGGACCTACGGCGCGGCCGAGTTTCTGCAGGTCGAGGACTATAAGAACGTGCTGCGCTGGGCCGACACCATCCACAGCAGGCCAGCCGTGCAACGCGGCCGGATGGTCAACCGCCTCTCCGGCGAGCCATCGAGCCAGTTGCACGAGCGCCACGACGCCAGCGACTTCGACACCAGGACGCAGGACAAGCTCGCGGCCGCCGAGTAAGCAAGCGGCCCCCCAGCCACGTGTCGCAGCAACAAATGATGCTCCGCCGCCTTTACGGCGACGGAGCATCTGCATACTGCCCGAACTCAGTTCTTGACCGTGTCTTCCAGGAAGAAACGGCCGAGCGGGTTCTGGTAGAAGTTCTCGATATTCTTGCGCGAGACGTTGATATAGGGGCTGTAATAGAGGTCGATCCAGTTGACGTCGTCCTTGGCCATCTTCTGCAGATCGACATACATCTGCTCGCGCTTCTTCGGGTCGAGCTCGAGACGCGCCTTGGCCACCAGTTCCTTCACCGCCTCGTTCTTGTAATTGGTCGAGTAGTTGTTGTTGGAATCGTGGCCGAGGACGAAGGTGGTCTTCTGGTCCGGATCGAGAATGTCGTTGGTCCAGTAATTGACCGAGACGTCGTAGTCGCCGGCAACGATCATGTCCCATTCCTGGCTCGGGTCGACCTTCTGCAGATTGGCGGTGATGCCGGCCTTCTGCAGCTGCTGCTGGACGAGCACGGCCGTCTGTTCGTCGACTTCGTCGCCGGCACGCACCAGGTAATTCAGCGTCAGGTCCGAGGCGCCGGCGGCGGCCAGCAGCTCCTTTGCCTTTTCGGGATCATAAGGCCGCTGCAGATTGTCAGCATAATAATAGAGCGCGCCCTTCGGAATATAGGAATTGGCGACCGTGCCCTGGCCGAAGGTGACGGTATCGACGATCGCCTTCTTGTCGATCGCGAGATCAAGCGCCTGGCGGACTTCCTTCTTGCCGAGCGCGCCATGCGCATGGTTGATCAGAAGATGGTCCTCACGGGTCGAAGCGTCGATATCGACATTGAGGTTCGGGTCCTTTTTCAGCTCCTCGACGCGAGAAAAGGGAACGAAGATCGCCGTGTCCAGCTCGCCCGCCTGGACGTTCAGCATGCGGGTATTGTCGTCAGGCACCGAGATCCACTCAACACCGTCGAGCTTGACGCGGTCGGCCTGCCAGAAATTCGGGTTCTTCTTCAGGATGACGCGGTCGCCGCGCCGCCATTCCTCGACCACGAAGGCGCCGGATGCGATCGGCTTTTCGCCATAGGCGTCGGGACCAAGCGATTCCATGCCCTTCTTGGAGATGACCGAGGCATTCGGCAGCGCCAGCGTCGACAGGAACGGCGCGGACTGGTTCTTGAGCTTGATCGTCAGCGTGTGCGCGTCGGTCGCCACGGCCGTGTCGATCACCTTATAGGAATCGCTCCAGAGCGAGGCGGCGTCATCGCGGATGCGCAGCAGACTGTAGGCCGCATCTTCCGCCGTCAGCGGCGAACCGTCGGAGAATTTTGCGTCGCGGATCTTGAACGTGTAGGTCAGCCCGTCATCCGAGGTGGTCCAGCTTTCGGCAAGACCCGGCTCCAGTTTCGTGCCTGTCTTGTCGACGCGGATCAGCACGTCGTAGACGTTGGAGAACACCCAGTTGTCGATGTTCTGCGCGGTCTTGATCGGATCGAATGTCGTCGAATCCTCGCGGCGGCCGATGGTGAGCACGCCGGCGGCCTCGGCATAGCTTGCGCTGAGCGTCAGACCGGCGAGCAGGGCTGCAAGCCCGATTGATTTCCACCTGTTTGTCATGAGTTCGTTCCCTTCGTTGTTATGGCATGCGTTTGATTGATTGAATCGGCATCGAATGCGGATCGTCCTTGCCGTCGGCGCCTTGCAGCAGCCGCTTGTCAGGATCGATGTCGGGAATGGCGGCGATCAGCGCCGCCGTATAAGGATGCTTCGGCCGCGCGAAGACTTCTTCGGAGCGACCTTCCTCGACGATCTCGCCGCGATACATCACGACGACGCGTTCGCAGAGATTGCGGACGATTGCGAGGTCATGGGCGATGAAGATCAGCGTGAGGTTCATCTTCGCCGTGAGATCGCGGAAGAGCTCGATGATCTGCGCCTGGATGGTGACGTCGAGGGCCGCCACGCATTCGTCGGCGATGATCAGCTTCGGATCGACGGCGAGGGCTCGGGCGATGCCGGCGCGCTGGCACTGGCCGCCGCTCATGCTGCGCGGTTTGCGGCCGGCGAATTCGCGTTCGAGGCCGACGAGATCGAGCAGTTCGCCGATTCGAACAGGGATATCGCTCCTGGCGACCTTGCCCTGCACCTTCAGCACCTCGGCCAGCATCTGCCCGATCGTCAGCCTCGGATTGAGCGCATTGTAGGGGTCCTGGAAGACCATCGCCGTCTCGCGCCTGAGCTTTGCCAGGCCAGCGCTTTTCTGCAGCGCCAGATCGACGCCGTCGAAAGTGACGTGACCCGAGGAAAGCGGCGTGAGGCCGAGCACGGCGCGGGCAAGCGTGCTCTTGCCGCTGCCGGATTCGCCGACGATGCCGACCGTCTCGCCCGGCATGATCTGCAGGCTGACGCCGGCAACGGCGCTGACCGTCTTGGCACCGCCCCTGAGCAGGGCGCCGCCGGCTCTGAAGCGCACGTGGAGATCATCGATTTCGAGCAACGGTCTCGCCGGGTTGTTGGCTTCGGCAAGCTCGGGCAACGGCGCTGATATCGCGCCCGGCAGGGAAGGGTGGCTGTTGATCAGGTTGATTGTATAGGGATGCTGCGGCCGCGCGAGGATCGTCCGCTTCGGCCCCTCTTCGATGAGCTTGCCGCCGCGCAGCACGGCGATGCGGTCGCAAGTCTGGGCGACGATACCGAGATCGTGAGTGATCAGAATGATCGACAGGCCGCGCCGGTCGCGAATGTCAATCAACAGCCGCAGGATCTGCGCCTGGATGGTCACGTCGAGCGCCGTGGTCGGCTCGTCGGCGATCAGGATCTTCGGATTGCAGGACAGCGCCACGCCGATCATCGCCCGCTGCCGCATGCCGCCGGAAAATTCGTGCGGATAGCTGTCGTACTGGCGCTTCGGATCGGGGAAGCCGACCTGCGCCAGGATTTCCGTCGCCGCGGCGCGGGCCTCCCGGGTGTTGAGGCCCTGGTGATAGCGGATGCCCTCGGCGATCTGATCGCCGATCCGCATCACCGGGTCGAGATGGCTGGTCGGGTTCTGGAAGATCATGCCGATCTCGCCGCCGCGCACTTTCAGCATCTCGCCATCGTCGATCCGCATGAGGTCGCGCCCTTCGAGCAGCACGCTACCGCTTTCGATCTTCAGCAGCGAGGAGGGCAGCAGGCGCACCAGCGAACGGCAGAACAGGCTCTTGCCCGAGCCGCTCTCGCCGACGAGACCGAGGATCTCACCCTTGCCGAGATCGAGCGACACCGCATCGAGCAACGTGCGCGGGCCGGGCTCGACATGTGCCCTGACGGTGAGATCACGGACGGACAGAACGGAGCCGCTCATTCATGCACCCCCAGCAGTTCGCCGAGCGCGTCGCCCAGCATGCTGAAACCGAAGGCGAGGCAGACGATAGAGAGGCCAGGAAACAAAGTGATCCACCATGCCGTGGTGATGAAGCTCTGTCCTTCCGCGACCATGACGCCCCATTCGGCGATCGGCGGCTGGACGCCGAGGCCGAGATAGCTGACGGCAGCGCCGCTGAGCAGCACCAGCGTCGCATCGGACATCGAAAAGACGATCGAGCCGGCGATCGCGTTCGGCAGCAGGTGGCGGAACATGATGCGCGGGCGGCTGAAGCCGAGGCTGACGGCGGCAACGGCATAGTCGCTGCCCTTCAGCACCAGCATCTGCGCCCGGATCAGCCGCGCATAGGAAACCCAGCCGACCAGCGCCATGGCGATGTAGAAGCTGCCGAGGCCCGGGCCGAGGATCGCGATGATCGACAGCATCAGCACGAGGAAGGGGAAGGCGAGGATGATATCGACGAGGCGCATGAACAGCGCATCGACGATCCCACCGAAAAAGCCGGCGATCGTGCCGACTGTCGTGCCGATCAGGAAGGGGAAGATGACGCCGATCAGCGCCATCTGCAGGTCGAGGCGCGCGCCCCAGATGACGCGGGAAAGGATGTCTCGGCCGAAGTTGTCGGTGCCGAAGGGATGCAACAGCGAAGGCGCCTGCAGGCGCACCTCGGCATTCTGCATGATCGGGTCGTAGGGCGCGACGATGGGCGCGCCGATCGCCAGCAGGACGAAGAACAGCAGCAGGCCGGCACTGAGCACAAGCATCGGCCGCCGGCCGAAGAACCGGCGCCAACCGGGGGAGGCGGGGGCGATCGCCTCGATGCTCATAGCTTCACCCTCGGATCGACGGCGACAGTGACGATGTCGGCAATGAAGTTGATGAGTACGGTGGCGCAGGCAAAGACCATGGCGACGCCTTGAACCACCATGTAGTCGCGTGAGAAGATCGCCCTGATCAGCAGCTGTCCCATGCCGGGCAGCGCAAAGACGCTCTCGACCACCACCGTGCCGCCGATCAGCCAGCCGATGTTGACGGCGAGCAGATTGATCGTCGGCACCAGCGAATTCGGCAGGACATGCCGCCAGAAGACGATCCCCTCCGGCATGCCGCGGGCGCGCGCCGCCGTCGCGACATCCGATTTCAACTGCTCGATCATCGCCGCCCGCAGGCTGCGCGTCAGCACGGTCGAGAGCGACAGCGCGACCGTCAGGCTCGGTAGTACGAGATGCGGCAGCTTTTCGCCGATCGTCGCACCATAACCCGAGACCGGCAGCACGCCGAGTTCGACGCTGAAGAGGATGATCAGCATCAGTCCCAGCCAGAAGGGCGGAAAACCGATGCCGAAGGTCGAGACGATGCGCACCGCATGATCCGGCGCCCGGCCGGCATTGCGCGCGGCGATCGCCGCCATCGGCACCGCGATCAGGACCGACAGCACGACGCTGGAGACGACGAGGGCGAGCGTCGGCTCGATGCGGGTGACTATCAGCTTCAGCACGTCGATCTTGTAGAGGATCGACTTGCCCATCTCGCCATTGGCGAGGTTCTTGAGGAAATAGACATATTGCAGCCACATCGGCTGGTCGAGGCCGTACTGGGCGCGAATGCTGGCGAGAGCCGCCGGCGTCGCGCGCGTGCCGAGGATGTTGCGCGCCGGATCACCGGGGATCAGCCTGACCAGAATGAAGGTGATGACGCTGATGCCGAAGATCACGGGCAGGAACTGCAGCGGTCGCGTCAGAACGAATTTATAGCGATGCATGACGGCGATCGCCCCTTTGTCTTCGTCGGATTCGGTCCGCTTCCTGTTGCATCAGCCTGCCTCGTGCCGGGCGAGAAAATCGAGAAGCGCCGGATAATAATCCTGCGGGTTCTCATAGAACGGCATATGGCTGGCATTGGCAAATACCTTCAGCTCGGCATTCGGCAGCGCAAGCTTCATCCTGAGCGCACAGGCTGGCGTCAGCTCGTCATGCTCTCCCGTCGTGATGAGCACCGGCAGCGTCAGTCGCGGCAGATCGGGGATGCGGTTCCAGTCCTTGAGATTGCCGATATAGAGAAACTCGTTCGGTCCCTGCATCGTCTCATAGGGCACCATGTTCCAATCGTCGAGCGAGCGGCGCACCGGCGCCGGCCATTCCGGCAGACGGCAGACATGGCGATAGTTGAGGATGGTGACGGCGGCGAGATATTCCGGATGATTGTAGGTGCCCTGCGCCTCGTGCTTCTGCATCATCGACACGGTTTCGGGACCGAGCGCTGCGCGCAGCCGTTCTAGTTCCGAGATCAGATGCGGCATGTCGGCGACGGTATCTTCGAGGATGAGCGTCTTGAGGTTTTCGGGATAGGTCAGCGCATAGTCGATCGCCAGCCACCCGCCCCAGGAATGGCCGAGCATGTGGACCTTGCCGAGCCCCAGCGCTTTGCGCACCGTCTCCGTCTCCTCGACATAACGACCGATCGTCCAGAGCGAGAGATCGTCCGGCCGGTCGGAGGCGCCGGTGCCGAGCTGGTCGAAGGCGACGACGCGATAGCCCTTGTCGATGAGGCAGGAATGCGCTTCGCGCAGGTAATCGCAGGGCAGACCCGGCCCGCCGTTCAGGCAGAAAACCGTCTCGCTGCCGGTTCCGAAACTATAGGCAACGACGCGATAGCCATCGACATCAATCTCAAATCGTTCGTCCGGCCGTATTTCACGCCACATTGATCGCTCCGGCAGAAGATTTCGCTTGCTCAATATTTGGGCACGGCTAAATTTTTACCTTAAACCGCATTCAGTGCCAGCTATAAGAAGTGATAGGGTGGGCCGCAATGCCGAACCCGGGAGCAGCCCATGCTTGACGACCCCATTCTTGACGACATCGGAACGATCCGACGGCAGTTTACAGCGCACGAAACGCTGGACGGCCGAATCGACCAAGCCTTCGAGGCGATGAAGCAGATCGGCTTCGAGGCGCTGATCTACGACTATACACCCGTTCCCTACGATCTCGACGGCGCGATCATGATACCATCGCTGTTGAAGCTGCGGAATATTTCCGACGACATGCACGACTACTGGTTCAATCGCGGCTATTTCCGTATCGATCCGGTGCAGCAGGTGGCGCTGCGCACCTCCGCACCCTTCTTCTGGAACTATGACCCGGACGCCGACACGCTGATCAACCGTTTCATGAACGACGACACCGTGCCGGTGACCCGCTATTTAAGCGAACGTGATATGTCTACCGGTGTCACCGTCCCGGTTCATATGCCACGCGGCGACTATGCCACCGTCACCGGTATCCGCTTCGGCCGGAACAAAGATTTCGAACGGCACGCACTGCGCTTTATCGCCGACTTCAACCTGCTTGCCCATGTTTTCCATGAGACCGCCTATTCGCTTTTCGATACGCGGGCGAAGAGCGTCGGCACGATCCGCCTGACCGAGCGGGAACGGGAATGCCTGCGCCATTCGGCGGAAGGCTACTCCGCCAAGGAAATTTCCCGCATCATCGACCGTTCCGTACCGACTGTCGTGATGCATCTGAACGCCGCGACAAAGAAACTCGGCGCCCGCAACCGCACCCAGGCCGTGGTGCGCGCCACCCATTACCGTCTGCTCGAAGACCGGCCGACCCATAATTGGCCACCCTATAACTTGTGATAGCTGCCTTCCCCGTTGCCGCCGCGTTATGCTTTTTTCATACCGCTAAGAGATGGAGACGCCCGTGGGCGAAGTCACGACCAACGAAGCCTATCTGCCCTTTCGCGACTATCGCACCTGGTATCGCGTCACCGGTTCGCTGGACAGCGGCAAGCTGCCTCTCGTCGTCGCCCATGGCGGACCGGGCTGCACCCATGATTATGTCGATTCCTTCAAGGATATCGCCGCCCTCGACGGTCGTCCGGTCATCCATTACGACCAGCTCGGCAACGGCAACTCCACCCGCCTTCCGGAAAAGGGCCCGGATTTCTGGACGGTCGGCCTGTTTCTCGAGGAGCTGGACGCGCTGCTTTCCCATCTCGGCATTCAGCATCGTTACGCCTTCCTCGGCCAGTCCTGGGGCGGCATGCTTGGTGCCGAACATGCGGTGCGCCGGCCGCAAGGCCTGAATGCACTTGTTATCGCCAACTCGCCGGCCAACATGCACACCTGGGTTTCGGAGGCGAACCGGCTGAGGCAGGAACTGCCGAAAGAGGTGCAGGACACGCTGCTGAAGCACGAACTGGCGGGAAGCCTCACCGATCCGGAATATATCGCCGCCTCGCGTGTCTTCTATGACCGCCATGTCTGCCGGGTGGTGCCGTGGCCGCCTGAAGTGGCGCGGACCTTCGCGATCATGGACGAGGACAACACGGTCTACCGTAACATGAACGGCCCGACCGAATTTCACGTCATCGGCACCATGAAGGACTGGACGATCGAGAACAGGCTCGACCGCATCGAAGCCCCGACGCTGCTGATCTCGGGAAAATACGACGAGGCGACACCCTTGGTGGTAAGGCCTTATCTCGAACGCGTTCCGGGCTGCGAATGGGTGCTCTTCGAAAATTCCAGCCACATGCCGCATGTCGAGGAAAAGCAGCTTTGCCTGGCGACCGTTTCTGGTTTCCTGTCGCGGCACGATTGAGAAAACTCGCCCGCGCCGGCTACACCGTTTCTTGCCGCGGCAGTGGCGCTTGCGATAGTCTCCGTCCCATTCAAGAGCGAATGGAACGGGCCGATGAACGATTATCCGCAAACAGAAAGCGCGACAATCCTCGCAACCAGCAAGGGCCGTGCCTGGCGCGGTCTGGAGGCCGAGCTTTTGCGCATTCCGCCCGGCCGCACGCATATTTCAGGCACGCCCTATCATCGCCTCGGAATCCATGTCGGCCGACCGGTGCGGGCGCAATGCCGCTGTGACGGGCGGGAGCATCGCCGACTGCAGAAGCATGGCGATATCGACGTGGTGCCAGCCGGCCTCGATGGCGTCTGGGAGGACGACCGCGAATGCATGATCCTGCGGCTGAAGATCAGCAAGGATCTTTTCCATCGGGCTGCCATCGACCTCGGCCGCGATCCCGCGACGGCAATCGTGCCGCAATTTCAACTCCGCGATCCGCGGCTCGAGGCAATCGTCTGGGCCTTGAAGGCGGAACTCGAGGCGGATGTGCCGTCCGACAATCTCTATGCTGATACGCTGGCGACAGCCTTGGCGCTCCGTCTGGTCGAGGCGGGCAGCGGCAGCTCTCGCCCAGTGTATAGCGGCAGAGCGCTCTCGCCCCGTCAGAAGCGGATGCTTGCCGACTACATCGAAGACAATCTCGATATGCCGCTTTCCCTTGCCGAACTGGCCGGTCTTGCCAGACTGAGCCTCTCGCATCTGAAGACGCAGTTTCGACACAGTTTCGGCATGCCGCCGCATCAGTATGTGCTGCACCGCCGGGTGGCTCGCGTCGAGGTGCTGATCCGGAGCTCCGACCTGCCCTTGAGCCAGATCGCGCTTGAGGCCGGCTTCGCGCATCAAAGCCATATGGCAAACAGCATGAAGCGGCTGCTTGGCATCAGCCCCGGCACCATCGCCCGCCTGCGTAATTGACGAAAAGTGGCCGATCCTGCAACAGATCGGCTGAATGCGCAGGCAATGCCCCTGGCGGCAGTACATCTTCCTTCGACAGCGAACAGAGGAAGGAATGATCATGTTTGTCATCTTCGGCGCCACCGGCAAGGTCGGCAAGGCAACGATAACAAGGCTTCGGGCCGAGGGCGCACCCGTCAGGGCGGTGCTCCGTGATCCCGCCAAGGCTGCGCCCCTTGCGGCACTCGGATGCGAGATCGCTATGGCCGAGGTCGGCGATGTCGAAGCCATGGCCGCCGCGATGAAAGATGCGACGGCTGTACAGCTCATCTGCCCGATCGATCCGCGCGCCGCCGATGCCAGCCGCCAGATGCTGCAGTCGATCGAGCGGATGGCGCAGGCGATCGATGCCGCCCGGCCGCCGCGCATCTTGGCGATCTCGGATTACGGCGCGCATCTGACGATCGATACCGGCATTACCAGCTTGTTCCGCGCGATGGAGGAGCGGTTCCGGCGCTGCAGCACCAGGGTGAGCTTCCTGCGTTCGGCTGAACATATGGAAAACTGGGCACGCTACCTGAAGATCGCCGGCAAGACCGGCGTGATGCCGAGCATGCACCAGCCGCTGGAACGATCCTTCCCGACCGTCTCCGCCGCCGATATCGGCGATATGGCCGCCGACCTTCTGCTGGTTGACCAGGATCATGGCCCTTCGCCGCGGATCGTCCATGGCGAGGGGCCGCGCGAATACACGGCGCTTGAGATCGCTGCGGCCGTGGGGCGGTTATCGACTCGGCGCGTCGTCGCACACGAACTGCCGCGTGCCGATTGGCCGGCAACGTTGATCCGCGCAGGACTTTCGGAAAGTTACGCCGATCTGATCGTCAGGCTCGGCGATGCGCACAACAAAGGTCTGATCGGAGCGGAAGCCGGCGTCGGTGAAATCCGCCGTGGCCGCACGGGGCTTTCCGCTGCCCTTGAACCATTTCGTCCCGACATCCGGCAGGCTGTGTCGCGATAGCCTCAATCACACATGGGGAGGAGTCCTGCCGGGGACCCTCTATCGGCGAACCAGCCATTTCTTGGCAACACGGCAAGCCATCGTATAGGCCGGATCGAAGACATTGCCGACATCATAGCGCACCACCTGGCCGAGCAGATGGCTGGCCGCCGTTCTGTCCAGGCCGTAATCCGCTGCCAGCCAATTCAACATTTCGCTGGTGGCGTGCTGGAGCGCCTGATCGAGGGGCCGGGCGTTGCCGATGGTGAAGATGTCTTCGGCCGTTTCTCCGCGCGGCCAGACCAGTCCGGCCTTCTTTTCCACCGTCAGCCGTACCGTGACCTCGAATGTCGTCTCGACGCCGGTTCCGACGATTTCGCCATCCCCTTGCACGGCATGGCAGTCGCCGAGAAAGAACAAGGCGCCGGGGGCCGCTACGGGTAAGCGGACCGTGGTGCCGGGGCCGAACAACCGATAATCCATGTTGCCGCCATATTCGCCGCTGGTTGCGGTCGATATCGCCTGGCCGAGGCTGGGCGCCACGCCGAAACAGCCGATCATCGGGGCGAGGGGCAGAACGAAATTTTCAAGACCTGCAACCGGTTCGGAAAGCCGGACGGTCAGTGCTTCGCGGTCGATCGCCCAGATGGCGATATCGCGCGGCGGCAGGTCACGAACCGCCTCGGGATCGACCACATTGGCCGCGACGACGCTACGGGTGAAACCCGTGTCCCTGGTCGGGATCATGCTGATGATCTCGACCTTCAGCGCATCCCCGGGCTCAGCACCTTCCACGAAGATCGGGCCGTTCATCGGATTGGGGCCGGATGCCTGCTTGATGCCGTCCTTGTCATGCCCAGCGGCGTCGAGCGTCTCGGTGACGACGGTATCGCCGTCGGCGATGTGCAGGGCCGGCGAAAGAGAGCCGATGACATTGTGAAAGCTCGTCGGAATGAAGCGGTGAGTGGTCATGAAAGTACAGCTCTCGCTCGTTTCGAATGTCATGAGCCTGCGGCTGAACTGCCCGGCGGAGAGAGTGCGAGACTACTGCATAATTCCGTAAATCGGAATCGATTTACGGATAAAATTATGCAGCAATTCAAAGTGCTACAGCGCCGCTGTAGATCGGAGATTGTCGGCAATGCCAATATCCGCGGCACCACGCAATTCCGGTGTCGGCCTGCGCCGAGATTCCTTTCGACACCGCCCGTGCGTTTCATGCAGAAATCGCGCGGCGGCATCTATTGGGCCATCCTATATCAGGATGAGGGACCAATCCCGATCGCGAGGACCGAAGGGATCATTTATGAACCATAGATCGGAAACGCCTCGCACAAAGCGCAGACTTGTGTGCGCACCTCCGCCTCGGACTCGGCGATGCCCTCCGGGTTCTGCGACAGCGCATCGATAACAGTCAGGATCAGCACGCCGATCTTTTCGAACTCGGCTTCACGGAAGCCGCGCGTGGTTCCGGCCGAACTCCCCAAACGAATACCTGAGGTAACGAATGGCTTTTCCGGATCGTTCGGGATTGCATTCTTGTTGCAGGTCAGGCCCGCGCGTTCCAGCGCAATTTCAGCCACCTTGCCGGTTACGCCTTTCGGGCGCAGATCAACCAGGACCATGTGACTGTCCGTACCACCCGAAACGATCCCGAGGCCACCGTCCTTCAGAACTCTTGCCAGGGCTTGGGCATTGGAGATGACCTGGCCGGCGTAATCGGCAAACTCAGGCCGCAGCGCTTCACCAAATGCCACGGCCTTGGCAGCAATGACATGCATCAGAGGGCCGCCCTGATTGCCGGGGAACACAGCGGAGTTCAGTTTCTTCGCCAGTTCGGCATCATTGGTCAGGATGACACCCCCGCGCGGCCCGCGCAGGGTCTTATGGGTGGTCGAGGTGACGATATGGGCGTGGGGTACCGGATTTGGGTATTTGCCGCCTGCGATCAGACCGGCGTAGTGGGCCATGTCGACCATCAAATGGGCCCCGACCTCGTCCGCGATCTTGCGGAACCCGGCAAAGTCGATCTGGCGAGGATAGGCCGAGGCACCTGCGACGATCAACTTTGGCTTCGTCTCCAGAGCCTTTTCGCGGACCTTTTCCATGTCGATGAGATGTGTGTCGGCATCGACTTCATAGGAGACCACATCGAACCATTTACCCGACATGGTCACCGGCGATCCGTGGGTGAGGTGCCCGCCATGGGCGAGCGACAGACCCATGATCCGATCTCCGGGCTGCAGAAGCGCAAGGAAGACCGCTTGATTGGCCTGCGCGCCGGAATGCGGCTGCACATTCGCGAATTCTGCTCCGAAGAGCTGCTTCAGCCGGTCGATGGCCAACTGCTCGACCTTGTCGACGAATTCGCAGCCGCCGTAGTAGCGTTTCCCTGGGTAGCCCTCGGCATATTTGTTTGTCAGCACCGATCCTTGCGCCGCCAGAACGTCCCGAGAAACGATGTTCTCCGAAGCGATCAGCTCGATCTGGGTCTTCTGCCGCTCAAGTTCTTCGGCGATGGCGCTGGCAACCGCCACGTCGGAAACGGTGGCTTGTGACAAACGGTCAAACATTGGATTTTCCTTTCAGGATAAGGCGATTTCTGCAGCAAGTTCCTTGCTGCCGATTTCAAACAGATGGCCGAGGTGCGGTGCGAAACTATTCCAGATGTCCATACGGAAGCGGTCCCCGGAATCGCGCCACAAGATCACCGTCGTTCCGTCGCAAACCGTCCTGCGACCCTCACCGACCGGGATGATCTCGATGTCGCGGGCGCAGCCGAGCGCCAGCAGCTCCACCGCTTTCGGGCCCTCGATCTCAAGCGTGATCTCACGCCCTGAAATATCGACAAGGCTGTGGGGATGCTCGACATAGATTGCGTCACAGGCGGCAATAAGCCCAGTCACCTCACCGACGGGGACGAGGATCGTCCATTCGTCGGGACCTAGCCGGATGACTTCGGTTTCGCCGGCGATGACGCGCCGGCCGATCCGATCAGGAAGCGTCAGACCGAGAGCCTTGTTCAGCGCCGCAGGGTCGCCGCGGGAGCGCAGCGACAACCGTCCCCGCTCCGGCAAGACTGCGACCCGTACGGCTCCGGTTTCGACCAGGACGCCGGGTGTCAGAGAAGAAATCTGCGTGCTCATCTTCATCTCCGGGTCAGATTTTCAGGCGGGTGTTTTCGGGATCGACAAACACGGTCCCGGCAATTTTCGCGGCAATGGTGCGGTCGGGCATCGGGATGTAGACCGTCTCTCCAATCCGGTCGTGGCCTCCCTCGACAAGCGCCAGCGCGATCGGCTGGCTGGCTGCGTCCGAATGATAGGAAGAGGTCACATGCCCCACCATCGTCATCGGAATTGCCTGCTTCGGGTCGAAGACGATCTGCGCTCCTTCTTCCAGCTTCGAGCGATCCTCGGTGAGAAGGCCGACAAGCTGCCTGCGGCCTTTGGCCACCAAATCCGGGCGCGCTAAGCCACGCTTGCCGACAAAATCCGGCTTGTTCTTGCCCACGGCCCAGCCCATACCCGCATCATAGGGCGTGACGGTGCCGTCAGTATCCTGACCAACGATGATGTAGCCCTTTTCGGCTCGCAGAACGTGCATCGTTTCGGTGCCATAGGCGGTGATGCCATATGACTGGCCTGCTTCCCAGAGCGTCTCCCATAGCCTGCGCCCGAGAGGCGCGGGCACGTTGACCTCGAAGCCGATCTCGCCGGTAAAGCTGACACGGAACAGTCGTGCAGGCATCCCGGCGACGGTGCATTCGACGCAGGACATATGCGGGAAGGCTTCCTCCGTCAGTTCGATCCCCTCGACCAGCGGCGCCAGCAGTTTGGCCGCATTCGGACCATTCAGCGCAACGGTCGACCATTGTTCGGTGGTCGAGGTCAGCCAGACGTTGAGGTCGGGCCATTCGGTTTGGAGGTAGTCTTCCATCATATTCATCACACGCGCCGCGCCGCCGGTGGTGGTTGTGACGTGGAAGCGATCCTCGGTCATGCGGCCGATGACACCATCGTCACGGATAAAACCGTCATCGCCCAAAAGCAGACCGTAGCGGCATCGCCCCGGCGCAAGCTTCGACCAGGGGTTGGTGTACATACGGTTCATGAATTCGACCGCATCGGGACCTGCGACCTCGATCTTGCCGAGAGTCGATGCATCGAAGATGCCGAGGCTTTTGCGCACGGCCCGGCATTCACGGCTCACGGCAGCGTCCATATCCTCGCCCGGCTTCGGAAAATACCAAGCGCGGCGCCACTGTCCGACCGGCTCGTAAACCGCGCCATTCGCTTCGGCCCACGAGTCGATCTGCGTTTTGCGGGTGACCTCGAAATGAACGCCGCGATGATAACCTGCAAAAGCTCCGAAGGTCGTCGGCGTATAGGGCGGACGGAAGGTGGTCAGACCGACCTCGGGCTGGCGTCTGCCGAGCGCATCGGCAGCGATGTTCAGACCGTTGATATTCGACATTTTTCCCTGATCGGTCGCCATGCCGTTGGTCGTGTAGCGCTTGACATGCTCGATGGATCGCATGCCCTCGCGGACGGCCAGACGCAGGTCCTTGGCGGTCACGTCGTTCTGGTAGTCGACGAAAGCCTTGGCCTTGCCCGGATTGCGATCGGTCGGCAGCTCCGTGTGTGACACGCCAGTGCCGGTCCGGTCATGATCTACGGCATAGCCGATCGACGCACCGGTTTTGCCGAGGGCGGCAGCGATCTCGCGACCGCGCTCCGCGCCATCTTTCAATGCCGCTTCGATGCCCCAGAGCCCTCGTCCGGCTCCAGCGATCACGCAATCCTCGCGGGTGAGCGCCGGCAGGAAGGTCGTGCGTTCGTCGTCCCATGCGATCTTGCCCTGGGTATGCGAAAAAAGATGCAAGGAGGGCGTCCAGCCGCCCGACATCAGTACGGCATCGCATTTGATCCTGTGCCCCGAGTGGACCGTCTTGCCATCGACCCGGCTCACGCCGACCGAGTTGACGCGCAGACGCCCCGAAGTCGACGTTACCGTATGAGACAGCTTGACCGGAATTCCCAAGGCGCGGGCTTCATTCACCAGCTCCTCCCGTACGTTGTTACGGGTATCTACGATCGCCTGGACGCGGGCGCCCGCGCCGTGAAGATCGAAGGCTGCGTACCACGCGCTGTCATGGCTGGTGACGACGACAGGCATATTGCCGACCCTGACGCCATACCGGTTCAGATAGGTTTGGGCCGCACCGGCCAGCATCACACCCGGACGGTCGTTGCCATGGAAGACCAGCGGCTTTTCAAGCGCACCCTGCGCCAGCACGACCTGGCGCGCCCGCACCCGCCACAGGCGTTCGCGTGGCGTATCTTTGGGCGGGGCCTCGAGGTGATCGGTCAAACGTTGGCACAAGCCGATCATGTTCTGGTGGTAATAGGCGATTGCTGTGGTCCGGGTCATGATTTTGACGCCCAGATCATCGAGAGCTTTCAACTCGGCAGCCAGCCAGTCCCATGCCGGGCGTCCGTCGATATGGGCCTGCGGCTCGGACAGAAGCGTACCGCCGGCTTCACCGTTTTCGTCCACGACGACGACCTTCAGGCCATCGACCGCCGCCGCGCGCGCTGCCGCCAGCCCCGCCGGTCCGGCGCCGACGATCAAGACGTCGCAATGCATGTTGCGAGACGCATAGGTGTCCGGATCCGTCTCCTTGGGAGACACGCCCAAACCGGCGGCCGCACGGATGAAGGGCTCATAGACCTTGTTCCAGAAACTCTTGGGCCACATGAACGTCTTGTAGTAGAAGCCTGCCGAAAACAGCATGTAGGCGGCGTCGTTGACCGCCCCCACGTCGAATTTCAAGCTGGGATACTTGTTCTGTGAGTTGGTTTCGAGCCCGTTCCAGATTTCCTGAACGGTAGCGCGGGTATTCGGCTCGAAGCGGCCGGGGCCGCGCCGCGTGCCGATCAGCGCATTGGGCTCCTCCGAACCCGCGGCAA
This sequence comes from Rhizobium sp. WYCCWR 11146, assembly GCF_013591995.1. Classification (NCBI taxonomy): domain Bacteria; kingdom Pseudomonadati; phylum Pseudomonadota; class Alphaproteobacteria; order Hyphomicrobiales; family Rhizobiaceae; genus Rhizobium; species Rhizobium sp. WYCCWR 11146. The sequence goes on from NZ_JACCEY010000015.1 coordinate 242,360, forward strand.
TAGGGCCGCGTGGACGGTGATATTTGAACGACCGCCCCATCAGATGAACGCCGTTCGCCAGGAGCGCGGAGGCTACCGTGTCGCCCTTTGCGCCGTGATAAGCCTTGCCGTCGAAGATGAAGACAACAGGACGTCCGGTGTCTACTCGGCCGCGACCCGAAACGCGATACTGGTTCATTTCAGCACCTCCGAACCGGCTGGCAGGCCGGGCAATGTAGCAAGATCGGGGCGCAGCTCGCCCGCTGCATAGGTTGTCAGGAACCGATCGCTGACCGTGTCGCGCACCGCGTTGAAAAACCGGCCGCAACCATGCAGGTGCCGCCAGCGTTCGTAGTGCGGGCCTTTGACGTTGGCGCGGATAAACAGAAACTCCTCCCACTGCTCGTCGGACTGTGACGAAGGATCGGACGCGCGAACGATGTGGGCCTGGCCGGCGTAGGTGAACTCCGCCTCGGGCAGGGTTTCATTGCAGTAAGGGCAACGGATCAGCAGCATCAGTTATGTCCTCAATGTGCTACGGCGGCGGCGGCGGCTTCGTCGATCAGGCGGCCGGAACGGAAGCGTTCAAGCGTGAAGGGCGCATTGATCGGATGCGGTTCGTTTTTCGCGATGGTCCAGGCGAAGGTGTGCGCCGCTCCCGGCGTGGCCTTGAAACCGCCGGTGCCCCAGCCGCAATTGACGTACAGCCCGGGAACCGGTGTCTTACCGAGAATAGCCGAGCGATCGGGTGTGACATCGACGATGCCGCCCCATTTTCGCAGCATCCGCATGCGGTTGAAGATGGGAAAGATCTCGACGATGGCGGCGATCGTATGCTCGATCAGCGGCAGTCCTCCACGTTGCGAGTAGGACGTGTACTGATCGGTCCCCGATCCAATGACCAGTTCGCCTTTGTCTGACTGGCTGATATAGGCGTGGACCGCATTCGACATCACCACGCACGGGAAAATTGGCTTGATCGGCTCGGAAACCAATGCCTGCAGTGGGTAGCTCTCCAGCGGCAACCGCACCCCAGCGGTTTCCATGACGACCGAGGTATGGCCGGCCGCCGAGACCGCAACCTTTTTTGCCTTGATAAATCCCTTGGCCGTTTCGACGCCGGCGACCGAACCGTCGGCGTTGCGGCGGATCCCGGTGACCGGGCAGTTCTCGATGATATCAACGCCTCTCGCCGCTGCACCGCGCGCATATCCCCAGGCGACGGCGTCGTGACGGGCTGTGCCAGCCCTCTCTTGAAGGGCGGCGCCCATCACCGGGTAACGGGCGTTGGGTGACAGATCCAGGGGAGGGCAATATTCCTTGGCCTCTTCCTTGGTCAGCCATCGGTTGTCGACACCGTTCAGCCGATTTGCATGAATATGCCGCTTGAAGCTCTGAACGTCATGCACGGTATGAGCCAGCATGAGGCAGCCTCGACGCGAATACATGACGTTGTAGTTAAGCTCCTGGCTCAGCCCTTCCCAAAGATCAACCGCGTGATCGTAAAGGCGCGCACTCTCGTCATAAAGATAGTTGGAACGGATGATCGTCGTATTGCGACCGGTGTTACCACCGCCAAGCCAGCCCTTGTCGATGACGGCGACGTTGGTAATGCCGTGCTGGCTGGCAAGGTAATAAGCGGCCCCCAGGCCGTGGCCGCCGGCGCCGACGATGACAACGTCATATTCGGCTTTTGGCTCTTTCTGCGGCCATTGCTCATCCCAGTGCTTATGCCCGGTCAGTGCATGCCGCAAGAGATTGAGTGCGTTGAAGCGCGTCATGGCGTGCCTGCTTGTTGGAGATATGGTGGCCTGGAACGTAGAGAGATTTCACGACGCACGTCTGGACAATTGCGTCGCTTTGATTGAATATTTGCGCATGATCGCGCCTCGCACCAAAAAGCGCCTGAGTGTCGCTTTTCTTCTTGCCGACCGGTTCACGCTCTCGGCCTTCGCGAATTTTGTCGATGTGCTTCGCCTCGCCGCCGACGAGGCTGACCGCTCCCGGCCTATTCTATGCGAATGGACCGTTCTGTCGGACGACATGAACAGCGTGCAGTCGAGTTGCGGCGTCAAGGTGCAACCGGATACGCGTCTTAAACATGCGGAACGATATGATTACATCGTGGTCGTTGGCGGGCTGATCGGCGACAAGAGCGCGCTCACAGCCGAGGCAATCCGTTTTCTGAAGAGCTCCGCCGAAATCGGCGTCCCGATCATTGGGTTGTGCACAGGCGTCTTCATCCTGCATGAGGCAGGATTGCTCGACGGTTATCGATGCTGCGTCAGCTGGTTTCATCATCAGGATTTTCTTGACCGATTCAGCGCAGAGCAATTGGTCGCCGACCAGATTTTCGTCATCGACCGCGATCGGCTCACATGTTCTGGAGGTCACGGGGCAGCCCATCTGGCGGCTTTCCTGGTTGAGCGGCACGTGGGCCAGTCTGCCGCCATTAAAAGCCTGAACATCATGATGATCGACAACGCGTTAAGCGGAGAAAAGCCGCAGCCGGGTCAACAAACAAGGCGCATAGCGAGCGATCCGCTGGTGAAGAAAACAATCCTGCGCATGCAGCAAAATATCGAAGTACCGAAGACGGTCATCGACCTGGCGGACGAGCTTGGCGTCGGACGACGGGGGCTCGAGCGGCGGTTCCTGACGGATCTGAAGATCAGTCCGGCCAAGCTCTATCTCGAACTCCGGCTGGATCGAGTGCTTTCGCTTTTGCGCACCACGGACTGGACGATCACGCAGATTGCGATGGCCACAGGGTTCTGTGACGCGCCACACCTGTCCCGGGCCCTGAGTGCTGAGCATGGGTTCACGCCGGGGGAATATCGCAAGGCGCAAGGCGGGCGCTCGACCAGCGCCGAGGAATTCGCCGTCGGCGTTCTTCTCCCGAAATCCTGATCCAGAGACTTCGCTCCCGACCATGGGAAAGCCAAAGCCAGCTATGCCGTTCCAATCGGTCGCTGGCGAAAACGGCATGAACGCGTCGATGCACATCACCACATTCGCGCGCAAAAACCGACGTCCGTAGGGCATTTCGGTCGCTCTAACGCGGCGAGAAAGGAGTGTATTTTCTTATAACAATCACTGTATACTCAGTTTATACATTTTTATTGACTCATGTCTCGGCCCATGCAAACCTGACTTTACTGGCGCAGATCATGTGATCTGCCCGACACGGCGATGTGCAGGAGGTTTACGTGAGAAGCGGCAAAAACGATCTATACGACGATCTCAAGCGGCAGATACTGACGATGGAGCTCGACCCCGATCAGGATCTGGACGAGGTAGGCTTGAGCGAGCAGTACGGGCTTTCGCGCACGCCGGTTCGGGAAATCTTCCGACGTCTCGAAGGCGAGGGCTACGTCGACATCCGGGCGAACCGCGGCGCGCGCGTCATCCCGATGAACCACCAGACGCTCAGGCACTTCTTTCTGGTCGCGCCGATGATCTACGCAGCGATCGGTCGCCTCGCCGTCCAGAACTTCAAGCCGAAGCAGCTCGGAAACCTTAAGGACACGCAGGAACGCTTCCGCACGGCAAGTGTGTCCGGCGACGCTCTCGCGATGGTGCTGGAGAACAACCGGTTCCACGAGATCATCGGCGAGATGTCGGCCAACGCCTATCTGCAGCCGAGCCTCGGCCGCCTGCTCATCGACCACGCGCGGATCGGCCACACCTTCTTCCGGCCGCGCAACGACGACATGCGCCAGCGGCTGCAATTGGCGGTCGAACATCACGACGGCTTCATCTCCGCCATCGGTGCCCACGATGAGGACGCGGTCGTCGACCTGGTGTTCGAACATTGGGAATTGTCGCGGGAGAACATGGAGATGTTCATTGCGCCACAGGGAATGAAGGCTGACGCACTCGTCGAAGTGCCCGCCGCAGCGATGGAGAAATCGTCTTGAAATTCGAAGGTATCTACACTCCGGCGGTGACCCCGCTAAACCCGGATGGGCAAATAGACAGGCCAGCATTCGCCGCCATACTGGAATCGCTGATCGGAGCGAAGGTCCATGGCATCATCGTTGGCGGTTCGACCGGCGAGTATTATGCGCAGAGCGCCCAGGAACGTTTTGAGCTGGCCGCCTATGCCAAGAATGTCATCGGCACACGCCTGCCGCTCATCATCGGAACGGGTGCGACGCGGACGGAAGACTCCGTCGAATACGCCAAGGCCGCGAAGGAAATCGGCGCCGATGCTATCCTGGTGTCGTCCCCTCCGTATGCGCTGCCCACCGAGCGCGAGAATGCCGTTCACGCGCTCACCATCGACCGTGCAGCCAACATGCCAATCATGCTCTACAACTATCCGGCCCGCATGGGCGTCGTGATGGGCGAAGAATATTTCGCCCGCGTGGGCAAATCGAAGAACGTCGTCGCCATTAAGGAAAGCTCCGGCGACATGGCCAATCTCCATTTGCTGGCCCGCAAGTTCCCGCACATCTCGCTGTCCTGCGGCTGGGACGACCAGGCGCTCGAATTCTTCGCCTGGGGTGCAAAGAGCTGGGTCTGCGCCGGCTCGAACTTCCTTCCGCTTGAACACGTGGCTCTCTACGAAGCCTGCGTGAACGAGAAGAATTTCGACAAGGGCCGCGCCATCATGACCGCGATGCTGCCGCTGATGGATTTCCTCGAATGCGGGAAGTTCGTCCAGTCGATCAAGCACGGTTGCGAACTGATCGGTCTCAGCACGGGGCCGGTTCGCGCGCCGCTTCGCCCGCTCAAATCGGAAGAAAAAAGAACCCTCCAGACTGTCGTTACCACCTTGAAGCGCACGGTCGCCCAGATCACGTCGGGAGCAAATCATGCATGAACCTTTGACAGCCGCCGAATACAAGGCAATTGCCGCAAGCCTCCAACTGGCCACCAACGCCTTCATCGATGGCGCCTTCCGTCCGGCGAATTCGGGAAAGACGTTCAAAACAACCAATCCTGCGACCGGCGACCTCCTGGCCGAGATCGCAGCCTGTGACGCAAGCGATGTGGATGATGCTGTCGCCAAAGCCAGGCAGTCCTTCGACGATGGCCGCTGGCACCTTCAGTCTCCCGGCGAGAGGAAAGCCGTTCTCCTCAGATTCGCCAAGCTCCTTGAAGAAAATCGCCATGAGCTCGCCGTCATGGAGAGCATCGACAGCGGTAAGCCGGTTCGCGAATGCCAGACCGTCGATATTCCGGATACCATCCACACCATTCGTTGGCACGCCGAACTGATCGACAAGCTCTACGACAACACCAATCCTGTGGGACCAAATGCGTTGACCATGGTGGTGCGCGAGCCCATCGGCGTCGTCGGCTGCGTTCTACCCTGGAACTTTCCCCTGCTGATGCTGGCCTGGAAGATCGGTCCGGCGCTTGCAGCGGGCTGCTCGGTGATCATCAAGCCAGCCCAGGAAACCACGCTGACGACGCTTCGTGTCGCCGAGCTTGCCCATGAGGCGGGTATTCCGGCTGGCGTTCTCAACGTCGTCACGGGAAGCGGCAAGGATGTCGGCGAACCGCTCGGCATGCACATGGACGTCGATATGGTGGCCTTCACCGGATCGACGCCGACCGGCCGGCGTTTCCTGCGATATGCAGCAGACAGCAATCTTAAGAAAGTCGTCCTCGAATGCGGCGGTAAAAACCCGGCGGTCGTGCTGGACGACGCCGAAGACCTGGATCTCGTTGCCGAACAGGTGGTCAACGGTGCCTTCTGGAACATGGGCGAGAATTGCTCGGCGACATCGCGGCTTATCGTCCACTCCAAGATCAAGGACGAACTGCTCGAGCGCATCGGTGCCTATATGCGCGAATGGAGGACGGGCGACCCGCTCGACCCTGACAACCGCATCGGCGCACTGGTCAGCAAAAATCACTTCGAGAAGGTGAAGTCGTTCCTCGACGACGCAAAGGCGGAAAAGCTGGAGATCGCTCATGGGGGAGAAACCCAGAAGGGCATCTTCATCGAGCCGACGGTGGTTGATGGCGTCACGCCGCAGAGCCGGCTTTTCAGGGAAGAGATTTTCGGACCCATCCTGTCGGTCACGACCTTCAATTCCCTCGACGAGGCCGTGGCGCTCGCCAACGACACGAATTATGGCCTGACGGCATCGGTCTACACCGGCAGCCTGCGCAAGGCGATCAGGCTCTCGCGCGAAATCCGCGCTGGACTGGTCACCGTCAATTGCTTCGGCGAGGGTGACGCGACCACCCCGTTCGGCGGTTACAAGGAGTCGGGTTTCGGCGGACGCGACAAGTCGATCTTTGCCCACGACAACTATTGCGAACTGAAGACGATCTGGATCGACATCTCGGAACGCTCGGTGGACGAGACGATCCGATGATCACCAAGTCCGTCAAACGCTTGCCGGTCGAAAACGGCATCTCGGGTTGGGAGGCGATCAGTCGACGTTCGTTTCCGATCCGAAGCCTCGATGGCAACGTGACCGCGGACTGGCTGATCGTCGGCGCGGGCTTTGCGGGCCTTTCCGCCGCCCGTCGTCTGCTCGAACTGCGTCCGGACGACAAGATTGTCATTTTGGACGCGAGCGAATTGGGGAAGGGGACGTCGGGTCGCAATTCCGGCTTCATGATCGACGTCCCGCACACCCTTTCATCCAGTGAATATTCGAGCGGCGGCTTGAACGCCACTCGTTTGGAGATGGAGCAGAACCGTTCCGCGATAGCCTTCGCCAAACAGGCGGCGGAAGAATACGGAATGTCTCGCGAGACGTTTGATCCGGCCGGAAAGATCAACGCTGCGGCCACGGCGAGGGGCCTGAAGCTGAACCAGAGCTTCGGAGAATCGCTGACCGGTGCAGGCGAAAAGCACAGCTATCTCGACGCCGCGGATATGCGCGAGATCACCGGAACGGAATTCTATCGCGGTGGAATCTATACGCCGGGGGCGGTGCTGATCCAGCCCGCCGATTACATCCGGAGCTTCGCCCAAGGGCTCTCCGGCAGGGTGGATATCTTCGAGCGCTCTCCCGTCACGTCGTTGAAGCGGGAAAACGGCACCTGGATTGCAACGTCCCCTTGCGGCAAGGTCGTCGCCCCGAAGGTTATCCTGGGCGTCAACGGACATATCGACGACTTCGGCCATTATCGCGGTCGTCTGATGCATATCTTCGCCTATGCCTCGATGACTGCCCCTTTCTCCGACGACGACATCGGCCGCAAGGCGTCGGGACGGGAGAGATGGGCATTGCTTCCGGCGGATGCGATGGGAGCTACGGTCCGTAAGATCTCCTCTTCAGGCCAGTCCCGGATCGTGATCCGGACCAAGTATACTTACGAAACGAAGGTGGCCGTGACCGAACGGCGGATGGCGAAGATGGCCAAGGCCCATCGGGCTTCGCTCGATGCGCGCTTTCCCGCCCTCGAGGGCATACCGTTCGAACATAGCTGGGCCGGGCGCCTTTGCCTGAGCCTGAACCACGTGCCCGCCTTCGGCGAGATCGAAGAAGGGCTTTACTCCGCCTGCTGCGAAAACGGGCTGGGTACCGTGAAGAGCACGCTCGCCGGCATGATGGCGGCGGAACTGGCGACCGGGACCACGTCCCGGCATCTCGAACAATACATGGATCACCCCGAGCCGTCCCGGCTTCCACCCGAGCCCATCGCATGGCTGGGCATCAATTCGGTGATCCGTTTGCAGGAATTGCGTGCAGGCCGCGAGGGATGATCCCTTGCCGCGCAATCTGAAGACTGAGGCGACCCGCCGGTTTTCAACGAGAATGGGAACGTAAGAAGAGGAAAACAACAATGAAGGCTTTGTGGAAAGCGCTCTGCGCTGCGGCAATGGTCGGGATGACCATGACGTCCGCTCAGGCGGAGGAAAAAAGCATCACGATCGGAACGATGTCGTGGGAGGATCTCACGCCGATCACCGGCATTACCAAGAAGGTTCTGGAAGACAAGGGCTACACCGTCAAGGTCGTGCCGTTCTCCGAGTGGGGCATCGCCTATGCTGCTCTGACCAAGGGCGACATCCAGATGCTCGCCTCGCAGACGGACTACGTCGCCCAGGATTACTGGGACAAGAACAAGAACCGCCTCGAGAAAATCTCCCCGGTTTCTCATGGTCTGTTCCAGGGCGTCGCCGTGCCGAAATACGTGCCGATCGACTCCATGGAGCAGCTCAACGAAAACGCCGACAAATTTGGCGGCAAGATCGTCGGCATCGAGCCGGGTTCCGGTCTGATGCGCGACACCAGCAACTCGGTCAAGGAATATGACCTCAAGCTCCAACTGGTCGAAGGCAGCACGGCTGCCATGACTGCCGCCCTTAAGTCGGCGGTCGACCGCAAGGAATGGATCGCCGTTACCATCTGGGAACCGTCCTGGATGATGCAGAAATACGACGTCAAGTTCCTCCAGGACCCCAAGGGTGTCTTCCCGCCGCCGCAGAGCTACTACTGGATCGGCAAGAAAGGCTTCTCTGCCGACTATCCGCATGCGCGTGAAGTCATCGCCAGCATTTACGTTCCGCTTGCCGATATCACTGCCATGAACAGCGCAGTCAACGACGGCAAGACCATGGATGAGGCCATTGCAGCGTGGACCGAAAGCCACGCCGATCTCATCAAGCGCTGGGAAAACATCAAGAGCGAGTGACGCCAACCGCGGGTCGCCACGGTCGGCGGCCCGCATCCTCTACCATGGACGAGCAACAGGCCAGCATCAGACCGGCCCGCGGGGAACGAAATGAACACTGCGATGAATGACTCCAACGAAGTATTGGTCGACTGCCAGAACGTCTGGAAAATCTTCGGCGGCCGGGCGTCGGCGGCCGTCAAGGCCGTCTCCGATCGAGGATTGTCCAAGACCCAAATCCTGCAAGAGTTCGACTGCGTGGTCGGGGTGTCCGGTGCCAGTTTGCAGGTCCGACGTGGCGAAATCTTCTGCATCATGGGGCTTTCGGGCAGCGGCAAGTCGACGCTTATTCGCCTTCTCAACCGCCTTATCGAGCCGAGTCTCGGCAAGATCACGGTGAAAGGCAAGGAGATCGCCAAGCTCAATCCCGCCGAACTCCGTGACATGCGCGCGCGCAATATCGGTATGGTCTTCCAGAGCGTAGCGCTCCTTCCCAACAGAACGGTCATCGAGAATGCCGCATTCGGCCTTGAGGTTCGCGGAGTTCCCAAAGTTGAGCGCGAGAAGACGGCACGGGCCGCACTCGACAAGGTAGGTCTTTCTGACTGGACCTCCCGGTATCCATCCGAGCTGTCAGGCGGCATGCAGCAACGCGTCGGTCTTGCGCGCGCGCTTGCTGCCGATCCTGAAATCATCTTGATGGACGAACCCTTCAGCGCTCTCGACCCGCTCATCCGCCGGCAGCTCCAGGATGAATTCAGACAGCTGACGAAGTCGCTCGGCAAGTCGGCAGTCTTCATCACCCACGATCTCGAAGAAGCTATTCGCATCGGTGACCGGATTGCAATCATGAAGGACGGCGTGATCGTGCAGGTCGGCACGGCCGAGGAAATTGTCACGAAACCTGCGGACGACTACGTTTCCGATTTCGTCGCGGGCATTTCCCGGATCCACCTGGTAAAGGCGCATTCGGTGATGTTTCCCGTCGCCGAGTTCAAAGCCGCGCAGCCGCACTGCGACGTCGAAACGCTTCTCAAGACCTCGCCCGAGGCCGATATCGGCGAACTCATCGATCTCACCATGCAGTCCGACCGTGACGCCGTGGCAGTCGTCGAGAACGGAGCCGTTATCGGTGTCGTCACCACCCGCGGCTTGCTTCGCGGCGTAGCCGGAGCGCCTCTCGGAGAGATGCCAGCTTAAGGGAGAAGGCGAATGGACACCTCGGTCATAACGGATACTTTCGATACCTGGACGGATGATGCTCTCAGCTGGATCAGCGACAACGGCGAGTGGCTGTTCGAGTTCCTGCGGTCGGTCCTCGAAGGCACCTATGCAGGCATTCTCTGGCTGCTTCAACTGCCGCCTTTCTACGTTGTCGCAATCATCGTGGCGCTGCTGAGCTGGCGGCTGATAAATTTGACATCCGGCATTCTCGCTGGCATCGCGATCATGGTCTGCGCGATCATGGGGCTGTGGACCGAAACCATGAGCACCCTGGCGCTCGTGGCAACAGCGACCATCCTCGCCCTTGCCGTGGGCATCCCCATCGGCATCGTCGCGGGCTTCGTCAAATCCTTCGACAGGTTCCTCGAGCCGATGCTCGACCTGATCCAGACCCTGCCGCCCTATATCTATCTGCTTCCCGCAATCGCGCTGCTGGGTTATGGCCCTGCGACGGCGCTTGTAGCCACCGTCATCGTTGCGATGCCGCCGGCGATCCGCCTTACGTCGCTTGGTATCCGCATGACGCCGCGCGAGTTCATCGAGCTTGGACAGGCGAGTGGCCTGACACCGTGGCAGATGTTTACCAAGATCAGACTGCCGTTCGCCATTCCGAGTGTGATGGCCGGCATAAACCAGAGCCTGATGATGGCCTTCGGCATGGTCGTGATCGCCGGCATCGTCGGCTCCGGCGGCTTGGGCGAGACGATCTACGGGGCGGTTCGCACGCTTGATATCGCTACCTCTATAAACGCTGCGATTGCCATCGTCATCCTGACCATGGTTCTCGACAGACTCACGCAAAGCGCTGCGCATCATGCGAAGGCAGGTGTAAGATGAACGCTGATCTTTTCCGGTTCTCGCCGGGCGCCTACCTCGCTCCGGTGGTCGATTGGCTCAACACCAATTTCCACCCCTTCTTTGATGCCGTGACGAAGTTCATCGAGGCTGTGCTCGGCGGAATTGAAGCTGTCCTGCTCTATCCGCCGGCTTACGCGGTGATCGTCGTGGTCGTGCTTCTTGCAGCATTCCTCATCAACCTCAGGGTTTCGATCGTGGCGGCTGTCGCACTCATGTTCTGCTTCTTGACGGGGCTTTGGATTGCGTCGATACAGACGCTGGCTCTGGTTACCGTCGCGGTCATCATTTCAGTGGCAATCGCCTTTCCGCTCGGCGTGATCGCGTCGCGTTACAGAAAATTCGAAGCCGCCATCCGGCCGGTGCTCGATATCATGCAAACCGTGCCGCCATGGGTCTATCTCATCCCCGCCGTCATGATCTTCAGTCTGGGCCGTGTCCCGGCGATCATCGCCACCATCGTCTATGGTGTTCCGCCAATGCTGCGTCTGACGACGCTGGCGTTCAAACAGGTTCCCAAGGATCTTCTGGAACTCGGCCAGGCCACTGGTGCCCCGCCCCGGGCGATCCTGTTCAAGATCGAAATCCCTTCCGCCACACCGACGCTTCTGGTCGGCCTCAACCAGTGCATCCTCCTCTCCCTTGCAATGGTCGTGCTGGCCGGACTTGTCGGAGCAGGGGGCCTCGGTGCCGAAGTCACCCGCGGGCTGACGCGCATGGAAATGGGGTTGGGTCTGAGGGCAGGACTGGCCATCGTCGCGGTCGCTATCCTTCTCGACCGCCTGTCGAAGGGCGCCTTGCAGGGCCGCCGCAATCTTGGCGTGTAAGGCCTGATCGAAAGGAAAACTCATGCGTCGCAGCTTCTTCTGTATCGACTCCCATACTTGCGGCAATCCCGTGCGATTGGTCGCAGGCGGCGGCCCGATGCTGCCGCATCTCCCGATCGCCGAGCGCCGCGAGCTTTTCGTCCGCGACCATGATTGGGTTCGCCAAGCCTTGATGTTCGAGCCCCGCGGCCATGACATCATGTCGGGCGCGATCATCTATCCCGCCTACCGCGAGGATTGTGATTTCGCGGTGATCTTCATCGAGGTCAGCGGTTGCTTACCAATGTGCGGGGCGGGCACTATCGGACTTGTCACCGCCGCAATCGAGGAGGGGCTGGTGACGCCTCGCATCCCAGGTCGGCTGTCCATCGAGACGCCGGCGGGAAGGGTCGATATCTCCTACGACAAGCCTGGCGAATTTGTCGAATCCGTCCGTATGTTCAACGTCGCGAGCTATCTCCATGCGGCGGATGTCGAAGTCGACGTCGCGGGTCTGGGAAAGCTGGTGGTCGACATTGCCTATGGCGGCAATTTTTATGCGGTCGTCGAGCCGCAGGACGCTTGGCAGGGCCTTGATGGCATGACGGCTGCAGACATCGTCGATCTCAGCCGTAAGCTGCGCGACGCGCTGGCCACGATCTGCGATCCGGTGCACCCCGAAGACGAAAGAATAGGCGGGCTCCATCATGCTCTTTGGTGCGACAATGTGAGTGGGCCGGATGCCGACGGACGCGGCGCGGTCTTCTACGGCGACAAGGCGATCGACCGCTCGCCGGGCGGCACCGGAACATCGGCGCGCATGGCGCAGCTACACGGCAAAGGACGGCTGCGTCCTGGAGACACGTTCCGCCAGCAGAGCCTGATCGGCACCGTGTTTGAAGGCCGCGTCGAGGCAGAGACCATGGTCGGCCCGTTCAAGGGCATCAAGCCAAGCGTCGGCGGCTGGGCTAGAATCATCGGGCACAACACAATATTCGTCGATGACCGCGATCCGCTGGCGCACGGTTTCCAGATAGTTTGATTGGACGCAAGTATCGGGTGGCATAATCGGTGATGCAGGCTGGCCCGGATCTGCCGTACCCAAAGCGCTGATCGGTCGCGCTATCCAAACGTCGCGAATGGCGCCGGACGGGGCGCTTTGAGTTCTTCTTCCGGGCAAGGCCGCTCCTACAATGCCTTGCCCACCTTCCTTTCAATCCGATAGGCAGATCATGACAAATATCGAGCAGATGCAGGAACAGCGACTTGAAGCGCTCCGACTGACGAAGTCGGGATCACCGAAGCTGCCGTCCAATCCGTTTTTCGGCGTCGGTCCGATCACGGATGCGACCACCGACGAAGTGGATAGCCGCCTGCGGCGCATCGCTTTCGATACATGGATCGAGAAGACCTATCGCAAGTTCGACGACAAGGGCAACGATATCGGCGGCTTCACCACCGCCGAAATTACCCGCAGCATGCACCGCGGCTACCCGGCGGATAAAATTCTGACCGACATGATGCGGGCGATCCACCGCTATTTCCACTTCCCGAAGGCGAACCGGATGGCTGTGGGACTCGGCGGCGGTCACAGTGGCTATACCGTCTGCGTCCAGCACCTGATGAACGCCAACGACGCCTCGCAGCGCGTCTACGTCGATACGCCGCGCCCGGAAAGCGATCCGGCCCGCGCGGCAGGCTTCTTCCGTCAGTCCTGGGCCACACAGCTCATCGAGATGCAGCGCTTCGCCGAAAAGGGCTGCGAAAGCCGCATTCATTTTGCCGCCTCCGAGGGTGTGATTCCGACGGCCGCCGAGCTTTCCGCTCTCGGCGTGTCGATCTTCGTCGGCGTCGGCCACGAGACGACCGGCGCCAATGCCTATACCAGCCGTGAGATCCACGAGCTGCTGAACTGGATCGATGGCGATCCGGCAAACCGCCATGCAGTGTTCGACGCGACGTCGATGCTGGGCGCCATGCCTTGGGAGCCCGAGCTGGTCGATGCCGTAATGGCGAAATGCTGCTTGTTCATGCCGTTCCAGAAGGCGATCGGCGGGGTGTCGGGGTATTTCGTCGCCTCCTTCACACCGCATGCTTTGGCGCTCGTGGAGAAAAACCAGCAGGATCCGTCCTGGGCGATCCCGCGCCAGCTCAAGATCGCGCCGCCGATCGATGCCCGGCAGCCGCTTTCAGCCAAGCGATCCGTGGATGCCGGGCCGTTTTACGATGCAGCGGAAGACCGCATGCTCGGCGGCGTCATCAATACCTACAGCGCGCTTGCCTTTGCCGAAACCACCTTCGGCCTCCTGCAGTCCGAGGCGCGGGTCGGCTCGGTGGTCGAGCTCAACAAGCGGTCTGCGGCCAATCGGGCGGTGATCGACGGCTGGGTCGAGTCGCACCCGCTGTTTTCGCTCACCGTCACCGATGCCGAGCGGCGCGGCGCGGCGGTGACACTGTTAAAGGTGGAGGACGCCGGCATAACCGATCCTGCGATCCATGCCCGCATCATCGCTCGTTCGAAGCAACTGCTCGGCTATGAGGGCTTTACCCATCCGAACGACGCGTTCGAGCCCGGCCTCGACGCGGCGCGCTATGTCAACGCATTCCCGGGAACGCCCGGCGACTACCGCGCCTGGGTCGGCGGCATCCGCGAGCCGACCGATGTCGTCGCGCTGCTGGAGAACCTGCAATATGCCTATCTGCGCGCCAAGATCGTCGTGATCGAGGAGGAACTGGCAAAGCAGGGCGTCACGTTCGCGGCGCCTGTGAAGGCCGGCGCGATGGTCCGCAAGGACGATCCCGAACACGCCTATACGGTGCTGATCGCCGATCTGGTCGGCCTGCGCCTCGGCGCCGATGGGGAGCCCGACGACAGCGAGATCAGGACCTATGTCGAGGAAAAGGGCGGCGTCTTCCATGCCGGCCCGATCGACGACAGGGCGGCGCTGGAAAAGGGCCGCATCCATTTCTTCTACCAGCCAAATCTCAGCACCGAGGCCGAAATCCTGCCGCAGACGGACAAGGGCCAGTATGACGCGCTGATCGCGGCGGCGACCTTCATCCCGAAGGCTTCCGTCTTCCCGTTCGGCGGCGTGCGCATCGGCGCGGGTACCGGCAATATGGGCTCAGCCTCCTGGGGCGGCGGCAACGGCGAGGGCGGCGAGGCGCCTTTGATGAACACGCCCGGCATCAACAGTCGGGCGACCGCCCAGATGGCGGTGAAGGCGATCCTCAAGGTTGTTCCCGACCTGCCCGTCGACAGGCTGCACCAGATGGTCGCCAACGGCGACTTTGATACCGGGCGCCAGCTCAAGGATTTCCCGACCGCCAAGCTGGAGGGCCGGAAAATCGCCATTCTAGGCTACGGCAATATCGGTCGCGAAGTCGCCAAGCTCGCCAAGGCTTTCGGCATGAAGGTGGTGATCTACGCGCGCCAGCATCACCAGCGCTGGATCGAGTCGGAAGGCTTCGATTACGCCGCAAGTCCGGTTGAAGCGGCAACCGCCGCCGACGTGCTCTCCGTCCATATCGGTCTCGGCCGGCTGGATGCTGTGACAGGCGTTTACTCCAACGCAGGGGTGGTCGACACACAGGTTCTCGGCACGATGAACGATGGTGCGGTGCTGGTCAACTACGACCGGGGCGAGGTCGTCGATGCAGCGGCGCTCGACCGGGCGCTGTCATCAGGAAAGATTGCCCATGCGGCAATCGACGCGGATCTCTTCAAGGATGCAGAGACCGGCAAGCTCAGCGGACCGATGGTTCCCTATCTGCCGCTCGAAGAGCGCCATAAGGGCAAGCTGGAACTGCTGCCGCACGCCGCCGCCGATACCGACCATCCTTCTCGGGTGACCGGCGCCAAGCAGGCGGTCGATCAGATCTTCGATGTCATCCGCTTCAAGTCGGTCACCAATCTGAAGGGTGATCTGCCGGACGGGTACGTCTCGGCAGGCGGCCGCACACCGGCCGGAATCGGCAGGGTGACGAAGCGGGTGGTCAGCGAGATCAGCGGCAATTCGGAACTGCTGGACGAATTGCGGCGGACCTCGGAAAAGGTCGCGGCGATCGTCGGCGCGCTCTCCGTTGTCTCCGACGCGAGCCACCGCGACCGGATCGTCGATCGCTATACCGGTCTGCTGGCCGAAAATGCCGGCCGGCAGCGGGCGCTTCTCGAACAGCTTGGTCTCTACGGGCCGGCGGCGGAGTAAGCCGCGGTCATGCCCGGTGTGCGCCGCTCTTTTTCTGACCGAGCCGGCCGGCTATCTCATCCGGATCCCCCATGACGGCTAGTCTGAAGACGATGGTCGCACCTTAGAGCATTCCGTGACTCGGAGAAAAACGGAACCGATCTAGTTGCGGCCCCGGCTCCCGGCGCGACATGGACCGAAGCCGAAGGTCTTCCCATATGCAGGCAACGCGGCATCGACGGCACATTCAACAGCGTTGAGCCTTGACGGACCCACATGCGATGCCTCAGCGAGACCGTTACTGCATGTACCAGCCATGGCTAACGACCAGTGACTGGCCGGTGAGAGCATTGGTCTCGAAATCGGCAAACAGCAGCGCCACTTCGGCGACATCGTCGACCGTGGTAAACTGTGCATCCACCGTGCCGCCGAGCATTACCTTCTTGATGACCTCGTCTTCGGAAATTCCGAGTTCCTTTGCCTGTTCCGGAATTTGCTTGTCGACGAGCGGCGTCCGGACGAAGCCGGGACAGATGACGTTGGCGCGCACGCCATCCGGTCCGCCTTCCTTGGCGACCACGCGAGCAAGGCCGAGCAAGCCGTGCTTGGCGGTGACGTAGGCCGATTTCAGCGGCGAAGCCTCATGCGAATGCACCGAGCCCATATAGATGATCGCGCCGCCCTTCTGCGCCTTCATATGTGGAACGCAAGCCTTGGTGGTGAGGAACGCGCCATCGAGATGGATGGCGAGCATCTTCTTCCAGTCGGAAAAGGCGTAGTCCTCGATCTTGTTGACGATCTGGATGCCGGCATTGGAGACGAGCACGTCCACCCGGCCCCACTTGGTTACGACGGCGGCGACGCCGGCATTCACGGCTTCCTCGCTGGTCACGTCCATCGCAAGACCGATCGCCTCGCCCGGGCCCGCAGCCGTCAAGTCCTTGGCCGCCGCTTCCGCCGCCTCGAGCTTAAGGTCGGCGATGACGACCTTGGCACCTTCTGAAACGTATTTTTTGGCGATCGCCAGTCCGATACCGCTGGCCGAGCCGGTGACGATGCAGACCTTGTCCCTGAGCTTCATGGTTCGACTCCTTATTTTGCAAGATAATCATGGACCACTTCGCCGAGGCCCAGCGTCAGGTCCGAGAGAATATGGACGGCGGATTTGACCTCAAGCACCGGCAGATCGGCGACCGGCGCCAGCGCGTGCGGAAACAGCGCCAGGGCGCCCGGTCCTTCCCACGCGCCCTTCACCGTCAGATCCTCCAGATAGTAGCGCACCAGTTCGCAGATGCGCGGTGTGCAATCGACATGTGGAATAATCTTCAGCATGAAATTCGGCTGCTTCAGGCTTTCGAGGATTTTCGCCTCGTCGAGTGACCGATGCTTGAAGCCCATCGTTGCGGTGGCGACGCGCTGACCGCCATAGTCGAGCGTGCCGACCAGCGCATCCTTGACGGATGTCAGCGATGGCTCGGCCAGTTTCTTCGGAAAGCCCCAGATTTCGCGTCCGCCGGCGATCGGCGCGTCGTCGTTGAGATACATGGAATGCACGTAACCGCCATGGACCCCTTGATAGGTCACCGGGATGACCTGGCCGGATTCGGTATAGTCGCCAAAGCCGGTCGAGTCCGGCATGCGGATGAATTCGTATTTCACCAGCGGCTCATCGAACTGCAGCGGTTCGGGCACGACCCGGCGCAGGGCCTCCGGATCGGTGCGATAGGTGATGATCATATATTCGCGATTGACGAACCGGTACGGCCCGGGCGGGTAGGATGGACTGGTCAGCGGCATGGCAAAGGCATTGCGAACGACATCTTCAATTTTCATGGTTTTTTCCCACGCAGGCGTTGCTCGGCAAGGTCGAAAATCCGTATCCCATTGGTCGGACGCGTTCGGTCGAGCCAATCTGGATGGTTCAGCGTCTCGACCACATCGTCATGGCCGGCCTTCCAGTGTTCCTCCACGGAGAGCCGCGAAAACTCATAGTCCTTAGATCCGGTTTCATACGCGGCATGCCGATAGATCAGGTGCACCATGGTGACGGCGCAATCATTGCCGATCTTTTCAAGGAGCCTCGCATCAGGATCGTCCTTCAGCTCAGGCGGCAGCTTTTCAGTCAGCCTCTTGGCCGCCATGCGCACCGACTGAAGCTTGCGGAACTGGTCGGTGTTGAGCCGCGTGCGGCTGGAAAAACGGATTTCCTTCTCGCGGGCATCCACGTCAAAGACATCCTTCGGCAGCACGCCCTTGGCGCTGAACAAATCGACCTGGAAGATGCAAAGATCTGTCTCCAACTCGCTACCACCGAGAATGCGCTGCAGCGGCGTGTTGGAAACGATACCTCCATCCCAATAATAGCGGCCGTCGATCTCGACGGGCGCAAAACCCGGCGGCAACGCCCCGGAGGCGGCCACGTGTTTGGGCGAAAACGCGCAATCGCGGTTGTCGAAATAATTGAAGTTACCGCTAACAACATCGACTGCGCCGAGGCTCAGACGGATGGCACCTGAATTGATCAGGTCGAAATCGACCAGACCGGCGAGGGTCTCCTGCAGCGGCGCGGTGTCGTAAAGGCTGATCGCGGCCATCGGATCGCCCGGGATGTTCCATGGCGCAAAGACGCGCGGCGTGAAAAAGCCGGGAACGCCGGTCAAAGACCCCAGAAAAGCGGAGGATTCGTTGAACCATTTGCGCATCGCATTGCCATTGCCGAGAAAATGGCCGGGCAGTCCGGACGAGACCCGATGCCAGAAGGTCCTTAGGTTATCGACACGCTGATCGACGGGGCTTCCGGCAATGATGGCTGAGTTGATCGAACCGATAGATATCCCGGCCAGCCAGTCGGGGCGGATGCCAGCCTCATGCAAAGCTTCGTAAGCGCCGGCCTGGTAGGCACCCAAAGCACCACCGCCCTGAAACACCAGCACGGTTTTCTCTGTCGGAATAGTACTCACGGGGCGCTTTTCCTTAAATGCTGCAGCCGCTAACAAATAGCACAGGAAAGGCCATCGAGCTGCACAGGGCAAATTAAGTTTTAGTAATGCAGGAAGGCCTCTTCGCTAATCTTATTCATGCCATTTCAATGACTTGCTAGTCAAATCGGCGAATTCTTCGCAATCATTGAGGCCTTTTTGGTAGTCCCGCCGAGCGCATCTTGCAATGCAACAAAATGTGACAACACCGGCTGTGTGGAGATGTAGACCGCGAATTCACCCACGCCAGGCCAATCCTTCATTTCAGGTTTGCTACGCCGTTCGACCAGCGTCGTCAGCTGATTCAATCAACGAAGTCTCGCTTCGAGACAGTAGCACTCGCAAGTTCCATAATATCCGTTACGCCGCAAATTTATGTGTAGCCGCAAAGTTGAAGTGTCCTGTTTCTGCAAAGTTGGAATGTCACACTCCCCGGGTTTGATGACGGTGGAGATTGCGGATGGGATTGATAGCGATGAGCGAGCGCGACCTGCAACGGATCGAGATTCTATCGAAAGTGATCGCCGGCCGGATGACGATGGTGTCGGCAGGAAGAGCGAAACGTCGCTTCCGGAACAATGCGTCTTCATCCGAGTTTGCCTAGCTGGAGTAGCCGCTCGCGAAATCCCTCGTGAGTAGCGCCATCTTCACAGGAATCCCTAATGATATTACCGCAAGGCACAGTCGTCGCCGTCACTGACGGCGAGAAGCTAGACCTCTATCGCAATAACGGGTCGGGTACGGAGCTAAGTCTGTCCCTCATACATGGCGTATCGATTGTGGATGAAGCCAAAGGCTCCGGTGGACGTCACGGAAGCACGTCGGCAAATCCGGATGAAAGCCAGCTCGCCGAAGACGGGTTCTCCGCAGGCATCGCGCAGTACCTCAACAAGCAAGTGCTCGTGGGCGAGATCGAACATCTGGCTATCATTTCCGCGCCGCGTTCGCTGGGCGAACTGCGTAAGCACTACCACAAGTTTCTTGCTGCAAAACTCCTGCTTGAAATCCCCAAGGAGCTCACCGGCCACTCCGTCGAAGACATCGAGAAGGCCGTCCTGGGGGCTTGAGTTTCTGTCGAGACAGGCATCGAAACGCCCTATCATTTGGCGATTCTCAGTAGATTTATATTCGTTTTATCTTCACTGATTTCGCCTGTGGAGGAGCGATGTTGGTCTTCGAGCGATAGGCGCTGTGGGCCCACACCGTCGATGCCGTATTGTCCTTGGCGACGACATTCCTGAGTTGGGCGCCGTCATGGGCGCTCGCACTCGTCACCGTCCACCCCCGGATGAAGCCGTGCGCTCGGTCGATGCCGGCATGGTTTTTGTAACCGAACATCGGAATAGCAATGTCATGTGCCTGGTCGCGGCTGGTGTCGGAGTTTCCATGGGCTGCTTCGCCTTGGAATACTTCCCGTCCAACGCGCGTACACGCGGCTTCGGCGGTGTGTCTCTTGGGCCGCTACGTGCCGACTCAGGGTAGCTGGATTACGCGGGCGTTCGAAATTCTCCGCGGCGAACGAACTGGAGCAAATCCAACGCTTCGCGTTCGGGGCCTGCAGGCTTGCCGCTTGCCAGCCAAAGTACGAAGCTTGCCCCGAAATAGCCGATCCCGCCGATCGGTATCATGATCGCCAGTTGCAGGGACTCTGACCTGTCGGTGATCATGAGGCCGACGCCCCAGACACAGCCAGCCATAACCAGCGCGGCGACGATCGAACGCCAGCAGGCGAGAAGCTGAGCCCTCACTGACACGCCGGTGAGACGCCTCGCCAGGAAGACATACATCAGGATGCCGATCGCGGCGCTGATGCATCGCGCGAACAGAAGACCAACCAGCCCACCCCAGACCAGGCCGGCGAAAATCAGGGGAAAGCGGACGAAGATGAAAGCGAGGTCAAGCTGAAACAGCGACCGCGTGCAGCCGAGGCCCATTGCCAAGGGAGTCACCGGCATTTTAAAGGCGATGATGGCGAAGACCGCGCCTAACACCTGAGCCACCAGCGCGGCCGAGGACCACGCCGGGCCAAGGACCATGCTGACGAAGGGCTCGGCAACCAGCGCGAACCCAATGCCAACCGGCAGCGCCGCCGCAACAAGCAGGCCTTGGGATCGAAGGAATGCATGCCGCAGGCGTTCAGGATCGTCCTGAAGCCGTGCAAAGACTGGGAAGAGCAAGCTTGCAATCGGCGCCGTCGTTTCACGCACTGGCAGCGAGGCAAGCTTGTCGCCTACGGTGTACTGGCCGAGAGGGGCGGCGCCCAGCATGGCGCCAAGCGCAAGCTGGTCGGCGCGCCAGTTGAGCTCATTGAGGCCGGAGCTGAGCGCCACCCACCCGGAGAACGAGAACAGATTTCTCCAGTGAGCAAACGAAATGCGCGGCAAATAAGGAAGCAGGACGTACGACATGATCACACCGGCCACCTGCGAGGCGAGCGTGCCGATCACGAGCGCCCAGTAGCTGCGAAAAATCAGGGCGATGACGACGGCGACGACCACGCCAACCACCCTGTTGATCAGCTCGATGAATATCTCTTGGTGAAAGGAAAGGCGCCGCCGGAAGTCCACAAGCCGGGGGTTCACGAGGCCGCTGATCAGCGCGCCGCCTCCAAGCGCGAAGAATATGCCGATCAGACGGTCGTCCTGATAGGCCCATGCGACGGGATAACCTGCGCTAACCAGCAGGACGGCGATCGCCGCCGCGCGCAGCATGTTTAGTGTCCAGGCCGTATTGTAATGTTCTCGCTGCGGGCTCTTGTGCTGGATGAGGGCCGAACTGAGCGAAAGTTCGGTTATGGCCGCGATGATCGAAAGGACGATAGTCGCGAGGGTCACTAGGCCGAAATCGGCAGGTGATAGCAGTCGAGCCAGTACCAGCATGCTAACCACGCCCAGAAGATTTGAGACGACGCGTCCGCCGGCGGTCCACATTGCCCCGACACTCAGCTGTTTGCGTACACCTTCCAACGTTGTTTCCTCGCTTACGCTTACAGTGCTAATGCGGTGCAGTTCTCGTGAGAAATATTCATCGGGCCGTGGTGTCCAGCTATGTCTTGTTGGAGGTACAAGACGATCGAAAGGTCAGGTACATCTCAACCCTGACGGCTGAGGCAGAAGAAACAGCGAAGCCAAAATCCCAGGGCCAGGCAAGTACTCACTGGATCGGTCGCAGCCTCACTGAAGAGCTGAAAAATGTTGATCTGATTCATCGCAAGAGCATTTCAGTCGCTTTCTTCAACAGCCGCTAGACCGGGGTGCTCCGGGCGACGGTACGCGCAATCTCAAGGGCTTCCTCATATGTGTCGGCCCAGTGGACGGTGCTGTAGTTCCGACCTGTGTACTCGTACACAGCGCGGTTCTTGCCGAAGCGGTCGGGCAGCAGCACGCTGTGCTGCGAACGCAGGGCGCAGAGAATGTGTGGGTGCATGCGGTCAGTAACCAGCACCTTACCGGTATCCAGCCTGCGGTTGCCGCTCGCGAGCACGTAGCGCGCAAAGCGATCGTAGCTGCCGGCAATCTGCCTATTGACGATCGAACGGAGCGTTGGCGCCAGTTGGCGGACGCGGGAGAAAAAGCGCCCTGGAAACAGGATCCGCATGCCCGCGGAATCATAGTGCGTCCAGTCGAACACTTCGACGTCACTTGGCGCGAGGGATCCGACGCCCTCGATATCGTCGCGGGCGAGCCAGATGACATCGTGATCAGGCGCAGCGTGCCTTGGCTGCGGCGGGAGCAGCAGCGCGGAATCGTGGACCGTCTCCACATGGACGTTGCCGGGGAATACGTTGCGCGCTGACTCAGCGCTGACCGGGTCCCTGGCCAAAAGTACAGCATTGCGATGATTTCCGAAGAGCGTGCTCGCCTCGCGGCGGTCCTCGTCGTCGACGAACAGCATGGTCGACGGCAGCGACACGAGGCGATTACGGGGGCACGCCTCGGCGACGATGCGCTTGACCTCTGCGTGGCGCGGCCATAGGCGCGAGACCGTGACCCCGCCCGAGAAGAGTATCGTGCCGTCTCCCACAGCGCGAATCATTTGCTGAAGATCGAGGTTATGCCCATGCGCCGTATAGGCGATGGGCGCATTACGTTGCTTCAAATAGTCCATGGCGGCCACCCACATCATGTGGTTGCCGACATTGAAGTCGAACGGGAACTGCAGAAGCGCTACAGGCTGGCCTTCGGGGATGTATCGGTCGAGACACTCGCGAATCGCTCGCGCCTGCTGCGCCTTTTGCGCCGCGTCTTTAGGCGAAAGTGCTGTACCGGTCATGTGCGCCTACCCTCGATCATGCACTGCCGCGATTGGCGAATGCTGGAGCCTGTCTTTGCTAGCGGCCTACCAGGCGACAAACCGGCGCACGCCCTTGGACACTGTCATCCGCACCGCGCTGGAGGAGCCCTTACAGGCCCCCGAGCGAAGTGAAGCCAATGATTGCTGGTCTTGCGTCTTGGATCTTTGGCGCCGCGGTAGGCATCGATTCTCGAAGTCCTTGCTGTGTCTAGTGCAGGAGGTGCCGTCCCAAAAATGTCTTCTTGGACGGAGAAGGTTCAGTGCGTTCGGGTCACAAGCATGTGTCCAGCCGAGAGGTCAAAGTCCAGTC
>NZ_JACCEY010000016.1:0-90569 GCF_013591995.1 Rhizobium sp. WYCCWR 11146
TCGCAAACGCCCGTGTCAGGGACGCCGTGCGACAGCAAAATGAAACAATGCAGATCAACGCATAAACTGACTTGGTGAGGGAGGGGTCGGCGTCGTAGCCCAATCCTCTGCTGGGATGCAAACCCGCTTCTCCTCGTCCTTTCTCTTAGAACGATCAGGGGAGCCAGTCCCCCATCAATCCTCGCGCTTCGAGCCCACCAGATTGGCCGCGACGATTGCTGCCAGAACACCGGCAGTCAGGAGCGGCTGGGCGCGGATAAGACCGAGCCCGACCGTTGCCAGCGATTCCACCGCCGCACGGCGTTCACGGGCGCGGCGTGCTTCCCTGGCGTTGATGATCGACATCGCCACCAGGGCGATGATGGCGATCAGCAGCGCGCAGGCGGCCAGGAAAAGGGCAGCGCCGACCGGGCCGTAGATGCCGGCGAGCCAGATGGCGCCGGCGGTGACGGCCAGCGCGTAGGCGGTGAGGAGGAAAAGCACGGCAAGCGCAATGAAGATGCTATTGCGCTTGGCGCGCGCAACGGTCCGGTGCACGCTTGCGCCCGTCAGCAGGCTGAGGATCGAAAACAGCATCGCCTTCCTCAGCGCCGGGCGAGGAAGGCGATGGCAAGGCCGAAAACGGCCGCGGCGCCGATGGTTGCCAGCGGATGCTTGCGCACGGTATCGCGCATTTCCGTCGCGCCGCGCTCATAGCCTTGCTGCAATTCGCGCAGCAGATCCTCGCTGCGGCCGAGCAGTTCTTCATAGCCGGCACCGGCCCGGCTGCGGAGTTTTTCGCCCTGATGGCGCGAACTCTTGCCGACAAGGCGTGTCAGTTCCGCGAGTTCGTCGCGAAGCGCCTCGACCTGCTCCTCGATGCCGGATTCCAAATTGTGGAAGGTACCGTTGCGGCGACTGCGGCCGGACTGGAAGATAGAATAGCTCATGGCTGTCTCCATTGGCTGGGGCGCGCGCAAGCCCGCCTATTTCGCACGAGGGTCACCACCGTCCGTTGCATGAATGATATCGCCCGGCATTGACCCAGATCACTGCCGACAACGTGCCGGACGATCAAAAGTTCCGCCCGCGCAGTGCTCAGGGGCGGGAAACGGCGCTGTGGGCGAGCACGAAGGGCGTGCCGTCTGATGGTACCTGGTTTATCCGCAGCGCGCAGCCGAACACCGAGAGCATTGTTTCGTTCGTCAGCACTTCACCGATGCTGCCGGCGGCGGCGAGGCGGCCGGATTTCATCAGCACGATGCGGTCGGCAAAGAGTGCGGTCAGATTGAGATCGTGCATAACGGCGATGACGCCGCCGCCGCGTTCGCAGAAATTGCGGGCGAGCGTCATGATGGTCAGCTGGTGGCTGATATCGAGGCTCGAGACCGGCTCGTCGAGCAGCAGCCAACAGGGTCTGCCGTCGACGACGGGCTCGGCGATCTGGCAGAGCACGCGGGCAAGCTGCACACGCTGCTGCTCGCCGCCGGAGAGCTCCTGATAGAAACGACCTTCGAAGCCGGTCAAGTCGACGGACGCAAGCGCTGCCGCCGCCGTCTGCTCGGCCTTGTCGGGATGCAGGTTGAGGCCTGATGTCAGGCCCATGCGGACGATCTCGCGCACGGTAAAGGGAAAGGAGATGGTGCTTGCCTGCGGCAGCACCCCACGAATGGCGGCAAGCTGCCAGGGTTTCAGCGCCTTTACCTCGTCGTCGCCGATGCGTACCGAGCCGCCATAGGCAAGTTCGCCGGAGATGGCTTTCATCGTCGTCGTCTTGCCGGAGCCGTTCGGCCCGGCAATCGCCGTCAGCTCGCCGGCCTTTGCCGTAAAAGTGACGTCGCTGATGATGGTCTTGCCGGAAAGGCGCACGGAGACGCCGGAAACTTCGATCATCGCAATGTCACTCACGGGGGTCACTCACGACATCATTCACAGGGCAAGGCGCGAACGCTGCCTCAGCAGGATCCACAGGAAGAACGGGCCGCCGACCGCCGCGGTGATGATACCGATCGGCAGCTCGGCCGGGGCGACCAGGGTGCGCGCCAGGACATCTGCGAAGATCAGCAGGGAGCCGCCGAGCAGCGCTGCGGCCGGCAGCAGGAAACGATGGTCGGGGCCGATCGCCATGCGCAGGATATGCGGTACGACGATCCCGACGAAACCGATGCCGCCGCTGACGGCGACGGACGCGCCGGTCGCCGCGGCGACGCCGACGATCGCGACATTCTTCAGCCGCTGCACCGGAACGCCCATATGAAAGGCGGCCGCCTCGCCGAGCGTGATGGCATTGAGGCCGCGAGCCATGAAGGGTAGGGCGGTGAAGGACAAGAGGATGATCGGGCTGGCGGCGGCGATCTTCGTCCATGTGGCGCCGGCAAGCGAGCCCATGCTCCAGAAGGTCAGGTCGCGCAGCTGCTGGTCGTTGGCCATGTAGATCAGCAGTCCCGTGACGGCGAGGGCGAGTGCGCCGAGTGCGATGCCGGCAAGCAGCATCGTCGCCACCGAGGTCTGGCCATGACGGGTGGCGATCCTGTAGAGCAGGAGCGTCGTGACGAGGCCGCCGCCGAAAGCGGCTGTCGGCAGAGCGTAGATGCCGAGAAGCGCCTCGATCGGCGCTGCGAGACCGCCACCGAGGACGATCATTGCAACCGCGCCAAAACTTGCGCCGGAGGAGACGCCGACGAGGCCGGGATCGGCCAGCGGATTGCGGAACAGGCCCTGCATCACCGTACCGGAGACGGCAAGCGAGGCGCCGATCAGGAAGCCGAGGATCGCCCTCGGCAGGCGGATATCGAAGATGATGATCCGGTCACGCGTGCTGAGCGCCGTCTCGGAGCCGGCCATGTTGCTGATGACGTCGAGGATCGAGGCATCCGAGGCGCCTGTCGTCACCGAAAACAGCATCGAAAAGACCGAGCCGGCGACGAGCAGCGCGATCGCCAGCAAGGCGAGCCGCGTCCTGTCGCCCGCCTGCCTGATTTCGCGGATGTCCGCCATCGGGAATTGTCGCCTTTGCTCCATCATGGCTTGCGGCAGGGCCATGATCAGCCCCCGTAGATCGCCGTGTTGAGCTCACGCGCGGCGGCTGCGGTGCGCGGGCCGAAGCCGAGCAGGTAGACGCCATCCATTCGGATGATCGCTTTTTTCTCGCCTGCCGGCGTCAGCGCGATCGCCGGCTGAGCCAGCAGGTCCTCGTTTTTGGTGCCGGCGCCATCGCCGCGATTCATCATCAGGATGATGTCGGGCTTGGCTTCGATGATCGCCTCGTCCGTCAGCGGCTTGTAGCCCGGAAATGCGCCGACGGCGTTGATGGCGCCGGCGAGCTTGACGATGCCATCGGCGGCCGTGCCAGTGCCCGATGCCATGATCCGGCCGTTCTGGGCGCTGAGGATGAAGAGAACGCGCTTGCGCTCGGCCTCCGGGCGCTTTTCGGCATCGGCGATCGCCGCGTCGAGATCGGCGGCGACCTTTTCTTCAAGCGCCTTCGCCTTGTCGGGCACGCCCAGCAGCGTGCCGACACGGTCGATCTTGGCGATGATGCCGTCGCGGGTAAAGGCGCTCGGCACGGCCTCGAAGGGCACGCTGGCATTTTTCAGCACGGCCAGCGCCTCCTGCGGGCCCGAACCTTCGACGGCGATGATCGCGGTCGGGTTCATAGCGAGGATGCCTTCCGGCGAGAGCGCGCGCATGTAACCGACGTTCGGCAGCTTCAGCGCCGCCTCCGGATAGATGCTCGTCGTGTCGCGCGCGATCAGCCGGTTTTCCTCGCCGAGCGCATAGACGATCTCGGTGATGTCGCCACCGACAGAAACCAGGCGCGACGTGTCGAGCTTCTTTTCTTCGGCGTGGGCGGCGCGGACGAAGGCGAAGCCGTCGACCGTCCGCGCCGTCGGGATCAGCGGCAGCGCCATGACGGCCGCCGTCAGGGCCAGTTCCCAAGTGCGGATCCGGCGCAGATTGTTACGCATCGTCATCGTAGCGATCCTTATGCGGCCACGCTTGCTGCCCGCGGCAGGTTTTCGATGATCTCGCGCCACTCGGCGCGTTCGTCGGAACCTTCCTGCCGCTTGCCGAAGAACTGGATGATCATCTCGCCTTCGGTATTGTAAGCTTCGAGCGAGGTGACGTGGCCGTCCGTGGTCGGCTTGCGCACGGCCCAGGTCTCGGCGATGTGATCCTGGCGCAGATGCAGGTGGAAGGTCGGATCCATGATGTTGATCCACGGCCCCATCGGCTGCACGTTGAAGATCGGGCCGGAATGGATCTGGACGATGCCGTCATTGGCGACGAAGCACATGATCGGCAGGCCGGATTTCACCGAGGCATGCATCATCTCTGCCGGCGCGCTGTTGTCGAGCTTCCAGGCATAGTCGTCGCCGACGGTGCGCACGGCCGCCTGGCGGCCGATCTTCAGGCGCTTCAGCATGCCGAAGAACTGATGTGTATCGGTGAGCTTGCTCCAGTTGTCGCGCAGTTCGTCGCGGCTGACGTCGGCGATCTCATCGGCGGCGTTCGAGGTTTCAGCCTCGACAAATTCCTGCGACTGGTCTTCCAGCTTCAACTCGGCGACGATTGCGTGATAGGCGTCGACATTCGAGCTTGGGCGCAGGTGCACCTTGTGCACGGCGTTGCCCGCCTTGTCGAAATATTGCAGGCTGAGGCGCTCCTGATCGCCATCCTTCTTGGATACGGCGAAACCATGCTCCCAGCGGCTCGGGAAGATGCGTAGGTCGATATTCTCGCCGAGAACGATCGCGGCCTGCGCCCCGCTCTTGATGTTTTCGAAGACACCGATCTTCTCGTGAACGGCACTTTCGTTGCGCGACAGCGCCATCACTTCGCCCAGGCGTTCAACGCGTTCGAGAAGCTTCAGCGCACTGCCATCGATGCGGGTCACGCTGATGCCGGTTTCGGCGGCGACGAGCGCTGCCTCGGAAATCTTCAATTGGGCGGCGATGTCACGCTCGCGCATTTTCGGATTCTCGGCGCGAAACGCACGGATTTCGGCTGGCGCCGGTCTTGTCTGTTCGGTCATGTCCTACCCTACTTATTGAGAATGAGCTTGCCCTGACGGGTGATCTTCAGGCGATAGACCAAGCCGTCATGTCTTATCATGATCTCGTTCGTGCCGCGGAAAAGATCCGCGCTTTCGACGATCCGGTGCTGCGCCGCAGGCTCGCTCTGCAGCGGCACATGCTTAAAGTTATCTGGCTTTTCAACCATCATTTCGGTTGGCAATTCCGTGAGGCCGGCGATCGGGGTCCCCGGTTGTGATGACAATTATCTTGACTTTATTACTCATAGTTTTTTAAAGACGCAATAGGAGACTATTGCAGTCAAGTTTTTGAGATTGCTGATATGAGGCCGCCTGGCGGCGGTTCGCGACAATGGCGGAGAAGATGATGACGGTTAGGTTTGCGGCTGTTGCAGCCGGCATGGTGATGGCGGTTTCAGGCATATGCCAGGCGCAGGATGCGGCAACCGCCAAGCTGAATGTCGAACTCAACGCTCTGGCGCCATCGCAAAAGGGCTGCATGATGACTTTTGTCGCCGAGAACAATCTCCAGACCCCGATCAACAAGATCTCCTTCGAGCTCGCTTTCTTCAACGACAAGAATTCCGTCGACCGCATCACCGTGCTCGACTTCCGCGATCTGCCGCAGGGCAAGAAGCGCGTGCGCCAGTTCGATATGCCGAATGTGAAGTGCGAGACGGTCACCCGCATCATCATCAACGACACGCCGGTCTGCGACGGCCCGGCGGCGGGCGAATGCATGAAGGGTCTCGTCACCCGTTCACAGATTTCCGTTCCCTTCGAGGGCTAAGGATACGCCGGGAATGATTCCCGGCGGACATGTTTCAGGCTGTCCGAGGCATACAAATGGCAATTTCAGCGAAGACCAGATCGAGACAGGTGCTCATCGGGGAGCCGGACGCTGACGGCGGTCTGAACGACAATAACATGCATCCCGGCCACGAGCTTTCCGACCTGCGCAATGTGCAGCGGCAGCCGGCGGGCGAGGCTGTGGTCCACTACGCGCGTTTCGCGCAGATACCCTCCTTTCCCGATCATCCGGAAGCCGAGCCGATAACCTCCGTTCCTGCGCCGCCGATGGATGCGGCGGTGGAAAAGCAGGAAGACGAGAAGAAGCCAGCGCGGCGACGGGTGGCGCTCGCCTGCGTTAGTTCGCTGATTTTCCACGCGACGCTGGCCGCTGTATTGATCATTGCTTTCCCTAAGGCGCCGGAGGAGACGCTGATGGAGGCGGGCGAAGCGATCAGCGTCGTCATGCTCGGCAGTTCTGACGCCGATCAGAGCGCCGCTGGCGAGACCGAGGTGACCATCCAGCAAGAAATTGTTCCGGAAGCTGTCGAACCCGACACGGTCAAGCCAGTAGAAACAACGGAAATGCAGCCGGAGGCCGTCCAACCGGAAACTGTCCAGCCGACCGATGCAGAGCCGGTCGAAGCCGTTCAGCCCACGCAAGAAGTCACGCGTCAGTCAGCGGAGACGGTGACCACCGCGGAACCAGAGGTGCTGGTATCGGAAACTCCTGCGGAAACTTCAGTTGCGCAGCCAATGTCGACAGTGGTGCCGGAGCAATCCCCGGAGATGCCGATAACATCCACCGAGCCACCCGTCGCAACCGCGATGCAATCCGAACCGGAAGAGATCAAGCCTGTCGAGACGGCCGCGATTTCTCCCGAGCCGGAGCCGCCTACAGAGATCGTCACGCCGCAGCCGAAACCGAAGTTGGAAAAGCCTGTAGAAAAGAAGCCGATCGAAAGAAAGCAGCCCCCGAAGAAGGCACAGGGTTCAGAGGGAGAGGCCAAACAGGAGTCACGCAGGGGCGCCGCGGACGGGCAGGCAGACGCCAATTCAGATAATAATTCACGCACGTCGGGCGGACGGAGTGGATCGGGCGGTGCATCCGAAGCCAATTACAAGGGCAAGATCGTCTCGCGACTGTTCCGTTGCGTTGACCGGATTGAATCGCGATATCGTCGCAATTCTGCATCCTTGAATGTCCGCATTACGATCAATCGCAACGGAGATGTCACCGCATCAGGCCTTGTCCGAGGTTCGGGCTTGGCCGAGGTGGACAGCGCCGTTTTGTCCCGGATCGCTTCCTGTAATCTTCCTGCTATGCCGGATGACTGGGCCGGATCCTCGCGCTCGTACAGTTTTCCTGTCCAAGTCACCGCTCGATAAATATGATAAAAACAATCAACTTTATACTTTACTCTAAAAATCAAGTTTAATAAGGTCCACCCGCACACGCAGGAATCGTGTGACGATCAACGAGCGAACGGGTGGCATATGGCTCGCAAGGGCAAGAAGGGTTCGAACCGGGAGGTCCGCGATAGCGCGGGCGAGGAAGCTGGTCAGGCATCCCTCGGACGGTCCAAACTGGATGGCCGCAGTTTCCTCTATGTCGGTGGCCGTGACTGCCAGGTGGCGCATCTTCGCCAGATCGCCAGCAATTTCGGCGCCGAGCTCATTCATCATGACGGCGGGTTGCGCGAAGCGGTTTCCCGCATCGATACCGTCCTTCCCTCGGTCGACTGCGTGTTCTGCCCGATCGACTGTATCAGCCACGATGCCTGCCTGCGTGTGAAGACTGGCTGCAAGAAATTCGGCAAGACCTTCATCCCGCTTCGCAACGGCAGCAAGTCCAGCCTGGAGCGTGCGCTGCAGACGATGAACGAACGAGACAATTCCCGATGAACGACCAGCGCCCCGACGGCTTCACCATGATCGGCCTGCATAAGCTCGCCGCGCAGACAGGCGAGGGCCTCGTGCCCGAACTCTACGAACTTTTCCAGCAGCATGCCGAACGCCAGCAGATTTACAAGAATGTGACGCTGTTCCCGACCTGGGAAGCGCGCATGCCCGGGGAAGCGACAACAAGACCGCTTGGCCCAGCAGCGGCAAACGGCGATAATGTTCTCGCCTTTCCCTTGCGTTCTGCAAGGGCGGGCAAGAGGAAGGCGTAGGGAGATTCCATGTATATCGCAATGAACCGCTTCAAGGTTGCAACCGGCAGCGAAGGCGATTTCGAGACGGTCTGGCGCAATCGCGATTCCAGCCTGCCCGAGGTGCCCGGTTTCGTCGAATTCCGCCTGCTGCGCGGCAAGGCCAACGAAGAGGAGGGCTATACGCTTTATTCCTCGCATACGGTCTGGAAAAGCGAAGCTGATTTTCAGAACTGGACGAAGTCCGAGAGCTTTCGCGCGGCGCACCGCAATGCCGGCGATCACAAGGCGATCTACAAGGGGCCGCCGGTCTTCGAGGGTTTCAACGTGGTCGACGGCATTTGATTTTGGTTGTTGCGGTTTCATGTGTAAAGGCGGGAAAGCGACGCACGGGTGTTGAGGCTTCGACTTGCAGGAGCAAGCCGGCTGGAACTGATCGAGGTTAAGTAGTTTGCCTCGCTAATGCTTGGTTTTTGCATTCGCTCTGCACCTCCCCCTCCGTCATTCCTGTGCTTGTCACAAGAATCCAGCCACGGCGCGTCTGCGCCGTGAATGAATCAATCCCGCCGAGAAGAGTCTTTCGCACCCAGGGACTTGGGTGCGCTGGATCCCTGGGACGAGCACAGGGATGAGGGAGGTGAGGCGAAGCTTCCCGTCAGCCGCCTCTATATGCCGCGAGCAATTTTACGAGCGCGTCCTCAGGAAGGGAGCTGCCCCCGACGCTTCTCACGCCTTAACCCGGAAGATCGCGCCTGCCGCAATGGCCAGCCAGCCAAGCATCATCGCCCAGCCGCCGCTCGGCGCGGCATAGGGGAAGAGGCCGGAGCCGGAAAAGCGTAGGGTGACGAGATCGCCCGCAAAAAGCAGCGTTCCGACAATCATCAGCAAACCGGCCAGCCAGGCGGTTCTGAGCCTGACGTTGCCGAGAGCCAATGCCAGCAGGGCAGGGGCGTGGGCAAGGCACATGGCAGATGCGGATGCCGCCAGATTGGCTTCGCCGCCATGGGCAGCAAGGGCGGCAAGCGCCACGCCGGCTACGCCAAACAGGCCGGCGAAGAGATAGAGCACCGGCTCCAGACGCGCGTTCAAGCTCATGGTTGTTCCTTGTCGTCAGGGGCCTTGTTGTCGGGGGCCTTGTTCTGCATGTGATAGGCGAGCCGTTCCACCGGCGCCCAGATGAGATCACGCAGCGCTTGGCTCGATATCGTCTCGTCCAGGGCGCGGCGGAAGCAGAGCAGCCACTCGTCACGCTCGACAGGGCCGATCTCGGCGACGAAATGGCGGCTGCGCAGGCGCGGATGGCCGCGCTTGTCGGTATAGAGCGGCGGGCCGCCGAGATAACCGCTCATATATTCGTAGAATTTCTCTTCGCTGCCCGTAAGGCTCGGCGGATGCACAGCGCGCACGTTTCTCGCCTCCGGCAGCGTGTCCATCAGCTCGTAGAAACGGTGGGTCAGAGCTCGCACGACAGGATCGCCCCCGATCGCCTCATAGAGTGTGGTGACCTTCTCCGTCACGAAACCATCCCCGATCCCATCGCCATTACTCGACATTCCCCGGCCTCTTCATGCACCGGGCGGAAAATGATCGCAACTGTCATCAAGGTGCCGCGGCATTTCGCGCATAATGCCGGACAGCAGGGGTTGCGGCCGATTCTCCTTGACAAAACCGTCCGGACGGTATCTTTTAGCTGAATGTCGAACGCTCATCATCGCAAGAAACAGCCCGTGCTCGTGCGCCAGCAGTTGCTGGAGGTCGCCGCGCGCCTTGCTGCCAGCGACGGCATGGCGGCCGTCACGCTCGATGCGGTTTCTGCCGCGTCCAGCGTCAGCAAGGGCGGGCTGCTGCATCACTTCCCAACGAAGAATGCGTTGCTCGATGCCCTGTTCGAGAGCTTGCTCGAAAAGTTCGACGCCGATATAGAGGAACTGATGCGCGGCGATCCGTTGCCGCAGGGCCGCTTCACCCGCGCCTATCTGAGAGCGGTATCCGGTCTCAACGAGCGTCCCGACGATTCCAGGAGTTGGACGCAGGTGACGATCGCGCTTCTTGCCGAACCTCGACTGCGTCTTCGCTGGCGCCAATGGGTGCAGGCGCGGGCCGAGGAATATATCGGCACCGATTCCTCCCTCGATGCACAGGTCGTGCGTTTCGCCGCCGACGGACTTTGGTTCGCAGATACGTTGGAAAGCCATGATATCAACGGCGTTCTGAGGCGGGATCTCATCGATCGCCTTGTCGAACTGACCGGCAAGTAATTCGAAAGGGAATTCGCCATGAGCCAGGCCGCCGTCTACGGGCTGCTGTTTGCAGCCATCGTGCTCGAGGTCATCGGCACGACCGCGCTGCAACTGTCGCAGCAGTTCACCCGCATCGGGCCGACGGCACTCGTCGTCGCCTGTTATGCGGCCGCCTTCTATTGCCTGTCGTTGACGCTGAAAAGCATCCCCGTCGGTATCGCTTATGCAATTTGGAGCGCTTTGGGAATCGTACTGATTTCCTCGGTCGGCCTGGTGTTCTTCAAGCAGCGCCTCGACCTGCCGGCAATCGTCGGGCTCGGGCTGATCATATCCGGCGTTTTGGTCGTCAATCTATTTTCTAAATCGGTTTCGCATTGATATTGCTGCGATATTGCCAGGCGGTTTTTCTGTCTTCGGCCGGTAAATTTTCCCCTTTGTCAAAATACTGACAAAGGTCTATGTGTTCCTTGGACGTGGAGGAGACGAGGCGCAGCCAGCGCCGTTTTCCAAAGCGCTTTGAATTCTTCTGCTTTCCCGCCTATCGATACTTCCAGGTTCTACAGGAGCACATCATGGCCATTCGCACCGTCGTCTGGGGAGAGAATATCCACGAGAATACCAACGAAATCGTCCGGGGGATCTATCCCGAGGGCATGCACACGACGATCGCCAATGCGCTGAACACAGATCCCGCTATCTCGGCGACGACAGCGACGCTGCAGGAGCCGGAGCACGGCCTCAGCGAAGTCCGCCTTGCCGAAACCGACGTCCTGACCTGGTGGGGCCACAAGGATCACGGCGCGGTCTCCGACGTCGTTGTCGAGCGTGTCGCCAAACGCGTCTGGGAAGGCATGGGCCTGCTGGTGCTGCATTCCGGCCATTTCTCCAAGATCTTCAAGCGGCTGATGGGCACGCCCTGCGCGCTGAAATGGCGCGAGGCGGGCGAGCGCGAGCGTCTGTGGACGATCAACCAGCGCCATCCGATCGCCGCCGGCATCGGCGAGCATTTCGAGCTTGAGAACGAGGAAATGTACGGCGAGCAGTTTTCGGTGCCTGAACCGCTCGAAACGGTGTTCATCTCCTGGTTCCAGGGCGGCGAAGTGTTCCGCTCGGGCCTGACCTGGCGGCGCGGCGCCGGTAACATCTTCTATTTCCGTCCCGGCCACGAAACCTATCCGACCTATCACGACGTCAATGTCCAGAAGGTGCTGATCAACGGTGTGAAGTGGGCCTATAATCCCGAGGGTGCATTGAAGAGCATTACCGATGCCCCAAATGTGCCGGTAGAAAAAGCACTGGAGCCGATCGTCGAACGCGGCCCGAGACTGCACCAGGCCGGCGAAGCCGGTTACCGCTGAGGAGCATCCATGCGACTACTCGTTCTTGGCACGGGGGTGATGGCGAAAAACCAGCTCGCCCGCTTCCCCCTCATCGACGGCGTGACGGTGGTCGGCGCCGTCGACACCGATCCCGAGCGGCTTTCGGCCTTCGCCGATAAGTTCAACATCGAAAAGCGGTTTCTTTCGCTGGAAGAGGCGATCGCCTGGGGTGAATTCGATGCGGCGACGAACGTCACGCCCGACCGGATCCATCACCCGACGACGATGGCGTTGATTGCCGCGGGCAAGCATGTGTTCTGCGAAAAGCCGCTGGCGGAGAACTATGCGAAGGCGCTTGAGATGACGGAGGCGGCCGAAAAGGCCGGCGTCATCAACATGGTGAACCTGACCTATCGCAACGTCGCGCCGCTGCAGCGCGCACGTGAGATGGTGCTCGCCGGCGAACTCGGCACGATCAGGCACGTGGAAGCTTCCTATCTCCAGAGCTGGCTGGTGTCGCGTGCCTGGGGCGATTGGCGCACGGAATCGACCTGGCTGTGGCGGCTTTCCACCGGCCACGGCTCGAACGGCGTGCTCGGCGACGTCGGCATCCATATCCTCGATTTTGCCGCCTATGGCGCGGCGACCGACATCGACCACGTCTTTGCGCGGCTGAAGACCTTCAACAAGGCGCCGGGCGGCCAGATCGGCGAATATCTGCTCGATGCCAATGATAGCTTCACCATGTCCGTCGATTTCGCCAATGGCGCGCTCGGCGTCATCCACGCCAGCCGCTGGGCGACAGGGCATCTGAACGAGCTGAAGCTGCGCATCTATGGCGAGAGGGGCAGCCTCGAGGTCATCCATCGTCCCAGCGGTTCCGAGCTGCATGGCTGCCTCGGCGAGGGTGTCGAAACTGCCACCTGGACGCAGATCGAAGTTGAACCGGTGGCGACCAATTACGAGCGTTTTGCCGAGGCCGTGGCAAGCGGCATCCAGCCGGACCCGAACTTCCGCCACGCCGCCAACCTGCAGAAGGTGCTCGACCTTGCGATGGTGACCGAGCGCGAGCGGCGCGAACTGAAGGTCTGACGAGATATCGAACCGCTCACGATAGGAACGTCGTGAGCGGTTTCCTCGCCGCATATCTTCGTAAGGCAGTCTATATTCTTGTTTTTCCTGCCTCTGGTAGGTTTGAGGCATAACAGGGCAAGCCGCATGAAAAGCCTTCTGACAAGCTGGCCGCTTTGGGCGCTTCTTTCCGCCGGCTTTGCTGCGCTCACGGCGATTTTTGCCAAAGTCGGCGTCGAGAACGTGAATTCCGATTTCGCGACCTTCATTCGCACCATCGTCATCCTGCTGGCGGCGGGAATGATGGTCCATATCTCAGGCAGCTGGCAGGAGCCGTCCTCGGTGTCGAGCAGGAGCTGGCTCTTCCTGGTGCTCTCCGGCCTTGCCACCGGCGCATCCTGGATTTGCTATTTTCGAGCCCTGAAGCTCGGCGATGCCGCCCGCGTCGCGCCGATAGACAAGCTGTCCGTCGTCTTCGTGT
The DNA here is from genome assembly GCF_013591995.1 of Rhizobium sp. WYCCWR 11146. Taxonomy (NCBI): domain Bacteria; kingdom Pseudomonadati; phylum Pseudomonadota; class Alphaproteobacteria; order Hyphomicrobiales; family Rhizobiaceae; genus Rhizobium; species Rhizobium sp. WYCCWR 11146. The sequence continues at coordinate 13,068 of NZ_JACCEY010000016.1, forward strand.
CCGTCTTTGCGGTGCTGTTCCTCGGCGAACGCCTAACGCTTCCGAACTGGCTTGGCGTCATTCTGATTGCGGGAGGCGCCGTACTCGTCGCCTACAGGGCTTAACCGGCGACAAGCACAATGGGTTTTCGCAAAGGCACGAAAAACGGCCCCGCCGAAGCGGGACCGGAAGTTGCCGAGCCGCAACAGGCGGCTTCGGTTGCCTGATTATTCTATCACCTGCACCACGCGGTGGGTGCGGGGTTCGACAATCACGTGTTGATTGTTAATGACCGTATAGGCATATTTCGGATTGTCAGGCACCGGCGTCACGACGACGTCTGCCGGAAGCGGCTTGCCGACGACAATTGGTTCCTGGACGACCACGGAGGCGGTCGGGGCCGGCTGCTGCTGGACATAGGTGACGACCTCGCGCGGCGGCGGATCAACAACGGCACCGGCGACACCGCCGGCCACGCCGCCAATGGCAGCACCCACGGGGCCGCCGACGATTGCGCCGGTGATGGCGCCACCGGCTGCACCGGTCACGGCTCCGTCAGCCAGCGCATTGGTGGCGAGCGACGACAGCGCAAGGGCGCTGGAGACAAGTAGGATCTTGTACATTTTGCTTCTCCTTTGCTGGGGTTGCGCTTGGGTAACGACCGCGCCAATCCGAGGTTCCGGCAGGAGAGAGTCACGCTTTGGAAGGCCGGTTCACATTCTGTGAGGCGGCCGAAGCATTGATTATTCCAGCCGCCGGCGGAAGAGCCAGGCGGCGGCGCTGAGGGTGACGGCGGCAATCAGCGCCAGCGGGATCGTCTGGTTCACCACCTCGCTCAACGGGATATCCTTGAGGAAAACGCCTTTGACGATCACCAGGAAATAGCGCAGCGGATTAACGAGCGTTACCGGCTGCAGCCAGCCCGGCATGTTCTCGATCGGTGTCGCGAAGCCGGAGAGCAGCATGGCTGGGACCATGAACAGAAAGGCGCCGAGGATCGCCTGCTGCTGTGTCATCGACAGCGCCGAGATGAACAGGCCGAGGCCGGCGACCGAGCCCAAATAGAAGATTGCGCTGCCGTATAGCAGGAAGAGCGAGCCACGCAGCGGCACGTCGAAGAGGAAGACGGCGGCCAGGATATAGACGGTGATGTGGAAGAGGCCGATCATCATCGGCGGGATCAGTTTGCCGATCAGGATCTCGTGGATGCGCAGCGGCGAGACCATCAACTGGTCGAAGGTGCCGAGCTCGCGCTCGCGAGCGATCGACAGCGCCGTGACGATGAGGCCGATCAGCAGCGCGATGCTAGCGATCAGGTTCGGCACCATGAACCATTGATAGGTGAGGTTCGGGTTGAACCAGTTGCGCGGCACTGTCGAGACGATGTCGGCACCGGCGCGTTTGCCGGCCGGCGTCTCGGCGGCGAGGGCGGCGCCGATCTGCGAGAGATAGCCCGCGACGATCTGCGAGGCGTTGGAGCGGCGGCCGTCGAGCACCACCTGCAGGTCGGCCGGCGCTCCCGCCTCAATATTGCGCGAAAAGTCCGGGCCGATCTCAACGGCGGCAATGGCCGTCTGGTTGTCGATCGCCACCCGGACCTCCGCCTGGCTTCCTGCAATCTCGATTTTCCGGAAGGTCGGCGAGCCATCGATGCGCTCGATCAGTTCCTGGCCCCAGTGACCGCTGTCGCGGTTGAGGATCATCACGTCGACATTGCGGACTTCGAGCGTCGCCGCATAGGAGAAGACGAGAAGCTGGACGATCGGTGGGCCGATCAGGATGGCGCGGCCCTTGGGATCACGCAGGACGGCGAGCAGCTCCTTGACGATCAGGGCGTAGAGCCTTGTCCACATCTCAGCCGATCCTCTTTCTGGTGCTGCGGGCCGCCAGCACGAACATGATGGCGCCGATCGTCAGCATCACGCCGATTGCCTGCAGAAACATCGGCCAGATGTCGCCGGCGAGGAACACCGTCTGCAGGCTGGGGATCAGGTAGCGTGCCGGCACGATGAAGGTGATCCACTGGATCACGGTCGGCATGGAATTGATCTCGAAGAGGAAGCCAGACAGCAGGAAAGCAGGGAGAAAGGCCGAGATCAGCGCCAGCTGCGAGGCGAGGAACTGGTTCTTCGTGGCCGTCGAGATCAACAGGCCCTGGCCGAGGGCCGGGATCAGGAAAGCGGCCGACAGTGCGTAAAGAGCGGCGACGGAGCCGCGAAACGGCACGCCGAAGAGAAAGACCGCAAGCAGCACGCAGAGCGTCATCGAGGTGAGGCCGAGCAGGAAATAGGGCAGGATCTTGCCGGCGAGCAGTTCGACCGCCGTCACCGGTGTCGCCATCATCGCCTCCATTGTGCCCCGCTCCCATTCGCGGGCGACGACGAGCGAGGTCAGAAGCGTGCCGACCAGCGTCATGACGATGGCGATCGAGCCGGGCACGAGGAAATTGCGGCTGGTAAGTTCGGGGTTGAACCAGAAGCGCTGCTCGACCGAAATGGCGGGACTGTGGGAGGCGACGTCCGCCTGCCTCTGCCGCTCCCAGTTGGCAACAGTGCCTTGGGCATAATTCTGCACAAAATTCGCCGTGTTCGGTTCGGAGCCATCGACGATCACCTGGATACCGGGCCGGTTGCCGGCGGTGTAGCGCGTGGTGAAATCGGCGGGGATGACGACGATGCCGCGCAGCTTGCCGAGCACGAGGTCTTCCTCGAACAGACGCCGGTCGCGGCCGATGGCCACATCGAAATAGCGCGAGGCCTGGAAACTGGCCGACAGATCCTGCGTCAGCGGCGTCATCTCCTCGGTCACGAGGCCGATGCGGGTGCGGGTGGTATCGAGCGAGACGCCGTAGCCGAAGAGAAATAGCAGGATCAGCGGCAGCACGAAGGCGATGAGGATACTGCTCGGATCGCGGATCGCCTGGAAGCTTTCCTTGCGCACCAGAGCTGAAAGACGCCGAAGTTGACCGGAGGAGGCGCTCATGCGGCATCCTCCGCTTCCGATTGCTGTACGAGGGCGATGAAGGCGTCCTCCATCGTCGGGTCCGGCAGCTCCTTGGTCGCGACGCGGGCCTTCAATTCATCGGGCGAGCCGAGCGCGATCGAGCGGCCGCGATAGATCAGCGAGATGCGGTCGCAATATTCCGCCTCGTCCATGAAGTGGGTGGTGACGAGCACCGTGACGCCCTTTTCGACCAGCGCGTTGATATGCGTCCAGAATTCGCGTCGGGTGATCGGATCGACGCCGGAGGTCGGCTCGTCGAGGAAGAGGGCGCGCGGCTCGTGCATGACGGCGCAGGCGAGCGCCAACCGCTGTTTCAGGCCGAGTGGCAGGTCCTTGGCCGGCTGGCTGACATGGCGACCGAAATCGAAGATACTGGCCATGAGATCGATGCGCTCGCGCCGGTGTTTTCCGCGAAGGCCATAGACGCCGGAGAAGAATTCAAGGTTCTGCATGACGGTCAGATCGCCGTAGAGCGAGAATTTCTGCGCCATATAGCCGAGCTGGTTGCGGGCCTCGGCGGCATCGCGGCGAAGGTCGAAACCGGCAACGCGGCCTTCGCCGCCGGTCGGCTTCAGCAGGCCGCAGAGCATCTTGAAGGTGGTGGATTTGCCGGCGCCGTTCGGGCCGAGTAGGCCGAAGATTTCGCCGCGGCGGATATCGAAGCTGATATTGTCGGCAGCGGTGAAATCGCCGAAGCGCTTGGTCAGCCCCTTGGCCTCAATCACCGGCCGGTCGTCATCGCCCTTCGTCGGTTCTTGCGCCTCGGCCAGCCTCGAGCGGCCGCCAGGACCACCACCCAGCATGTCGATAAAAGCATCTTCGAAGCGCGGCGGGGCAGGGGTGAGCGTTGCGCCATCGCCGGCCGAGCCGATGTCCGGTTTCTTGTCCTTGGCGGCGACGAGGCGGATCGCTTCGCCCTGGATCACGCCGTCGATGACGCCATCGGCCTGCAGAAGCCCGGCGAGCACCTGCCGGCGGCGCCCTGTCATGCCCGAGACGCGGAAAACCCGGTCGCTGACGCGGCCGGTCAGGTCCGCCGGTTTTCCCGAAAAAAGCAGCTTTCCCTGGTTCAAGAGCAGCACATGGTCGCAGGCTTCAGCCTCGTCGAGATAGGCGGTCGACCAAAGGACGCCGATGCCTTCCTTCGTCAAGTTCTCGACCATCTTCCAGAGATCGCGGCGCGAGATCGGATCGACGCCGACGCCCGGCTCGTCGAGTAGCAGCAGCCGCGGCTTCTTCAGAAGCGCGCAGGCAAGGCCAAGCTTTTGCTTCATGCCGCCGGAGAGCTTGCCCGCCAGCCTGCCGGTGAAACGCTTGAGATCGGTGAAGGTCAGCAGCTCGTCGAAGGCGCTTGCGCGTTCGCTCTTCGGCAGGCCGCGCAGATCGGCATAGAGATCGAGGTTTTCCTGCACCGAAAGGTCCTCATAGAGACCGAAGCGCTGCGGCATGTAGCCGATCGCCGCCTGGATGCCGGCGGGGTTCTTGCGCGTGTCGAAGCCGAGAACCTCCATCGTTCCCGTGTCGGGCAGCATCAGGCCGGTCATCAGGCGGATCAGCGTCGTCTTGCCGGCGCCGTCAGGCCCGACGAGACCGGTGATTGCGCCGCCGCCGATCATGCCGGAGACGGCGTCAAGGGCGGCTGGCGCATCGCCGAAGCGCTTGGTGACACCGTCGATCCGGACGAGCGGCTTGTCGCCCCGGCCGGTCTCGGCGGCGGTCATTGTCCACCCGCCGTCGGCGTGGGAAAACGCACGGTGACCGGCATGCCCTGGCGCAGATCCGGGCCTGGCTTGTGGATGACGATCCTGAGGCGATAGACGAGGTCTGTCCTCAGCTCCGGCGTTTCCACCGATTTCGGAGTGAATTCGGCAACCGGCGAGATGAAGCCGATCGTGCCTTCATAGGGTTTGTCGGGCGCCGTATCGGAGGTGGCCGCAACCTTCATGCCGGGATGGATGCGGCCGAGATCGGGTTCGGCGACATAGGTGCGTACCCAGACGGGTTCTGTCAGCGACAACACGAAGACGGTGTCGGCGGGGGAAACGATGGCGCCGTTCTCGCGCACACGGGAGAGCATGACGCCGTCGTTTGGCGCGCGCAATTGGGTATCCTCCAGCGAGGTGCGGGCCGAGGCGAGTGTAGCCTGCGCCGCCTTCAACTGGGCGTCGGCAGCGGCGATATCCTCGACACGGGAGCCTTCCAGGAGCAGTTTCAACGCCTCGTTGGCGGAGTCGGAGCGTGCGGCGGCCATGGCCCGCGCAGCGGTCGCCTGATCAAGGCTTGCCTCGGAGATCGTGCCCTGCGGACGCAGCTGGCGGGCGCGATCATAGGCGAGGTTGGCATTGCGGAGATCGGCGATACTTTCGTCATAGGCGGCGCGCGCCTGGGCAATCTCTGTCGGTCGCGGACCGGCCTTCAGCTTGTCGAGCGTTGCCTGGAGGGCTGCGACATTGGCTTCGCCCGAGCGGACCGCAAATTCATAGGGTGCTGCATCGAGCTTTGCGAGAACGTCTCCGCTCTTGATGACGTCGCCTTCGTCGGCGTGGAGTTCAGCGAGACGGCCGCTGACACGGAAACCGAGCGAGACCTGACGGATATCGACATTGCCGTAAAGGACGAATTCACGGCTGGCCTCAGGCAACCAGCCGAGCTTTTGGGGCAGGGCGTACCACCAGGCGGCGGCACCTGCCGCAACGAGAAGAAGGATGGCGAGGGGAAGGATGCGTTTCATGCTGCACTTCCTTTCGATGCGCCGATGGCATCGACCAGTTCTGCAGCCAGGCCGCGCACGGTTTCCACCTGTTCCGGGCCGACGCCGTCCCACTGCATCTGGGCGAGCACGGCTGCATGGGCGACGCGAAAGACGAGGATGCTGCCGAGAAGTGTGAAGGTGCGCAGGCGCACATGTTCCGAGGCGGGATCCTCATGAAGGATGGCGCCGATCAGCCGCCGGCCCATCTCGATCATCGGCCGCATGAGGCCCTGATAGATCCGTGTGAAGGCTTCTGTCGGCTCCATCTGCTCGCGGATCAGGAAGCGCGCCCAGGATTCGGATTCCTTGCCGACAAACAGCGTCACCATGGTCTGCAAAATCTCGGTCAGGAAATGGCGAGCCTCCGCTTCACCAAGCGGTTTGCCGGCAGCGTCGAGCGCCAGCAGATGCGCGCCGACGTGCGCCCTCATGTCACCGACATGCGTATTGATCCGCATCATCAGATATTCGGCGGTGGCGATGTAGAGACCTTCCTTGCTGCCGAAATAATAGGGGATTGCCTGCAGGTTGACGCCGGCCGCTTCCGTGAGCTGGCGCGTCGAGGCGCCGTCGAAGCCATAGCGGCCGAAGACGTCGAGGGCGGTGGATAGCATCTTCTGACGCGCGATCTCGGCACGGGCGGAGGCCGGTGACTGGTTGTCGTGTTCTTGGGTCATGACAGTTTTATAACATTGACAAGAAAATAAGTCAATCGATTGATATATTTTTGGAGCGGATGCCTTCGCTGATGCAAGGGCAAGAAACGCAACATCTCGCATGGCTGGATGCGTGGCCTGATTGCGGATCGAGATGTGCCGTTCAGCGGTTCAGCGTCAATTCGGATCAGGGCGATCTCAGCTGCTCTGGAAAACGTTCGGAAACAAGGCAAAGAGACCCGTGGGAACGGGTCTCTCAGGGTTCTCGGGGTGGGAAGAGGAACCAAGCCTCGGGGTCGGCTGCTAACAGGTAGCGCTACAATATCGCTAATTTTCACGACACTAATATGTCTGGTGCCGACCGGCTGCAAAACAAAAAGCCCGCCACTTTTCGTGATCCCTGTGGCTATGTTTTGACACAAAACTGCCTTGCTCTTTCCGTATCGCCGGTACGATGCGTATTCAGATTTATATTATCGCGCTGCTGCTCAGTGCCATCATGTGGTCGATCTCATTCGATGCGGCGCGCGAATCCTATCATGCCGCGCAAAGCGCGGGCGTGATGCCGAACCTGCATATCAACAAGAAGCTGGATCGCATTTTGTAGACTGCGATACAGCATCCAGGCCATTGCCGATGTTGCGCACTCGGACCGCGGGCCGGGACCTCATTTTTTGTGCGTCTCAAGCCCTTCCGGACAGAAAATCAAATTTCGTAAAATTTGACCGATCCGCTTAAAAGCCCTGAAAATACTGATGTGTAGAGTGGTCTCATGAAAGCGACCGAAGCGTGGACAGACGCATCGATCGTTTGGAGCCGGGCAAACCGAAAGCCCGCCGATCCGCAAACGGGGACTTCAGCATGCACAGAACTCTTGCCGCCATCGCCTTGACCCTGACCATCACTGCCGCCGCCGAGCCGGCATTCGCCGTCGGCCCAGCAAGCCTTGCCCGCGACCTGATGTACACCTCCGCCATCGGCCATTCGCCCGAGGTTCCGTTGACGACCCGCGCCGGTTTCGTGCGCCCAGGCGTTCCTTTCGTCCTGCGCAGCCCGGCTACGGTCGAGGGCGAGGGCTACCGGCTCAAGACCTATTCGCAGAGCCTAACCGTTGTCGTCGGTTACGTGTTTTCGACGGCGGTCGAAGCCGTGCAGGCAGTTACGTTTCTTCGCTGATACCTAGCCAGATCTTAGGCCGATCAGGGCCTAAGATCATCCGCACCCAAAGCGCGTCGCATGTCGTTGTCGCAAAACCGCTACACACCCTTGCGCGACATCCGCTAGGCGTCGAGTTCGCCGCGCACATCGAGATACCAGTCGACGAAGGCCTTGACGCCGACCTCCAGGGTCGTATCCGGCTTGTAGCCCGTCAGCGCAACGAGCAGATCGGGGGCCGCGAAGGTGCGCGGCACGTCCCCCTTCTGCATCGCCAGCATCTTGCGAATGGCAGGACGGCCGAGCGCTTTTTCCACGGTTTCGACGAAATCCATCAGGCTGACCGGCTGGCCTCCGCCAATATTGACGACACGGAAGGGCGCCTGGCGCGAGAGCGTTTCGACAGTCGTGTTTTCGAGGCGATTTTCCTCGGATGGGACGACCGCCGATAGCCTGACGATCGCCTCGATGAGATCGTCTATATAGGTGAAGTCACGGCTCATGTTGCCTTCGCCGTAGATCTCGATCGGCTGGCCTTCAAGCATGTTCTTGGTGAATTTGAACAGCGCCATGTCGGGCCGGCCCCATGGGCCATAAACGGTGAAAAAGCGAAAAGCCGTGGTTGGAATCTTGTGAAGATGGGCATAGCTGTGCGCCATCAGTTCCATCGATTTCTTCGTCGCCGCATAGATGGTCAGCGGCTCGTCGGCGCGATCGGTCTCGTGAAAGGGGACGGTCGCATTGGCGCCATAGATCGATGATGTCGAGGCCAGCATCAGATGGCGGATTTCGACGCGCCGCGCAATTTCCATGATGTTCCACGAGCCTTCGACGTTCGAACGAAGATAGGCTTCTGGATTTTCCAGGCTGTAGCGCACGCCGGCCTGTGCGGCGAGATGAATCAGGATATCGGGCTTGGCCGCCAGAACCGCCGCTTCCAGCGCTGGCCGGTCCTCGAGCATGGCGATGACGGGTCTGAAGGCCGGAAACTGGGAGAGTGCGGCATGGCGCATCTCCTTGAGCTTGACGTTGTAATAGGGAGTGAGTCCATCAAAGCCTGTGACGTCATGCCCTTCCTGCAGCAGGCGCCTGGCCAGATGAAAACCGATAAAGCCGGCAGTCCCTGTAATGAAGTAGCGCATTCCCACCTTTTCTCGGCTCCCTGCTGACGGCAAAGAGCCGATTCCGTATCAAGTGACCCCACTTACAAGATAAAAAGAGGCCGAGTCGATAGGCCTTTGAAAGAGAAGGCCACAGCACTGTCCATACTGTCGGCGGCCTGTCCGCCGCTGCCTTGCCGGATGAGGGCGAGACTATCGATAACGTCTGCAGGTCAGCCGCAACTCTCGGCCGTTATGCTGCATTGCAACATGTTTGCTTGCATGTTATGGCCGGCCGGTCGTCTGCAAGCAGGTCAGGATCGATGAGAGACATAATTTATTGGATTCTCTGCGCGTTTCTGACCGTTGCCATCGCCATCGTGTCGCTACGCTATGTCACGAACTTTTGGCTTCTGTCCTTCGTCTACAGCTTTCAGGTTCACCTCGGTATCGTGTTTGTCGCCGCCAGCCTCATCATTCTGGCCATCAAGAGACAGATTTACGGCTTCATCCTTCTGCTTGCTTCGCTTCTTCTCGTCGCTCACGGCGTCATCATGCTGCGCGAGTTCTCGGAGGGCGACAGAGGCACCGACAGGCCGCCGCTTTTTCGTCTGATGTCGTTCAACATCGCGATCGACAACTGGAAAAACTCGACTGAAATCACCGACATGGTGATCGCGTCGAATGCCGACGTCGTCAATCTGCTCGAAGCCAAGCCGCTGACGTTCCACCTGCAGCAATTGTTCAAGGCCTATCCCTACCATATCGGTTGCGATGCCGGGAAGGATACATGCGATACGCTGGTGCTCTCCAAACGCCCATTCGTCAGCCGGCAGGTCGCAAGCATGGGCAGTCTTCGAAAAAACAGGCTTGTTATAGCAAGCGTCGACTTCGGCGGCGAGACCATCAATCTGGTTTCGGCGCACCTGACCAAACCATATTTCGACGATTTCCAGATGGCTGAATTGGAAGATCTCGGGAAAGCGCTTGGCTCGATCGACGGGCCTCTGGTGCTGTCAGGTGATTTCAACTCCTCGGCGATCGCCCCGAGCATCCAGGGTTTCCTGCGCGAGCAGAAGCTGAAAACGATCACGCCAGAACCGGCAACATGGCCGATCGGCGCCGGCGCGCTCGGGATCGCCATCGACCACATATTTGCGCGGGCGCCGATTCATCTGACATCGCTGAAACGTCTCGACGACAATCTCGGCTCGAACCATTCGGGCCTGGTCGCCGACTTCGTTCTCGACAAGGACGGCGAAACTTCACCGGCAAAATGATTTTGCCTGGGCAAGGAAATCTCGCGGGGCTACAACTCAGAATCTGGTTCGGCCGCCTTTTTTGTCGATCATCTGAAACCTCTTGCCGTCGGTCTTCACGTTGACGCAATCGGTCTTCTTGCTGGGGAACAGGACGCACACCTGGCCATTGGTTATCTTGTAGCCATTCTTATTGCCGTCGCGATATTCGTAGCCGTTCTTGGCTTCTTTCAGTTCGGACGTACCGGGCAGGTGCTGGCGAATTTCCGACTCGTTTGCGGTTCGCATGCTTGCCGTTTCGGCAAACGCCATTCCCGGCACCATGATTGCAAGGAATCCGGCGAGGACGGGCAAGGTACGCATCAGGGGGATATCTCCGGTCATGTCTGTCGGTACATCCATTCTACGAGAACCCCAAGAGGAAATTCAACAGTGAGGATGGTCGCGCCGGAAAGGCCCGACCATCGCTCCGGCTGCGATTTACGTTCTTCCAAACTCATCGACGATACGGATGATGTCGTCCTCGCCGAGATAGGAGCCCGTCTGAACCTCGATGAGCTCGAGAAGAATCTTGCCGGGGTTGGCGAGGCGGTGGACTTCGCCGAGCGGGATGTAGACGCTTTCGTTCTCGCGCAGCATCCGCACGTTCTCGCCGACCGTCACCTCAGCCGTTCCCTTGACGACGATCCAGTGTTCGGAACGATGGTGGTGTTTTTGCAGCGAGAGCTTCTTGCCCGGCGTGACGAAGATACGCTTCACCTGGAAGCGGTCGCCGTTGAAGATCGAGGTATAGCCGCCCCAGGGGCGATAGGATGTGGGATGGGTTTCGGTGAATTTCGCGGTAGTGGAAGAAGACGCCAGCATCTTGACCAATTGTCCGACATTCTGGCTGTCTTTGAGCGGTCCGACATAGACGGCGTCCTCGCTGGCGATAACGGCGACACCCTCCATGCCCTGGACGGCAAGATGCACACCACGGGTCATGACGAGCGAATTGCGGGTATTGACGACGGTGGTGTTTGCGGCGGCGACATTGCCGTTGTCGTCGCGGGCGCCTGATTTCCAGACAGAATCCCAGCTGCCCATGTCCGACCATTTGAACGGCGAGGGGACGACGGCTGCCTTGGCGGTCTTTTCCATGATCGCATAATCGATGGAGATATCGGGGCTCTTGGCGAAATGGTCGGCGTCGAGACGGGTGAAATCAAGGTCGCGGCTCGCCTTCGAAACGGCCTTGCTGGCCGCCTTCAGCACATCGGGTGCATATTCCTGCAGTTCGGCGATAAGTTCCGTCACCGGGAACATGAAGATGCCCGAGTTCCAGTAGAAGCCGCCGTCGGCGAGCATCTGCTCGGCCTTCTCAAGTGCCGGCTTTTCGACAAAGCGCTTGACCTTGTGCGCACCGTTTTTGAGGGCATCGCCGATCTCGATATAGCCGTAGCCTGTCGCCGGCTCAGTCGGGTTGATGCCGAAAGTGACGAGGCTGCCGTCGGCAGCGGCATCGCGGGCGATGCGGATGCAATCGAAATAGCTCTTGTCGGCGAGAATTTCGTGATCCGAGGCGAGCATCTGGATGATGGTGCCCTTGCCGAACAGCTCGCCAGCGAGCGTTGCAGCGGCGGCCACTGCTGCGGCTGTGTTGCGTGCGACCGGTTCGAGCAGGACGGCGGCGAGCGGGATGGCAAGCTCGCGTGCCTGCTCGGCGACCAGGAAGCGGAATTCCTCATTGGTGACGACGATCGGGGCTTCATAGAGCTCGGGATCGGAAACGCGTTCAAGAGTTTCCTGAAACAGCGTCTTGTCGCCGACGAACTGGATGAATTGTTTCGGTGCGGTGGCACGGGAAAGCGGCCAGAGCCGCGTGCCTTTGCCTCCGGCCATGATCACGGGAACGATTTTCTGCGTCATAGGCGGGTTCCTTGAAGTAAACGGCTTGTTGGTCGCATGTTACCGGGCGCCTGCCCAGTCTGTTATTCGGTTGAGCCCTGTATTCAGCAGCTCCAGGGCTGCAGCTTCGCTGCCGGCCTCCGTGTAGCAGCGCATTTCCGGGGCATTGCCGGACGGACGGAAATGAATGATCCGGCCATCTCTCAGCGTCACCCGAAGTCCGTCGATGTCGGATTTCGTCGCCACCTCGCCGATCGGCTGCAGGAAAGCCGAGAGATTTTCGTCCGAAGCACGCAGATGCTCCATCAGCGCGGCACTCGTCTCCAGCGGAAAATTCTCCAGGCGGTCGGCGGCGGCAAAGGGCAGCTGATAGGAGGCGGCAACGGCCGAAAGCGGCTGCTTGCGGATGGCTGCGAGCGACAGGATCGCGAGCATCGGGATAAAACAATCGCGTGTCGGCAAGGCACGTACGTTCCGGCCGTTGATATCAAAGGCGGTTGCGGTCAGCAGCCCGCCATTGGCTTCAAAGCCCATGACATGATCCTTGCCAGCCGCCACGGCCTCTTCCATGCCTGAAATGACGAAGGGTGAGCCGACGCGGGTGCGCCGGACGGCGAAAGAGCCCGCGGCCTCGATGCCGGAATTGGAGGTAACCGGTGTCACCACCGTGCCGGCGCCGAGGAAATTGGCTGCCACAAGGCCGAGAAGGTCACCGCGCAACGGCGTGCCGGTTTCGTCTGCGACCAGCGGACGGTCGCCGTCGCCATCGGTCGAGACGATCGCATCGAACTTGTGCTCGGACACCCAGCGCTTCATCAGCGTGATCGTCTCGTCTGAAACGGCTTCGGTGTCGACGGGAATGAAACTCTCCGAACGTCCAAGAGCGGTGATCTCGGCGCCGTAATGGGCGAGAACATCAACCAGCAGGTCGCGGGCGACGCTGCTGTGCTGGTAGACACCGATCTTCATGTCGGACAGCGCGCCCTGCGGAAGCAGGGCTGCATTGCGTTCGAAAAAGAGCTGCCGGCAGATCGCTTCATGCTCCTCCGTCTCGGCTGGCGCCTGCGCCACCGTTTCACCGGTTCGCTCGATCTCGGCCGCCAATGCGGTGATAGCAGCCTCGTCCGATTTGTCGATCTCACCATCCGGGCGATAGAATTTGATGCCGTTGCGGTCCGCCGGAATATGCGAGCCCGTAACCATCAGGCATGCGGCCTTGCTGTCGAGGCCATAGAGGGCAAGGGCGGGCGTGGGGACGGTGCCACAGTCGAAGATCCGGAAGCCGAGCGCGGCAAGCGCACCGGCACAATTTCCCGAGATTTCAGGGCTCGAATCGCGAAAATCGCGGCCGATCAGAATGACGTCGCCGGCCCGCGCCTTGCCGGTCTGCAGCAGATATTTGCCGAACGCGGTGGCGTAGAGGGCAGAGGCGCGTCCCTTGAGGTCGACTGAAAGTCCGCGAAGGCCGCTCGTGCCGAATTTCATGGGAAGACAGGGCTCCGATTTCACGATCAAAGTTCTACTCAGGCCGCCTGCCGGCGTAAATACCAAAGCCATCATATAGTTAAATACGGACGACGATGCCTCGGACAGCCTCTCGCAATCTTCTCTCACCGAATTCTGAAGGTGTAGACGCATTGCCGCGCCGGCAGGCATTGCAGCGTAGATCGATTTTGTTAGAACCGTGTGTCCGTTGTTTCGTCCTATGCGAAGGATTTTCCTAGATGAGCGATACATCCGTCAGTCTCGAGGAGAGCTGGAAGGCCGCGCTGGAGGGGGAGTTTTCAAGCCCCTACATGCAACAGCTCAAATCCTTCCTCGTCGCGCAGAAAGAGGTCGGCAAGCGGATTTTCCCCAAGGGCAGCGAATATTTCCGCGCCCTCGATCTGACGCCGATCTCCAACGTCAAGACCGTCATCCTCGGCCAGGACCCGTATCATGGACTCGGGCAAGCCCATGGGCTGTGTTTCAGTGTCCGGCCGGGCGTGCGCATACCGCCCTCGCTGGTCAATATCTACAAGGAGATGGAGACGGATCTTGGCATAGCGCCGGCACGTCACGGTTTTCTCGAACATTGGGCAAAGCAGGGCGTACTCCTGCTGAACAGCGTGCTGACCGTCGAGGAAGGGCAGGCGGCTGCTCATCAGGGCAAGGGGTGGGAACGCTTCACCGACGCCGTCATCCGCAAGGTCAACGATGAATGCGAATCCGTAGTCTTCATGCTGTGGGGTTCCTATGCCCAACGCAAGGCCGCCTTTGTCGATACGACGCGGCATCTCGTGCTCCGGGCCCCGCATCCTTCGCCGCTTTCGGCCCATAACGGGTTCTTTGGCTGCGGGCATTTTTCGAAGGCGAATGCCTTCCTGCAGTCGCGCGGACGTGCGCCGATCGACTGGCAATTGCCGGCCGATCCCCATGGGGTGTAGGTGTGAACGGACTTTGTCGTTCGTTCACTAAAAGAAGACAATGCGTTTTGGTCTACGGGTCTGTTCGACGGGAGTTTCAACGCGCATCTTAGCCTCATCGAAAGCCCGCAACGGCGGGTATGAAAGGGGTTTGACATGCTCGATCAGATCAAGGGTCTGCACCACGTCACGTCGATGGCGCAGGATGCCCGCACCAACAACCAGTTTTTTACCAATGCGCTCGGCCTGCGACGCGTCAAGAAGACGGTGAATTTCGACGCGCCGGATGTCTATCACCTCTATTATGGTGACGAGACCGGTGCGCCCGGCACGGTCATGACCTATTTTCCGTTCCCGAAGATGGCGCAGGGCCGTCCCGGTACCGGCGAAGTTGGCACGACGGTGTTTTCCGTCCCGCAAGGCTCGCTCGGCTTCTGGAGCGATCGCTTTGCCGCGCTTGGTGTCAACGGCCTTAAGGCTGAGGAAAGTTTCGGCGAAAAACGGCTGAACTTCTCCGGCCCCGATGGCGATGGCTTCGCGCTCGTCGAAGTCAAGGATGACGCCCGCCAGCCCTGGACACATGGCGGCATCAACGAAGACCATGCCATTTACGGCTTCCACTCCGTCGCCATGCGGCTGAGGGACGAAGGTGCTACGGCCGAACTCCTGAAATTCATGGGTTACGAGGTCGCCGAGGAAAGGGACGGCGTCAAGCGGCTGATCAAGCCCTCCGGCAATGGCGCACATCTCATCGATCTCGAGACCATGCCGAACATTGCCCGGGCCCTTCCGGGCGCCGGCTCCGTCCACCATGTCGCCTTCGCCGTCGAAAACCGTGAGAAGCAACTCGAAGTGCGCAAAGCGCTGATGGACACCGGTTATCAGGTCACGCCGGTGATCGACCGCGATTATTTCTGGGCGATCTATTTCCGCACGCCGGGCGGCGTGCTGTTCGAGGTCGCGACCAATGAGCCCGGCTTCGACCGCGACGAGGATACGGCCCATCTTGGCGAAGCCCTGAAACTGCCGCAACAGCACGCCCATCTTCGCGCGCTGCTCGAGCAGCATCTGCAGCCGCTCGAAGTGTGAGGATAGGCGATATGACCGAAACCGGATATGTGCACCGGCTGCATGCCGGTGCACCTGATAAACCCATCTTGCTGGTGCTGCACGGCACCGGCGGCGACGAGAACCAGTTCTTCGACTTCGGCCGGCGCCTGCTGCCTGAAGCGACGATTCTCTCGCCGCGCGGCGATGTTTCCGAACACGGCGCGGCGCGCTTCTTTCGCCGCACCGGGGAGGGGGTCTACGACATGCCCGATCTCTCACGAGCGACGGAGAAGATGGCCGCCTACGTCAAGGCATTCGCTGACGAGTACCAGGCTTCCCATATTCTCGGCCTGGGTTTTTCGAACGGCGCAAATATTCTTGCCAATGTCCTGATCGAGAAGGGTATCTTCGATGCCGCGGTTCTGATGCACCCGCTCATTCCGTTTCAACCCGAAGCCCAGTCGACGCTCGCGGGAAGAAAGGTGCTGATGACGGCCGGGCAGCGAGACCCGATCGCGCCCGTCTCCATGACAGAGGCGCTGTCCGAACATCTGAAAAACCGAGGGGCGGAGATCACGGTGGTCTGGCATCCCGGCGGTCACGAGATCGCGCCGCTCGAGATCAATGCGGTCCGCGATTTTCTCGGCGGTTATTGACGGCGTGCACCGTCGGTCGGCTGGAAACTGGTTTGCGGGACCGGCGAATGCCGGTCCCGCATCTTTGCTGAAACAAGGATTCTATCGTCGTGATCGATAGGACATTAGGGGCGAGGAGGATATTTGCCCCTGATTGCCTTCATGTAGAAATTTCCCGGTGATTCCGCCATCGTCAACCCGACGACGACGCCCTTGGGAACGCCTTCATATTCTCGCCTCTGACCGTTGGTCAGATAGACCCGTAGATGCCGGCTGTCTTCGTCGTAGGTGATCGCCTCGATAAGTTTCGAATCAACCGCAGTTTCCACTTTGCACCCCGCAATTTTGGATCTGAGATTCCTGATCAAGAAATGTCATTCACACTCGCAACGCGCCATCATTATGCTGCGCCGCGGGGGCGTCAAGCATCATCTTCTTTAACGTTCATTTTTTCCTGATGGCTATCGTTATGGTTGATTTTTACAGCTTTTTCGAAGGTGTGGCCTGTGGAAATCCGATACCTGTGGCTCCTCCATTTGGGGAATATTAGCCGATAACGTCGCGAGAAACGCTATAATCGCCGGTTTAACGCCGGATTAACCATCATATAGCAAATTATAGCGTAATATTAACCGCGGCACCCTCCCAAGTATGAATGATTACATCCGCAAGGCGGGGCGTGACCTCGCCGCTGCAAGGGCCAATATCGGCGTTGCCGAGTCGCGGGCGCTGCACGCTCAGGTGAAGACCACGCAGGAGACTCTTGCGCTTTCAATCGGGAGCTACAAGGATGGGCAATCCTCCTTGCTTGATGTGCTGGATGCGCAGCGTTCGGTCGCGACCAGTCAGGCGAAGCTGGCGCAGGCGGTGCAGCAAATGGCGAGGGACTATGTCACTCTGAATGTGGCAATTGGTTCGGGCATAACTTCGGTGGGGCCGCGATCAGGCCAAATTCTTATGGACACTGAGCCTCATGCCGTTGCAGCGATGGATAAGAGATGGATTGTTTCCGACAACCCGCCATTCGGTCGGGTCTCATAAATGGGTTCCATGTTTGACTATCTAGCGCCGTGGCGACAACAGATACCGATACTGGCTGGCAACCGTAAAAGACGCGCTCGGCTGACGTTTGCCGAAGGCGAATTCGCTGCGGTCTACGCGATGAGCGATGTTCACGGATGTTACAAAGAACTCGTCGAGGCACATCGCCGCATCGAGGAGGATGCCGCGCGCATTCCGGGGCCGAAGCTCATCGTCATGCTCGGCGATTATGTCGATCGCGGGCCGGATTCGAGCGCGGTGCTGGAATTCCTGAGCAGGACCCCGCCGCCGGGGTTTCAACGTTTCGTCCTGTGCGGCAATCATGACGCGGAGCTGGTGAATCTCTATCGCAGACCGGCGCGCATTCTTGAATGGCTCGGCTTTGCCGGAACGGAGACGCTGCACTCATACGGTATCGATATCGAGCATCTGCTGCAGTCGGCGGCCGGAAGCGAAACAATCGCCCGCGTCATTCGCAATATGATACCCGAGCGGCATATCCAATTTCTCGAATCGCTGCCGGTCATGCTGCGGATGGGAAGGATCCTCTTCGTTCATGCGGGCATCAGGCCGGGCATCGACCTCAAGAGGCAGAAAGACAGCGACCTCATGTGGATCCGTCAGCCCTTCCTGGATGAAGGGCCGCAGCTTCCTGTCCTGGTGATCCACGGCCATACCCCGGCGCGAATCCCGACATTCGGTCCGCAACGCATCGGCATCGACACTGCGGTTTCGGCGACCGGCCGGCTGACCGTGCTGACGATAAAGGGAACGCGGGTCGGAATTCTTTAATTCGGCGAGCATGGTGTCGTCCGAAACGCTTGCACTTTCGGCATCATGCTCAAAACCAAACGCCGCGGATTATGCTCCGCGGCGTCAGGACGATCAGATGTTCAGGAGGCTATCTCAGGCGCCGGTCGTTTCCTGATAAAGGTTGGTGCCGATGCCGGTATAGGTAAAGCCGTGTTTGCGGACTTCGTCGCTGCGGTAGATATTGCGCAGATCGACCAGGATCGGAGCGCGCATCGACTGCTTCAGGCGACTGAAATCGAGCGCGCGGAACTGGTTCCATTCGGTGACGATGACAAGCGCATCCGCACCAGCAGCCGCTTCATAGGGACCGCTCGCATATTCGATGTTGTCGATTACTTTGCGGGCGTTCTCCATGCCCTCGGGATCGTAGCCGACCACTTGCGCGCCGGCGTCCTGCAGGGTCTGGATGACTGCGATCGCCGGGCTGTCGCGCATATCGTCGGTGTTCGGCTTGAAGGTCAGGCCGAGGATCGCGATCTTCTTGCCGCGAATGTCTCCGCCGACGGCCGAAATGACTTTGCGTCCCATCGCCCGCTTGCGGTTGTCGTTGATCGAGATCGTCGTCTCGATGAGACGCATCGGCGCGTCGTAATCCTGCGCCGTCTTGGCAAGGGCAAGCGTATCCTTGGGGAAGCACGAACCGCCGTAGCCTGGGCCGGCATGCAGGAACTTGGAGCCGATACGGCCGTCGAGACCGATTCCGCGCGAAACGTCCTGGACGTTTGCGTCGACCCGTTCGCAGAGATCGGCGATCTCGTTGATGAAGGTGATCTTCATCGCGAGGAAGGCATTGGCCGCATATTTGATCAGTTCGGAGGTGCGGCGGGTGGTGAAGACCAAGGGGGCCTGGTTGAGATAGAGCGGGCGGTAGACCTCGGTCATGGTTTCGCGCGCCCGGTCGTCGTTCAGGCCGACGACGATACGGTCGGGACGCTTGAAGTCTTCGATCGCCGCACCTTCACGCAGGAATTCCGGATTGGAAACGACGGCGACATCCGCCGCAGGATTGGTTTCGCGCATGATGCGCTCGACCTCGTCTCCTGTGCCAACCGGCACCGTCGACTTGGTGACGATAACGGTGAAGCCTTCCACATAGGTGGCAATCTCGCGTGCAGCGGCATAGACATAGGAAAGGTCTGCGTGGCCGTCGCCGCGCCGGGACGGCGTGCCGACTGCGATGAACACGACATCGGCGCTGCGGACACTTTCGCCGACATCCGTCGAAAACGACAGCCGGCCGGTGCTGGTATTTTCGGCGACCAATTGCTCCAGACCCGGCTCGTAGATCGGAATGCGGCCTTCGCGAAGGGCTTCGATCTTACTCAGATCCTTGTCGACGCAGATGACGTCGTGGCCGAAATCCGCAAAGCAAACGCCTGAAACGAGGCCGACATAGCCTGATCCAATCATCGTGATGCGCATATTTCCCTCAAATCATTAGAGTAGAACGTCATGCTGCGTCGCAGCATGAGTTCGTCATAGTTAATCTGGACGAAAAGACAATACCGAAGATCGCCTGAAACCCACATCGGAAATCGAACTCCGGGCACCGCAACTTGTTGCGCGCTGCCCCGTCGATAGCCAAAACATAGGTTTGTGTGGGCGATATGACAAGTCGAGCGGCTCGTCAGAGCAGGCTCGACTTCAATCCGGAAACAGGATCAATCAGTCTATGTCGCTGCCTCGGCTGCTATAGCCGGTACCAGACGTAAGGGTCTGTTCCCGATTGAATCTTGTCCCAGCGCAGATCGGTATCGCGCCAGTTCTTGATGCTGCTTTTCCTGTTGTCGAGGACGAGATCGCCCTTGTCGGTTCTGACGACGAGGACCGCATGTCCTTCACCGGAGGGCGTATATGCCGTCGCGATCCGCAAAGCGCGCGACGACCAGCCCATCGCGATCAGCCGGCTGCGCTTGGTCAAAGCGAAATCTTCGCAGTCGCCGCTGCGCACATTCACCTTCCAGACGTCGCCATTCAGTTCGTTGCGGGAGTCGTTCCGGCCGATCATCGTACGATTGACGGCGGTGTTGACGTCCTTCAGTTGCAGCATTTGCTTGTCCGTCAGCGCAACGACCGCCAAACCATTGTTGTCGCGGCATTCGGACGGGTTCTGGGCGCAGAACAGCACCTGGGCGAAAGGCGGAATGATCTTGCCTTTTTCAGAGATATAACTGACCGCCGAATTACCGGTCAGACCGCGGGCAAAACCAGCGGGACCGGCGGCAAATGCCGAGCATGCATTGCCTGCTGTAAAGGCCAGTGCCAGAAGTGTAACGACTGTTTTCTTCATCTCTTAAATCCCCGTTCAGGGCAACCGATTGAGATCAGGCTTGCCTTTTTTCTCGGTCAATGGCATGGCGATCTGATGATCTGCCAAGTATTGGGCGCAGAATATCTGTCCCGTTTCTGCTGCTTGGAAGGAGCATAGCCGGGCCTTGTCTCGATTGGCTTAAACCTTTCGCGACAATTTTAAACGATGTGGAATTCTGTTACACTTTAGCACGCAAGCGCTTGATGTTCAACTTATGTTAGTACGAGTAAATTAATCTCTTCGGTTGCAATTGGTCGCCGCCTACTCTGGTAAACGAATTCACATGTTCTCCAACCTCATCAATAAGCGGGTCTTGCGAGAGGTTTTGCTTTTTGCCTTCATCGGCCTCGTTATATTGACGCTCATACCGTTCGGGAGCGTCACGCCCTTTCCCTTCGCCTTCGCTGCGATCGGGATGTTTGCCCTCGCCATCATTTCGGGATTGCTGTTTAGAGAGCCGAGACAAAGCAGATGGGTTTTCAGTATCGCTTTGTTTCTACTCGTCGTCCTGGCGGGCTGGACGTTCATCCAAACCATCGAACTGCCCGCCAATTGGCTGGCGAACCCGGCCTGGAATGCCGCGCGTGACCTCGCAGGTGCGCAGTCCGCGGCGATCTCGGTCGAACCGGCCGACACGCTGGCGTCGATCCTCTGGGTCGCGCTGCCTTTCGTCACGTTTCTGACCGGGCTGCTCTTATGCGATACCGATCAGAGTGCGCGGAAAGTGCTCGCCGGGCTCGGGCTTACGGCGGGCATCATCGCGGTTTTCGGCCTGCTGCAGTTTTTGCTGTTTCCCAACATGCTGATCGTCGTGGAGAAACGCGCCTACCTCGACAGCCTGACTGCGGTCTTCGTCAACCGCAATACCGCCGCGACCTTCCTCGGGCTTGGAACGCTGCTGATGCTGACCCTGGTCAGGGACATTACCCGAGCCTATTCGAAGTATCCGCCCGGCGAGCCGGGCCGAAACGCGCTTCTCTTGAGATCGTGGATCTATATCCTGCTCTTATGCGCATGCTTCACCGCGCTGATGCTGAGCCGCTCGCGTGCCGGGATATTTGCCACCTTTGTTGCCGCTCTCATCTACTTTCCATGGCTTGTCATCAATTGGAACGGCTCGAGGCGTCATCTGAGACCGGCGCCAAGATGGCGTTCGATGCTGAAGCTCCTCTCGGCGATTGGTTTCGTCGTGCTGCTGCTGACGGTGTTTGCGGGCCAGGCGATTTTGCGGGCGCAAGAGCGGCGACTCGAGGATGATGATCGGTTTTGCATTCTGCCTGGCATATGGCGTGCCATTTCGGATCATTGGTTGACGGGAACGGGGCTCGGAACCTTCCGGACCGTGTTTTCCGCCTACCGCGATCCGGCTTGCGGAATTTTCGGGGTCTTCGACCGCGCGCATAATTTCTATCTCGAGGGATTTTTGGGCCTCGGAATATTGTTCCCGATTGCGACAGTCCTTGCCTTCTCGGTGCTTGCCAGAGTGTTCTGGCACGGGCTCGCCCAAAGACGCCGTCTCCGGCACTATGTTCTTCTTGGCCTGGCGGCGACCGTTTTGGTCGCCCTTCATGCGGCGGTCGATTTTTCGCTGCAGATACCGGGTTTTGCTGTGTTTTACTCCGCCTTCCTGAGTGCGGTTGTCGCGATATGTCTCGGGCGTAGCAACGGAGAGGCGGACATGGCATATGAGCGGCCGTTAACCACATAAAGTTTAAATGGATGGATTTTAATAAGATTTTCGGAAAAGATCGATTGTGCAGGTGCGAACGGTTGACTCTGAAACCCAAGAAATTTTATAGCGGGTGCAGCCTTCGGATTGTTGCGACGCAAGAAAAGTCGGACCGAAGTCGTTTTTCGCTTCCTAAGGGGCTCGGCGTTGCCAGCCTGCCACAGTTAGGGGAATGTTAATCGGCTTTCAGTGTTATTGATCGGGGATTGTCTTGTATTTTGTCAGATCGCGGGGCAGTAGCTTCAGGGGCGTAAACGCAGGGTATTCTATGGGTTGTTCTCGTATCGGTAGTACACGCGTCGCCATTGTTGTAGCGCTAACGACTATATTGGCAAGCTGCACCTCGTTGCCAAGATCCGGTCCCGATCACAAAGACGTTGATCGAGATGCGGCGGTGAAAGTGACAACGAAGGAACGTCGTGTCGGTATCGACTACGCCCTGGTTGATCTCAGCAAGAACGTCCTGTCGTATTTTACCGCTCCCCAGCCGACCTCGTTCAAAGGGTTTGGTGGTGGTCGAGGCGGAGCGCCCGAAATTCCGCTCGGTTACGGCGATGTCGTTTCGGTTGCCATCTTCGAGGCTCAGTCCGGCGGCCTCTTCATTCCGTCCGATGCAGGTAGCCGACCCGGCAATTACATCTCGCTGCCAGAGCAGACCATCGATAGAAACGGAACGATCACAATTCCCTATGCGGGTCGGGTTCCGGCTGCCGGTCGCCTGAAGGAGACCGTAGAGCAGGACGTTGAGGATCGCCTGGCGAGCCGCGCGATCGAACCGCAGGTGGTTATTACGACAACGACAAGCCGCTCTAGCCAGGTTGCCATCCTCGGCGATGTCAACAATCCCCAGCGCGTTGAGATCAGCCCAGCGGGTGAGCGTGTTCTCGATGTCATTTCCGCCGCGGGCGGTTTGACGACCAACAATATCGAAACGAATGTGACGCTGCAGCGCCGCGGCAAGACGGCAACCGTCGCCTACACTACGCTGTTGAAGAACCCGGCCGAAAATATCTATGTCGCACCGGATGATACGATCTCGATCGATCATGAGCGCCGTACCTTTCTTATGCTCGGCGCCGCCGGCACCAGTGGTCGCTTCGATTTCGAAGAGTCCAACCTGACCCTTGGAGAGGCAATCGCCAAGGCGGGCGGCCTGCGCGACGACCGCGCCGATCCCGCTCAGGTCTTGCTCTATCGTCTTGTCCCGAAGAAAACGGTTCAAGCGATGCACGTGGACACGACGAGATTTGCGGGTGAAATGGTTCCGGTGATCATCCGTGCGAATATGCGCGACCCGGCAACCTTGTTTGCTGTTCAGCAGTTCAAGATGGAAGACAAGGATATTATCTATATTTCCAATTCGGACTCTGTTGAACTGGTCAAGTTCCTTGACATCGTGAACTCGGTATCATCCACTGTTTCCGGAGTGACCGACGATGCGAATGATACCCGTAACGCGGTACAGGATCTTGGAAATTGATTGAAATAGGTCGCCGGCATCGGTCTGAATGATCGATGCCGGAGGCTTATAGCGGATTTGATGAAGGAAATTGTGGTTATGGCAAGATCGGCTGTTTATCGTAAGCTTGCATATAGCGGAATTGCCGTCGCGATGTATGTCGGCATGAATTCAAGCGCCTTTGCGGCAGCCTGCCTAGGACCGGCAAATCTGACTTCCGTCGATGTCAGCGGATTTACGGCTAGCCCCGCCGTCCTGCTCGACATGTCCGATCCGTTGGTTCTGTCCTCGCGTGTTCGCGCGCTGGTCGGAAGCAGCAATGACGCGCTGTCGCCGGTGATCGACCAGGCCAAGAAGGCCAGTGCCTCACAGATGGCGGCGATCGGCTCCGGTCTCGGGCGGGCTGCAAACAGCTGCCAGGTGACGGATCCGCAATACAAGCTAGCGATCGAAAAGGCTGTTGCCGAGGCGGCGAGCGCCGATCCGAACCTGGCGCCGCTGCTTGCAGCCTTTGCAAAGGTCCTTGCCGAAGGCGGGACCGCGGCGCTCGGCCCGGGTGCAAGTGCCGCCGCCGCCTCCGGCATCGGCAATGACGGGCAAGTTGGACAAACGGGGCCTGGAGCGGACGATGGTACGCCGTTCGACGGCGCTGCGACGACTGCGGGTACGCTGAAGGTTTCGAATGCCGGCTCGGATGATTCATCGTCGACTTCAACGACGACGATCGTCAGCGCCGGAGCGGGAGGGCAGTCGTCTACCGATCCGACGGAGTCGACGAGTCAGAGTGTCCCGGTCATACAATAGCTGGAATTGCCCTTAGATCTTAGCGCTTGACGCCTTTGTTGGAGATCGAAATTGCTATCGCCAGATAAACTTACGCCGCGTATCGACCCCTCCCGCGATACCGGAAATGATGCTGATTTCATCGATTTCGACAAGCTCATCGCAATCGCCCGCCGACAGTGGCGGATGGTTGCGGCTTGCGGTTTCGCCTTTGCCATTCTCGGCATTGTGTATGTGTTGACTTCGGTGCCTGTCTACACCGCCGACACTAGCGTGCTGATCGACCGCAGCGATAGTCAGGTGATCAACCAGCTGGCGGCTTTCGGCCAGATGGACGATGACGAAGGCACTGTCCTCAGTCAGGTCGAGCTGTTGAAGTCCGACACCATCGCCTATGCTGTTGTCGACAAGCTGAAACTCGTCGACAATCCGGAGTTCATGGGACCGAAAAGCTCGCTTTTTTCTGTCTCAACGTTGAAATCCTTTATGAATTTTCGGTCGTGGTTTGCCGATGACGCAGCCGTAGCACCTAATCCGGAAATGAGGCGGCGAGGCGCTGCCGAGACTGTCGCAGGCAATATCGATGTCGAACGCGTCGGCCGCTCCTACGTCCTCGATGTCAGTTATACCGCGCAGTCGCCCGACCTAGCGCGTGATATCGCGGCTGGGATCGCCGACGTCTATCTGGTCGACAAGCTCAATTCGAAATACGAGGCGACGCGCCGGGCCGGCCAATGGCTGCAGGAGCGCATCGAAGAGCTCCGGCAGCAGGCGCTGGACACCGACCTTGCGGTTCAGAAATTCCGCGGCGAGCATGGGCTTGTCGAGGCCGGATCCGGTACGCTGATCAGCGAGCAGCAGCTTTCCGAGATCAATACCCAATTGATCAATGCGCAGGCCGAGACGGCAAAGGCCGAGGCAAGATATGCGCGCGTCAAGTCGATCATCGACGCCAAGCAGACCGATGCGATCGTCACGGACGTGCTCGACAGCTCCATTTCGAACGACCTGCGCAAGAAATATCTGGAGGCTTCCAAGCTCGAGACCGAAATCGAGGCGCGGCTCGGTCCCGATCACGTCCAGGCGGTTCGGCTTCGTGCGGAAATGGAAGAATATAAAAGGCTCATGTTCGATGAGTTGAACCGCATCGCCGAGAGCTACCAAAGCGAGCTGCAGGTCGCGAAATCGCGGGAAAACTCTTTGCGCGACAGTGTTACACAGGCGACGGGCGTGGCCGCAACGGCTGGCGAGACGCAGGTGCAGCTTCGCGAGCTCGAGCGCACGCGCGATACCTACAAGAATCTCTATCAGAGCTTCTTGACGCGCTACCAGGAAGCAATTCAACAGCAGAGCTTTCCGATTACCGCTGCGCGCATCATCACGACGGCGGAGACGCCGACGAAGCCGAGCGCTCCGAGGAGAGCTCTCGTCGTTGCTTTCGCGATGTTCGTGGGATGTGCATTTGGAAGTGGTATAGCTGCTTTCCGCGAATTCCGGGATCGGTTCTTCCGCACCGGCGATGATGTCCGGGACGTGCTCGATGTCGAGTCTCTCGGTGTCATGCCGCTGATTGAAAATAACGTCGACGATCCGACGCTTGTTGATCCCAGCAATCCGCGAAGCATCGCCAGGGGCGGGAAGACCACGACCTATGTCGAGGAGCATCCGCTCTCGGCCTTTGCCGAGACGCTTCGAAGCGCCAAGATTGCCATCGACCTCAGTGCTGCCGATCAGCGCTGCAAGGTCATTGGCGTCGTGTCGAGCTTGCCCGGCGAGGGGAAGTCGACGACATCCATCAATTTCGCAAAACTCCTGGCAATGCAGGGTGCGCGTTGCCTGCTTATCGACGGCGATATGCGCAATCCCGGTGCCACCCGGGCGATCGGCCGCCATGCCGAGGCCGGCTTGCTCGAGGCGATCGTCGACAGCCGTCCGCTCAAGGATCTGATTCTTCTCGATCCCAAAACCAAGCTCGCATTTTTGCCAACGGTGGCACGGTATCGTGTTCCGCATTCGTCGGAGCTGCTTGCGTCACGCGGCATGGATCAGCTTCTTGAAACGGCACGTCAAAGCTTCGATTATATTATCGTCGACCTGCCACCCTTGGCGCCGGTTGTGGACGCGCGCGCCATCAATTCGAAGCTCGATGCGGTGGTTTTCGTTATCGAGTGGGGAAAGACATCGCGCAAGGTCGTGCAATCGACCCTGCTGTCCGAGCCGGAACTCTATGCGAAATGCGTCGGTACTATCTTGACCAAGGTCGACCCGTCGCAGATGAAACTCTACCGGACATTCGGTTCGAGCGAATATTATTATAAGCGTTATTCGCGATACTATACCGAAAGCTGATGTTCCGCAGTCAGTCCGTTTCGATTACCAGGATCGCCTTCATTATCGTCACCGTCGTCTTGGTGGTGCTGGCCGGTCGAGAGCTCTACGCCTCGATAAGAACGGCCAGCATCTCGATCGTCGCCGAAAGGATCGAGCGTGGCGAGACCGTTGCGGATGATGTCGTGACCAAATATGCGTCGCGCAGTGTCGATGTCGTTGACGGACACTATTGTCGATCCGACATCGTGGCTGCTGGCGTAACCCTCGTTCTGGCGCAACTCGATCGGCAGAATGTCAATCTCAATTACGACGGCTGGGCCGCTGCGGCCTCGAGTGCGCGCCAGTATCTGCGGCATGCGCTTTCGTGTATGCCGACGAACAGCAATTTTTGGCTTCGTCTTGCGGCCGTGCAGTCGACAATTGCGGAAGAGCCGGTCTCGATCGCGGGAATGATGAAGCGTTCGGTTGCGCTTGCGCCGTACGACCAGGTAATGATCCTGACGCGATTTTATTTCTGGAACGATTTCACCGATGCAACACTCGCCGCGGCAGAGCGCGCGCTCGATAGCGATCTCATGACCATGCTGAAACGGGGCGATCGTTGCAGGGTCAATGCCACGATAAGAGAGATCAGCCCACAGCTTCGCCCGATCTTCGATCGAAGCTGGACGAGCGTCGGAGAGGCCGCGACGGCGCGGTTCCGTCAGCGCTGCAGCAAGTAATCATCGAGGCTGGTTTATAGAAGTTCCAAGCTTTTGGCCGACAGGCTGAACGGCTACGGCTCTTTCTCTTGGCCGAATTCAACTTGCATAAAACAACGCCCGCAGTCTGCGCGGCGGGCGTTGCTTTTTGATTGGCTACTGATGATCAGACTTCTGCGTCCGCGCCAGTGATGTTGAGTGTCAGAACGCCGGCGTCGGTGTGGCCTTCGCCGTCGGAGATCTTGTAGAACTGGATGGTTTCCGTGACCTGATCCCCCGGAGCGATATCTGCTGTCAGATCATAGGTGAATGATCCATCCGCTTTTACATGGAACGTACCATACGTACCGGCGACGTCGGTTGTTGCGCTCGGGTCGCCGTTTACGGTCGTGGTGCCGAATAGGCGGAGGAAGAGGTGGCCATTGTCGCCAGCAATGTCGTTGTCCAACGCGTTGCCGCTGATGGCGTCGCCTTCGGTGAAGCTGTAGTTGTCGTCGACAGCGATCGGCTTTACCTGGCTTACGCCCTGGATATTCAGGGTGAACAGGCCGACATCGGTGTGACCGGCACCATCAGAGATCTTGTACGAGACCTTCTCCTGGAGCAATTCACCATTGGTGAAGCCGACCTTGGCAGCGTCGCTCAGAACATAGGTGTAACTGCCGTCCGGCTTGACGAAGAAGGTGCCGTAATCGCCCTGGATCTCGGTGACCTGGCTGTTGCCTTGCTTGGAGCCAACGCCCTGCTGATCGAAGAAACGAAGGAACAAGTTCCCATCGGATGTATCGTTGGCCAGAAGATTTCCGGAAATAGCGTCGGTTTCCAGGAATGTTGCACTATCATCTGTTGCATGAATAGCCATTACTGTCTCTCCTCGAATTGTTCTTTGCTAGGTCAATTCTGACCTTTAGCGAGCTGGTCGATTAAGGATATCTTAATACAGAGAGTCAAGGTGCAATTAACAGCAAGTGAACATTTTTGGGTGTATTGTACAATAATGACACACCTGTAACACGCATAAGGCGATGAAACGCATGGTAATTATTACGTTAATAATAAGTGAGAATACCAAATGGTAGATTCGGGCATCTGTTTCTTCAGAGGAGAAGAATGTTTATTCAGGGGCAATTTATAAGAATACCCGGAGGTGCTTATTCGCAGATGAGATGTTGATATAATCACTACGGGCTACAGCCTGAAATCTCAGTCTTGCTTCGGTTCCCGCACCGGCGTCTGCTTTTCGATGAAACTGATGTCATGATTTGTAACATTTGCTTATCAAGTAATGTTTCTCTCGAAACGCAATTTTCGTAAACTAATATGCGATGCGTGGAGAATAATATTATTTACACCAGAGATATTGGGTAGCATCGCACATAACTGTGCGACGCAATTTTTGTTGCAATGCAAAATATTCGATAAACGAAGATGTTTAGTGAAGAGCGTAAGAATTATCGCGAGATAGAACGCATTTTAGTGTTCCATTTTAGCAGGCAGAGAGAGGTCCGCGGGTAAAAGATTTTCCAGTATCTTTGGGAGATCACGGCGTGACCGTCTACTATGTAAATTCGGCAACAGGATCCAATCAGAACAGTGGGGTGAGCGAGCAGTCGGCTTTCGCGACACTTTCCGCTGTCGAATCCTTGAGGTTAAAGCCGGGTGACAGCGTGCTGCTTGCCGCCGGAAGCGTGTTTAACGAGCAATTCGACCTGAAATACTCCGGCACTGTCAGCTCTCCGATTACAATTGGCAGTTACGGCGTTGGCGATGTGCCAGTTATTCACAGTAGCAATGACGGCATCCACGGCTCGAAGGCTTCAAACATCATCGTGGAGAACATCAAGATTGCTGATACCGGCGGTGCGGCGATATATGCGGGAAATGTCTCCAACTGGACCGTCCGCAACGTCGAGGTCGAAAATACCGGACTTGCCGGCAAACCCGGTTCCGTCAATTTTCAGAGCAGCCAGAACATTACCATCGAGAATAGCAAGATTTCCGGGGTAAATGGAGACGGCATCTGGATGGATAAAGTGATTGGCGTTACCATCGTCAATAATCTGGTCATCAACAGCCAGGGCGCTGCGGCAGACGCCGTTCAGTTGAACGACAGCAGCAATATCCTGATCAAGGGTAACCACCTAGAGCAGACTGAGACCAATAGCGCAAAGGGCGTCCTGGTGCTTGTTCGGGCTGTAAATGCAGCAGTCGAGGACAACACCGTGATCGGCGGCGGTTTCGGGATAGGTGCCAACGCGGGCACGAATATCGCCATCCACGACAACGACATCTCGGGATACGGCGGCTATAGTTGGTCCTACGGTATCGGCCTTGGCGATCAGGGCAATGCGACAAATTACGATATCAGTGGAAACTATATTCATGACGGCGTCTGGGGCGTGTCGATCAGCGCTGCAGGTTACCCAAGTTATACACGCACGGATATCGATATTCATGGTAATGTCTTTGACGACCTGTCGTCCTCGGCGCTGAAGGTCGACAGGCCTGCATCCGGCTCTTTCTATGATAATATCATCGACAGCGTGGTGTCGACCCTGACAATGCCGGTCGCAATTGCTCTCCAGAGCACTTTCTTGATCAACGACAATAAGACCCTGGAGCAAGCGCAGGCCGAACTCGACGCCACGAGTGGCAACACCCCGTCCAACAGTGAGACGCCTACCACGCCGGTTGTGGAGCCGCAGGTCGAACCGTCAACACCGACGCAGACAAGCGCTCCTCTGCCCGCGGCCGAAGCGCAGGTTCCGACCGCACCCACCGTCGCCGTTCCCAGGATTGTCGCAGCCCATGACAGCCTGAAAATCTCCACGGATACGGGCGGCGCCTATCATGGCAACCTCTTCGAAAACGATAGCGCAATCAATGGAACCGTGCTGCTCCGTCGCTTCGGTGACAGTGCAGTGGATAAGCATGGCCTGACGCTGACCGGGAAATACGGCGTTATCCACGTGGAGAGCGATGGTGATTACACCTATACGGTCGATGCGGTGAAAATCGCCGGTCTCAGCGGAAAGGTCAGTGAATCCTTCCAATACAAGATTTCTGACGGCGCTTCTCACATCGATACCGACTCGCTCGGCGTGTATATCAATGTGGACGCGTTCCATAGCAGCCAAGCGTCGCACCTGCTGGTTTGAAATCACGTCAAATTTAGAGAGCGCCGGCCCCGCTGTTCAAGACTTGAAAGCTTTATGATGAAGGGGTGTCGGCGGTCGAAGGCCGGGGAGATGCGGATAAAAAAATATTTCCGCCGTTCAAAGGAAAAATGAACTATAGATTGAATTTATAGTTAACGCCCCAGTAAACGTCGCGAATATGCGCGCAACACGTTCATCCCTCTGCGCCGTTGTTGGGCAATATGCGATTTTCACTTGCTTAGGTTGGTATATTTAGCGTAGCGTCAAGTCAGAATCCCTGAAGCCGCTCGATATAAATTGGAATTTTGGTCACTTTTTGGTTGGATTCATGTAATAGGTCGTGGGCTTGCAAGCGGGTCCGGCGCCGGTGTCGGGGTCCAAGGCAGTCGTGTCATTGATCGGGCGTGATGGACCCGGAGCTGGAGTGCGCGGCGGCATATTTGCTTTCGTGCGATACGGTAAGAGAGGGATTACTTCGTGTTTCAGAGTTCAGCAGCTGATGTCAGCGAGCCGTCCAAAGCATTGAGGAAATGCAAGGGGGGACTTGTTTTCATTGGAATAGCAAGCGCGCTTATCAATATCCTATACCTTACAAGTTCATTTTTTATGCTTGAGGTGTATGACCGGGTCATCCCTAGCAAAAGCATACCCTCGCTGGCTGTCCTGGCAATACTTGCGTTAATGCTTTACGCCTTTCAAGGAGCGTTCGAGGTCCTGCGAAGCAGAATGCTTGTGCGTGTTGCCGGTGCGCTTGACGAGATGGTGAACGGGCGTGTGTTCCGGGCGCTGATCAAGGCTCCGTTGAAGGTCAAAATCGGCGGCGACGGGCTTCAGCCGTTGCGCGACTTCGACCAGATCAGAACCTTCCTGTCCGGCATGGGGCCGACAGCGATGTTCGATCTGCCCTGGTTGCCGTTCTATATTGTGATCTGCTTCCTCTTTCATCCGGCGATCGGATATATCGCGATTGGTGGATCGCTGGTTCTCGCCATCCTGACGTTCCTGACCAATCAGGGAACGCGTACGCTCTCAAAAAAGCAGTCTGACTCCGCCAATATGCGAAATGCCTTCGCGCAGACCTCGATCCGCAACTCCGAGGTCATCCACGCCATGGGCATGGCGGGTACGATGGCCGAAAT
Organism: Rhizobium sp. WYCCWR 11146; assembly: GCF_013591995.1. Taxonomy (NCBI): domain Bacteria; kingdom Pseudomonadati; phylum Pseudomonadota; class Alphaproteobacteria; order Hyphomicrobiales; family Rhizobiaceae; genus Rhizobium; species Rhizobium sp. WYCCWR 11146. The sequence goes on from NZ_JACCEY010000016.1 coordinate 44,414, forward strand.
CTGGGACCGCAAGAACAGTGAATACCGGACGATCACCAGGCAGGCATCGGATGTCGGCAATGGATATGCGACCTTGTCGAAGATTTTCCGTATTGCTTTGCAATCGGGAACGCTCGCGACCGGCGCAATCCTGGTCATTCAGGGACAGGCCTCTTCGGGAATTATCATCGCCGGCTCGATATTGACCTCGCGCGCCCTGGCGCCTGTCGAAGCGGCGATCGGAAATTGGCGTGGTTTCGTGTCTGCTCAGCAGAGCTGGGCGCGGCTTTCGAGCCTGCTGAAAACCATTCCTGAGATTCCAGCCCCCCTTGCACTCGCGGCTCCTACCAAGCAAGTCACTGTCGAAGGACTGGCGAGCGGGCCGCCGGCGGGTCAGCGCCTGGTTATTTCCGATGTCAGCTTCGGCTTACGGGCAGGGAGCGCGCTTGGGGTCATTGGTTACAGTGCCTCGGGTAAATCGTCATTGGCACGGGCGATGATGGGCATCTGGCCAACCGTCAGAGGATCCATTCGCCTCGATGGCGCAGCACTCGACCAGTGGGACGGCGACGCACTTGGCCGGCATATTGGTTATCTCCCGCAGGATGTGGAGCTTTTCTCGGGGACCGTTGCGCAGAATATCTGCCGTTTCGCAAAGGAGATGTCGCCTGAGGCGGTGGTTGCCGCGGCGAGGGCGGCGCGTGTTCACGATCTCATTCTTCGTCTGCCGAACGGTTACGAAACCGAAATCGGCGAAGGCGGTGCCGCGCTTTCGGCCGGCCAGAGGCAGCGTATCGCGCTTGCAAGAGCGCTTTACGGCGAACCATTCCTCGTCGTGCTCGACGAGCCGAATTCCAATCTCGATGAAGAAGGCGAGCGGGCGCTGAGTGCCGCGATCATGAGCGTGCGGGCGCGCGGCGGCATTGTTGTCGTCATCGCACATCGGTCCGGCGTTCTGGCGGTCTGCGACTTCGTGCTGATGATGCAGGATGGCCGCATGATCGCGTTCGGTCCCAAAGAGGAAGTTCTGGCAAGGGTCAGCCGGCCGGAAGCGGCGCGCACGCCGATCGCCGAGCGCGTGGCTCAGCTTAAAGTCGTGGTCGACGGCATGAATGCGGCCGAATAGGCCAGAGGGAAGATTGTGAGCAAGGTTATCAGTGAATCGAAACGCTCCCTCAATCGGCATGTTGCCGTTGTCGGTGTATTGTCGATAGCCCTCGTTTGCGGCATTGGCGGTTGGGCGGCGACGACAGAGCTTTCGAGCGCCGTCATCGGCGAGGGCGTGATCGTCGTCGACGGCGATGTCAAGAAGGTCCAGCACCTGACAGGTGGTATCGTGTCGGAACTGCTGGTCGCCGAAAACGACCATGTGACGGCAGGGCAGGTGCTGATACGGCTCGATGGGACGACGACAAGAGCGAACCTCTCGATTGTCGAAAGCACGCTCGCTCAGCTTTATGCGCGCCGCGCCCGTCTGAAGGCGGAGCGAATCGGCGCCGATTCGTTCGAGGTCGAGGAAAACATCAGCGATCTGACATCCAGCACCTCCGCAGAGAAGCTTCTCGATGGCGAGCAGAAGTTGTTCGACAGTCGCAGGACGGCACTTATCGGAATGAAGAGCCAGTTGGCATCGCGCAAGGACCAGCTGGGCGAGCAGGTAAAGGGGTTGGTCGTTCAGATCAACGCCACCAACGATGCCTTGGGCTTGATCGAACAAGAGCTTGAGGGCATTGATACGCTCTACAAGAAGGGGCTCGTCACGCTTCAGCGTTTGAACACACTCAAGCGTGCCCGCGCCGATCTCCAGGGCAACAGCGGCCAGGAAATCGCAGCAAAGGCAGAGGCCGAGGGTAAGGCAATCGAGATCGATCGCCAGTCAATCCAGCTGGATGAGGATCGTCGTTCGGAGATCGCCAAGGACCTGACCGACGTCGAGGCACAGATCGCCGAATATGAAGAGCGCCGCGGAACCGCAGTCGATCAGCTGCACCGTCTCGACATTACCGCGCCGCTGACTGGGCGAGTTCACGAACTTTCGGTTCACACCGTCAACGGTGTCATCGATCCCGGTCAGACGTTGATGCTCGTCGTTCCCGAAAATAACGAACTTACGGTCGAGGCGAAAGTCGCCACCCGCGATATTGACCAGGTTCACGTCGGCCAGTCCGTCGATGTGCGTTTCAGCGCTTTCGATCAACGCACGACGCCTGATGTGAGCGGTGAGATTACCTCGATCGCGCCCGATATCGTCAAGGATGAGCGCACGGGCATCAGCTACTATCCCCTGCGCGTCAAGCCGAAAGCTGAAAGCATTGCCAGGATGAAGACGATAAAGCTCTATCCCGGCATGCCGGCCGAGGTCTTCATCAAGATCGGCGATCGGACCGTCATATCCTATCTGACGAAGCCGCTGACCGATCAGATGCAGCACGTATTTCGCCAGGAGTGATTGGCGGCTGTTTCGCGTCGTTAATAGCCCCGACGTTTCAAAGCAGCCGTTGTCATCCGCCAGGATGGGGATTGGATGGTTTCGCATTGCTCGAACAGGCATGCGCGGCCATTTCACGAAATTGTCTCAAGCCTGCTGCAAGGTCTCCTCATGATATGTTTGCAGTTTTGGCGAGCGGTGCCGACTGAGAGGCGACCGGCCTATGGACTGGTTCTGTTTCTGGCGTGTCTGGTGATGCTTTCGGCGGTCAGGAACGGCTATGCCGATAGTCCCGTGCCGCTGAAAATAGTGGCCTTCGGAACATCCTTGACGGCGCGGGGAGGATGGCAGCCTGCCCTTGAGACAGAGCTTGCAGCCTGCCTGCAGAAGCCGGTGAAGGTCGAGAGCGTTGCAAAAAGCGGTGAAACGTCACTGTGGGCTCTGACCCAGATTGATCGCGTCGTTGCCGAGCAGCCGGATATCATCCTGATTGAGCTCTACGCCAATGATGCGACATTGCATCGGTTTGTGTCGCTTGCGCAAAGCCGAAAGAATATCGGCGACATTCTCGATCAGCTCCGGCAGCGCCTGCCGCAAGCGCGGATCATCGTCATGGCCATGAATCCGTTTTCCGGACTGCGTGGGCTGATCCGCCCCTTTGTCGACAATTACGTCTCGGCACATCAGGCGGAGGCGCAAAAACGTGGTCTGGAGTTTGTCGACCACCGGCCCAATTGGGAGCGTCTGACGCCGGATGATCTGGCCACGGCAATTCCTGATGGCGTGCATCCTCTGCCCGACACAGCCTCCAAAATCATCGCGCCTGAGCTCGTCAAACGTATCGCCGGCAACAATTGCGGAGAATGAAAATTCGCTCGTAAGCGTCAGAGGCTATGACAGCTCTCGGGGTCAGACTGCCGTAATATAGTTTTTCAGGTAGGTCACCAGTGAAGCCCGACCGGCTTCCGACGAATCTTCGTGAGATGGGCTATCCAGCTCTTCGAGCAGATAGTTCCGGAGATCGTCATCGGTGTGTGCGACATAGATGCCCGGCCGGCCCACGAGCTGGCTTACCGTGGCGAGCTGATGATCGTTTCTGTGCTCGCCGAGAGCCGCCTGCCGGGGAACGAGAATGATCGGCTTCCCAAAACGCTTGGCCGTAAGCACAGTGCCAATTCCCGCATGAGAGACGATGACACTTGCATCGCGAAAGACGTTATCAAAGTCTTTGGGCTCGATATTCTTGATCCATTTCATATTCTGTGGCGTGTAGGTGCCCTTGCCGATCTGCGCCAGAACCGGTTTCGACAGTTCGTTTGCGAAGGTGTCGACAGCCTTGACGAGGCGATCAAACGGCAGCTGCGTTCCGACGGTGACAAGGATCAAAGGACAGCTCCTGCGTAATGGGGGCCATCCGGCCTCGACAGATGTTGCCATTGCGTGAGCCAGAGCGTCGCAATATGGCCGGCCAATTTACCCGATAGGGACAGCTTCTCCACATTGGCGACGCTATCGATCCAGATCGTCCGCTTGCCCGTCAATTTGCCGGCCAGCAGGCAAAAAAGGCCGGGTGCGGCACCAGTCGAGATGATGACGTCGGGCCTGTGCTTGATGACGATGGAGAAGGCGGTGAAAAAGCACCGGATCGACATGGTAATCGAGTCGCGGCTGCAATCGGGAAGCACTAGTCCGCCCCGAATGTCGTATTTTGCAAGCAGTCCCGGGATGGTCGTTGCAAAGACAATATCGCAGCCATCGAATGCGCCGCGCATGGCCATCAGCTGTTCCCAGTGGCCGCCTCCCGACGAGGCAGCGAGAACCTTCAATTTTTTCTCAGTCATAAACAGGCATCTCCTATATTTGACCGATGGATAAGGGCGAAAACCGTTCTGTTCGAACAGCGATTGGGTCACGATAGTTCAGTAGAAGTGTACCATTTTTGGCCCGGTTGATTGAAGCCTTGAAGTTCATGGACAGCCAATCTTTGTGATGTTTCAGCTCGAACATAATAACGCTCAGAACTCTTCCAAGGGCGTCTGCGTAAACAATATCAGAGAGCGGCATTGGGCTTGTATTCCTGGTATGCATGTCCGAGAATCCCATTAACCATGCCCGCGCCGCGCAGAAGGTGGGTGAGGGCTCGCATGCCCCAATAGGGTGAAATCAAGATCGCCGGCAGCATGACCAGCCCAAGCACAACTCTCGTGGCGCCATAGGCCGCGCGATAGATCCGGCGCTTGAGATTGCCATGCAGGACCTCGCTGACTGCGAAGGTATTGCCGAGCCGGTATTGTCTTTGCAATACCCATTTCCAGGTCATCCGGCTGGCCGGAACGATATCATGGACAAGCGCCTTGTCAGCCCAGAAGACCTGCATGCCCCGGCGGATGGCTTGGTTGAAGAAAAGGTAATCCGTGCCCCCGGTGAAGCGCATCTTCTCTTCAAAACGAAGATTCCATGAACGGATCAGGGGATAGTCGAACATGACGTTGTTCGAGGCCGCATAAGAAATGCGTTGACCGTCCTTGTTCTTCTTGCGCTCGAACACCCTTGCCTTGATGAAATATTCCGGCGGGTTTTCGGGATAGACTGGTTGGACGGGGCCATAGACGCAATCGGCGCGGTTTTTCTCCCGTGTCTCCAGCATCGCATCCAGCCAGCCGTCGACCGGCCATTCGTCATCGTCGAGAAAGCAGAAGAGGTCAGTGCCTGGAGGTGCCGAATCCAGTGCACGATTGCGTGCAAAGGGTATGCCCTGGTTTTGTTCGATGACGTAGATCAGGTCGTAGGCACCTGTTTGACCAAAGCTCTCTACCGTGGTCCTCGCGCTGCCAGCCGCATCATTATCCACGATCACCATGGTGAGATGATAGGGGCGAGCCGGGTGCCTGACCTGGCGCGTCATGACGTCAAGCAGCTTGGCGATCCCGTCGAGGCGCCGATAGGTCAGCACACCAACGGTGATCTTCAGTGGTGCGACGCCTGCTTCTGTGCCGACGGATGAATGCGGAAAAGTCTCTTGCTGATTCATGACTGTCCTCTCCGCAGCATATTTCCCAAACGCTTGCGCGCCGCCATCAAAGCCACTTCGGTCGCGGCAGCATCGCCAAACGGACCGCCGGCCACCGTGTTGCGAGCTTCGCTCGGGAGCTTCAGAAGCGATGTCGTTTCGGCAATTCCGCCGGCCACGAGGCTCTTGCCGAGTGCCTGCAACCCGTCATAGCGGCGTGCCAGTTCCAGCCCAGTCGCGATCATGATCCGCGGGCGCAGCGTCTTTGCCCTGCTTGTGCCCGTGTAGCGGTTCGACTCATGAATGCGCTGAAACGTCAGCGGCGTTTCGACGATGGCGCCGCGGCCGAGAAAGGCAGCGGCAAACTTGATATAATTGTCACTGAGGACGACATCGGTCGCGACGGACATCGGCAGGATCTGAGACAGCAGATCGCGGCGGAAGCTCAAGCCGGAGGTCGGCACAGGAAGCGAGGGAAAGCCGCCCCTGCGAAGCGTATCCCGCTTGTCGAACAGTGTCACCTGCAGTTCTGCAGGAGGCTGGTCGCTTTCCTCGGTCGTCACCCGGTCGAAGCACCAGTCGATCTCGTTGCGATCGTAGATCTCGGCGATACGAGCAAGTTTGCCGGGCAGAAACGCATCATCGGCGTCGAGGAGAAAGAGGATATCGCCGCTTGCGGCCGCAAAACCCGCATTGAAGCTCGAGGCCTGGCCGCCATTTTCCTTCAATACGGTCAGGATCCGCTCGCCATAGGAAGCAAGAATCTCTTGGGAATCATCGGTGGAGCCATCGTCGACCACGATCACTTCGAAGTCGGGATAGACCTGCGACAGAACACTATCGATGCATGGGCGCAAATACCGGCCGTAATTGAAATTGTTGATAAGCACCGATAATTTCAATGCACGACCTCCTGCGCTAGTCGACCAGAATGATTTACTGCCGGTGCGTATCGGCGAAGTCCGGCGCGGTAGCCACGCATGTAATAGTACTTCCAGATGGCCCAGAACCGCTTCTTTGATCGCGGCAACGGATAAAGGAGGGCTGCCCGAACCGCCCAGTTGGCGCTCTCGATCCAGGTTCTTAAGGGGATTCCCCCGATCCTTATACCTTTTGGAATGTCCTCGGCGAAGAGCGCTGGCATTCCATAGCCAAGACGTTCCCCACGCTTCTGTACCCAAGCCTCTGTCACGCTAGAGGCTGGAATCCAATGATGAACAATGGCCTCGGCGCACCGATAGGTTTTCACGCCGCTTCGGGATAGGCGGCTGACAATTTCCGTATCCTCTCCCATTGCGAAAAGACCTCCTGGAAGCGGTCCGATATCTTCGCGGAATCGAACATTGCTGCCAAGCAATTCACGACGCACGGTCGTGTTCGGACCCCAAATTTTTGTCGGGTCGCATGGGCCACTGGATTCCTGGTCGGATATGGCGAAGGTTGATCCCATGGGAATCCACTCCAACAGCGGATCCCCGTGGGGATAATGCTCCCAATTTGGAAGAATTCGGCCGCCGATAACGCCGAAATCCGGGTTCGCCTCAGCGCATGCAGCGATCGAACTCAACCAGTTCGCATCTGCCTCGACGTCGTCGTCCGTAAAAACGATCAGCGTTCCTCGAGCTATCGCCAGAGCTGCGTTCATAGCTCCTGATTTGCCTGGGCGGGTATGATTAACAACAACAATTGGAAGCTTCTTTGCATATTGATCGAGAAGCTCCTGTGTTTCGTCTTTACTGTTGTTGTTGACGGCAATCAGTTCCCATTGTTCGACTGGAAGGTTTTGCCCCAACATCGAATCCAGCATCTGTTGAAGCCGTCTGCTGGCGCCGTTGAAGGACGAAAAGATGACACTAATTCTCGGATCCGTCATCAAACCCACTCGCCTCCTGACGTGCGAAAATCCTGCCCGCTGCCTCCGCAGTTGGAGCACTTCCTGTCGATGCCGCGGTTTAGTACTTTTGTCATTTGGCACCGACCTGAGAGTAGATCGTTTTATTCATCGTAGATCGCTGCTTGAGAAATTGGCGCAGGATCCCCTGTCTCACCGACTGCGCCCAGAGCAATTTGAAGCGAACGCCGCTTGGCGGAAATCTCTTGACGACGACGCTGGCCGGCACCATCAGAAGCCATCTCAGGGCGCTAGCGATGGGCAGACCGCCAATTTTCGTTTTTCTGTCGAAGAGGTCCGGCCGAACGATAACCAAGCCCATGCCATAACGCTCGCCGCGCCGCAAAACCCAGCCTTCGTTCACATAGCCCTTCCTGACAATGTGCCGAACCCCGGGATGCCGCGAGTGAAAAGCCTTGGCTCCATTCTTCTCCAACCTGAGAGCGAAAGCAGTATCCTCACCCATGGGGAATTGAGCGACAGTGGCATCGGGGCCGAGGCCGTCGTGAACGATATAGCTGGATCCTAAAATGGAACGACGGAAGGCCGAATTCGGCCCCGATATCAATGCCGCTGAAATCGGCCCCTCGGATAGACCGCCATTTAGCGCATAAAGAATCCCCAGATGCCCATACTTGACTAACCACGGTGCAGGCCTTTCCTCCCATTCGGGCGTGATTAAGCCGCCGAATATGGCAAACTGTGGCTGCTCATCTGCCAAGGTGAGAAACTGCTCGATCCAATCCGGCGCGGGAATGACGTCGTCATCGGTTAAAATGACGAGTTCGCCCTCCAGATGGCGGAAGCCCAAAGTCAATGCGTACTGCTTACCTTGTTTTGGCTCAAAATAAACTTCCAGCGGAAGCCGCTCCTTATAGGAATTCAAGACTGCTGCAGTGTCGTCGCTGCTGTTGTTGTCGACCGCAACGATTTTCCATTCTTCCTTCGGTAGGGTTGAAGCGCACAGTGCGTCAAGCATCGTCGGCAAAGTCTTCTCACCGTTATAAGTTGAGAACAGTATTGTAACCTTGACTTTGCTCATGTGATGCTCCGGACCTCATTTCGGTCGGATCGCTTCCCTGTGCGATTCGGGTCACGCCTTTACCGATGTCTTGGGCCTGCGATAGAACGCTGTCGATGCGTGGGCGCAAATACTGCCATATATTTTTGATGAGCACCGAGAGTTTCAAATTACTGCCTCCTATGCAATCGATTACTGCGTCATCGTCTGAGAAACGTATCGGCGAATTCCGGCGCGATAGCCACGCATGTAATAATATTTCCAGATCGCCCAGAAACGTTTCTTCGATCGCGGCAGGAGATAAAGCATTGCTGCCCGGAAGGCCCATTGTGCGCTTTCGATCCAGGTCGGAAGCGGAACTCCGCTTAACCTCACCCCTCCAGGCACCTCGTCGGGAAAGAGCGCCGGCATGCCGTAGCCGAGCCGCTCGCCTCTTTTCTGTACCCAATCCTCCGTCACGCTCGATGCCGGAATCCAATGATGGACCACGGCCTCGGCGCATCGATAGGACTTGGCGCCATTGGCCGCCAGGCGAATGATGATTTCCGCATCTTCACCCATGGCAAAAATCTTTCCGGGAAGAGGACCGATATCTTCGCGGTAGCGCACGCTTGTTCCGAGCAGCTCTCGCCGGACGATCGTATTCGGGCCCCAGACTTTCGTCGGGTCACACGGTCCGCTTTGGGTGTCATCGACTATCGCAAAGGTGGATCCCATCGGAATCCATTCGATAAACCTATCTTTTGGTTCTTTCTCCCATTCAGGGACGATTCTGCCGCCGAAGACGCCATAACTCGGATGGGCTGCGGCGCAGTCGACGATCGCTTTCAGCCAGTTCGGTTCGGCACGAACATCGTCGTCCGTAAAGACGACGAGATCCCCCTTCACCCGATCCAAGGCCATATTCAGCGCGCCGGACTTTCCCGGCTTGCGCTGCTGCAGGATGGTGATGGGAAGCTTGTCGCTATAGGTTTCCAAAAGATCAAACGTGCCGTCATTGCTATTGTTGTCGACGGCTATCAGTTCCCACCGATCATGGGGAAGCTCTTGGCGCACCAAGGAATCCAAAGTATGGCGCAGCCGGCGGCTGGCGCCATTGTAGGATGAAAAAAGCACGCTGACCAATAGATCCGACATCAGTTATCAACCCTCTTGGTGAAGTCGAAAGAGAAAAGCTTCATATTTTGACTGCCTGTGCGATGTTCGAAAGGGATTGGCGCTTACGCGGGGTTCGACCGCGTCTTGCCGAAAAACTCGCGCCTGTGACCCTCGCCGACCATCCTCAGCTTACGAAGATTGCGCCACCACCGCCGCGGTTTGGTGAGTACGCCGCGGTTCAGGAAATACTGTCGCAGCAGGCTCGGTGCCTGACTATGCGATCCGCCGTGGGCGACCCGATAGACTGCCCCGCGAAAGGGAAGCTTCGTGAGCGGCGCTCCCCGTTGCGCAAGAATATCCGCTATGCGGACATGGCTGCCCAGCATCGACTTGATCCAGTCGAGCGAAGCATCCTCAAAGCGTTGCGGCAGTTCGTAGAGATCGGCACGAATGATCAATGAGGTGCCGCAGAGATGGCTGAAGTCGTCATGGCCAAACAGGAAGTTGCCGCCATCGTCCCAGATATAACCATGGTCGATCGTCCATCCGTTGGCGTCACGATTTTCGGACACGTGCTGAACGATTCGCGAACTGACGAAATCGTCGTCATCGACAATCATGAAGAAGCGACTGTCGGTGGCGTTCAACATGCCACTCAGAACGCGACGGCCTTTGTCTGCCCGGAAGGCATCGAGGAAGTCTTCCTTGCTGCCCTTTCCAAGCTCATGCAGGTCGTTCGGCGGAAAGGTGACGCGCACGGCGGAGAATTTTTCCGGCAGCTCAGGCAGATCGGCGCCTTCGTTTGCCACGATAATGCCGCGCCAGTCCCCATTGGTCTGGTTGGAAATGGAAGCCACGGTCTGGGTCAGATTTGCCTTCAACCTGCTCCAGTCGCGGGCATTGTCCTGATGTCGGACCGGGATAATGAAGGTGACAAGTGTCATCGGATTACCCTCCTGATCCTGCAAGCACGCAGCGTCTCCGTCATCCGCGCGCTCCTTGCCCGGCCTGGTGACGCGCCCACTCGATTCCATCTTCGAGCGATGTTGCCTTGTATGAAAGGTCGGTCCCGCCGGAGAAGGCATTCATGAAGCGGCGGATCTTTCCGTAGCTGTTGTCCAGCACGGCATGCGGCCGGCCAAGCAGCAGCGAGCAGATATGGACGTGCAGGCGATCGGTAACGATGGCGCGGGCGCGTGAAATCTGGCTGATGCCACGCTCGAAGCGGTTGTGCGCTGCGGCGTCCAGCTTGCGCAATGCCACTTCGCTCGGCTTCAGTGCCAGGAAAGCCGAAGCTGCCCCCAACTTCTTGGCGATATCCACCTTCCGCTTCGACTCGGTGATCCAGTCTTCAACGGGAATATCGGAAGGGATCTTGCGATCGGTGCCGCCAACCCGTTCCGCATCCTCTCGCAGCATGGCGAGGACGGAAATTTGCGTTGCCCTGTCCGGCAGCGGCCCGATGGCGAAGGCCATGTCGGGGCATAGCCGAACGGTGCAGTCGAAGTGCTTCTCGGAAAATTCCTTCGATTCTTCATCGCGCACGAGCAGGACGAAATTCTTGTGACGCGCGATTGCGCGTGCGGATTGCTCGATGCGCTCAGGTGAACTGTAGTGGATAGACTGCGGGAACTGGACGATCTGCCGATCCGGGAAACGCTCCATGATGGCTTCGCGGAAATCCTGATGGGAAACCCAGATGTCGCCGAAATTGCCGCCGCCATGAATGAAAATCGGACCGGTCGGTACGCGTTTTTTTAGTTCATCTGCGGAGAAGTCCGCCGTTCTCGAAACATAGTCCGGGCGTTTGCCGAAGCGATCCTTCAGATAGGCCATTTCGCCCAGCCAGATTGCGGAGTCGCCGCAATTGCGGATGTCGGGAAAATCGAGGATTGCAAGCGGTTCATCGCGTGAGACATAGTCTTTCAGGCAATCATGGATCATACCATTAAGTTTTGCGATCAGCTCCGTTCTGGATTGGCTGGTCATTCTGCCTCTCTTGTTGATGTTCGTTTTAGCTTTTAGGCCGACTTGGGTAAGGCCATACGTTTGGCTTTTGACAGGAACTTGACAAAGATACGCTGAACTTCGGTTTCCGGGCCATTTGGCTTCTTCATCGCGAGCCAAAGGACAAAGCTGGAACCGACATAGAGAATACCGCCGGTGATGATCAGTATGGCCAGATGGAGAGCCAGGCCCAGCTTATCGGTCGGCATGTTCAGGACATGTGACAGCCCCCAGACGCCGGCGGCCATCAATGCGACGCTGGCAAGCGCGCGGAAGTTGGCCCCGAGTTGCTGGAAGAACGGCAGGCCGATCAGTCGCTTGACGAGAAGCATATTGACCGCGGTGGAAATCAAACCCGTCAACACACGCGCATAGACGACGCCTGGAAGTCCGGCAATCATCAGGCCGACGATGATGATGGGAACGCGGACCACCAGCATCTGGGCGTCGCGGATGAACAGCAACTTGGTATGACCCTTTGCCATGCCCAACGGCTGGACGAGGGAACCGAGCGTCTGCAGAGCAAAGACCGATGCGAGCGCCTGGACGATAAAGATGGCGGGAATCCATTTCTCTCCCAAGGCGAGCCGCATCATCGGATCAGCCACGACCGCCATGCCGATTCCAGCCGGAAGCGCCACTGCAGCCAAAAGCGCCTGCGCGCGCTGATAGGCGGCGATAAGCCGGACCGGGTCGTTGCGTACTCTGGAAAAGCCCGGATAAATCGTCTGGTTCAACGGTGCCGTGGCCTCACGGGTCGGCAGCGTCGATAGGGTGTTGCCGACGGTATAGTGGCCTAGCTGCGTGGCACCCAACATCTTGCCGATCAGCAGATACTCGATCCGCCAGTTCAGCGTGTTGACGATCTGTCCTGCGGTCAGCCAAAGCGAGAACGAAAACAATTCCCGCGCATGCCGGAAGGTTATGCGCGGCCAGAACGGCAAGACGGTATAGGAAACGATGATATTGGTAACCTGATAGGCGAGGGTGCCGAGAACAAGAGCCCAATAGCTCTGGTAGATCGCAGCGATTGCCACCGTCACGACGAAGCCGACCAGCTTTTGCGATACGTTGAGAACGAATTCCTGCCAGAAGATCAGATCACGCTGGAGCATGACGCGACGTGGATTGGCCAGGCCGCTCAGAAGCAAGCTGAAACTCAAAGCCAGCATGACGCTTGTCAGCCGGGGCTCGTTATAAAATTCGGCAATTGGAAAGGCACTGGCGGCAAACAGCAAAGCCAGGATCGCGCTTCTTGTCACGCTCAGCGTCCAAACCGCGCTGAAATGAACTTCGCTCGGGTCCTCGTGGCGGATGAGCGCCTGATTGAGCGAGAGTTCGGTGACGGAACTCAGGATGATCTGGATCGTCGTTGCAATGGCAACGAGACCGAAATCGGACGGTGCGAGGTACCAGGCGAGAACGAAGGTGCTGAGCGCCGAAAGCCCGTTGACGATGGCGCGGGACAGGCTCAGCCACATGCTGCCCTGGATCAGCCGGTCGGTAACACTGCTCATGGTCGAACGGCTCCGCACGTCAAGGACACTGACCGTTCAAGCGGGCCAAGCGCCCATCCAAAGTACTTCTCCCCCTTGCGGGAAGAGAGGGTGTCGATGAGTTTAGAAAGGATCATGCCTTATCGCCTCGTCACGAATCGGGTTTGCAGGGTCAAAGGACGCTTGCCGTTTTCTTGGAAAAATCCTGCTTCAGCCGATCCAGTTCCAGCAGCATTCTGTTGTGCGCATTTACCATGGACTCGTCGGAACTTAATTGTCCCGGCTTCTCTGCTACCCGCTGCAGCGTCTTGACCGTTGACCCGAAGACATAATTGCCGGTGAGCTGCCGGATGCGGCGGTGGCGGAACGTTATGTTCTTCAAAAGATAGGTGTTATTCCGTACCAGTGACGCGCCTGCTTCGACGACGTTTGACGGGCCGATCGGGTCGAAGTCGATCTCCAGATCAAGCGCACTTGCCCAATCGTACCACTTGGCTCGGTTCCCCGGCGCGATCGGCCGGATCGCCCGCCAGGGAACGCGTAGCGCGTCTGAGATAATGCAGCCGTGCATCGCCTCGGAGACGACCTTATGCGATGCGCTGATTTCGGTCAGAACCTTTTCCACCGACCAGCGGGGATCGATATAGTGGATGCCGGCAAGATCGCAGACTTTATCCCAGCTGCCGTACATGGCGCTTTCGTAGTGCGGCATGAAGGACACGGGATAACGTTTTTCGATGCTTTTCGCATCCCAGCAGCTGCGCGTCAGGATGCCCGAATCGCCGATGGCGTAGCTCGGATCAATGCCGAGGACCTCGGCGGTCTTCTTTCCGCGCACGAAATAGAAGGTCCAGTTGCCGTCGACTTTCGGCGGGTTTGTGTAGCCGCCATAACCCGAGCCGAAGACGATCTTCTGCATGTTCGGGTCGAAATTGTCGTAGAGAATCGAGCCGATGCCGAGGAAGAGCTGGCTTTCGTCCTCATCGAAGAAGCCGGGCAGCAGACGCTCCCAGAGCCAATGGTTCAGTTCGTCGCCAAAATTCTCGTGTTTCCCCCGGTAGGCAAACATCTTCATCGTGCTTCTCCAGTCGGCAAGTGCGTCACGATCTGCGAGACCGTCTCGTCTTCGCGTGCCATGCGTCCGTAACGCGAAATGATCTTGATGTCGCTGCGGATAATCTTTGCCGGATTGCCCGCCACGAGCGAGCGCGGCGGCACGTTCTTGGTCACCACCGAGCCCGAGCCGATGACACATTCGTCGCCGATCTCGACGCCGGGCAGAATGATGCTGCGGGCGCCGATGAAGCAGCGCTTGCCGATCCTCGTGTGGAGGTAGAGCCCGCGTGTGAGATCGTGGGTGAGAATCGCAGCCTCAAAGGCGACGTAAGTTTCCGCGCCGATATGCAATCCCTTCGGGTTGGTCTTGTCGAAACGAACGCTCAAGGAAAAGCTTGCCGTCGGATCGATGTCCATTCCCCAGAATTTCGTATAGTAGAGCCATTTGGCCGTCACAATGCTGTTCCGCAGCGGCCGAAATACATTCAGTCCCCACTTCGGCTTTTTTCCTGTCTGCACCATCAAGTCCGACCCCGGCTGGAAAATTCGTCTAGCACGGAACTGTAATAGTCCTCGAGCATCCCCGTTTGGCGACGTAAGTCGAAGCGCTCGGCCACCAGAAGCGGTGCCCGCGCGCTAAAGGCTGTCCACAGAGCCTGGTCGTTGAGCAGCCTTCCGACTGCCTCGGCCATTCCCGCGACATCCCGCTCCTCCACGAGATAACCAGTTTTCCCCTCTTCGATCGCTTCGCCCACGCCTCCCGAGCGAAATGCGACAACCGGGGTACCGACGGCTTCCGCCTCAAGATTGGCGAGGCCGAAAGCTTCGGCGTGACCATTGTCGAGGGTCACGCTTCCATGAAGATAAAGCTCCGCACTGGCGAGCAGGTCTCTTATCTCAGTCTGCGACAGATTTTCATGGATCGTGACGCTTGGCAAGGAACGACGCGCCAGTGCTTCGATTTCCTCCTTCAAGGGACCCTGGCCGACCATGACGAATTCGACAGGGGTGCCGGCAGCAGCCACACGCGAAAGCGCATCGATCATGAAACGATGGCCCTTATAGTCGACGAAGCGGGCAATTGAAACCACGAGCCCTTTTTTTCGCGGACGAGGCTCCATTTTGAAGAGATCGAGATCGATGCCAATGTGATGGCGATAGACACGTTCGGCGCGAAAGCCGAGCGCCAGCAGCCGATCGCGGATGAAATCGGAAACGGCGATGTTCCAGCTGTTCCAGCCGGCCATCTCGCTCCGGCCCTTGGCGAAGAAACGCACCTGATTGAAGCCGCCCGGCTTTTTCGGGTCACCGCGATAGGTGGCGTCGAAGCCGTGGAACGTCGTGACCAGCGGCTTGCCGGCGGCGCGCGCCAATGGACCGATGACATACCCGTTCTTGCCAAAATGGGCGTGAACGAGATCGGCTTTGCCGATCGCGGGAAAGAGGAAAGGAAGGCCGATCTGCGGGATTTTCAGAAGCAGTTCACCGGCCCGTGCAACGGGCGACCGACGGATGTCATGAACCGGAACAGTGGATTTTTTTGTATGGGCCGAAGAAATTCGCGAGCCAGCAAGGATTTCAGCTTCGAAAGAACGAAACGCTACCGCCTGGTTGAGAACAAATGCCTGGCTGGCAGGCAAAAATTTTTCCACATAAATAACGGCTTTTTTCATGAATCTGTTTGCGTCTCCGTTGTCTTGCGCATCACATCGCCTCTATTGCCCGCCGGATACCGTCAACCGCACTTCTTGGCGCATTGTTTTCGTCGTAAAGATTAACGCGCTTCGTGCAAGCTGCAGCGGGATCGGTCGCTTTCTCATCGGGCTCGCCGTATTTTTCCGACATGCCCCATACCGTCACGCCTTTCAAGTCACCATGTTCGGCGGCAACGGTAATCACGTCACCGAAAATATCGGCGTAGGATGCCGGCGTGAAGGCTTTGTCGCGGTTCAGGAAGTGGCAAGACGCATCCAGCTCGGTGATGAAAACGCCGACACCCATGTCCTTCAGCGCCGCGCAAAAGCGCCCCATTCCTTCCGGATCGATCCGGTCGAGGCCGGGGCGGAAATGCGCCTGCAGCCCCACCGCATTGATCGGCGTTTTTTTGGCGACGAGGTCCTCGACGATTTTCAGGATGCGCGCGCGCTTCTGTTCGAACACGTCGGATTTTTTCTCCAGATGCGTTTCGTTGAGCACCAGCGTCGCGCCCGGATTGGCCTGGTGCGCCATGTCGAAACTCATACGGATATAATCGTCGCCAAGAAGGCGTCGGAAAACACAATCCCGCAGATCCGGTGCATCATACTCCAACGGTTCGTTCACTACATCCCATGCATCGATCGAGTTCTTATAGCGAGTGACAACCTGTTTTATATGACGGTTCATCGCCGCCTGAATGGTCTTTGCGTCGGTGATGTCCGAGACCCAGCCCGGGACGCGATACCAGATCAGCGTGTGGCCATAAACCCTCATGTTGTTTTTGCGTGCAAATGCAACCATGCGGTCGGCGCTGCCGAAGCTGAAAACACCGGGTCTCTTTTCCGTCGAATTCCACTTCAGCTCGTTTCGTGGCGTTATTGAATTGACGTTGTCGATGTAGATCTCGGCAGCGATTGGATCGTTGATGTTTTGCAGGTCGATTGCCGATCCGAATCGGAACGATTTCCTGTCGGCAAGAACGCGCAGCCCTGCAGCGGCAGGCACCTGTGCCAGGGCCTGGCCCGTACGGACGTACAACAGAGCGAGCGGAACCGAGGCGAGGAAACGTCTTCTATTCATTCTATCTCTCACTGTTAGCTTTTTTCATGTCCGCGGTGGAATTTGAAAGGCCGGACTCGTCGGCACCGACCCATGAGATTCGCGTTCAATTCAGCAGAGTAATACAACCTAAAATATACTTTCCCCGCAGGGGATATTGTTGGTGTCTGCTAGACTTTTCAGCATATTCCAAGATATAAACCGCTCGGGGAGGGCGCTCGTGATGGAAGATTGGTCCAGCTATCTGATGAGCTATTTTCATATGGCATTTCAAAATGCCGTTTTTTTTATGGCGACCGTTCGAAGCGGTCTGTCTCTTCTCGATGACTGGCAGTTCTCGGTCCTTGCTCTCGGCATCATCGGCATCATTTTCCTCCCGTTCGCAGCGCTGGTCAGAATGTCGTGGCGGTTGCGCCGATCGGAGGTCGTCATTCGCTCGCTGAACGAAGACCTTGCTCAAGTCACGCAGGACCTCAATGTCGAGCGTGTCTGGCGTCTGGCGGGTGGGGACAGCACCGAACGGCCGAGTGCGGACAGTTTGAAAGAGCTCTACAAGATAATGGCCAGACATCACGACGATGCGAGTCACATGGCGTGATCAGTCCGTGCATGGCATGAAGCCGAAGACCTAATGCCGATGTTCCTGACTTTCAGCCGGCGTTTCGGTATGGGGAGGTTTGGAGACTGATTCCGGTTGCGCGCTGTCGATCTCGACTGCGGGGTCCGGCAACGGCAGCCATCTTCTGCCGGAAAAATAATTTCTGGTACTTTTCTGAGGTCCTGAAGTCGCATCCAGCGAGAGCGTGAAGTTGTAATTCCCGGGATTGAGTACCTCGCGGGTGAAGCCGATACTGGCTCCGAAGCCGTCTTCCTTGATGTCCTTCAGATTCTTGATCGCGTTCAGGGTCTCGTGAAAATCGAGCCATTGCGGTTGCTGCAGCATGATTTCGAAAATTCGCAGAATGCCGGGATCGAGCTGGCCATTTTCATCGGTCTCGGGATTGATGATTTTCACGCGCATATTGTTGATCGTGCCGGCGGCGTTGCCGCGAACGATGACGAAGATAGAGCTCGGGAGCTGATCCTTCTCCCGCTTGCTGCTCTGCTCGAAAAAGCATTCAAATGTATCGGCGTTGAAACTCGCCGCCGCCCAGTCGCTGGTTTCGATGCCGGCATTGCGCAGCGCCGCACACATTGCGGCGCCGGATATCCGCCATGTCCGCAGGAAAGTCGACGCGGTCTGTACCGTCGGCGGTTCGATGATATGCAATGGAAGCGTGAAGGTGGCCGGTGGTGTGGGGCGGGGAAGGGCTTTGGGGGGAGGCGGTCTGACCTCCTGGGGAAAGAGATCGAAGCCAAAATAATGGCTAACCGTCTTTAGGTGTTTCATGTTGTTGGAAAGCAGCACCGTTCCCATGACCAGCGAGAGGGAAATCGTCAGCAGCAACCAGAAGACCACGGGAACCCGCGGTTTCCCCGCCGGCTGTTTCGCATATGCGGACGACGAATTATCGGGCAAGCTTGTCTTCTCCGGCGCGCGAGAAGGGGTTTCGATCGAGCTGTCTAAATCCAGCAGTATACATTTATCCGTTAAATATCTTTGGCTTCTTGTCGGCAATTGGGCACCTTTGTGCCTCGTCATTGGGCATATCAAGTTCTGGTCGAAAAACACGCTGAGCATGCTGCTGCTGGATGCCGGCTTCGACAATGTTTGTTTTGAGTATGTCGGAGGAATTCCCGTTTTCGCCAAGTCGATGATCGCCGTTGCGCAAAAACCTCTCAGAGAGGGTGTTGCAGCGGCAGTGATTTCGGATAGCATTCGCTGGCTGCGAAGTGCGCGATAGAGAACGCAGGTGCACCCGCGCCAAATGGCGCTGCAGCGATAATCCACAGGTTGTTTTTACTGTGTGCGCTGCTAAAAAAAATCCTTACGAAATATTTACTTTTAGTTGCATTCTTGCTTAAACTCTCCATTATACAGCCGGGCGTGCTGATAAAGCGGGAGACTTATTCACATGAAGGCTAAATCGCCGAATTCGATTGACGTCTATGTTGGCAACCGCGTGCGCGTTCGGCGAAAGACGCTCGGGATGACCCAGAACGGCTTGGCCGAACTTCTGGGTATTACCTTCCAGCAGATCCAGAAATACGAAAAGGGAACGAATAGAATAGGCGCCAGCCGTCTTCAGCGCATATCCGAGATTCTTCGTGTGCCCGTCGGCTTTTTCTTCGAGAACGGCGGCTCCGGACCGATCGACGGCGCGACGAATGAATTGAACAGCTTTTTGTCCTCGAAGGAGGGGCTGGCGCTCAACAAGGCATTCATCGCCATCGAAGACCCGAATATCAGGCAAAAGCTGGTGGCGTTGGCCAAAAGCCTGGCCGTCGCGGGATTGCCTGACAGCGACAGTGAGCTGCAGGATTCGGTTGTGAACAGCTGAGGACGGATCGTGCTCCACCTGCAGACATTCGGCGATCTGCGGTTGATCGAGACGAATGGCGACCCGGTTCGCTATCCGATCAAGGGCCTGTTGATGATGGCCCATCTCTATGCCGGCGCGAGCCATGAACTCAGCCGCTATGAATTGGCTCAGTTTCTATGGAATGACGTCGAACCCGAGCTGGCGCGGCTCAATCTGCGCAAGCTGCTTTCCCGCATCCGCGAGACAGACGGCGGACGCGCCGAAATTCCCTTCGATTTCACCGCCACCACGGTTCGCCTCAACACGCAGGCGGTTTCCAGCGATCTGGATATTTTTCGGGCCGGCGGTTCGCCGTTGGAGCGGCTGAACGCGATCGCCGAACTGACCCAGCGTGGGTTCATCGGAAATATCAAACCAGCGACAAAGCTGATAGACGCCTGGATCAGAGCGCAACGGGACGCCCAGGCGCTGCAATTGCGGCAGGCATTGCTGGATGCGTTGCCGGATGCGCAAAAGCCCGGCGCTGCGCGCTCCATTTCCGGCGCCGCCCTGCAGATCCTCGAACGGGATCCGAATGACGAGCAGGTCAGAGCCTTGCTGCACCGGCTATCCGGCGGTTCGTCCCTCAGCGAGAGATTGCCGAACGGCGACGGCCATGCCAGGGTGCAGGTGAAGCGTTCCGAGGCCGGCGGTGAGACAACTGCCGACATCGAACGCGTATCGCAGGCGCCGCTGATCCTACCTCGGCTGGTGCTGCTTCCCCCGACATCGAAACATGCCGATGCCGGGCTTGCGCTTGCCAACGCCCTGATCGAAGACGTGACGATCGAACTCTGCGCGCTCCGAAACATTTCCATCGTAGCGCCCCATACGGCCGGCCAGATCCGCCGCGACTCCGAGAAGGCTGCCGTGGTCGCCCGTCACTCGATCGCCTATCTTCTGGATACACGGCTTTCCGAAGAGGGATTGTTCGCCCAGCTGGTTTATTTTCCCACGGACGAGATCATCTGGGCCAATCGCTTTACGATGACGCCCGATATATTGCCGCGTCAGAGACGGCTGATCGCGCAGCAGTTGACCATGTCTGTGGCCCGCGAGCTGGCTGAAAACGAGGAAGAGCGCTTACGCTTCGAAGCCAATCCTGAGGCCTATCACGCCTATCTGGTCGGCTCGAGCCTGATGAGCAAATTGACATTGCCACATATCCGCCGGGCCCGAAAAGCTTTCAAGCAGTCGCTGTCGCATAAGGCGGATTTCTCTCCGTCATTTACCGGGCTGGCGAGAACTTTCACCAGCGAGTGGCTCGTGACGGCGCAGGGAAACAATGAGCTGCTGCATCTGGCGGAGCAGAACGCGCTTCGGGCCATCGAGCGGGATCCGGCCTCGGCGGCGGGCCATCGCGAGCTTGGCGTCACCAAACTCTATCTCGGCGATGTCGATGCCAGTGTTGCCGCACTTGATCTGGCGGAGCAACTCAGCCCGCATTTTGCCGATGTCATCTACAGCCATGCCGACACGCTCGTGCATGCATCCCGCCCCGGCGACGCGCTCGCCAAGATCAGAAGAGCGATTTCGCTCAATCCGATCGCGCCTGACGCCTACCTCTGGTGCGCTGCGGGAGCGAGCTTCTTCCTGGAACAGTACGAGGATGCCATCGCCTATGTTGAGGCGATGAAAGACAAAGCGCCGGCCCATCGAATCGCCGCGGCCAGTTGCGCAATGATCGGCGATCGAAAACGGGCGCTATTCCATCGGCAACGAGCCGAAAGCATCAACCCGGTCTTCGACGTCGAGAAGTGGCTCGCCATCGTTCCCTTCAAGGAAGATTGGCAAAAAGAGCTTTATCGAGAGGGCCTGCTGAAGGCCGGTTTTTAACAATAGCTGAGGGGCATTACATGGCGAAAGCTGTCATTATAGGTATACCTGGTGAGGCGGGTCTCTGGCTTGCCGATCTCGACGCGGGTACGGTCAAGCCTCTCAATCCGACGGGGGAATTGGCGACTGCAAACGGCCTGCGCAAGGCCGGCGGCACATTCGTGAAGGGCGTCGACCTCGCCGTCGCGGTTTCCTCGGCGCAGGTTGCCCTTTCCGGTCACGTCGACGGCTGAGCCGGCATTCTGACGCATCGATCCATATATTCAGACAGGGTCATGTCGCCGCGGGAAACCCTTTCCCGCGTCGAACCTCTTTTGGCCGGGTTCGGCATCACCAGGGTTGCGCGACATACCGGACTGGACGATATCGGAATCCCCGTCTGGTGCGCATACGCCCCGAATTCCCGCTCGATCGTGATTGCCCAGGGAAAGGGCCTGACCGATCTCGATGCCAAAGTATCTACCGTCATGGAAGCCCTTGAACGGGCGGTCGCCGGCGAACCCTCCGTCGATCTCGTCCAGGGCAGCTCTTCCCATCTGCAGGCAATGGGGCACAAGACCGACGCGCTGAACTGCCTGACCGCTCTTCATAAACCCGATCTCGGACCGGACGAAGAGGCGGAATGGGTTGCCGGCGTCAATATCCTCACCGACGAGGAGGTCTATATCCCCTTTGAAGCGGTGGTGCTCGACCGCACACGTGACGCGCGATACTGGATGTCGTCGGATGGCCTGGCCTCGGGAAACAATGTCGAGGAGGCGATCTTGCACGGCGTCCTGGAGCGTATCGAGCGTGACGCCCATGTGTTGTGGCAGGTGGGCGCGGAAGCGGATCGTTATGCCGGCTGCACCGATCCCCGCGGCTTTCAGGACGGCGCCCTGGACGGGTTGATCGACAAGATCGAAACCTCGGGATTGGCGCTCAGGCTCTTCGATATCACCAGCGACATCGGGATCCCCTGTTTCACCGCCATGCTGGGCCCTGGGGACCTCCTTCTGGGTTCCCGGGATCTTCACGGCACCGGGGATATTAGGCTTGGGGACATTCGCCTCGTCGAAGTGACCGGCGGTACCGGGGCTCATCCGTCTCCCGTCCGTGCGGCCATTCGGGCGGTGACGGAAGCCGTGCAATCCCGGCTGACCTATATCAGCGGAGCCAGGGACGATATTTCTCCTGTAACTTTCTCAAGACGCCTGCCGCCGCTGATGCGGCAGGCCTTCGCTGTGGTTGCCGCACCACCCGCTGCCACCATCGGCAGTGACGGGGTGGCAGGACATCGGCAACAGGATCTGGCGCAGTTGCTGCAGCATGTGCTCGACGCGCTCAGAAACAGGCGGATCGTTTCGGTCATCGCCGTGCGCCTCAGCAAGGACACGCTTCCGTTCAGTGTTGTCAAGATTGTCATTCCTGAGCTCGAAAATCCGGAGGGGGAGCGCGCCCGGCGGTTTGGAACGAGGGCGCTTGCCAGGGCAATAGGGTTTTGAAGCTCATTTTCTCAGGTCCCAGTCTTCCCGATGCGGCGTCGCTTGCCGGCGAGCGGATACGCGTCTTGCCGCCTGCCACGCAAGGCGATGTCCTGGCGGCGGTGGAGCAGGGTGCCAATGTCATCGGCCTGATCGACGGCTGCTTCGAATATGCCGCACCGGTCTGGCACAAGGAAATTCTCCATGCTCTGTCGCTCGGCGTCGCGGTTCTCGGGGCGGCAAGCATGGGCGCGTTGCGCGCTGCCGAATGCCATCCATTCGGTATGATCGGGATCGGGCGCATTTTCGAAGACTATCGCACCGGCCGGCTGGTCGACGATGCCGCCGTCGCGCTCACGCACGCGCCGAGCGCGCTGGGCAGCAAGCCGCTGACGGTACCGCTCGTCAATGTCAGCGCAACGCTTGATGCGATGGAGGATCACGGACTGCTGGAAAGTCGGTTGCGCCAGCAGCTCGAAGATGCCGCAAGCGCGATCTTCTTCAAGAAGCGAACGTGGCGGGCGGTCGTCGAGCAATGTGCAGGGCTGGCCGAGACGGATCGTGCGGGCCTGCTGGCGGCACTTCTGTCGAATGCCGTCGATCAAAAACGCATCGATGCCTTGGAATTATTGAAAGTGGTGCAGGACGTCCGCGACATTCGCTCGACTGCCGATCTGCCCTGGAAACTGAACGACACCTCATTCCCCACGCGCCCTGCATTGTGAACCGAAACCGGCAATAGTCACCGAGGGTTGTGTCACGCTTTTTTCACGGGCTGGATCACCTCCACACGCGTATCATCTCTTCAATTCATTGGAGAAATGGGGCATGGGCGTGACATCGGTTGTCAAGATAGAAGCAGACCAAGGGGCGGAAGACGGTCTGGAAGAGCTCGTCGCGTTGGCGCGGATGATCGCCTATGCGCGACAGGTGGCTCAGGATGTCAAACTGCCGTTTGCGACGAATTGCCTCGACCTTGCGCTCGAGGCAGTGAAGCAGGAAGTCGGCGAGGGCTTGACCAGAGAACTGGCCGAATTGAGCTCCCCGGTTCCGCAAGTGAGTGTGAGAAGTCATTAGTACGGCGCGTCCGATAGGGCGCGCCGAGAACGCTCCATCACTTCAAACTCGCGATAACCCTGAAAATCAGCTTCGATTTTCGGGGTTATTCGTGTGGTTGCGCGCAGCCGAGCAGTCATCAATCGAACGGGGCCGTTTATTTCAATCGCGGTGAGATAACACGCTGAAACGCACGCTTGGTATGTGCCGATGCTTCGGCGCGTCGGGTCAATTGTTAGGGAAGCCCGGCTTGTTCCCGGCCGCTGGCGCTTCATTCAAAAGCTGTTCGAAATCCGTCTCACGAATGGTTTCAAGCGAGGGGTAAGCGGCTTCGCTGACGTTGCCTCCGGGCAGGGAGGCGGCGCGATTTCGCACTCAATGTCTTCTGCACGACCAGCCGATTAGCGACCGACCCTTCATCTCAATGGGTCAGGTTGCGCTTCTGGGCCAGCAACAGAATGTAATCGTCGGCAATGTCTGCGATGGCCATTGCGACTTCCGCCGGATCGCATCCCTCGACCTTCGTATTTGCAATGAACTGATAGACCGCCTTCTCGATCTGCTTCCGGCAGATCATCACGCGCTCATCGTAACCAAATTCCGGAATCTGCGATGCTATATCACTCATCAGGTCGGCTCCCTCACTACTTACAGTGACCATGACACAAATTATAAGTTGAGCAAGCGAATGCTTTATGAAGGGTTAATTCGCTGCCGAGGTGCGACCATTTCGACACAGGTCAGCCATCTCACTGGCCTCCGCGTGTTGAATCAGGACAGGTCAACTGCGCCCCGACCAATCGCTTGTGTCGTATCGGGAGGCTCGTCAAAGAGAACAGGCATGTCTTACATGGTTGAGTTTTGTGTCGGCATTTCAATTGGCGAGCCCAGGCTCATATGCCGACTTTTGAAAAGACGGGCCGAATGCTATCGGCCGAATTGGGTTGGTGCAGGTCACGGAAAATTAAGAAATATCCTTTTTTATCAATATTTTACGCTTTGATCCAGCAGTCTTGTTTGACGCCGGCAACCTTTCTCCTTGCCGCCGTCTCAGGATTGTTGGGGGCCATCGGCTGTGACAATCATCACCGATGATGCAGGCATTTGCCGGGTCGTTGAGAACCCGGCGCCGGAAGTAGCTTTCCGTAGATCTTCTGTTCCCGTGTCGAAGGTACTGCCGATGCTTTTGAAAGTGTATGCACAATAAGTTGAGGTCGATAATTGAGCGCAGCAAGTAAAAGTTTATCAAAAGGTAAAATTATGAATTTCAGACAATGGTTGTATTGAAAGTTCAATTATAAGACGATTAAATCTTCTTATGAGAGTGATCATTGGCGTTGTTCTTATTCGCTGCGGCAGCGATACTTATCGAGTTCTATCCGATAATAATCTCGACTTGATGACGATATTTCTTTCTCCGCAATTTCATTGCGGATCCGAAAGCATCCCCGAGATGAATTGAGGCGATGGTCGAAATATTGACAGAAGAGAACCCGAATTTTGCTCTTCACTTTCCGATGATGGGGGATTTTCTGATCAAACTGAACTCAACAGCATAGTATCACCATCCGAGGTAAAATCTATTTATGCCGATGCAGCGATAACGGCTGTCGCATTTGGCAGCCAGCCAAAAAAAGCAAAGTCGAGGACCCGCCGGGGTGGGTGACGGGTCCTCCGGTAGGAATGCTTGCACGTGCGCAAGCATGATTACAGTAAAACTTGGTATTGTCACAGATCATTATTGGGGTGATTGCTTTTTTCATAATTCGTTCGCTTTTTTACTAATTGCTATTCTGCTTAAACATCAAAGTTTGTAATAGAGATAGCGGAGTAATCGCCACGCCGATTGGGGTGATGGGTTGTTAAACCTTTAGCGGTTTCACCGGCCGAGCGAAAACTGCCATCAGCGCTGGCGCCACCGACAGACGTGTAGCCGTCAGGCATCAAGCCTCCTGCGACGAGGTCGCCGCAGAGCATTCGCCGGACCGATCGATCTCCGACAAGCGCCTGAACAATGCCTTCGTCCTGAAGCGTGACCAACCGCCAACTAATGGGACAAGCGGGTCTATCTCTTCGAATTTCTTGAAATTCTTTCTCTTTTGTTCCCTGACCGGCCAGGCTTTGGACAATGTCCTGCGTGCGGCTCTGTCGGCTTTTGAAAGGATCAATTTGTATAGGACGTCGGAAGCAAGCATTGGGCTATGATGATAAATGTGCTTGAGCGAGGTCGCGGCGCGGCGCCAATCTTTCAAAGCGGCAAATTTTGAAAATGCATAAAGATGCGCCGACGCGCGGGCGCAATTGGCGACAAAAGTCGGAAGCTGTGGATTGCGGGCGATACATTGCTCGGTCACAGCCAGAAGCGATAGCGCCATTTGCGACCTGTCGGAAGACATGGCTGCTGAGTGAATACGATATCCCACTAGACCCAACGGCACCGTCTCGATCTTGAAATGCTCGGCTGTACGAAGTTCGAAGTCGAAATCCTCGCATCCTCCGATACCCTGCCTGGCGTAACTAGAATCGTAGCCACCGATCTTCTCAATGACAGCGCGGCGAACCATGAAGCCGCTGCCATTGCCGACGAAGCGGAATACGAGATGACGGTTGAAAATGGTGTCCCTGGCGTTCAGTGACGAACCGGATCTCGTGCAATATCCCTCGGGATCGATGTGGCGGTGAAGGGCATAGACCGCACCCCAGGTATTCGGCAGGGGATGGAGAGCCGAAAGCATTCTTTCGATATAGGTCCGATGCCATAGGTCGTCGGCATCGAGGAAGGCGATATAGTCGGATTTCGATGCTTCAATCCCGGTGTTGCGGGCCGCGGCGACGCCACGGTTTTCAGTCGAGACAATCCGGATCCTTGGATCACTCGCGGCAAAATGGCGGCAGATCGAGGCAGTGTCGTCCGTCGAGCCGTCGTCGACGATGACGATCTCCAGCGCCCTGTGGGTCTGGTCGATGGCGGACTGGAGCGTCTGGGCAAGGTAGTTTCTGGCGTTATAGGCGGGGATCACGACGGCCACCCGAATCCCGGACATCGTTGACATATCCATCTCCGTCACCCGAGCTTCGACGTGGGAGCGGGAGGGCGGAGATCGATCCGATTCTTCATCAGCCTGGCCACAGCGGGTCGATGGCTAACGACGATGAGCGTTCTGCCGGCGTCTTCTTTCATCGCAGAAAACACCCGCATCTCGGTCTCTTCGTCGAGCGCGCTTGTCGCTTCGTCCAACAGCAGGATTTGAGGCCGGCTGGCGAGCGCGCGCGCCAGACCTATGCGCTGCCTTTGCCCGCCCGAAAGCCGGATCGCCTCGTCGCCCAGCCATTCATCGAAGCCGTACGGCAGATCGTTGATGAACTCCGTTGCGCAGGCCACATCGGCCGCCCAGCGGATATCCTGCTCCGAGATATCGCGGCGAAACCGGATGTTGTCGAGGACCGTGCCCTCCATCAGTTCAACGTCCTGGCCCGACACGGAGAGCAGTTGCAGCCAGCTGGAACGGTCGATGGTTGTCAGATCCTTGCCGTCGACCGTGATCCGGCCCTGGGTCGGCGGGTTGAGATCGAGAATCATGTTGAGGATTGTGGTTTTGCCGGAGCCGCTTGGCCCCGTCACAGCCGTCGTCTCGCCTGCTCTGATTGCGAAGCTGAGATCGTGAACTGCCGGCGCGTTCGATCGCTCATAGGCGAACGAGACGTTGTGGAAGACAATTGCTTCCGCCAGGCGGCTTACCTTCTCCCCTTGCGAGGCCTGCTTGATGTCATCCTTCTCCGAAAGCAGCGCCAGTACGTTTTGCAGGGACGCTTCCATCTCGTAAAGGCTGAGAATCTGGGAATCAAATCCCTTGATATGCGGCTGAAGCCTGTAAAGAAGGATCGTGGCCGAGAGCGCTGCCTTGAAATCCACCGGCAGGAATTCCGAGGACAGAATGATCGTCAGGATGACCCCGAAGGTCAGTATTTCGCTGAGAAGCGAGGTTATCGCTCCCATCCAGTCCGACCGGCGCCAGGTCTGGCCGACGTCGTTGGAAAGCGCCTCGAAGAGTTGTTGATGGCGCTTTTCCATGCCGAAGCTTTTGACGGCCTTCAAAGTCTGTAGCGTTGTCCAGCTCAACTGTGTCAAGGCTTCGACGGCAGCCAGTGCAGAGGCACCGAGACGGCGGTAGGCACCGGCAAAGAAACCCAATACAAAATTATGGATGAAGCCGAAGGCGAGCGCGAGCAAGGCGATCGGCCAGGCCATGACCAGCATGCCGACGCCGAAAATCACAATCGTACCGAAATTGACCCCCAGACGTACGAGGCTGGCATGCGCCGACGACACCGCATAGGATTCGGTCGCGATGACGTTGATCAGGTCGCTGCGCTCATAGTCCTGAAAGCGCTGGAAGGGCATGGTCAAGACCTTGGCGTAGAGGCGGTCTCGCATGCGGTCGCTAATCCGGTGGTTCACTGCGCTTGCAATGAGCGAATTGGCGCATCCCAAAAAAATCCGGAACAGGATGGAGCCGATAAGAATGCCGATCAGGACAGGCTTCGAAAGACTGAGGTCGATGCCGCCAAAAAACGCCGGAAGCCATGCCACGGCGGAGCCGGAAACGGGACCTTGCTGCCCGAGAAGAAAGACGAGGCTGACCAGAAAGGTGATGCCGACCATTTCGGAGAACCCTGTGAGAATTCCCAGGATGATCATCACCGTCATCTTGAGCCGCAGCGCCGGTACGAGTTGCCGAAGCTCGCGAAACCGAGACGCAACGACCAGGTTGTAGGCTCTTGCGGGCATAGCGGAAGGCGGCTTTCGAAACCTATTCATTGTCGACCATCCGCGAAGAGGTCAGGCTTATTGCCTCCCTGGCAGGCGTGGCCACGAAACGATCGCTGAATGCTGTTCCGGGTTGCGGCGGGGGCGCGCTCCCGAGGCGGGCTTTCGGCCGCGCCGAAGATTTGCCGAGGACGCGCTTTGCCGTCCGCAAGAGGCGTTTTGCTTGGCGCCAGCCCTGCTGCACCCCATGGACCACGAGGCGCGAGGAATATTTTCTGACCATCATCGGCGCCAGCTGTTTGAGCTGGGCAAAGTCCTTGCCGAGAAACGCCTTTTTGAAATACCAGCGTGCGGTGTTGAATTCGGCTGTCTGGATGTCGCGCGTAAAATGCGGGTAACGCGTGATGATCGGGGCCATGACCAGAGCGTGGGACTTGAGCATCCTGTAGGCGTTGCTGGACATATTTCCCTTGGTAAAGCGATAACCGGTCAGGAAATCGGGAACCAGCGCAAAGGGCAAGGTTTCGGCCAAGGCCAGATAAAGTTTCAGATCCTCACATCCCTCGGCGCCGTTGTCGCGCAGGCTGGCGTCATAGCCGCCGCAGCGAAGAATGTCCGCCCGCGGCATCAAGGGTGTGCTGCCATTGCCGATGAAATTTTCCCGCAACAGAGGTTCGAAGATAGTCCCTTGATGCAGGACTGGTCGCGAATTACCGAAAATGATGCCGTTTTCGTCGATCGCCGCATACCAATTGTAGGCGACCCCACGTCCGTCCGGAAATTTCCCTAGTGCCTCGAGCTGGAGTTCGATTTTGCGAGGGTGCCATAAATCATCGGCATCGACGGGGGCTATATAAAGGCCGCGTGCGTCCTCGATGCCGTGGTTGCGCGCGCGCGCAACCCCACCATTCTCCTGGCGGAGAACACGGACACGGCGATCGGTCAGGCTGTAGTCGCTCGCAAGATCGAAGGTATTATCCCGCGACCCGTCGTCGACCACAAGGATTTCGAGCTTGTCATAGGACTGGCTAGAGACGCTTTGCAATGTTTCGGCAAGCGTCTTCTCGGCATTGTAGGCCGGTATGACCACGGTGATGAGAGGGGCCGTTGCGCCAGTCATGGTATTGTCATCCGATATAAGCTCCCGGCAGGCCCATCAGTTCAGGGAAGGCTTCGAGAGGACGATCGCCGCGGACTTCGAGGCGTGGCAGAGCGAAGAGATTATCGGAAAATGTGGCTTTTGCCGGTCGTGTCGTGAAGCCGATCCCGTAGCCGGCAAGCGCCAGAATGCCCGGGACCCTGAAGTCCGTCGAGCCATAGGGCAGTGCGATCGATTCCGCGGAGCTGCCCAGTCGGCTTTGCAGCGCATTGCGCGATCGCATGGCTTCGGCCAGCAGGGCTTCGTTATCAATCGCACTGGCTGGTGTGTGGGATGCGAGGTGGGAGCCGAAGCTGATGCCCTTTTGGTGCAACTCCTGAATATGCGACCACGCCATCAGCGGTGCAGGCTCTCCATAGGCAGAATCCCAATCTGATCGACCGCCGACTTTATCGGTCACGACGAATACGTCAGCGCTGAAATCATTCTCGGCAAGGATCGGGAAGGCGTCCTCCAGGAAATCCGAGTAGGCATCGTCAAAAGTCAGCATGACGGGCCGGCCCTGGATCGGCTTGCCGCTGCGCAGAAACCCCGCCAGGGTCTGTGCCGTCACCGTGTAAAAGCCCTGTCGCCGAAGGAACTGCATCTGCTTGCGGAAGATCTCCGGCGGCGTGCGGAAGCGCTGGAGTGCTGCGGGTCCTTCCTCTGCGATCCTGTGATACATGAGGACGGGAACCGAGGTGGTGACCTCCGTTGTCCATGCCGCCCCACGCTCAGTACCAGCCGGCCCCCAGATAATGTGCTTTGCCACATCCGCGTCCAGCGGAGTTCCATGCCGCTCGACCCGCAGGACAGGATCTGCCACCGGGCCTTTCCTAAACCGGTGGATGGCGTAAAGTTCGGTGTCGATCGTCTCTTCCAGGGCCAGTTCAGGTTGTGCGGCTAACAGCTGTTTGATCGTCCCGACTCCGAAAGGATTGTCCCAGTCGAAACCGGTCCGATTGGGTTCGTCCCGGCGGATATGTGCGTGGGCAGTGATCAGGTAGCCATTCGGCTTCACCGCTGCGGCCATCTTCTGACAGACCGCCCCAAGCATCTCCTCGTCTTTCATGTAGTAAAGGACTTCGGAGCAGATAACGAGGTCCTGTTCTGGCGGAACATCGCTCTTGACGAAGTCGAGCACGCGAAGCCCGACGT
The DNA here is from genome assembly GCF_013591995.1 of Rhizobium sp. WYCCWR 11146. Taxonomy (NCBI): domain Bacteria; kingdom Pseudomonadati; phylum Pseudomonadota; class Alphaproteobacteria; order Hyphomicrobiales; family Rhizobiaceae; genus Rhizobium; species Rhizobium sp. WYCCWR 11146. The sequence goes on from NZ_JACCEY010000016.1 coordinate 75,038, forward strand.
TGCGATGGTCGCGGCACCGCTCGACAGCTCTGTCGATTGCCCGCTGGGAAATATCCGTGGCCGTCACCTGGCCGACCTTTCGCGCCAGCTTCTCGGTAAAAATCCCCTCAGCGCAGGCGAGCTCGAGAGCCTTCTCGATCCCTTCCGGGATCAGGCTCAACGTCTGCGCATATTTAACCTGCTCGTAGACGGAGACGTAGTTCCATGGATCCGGGCGTTCAAAGATATGCTCCCAGTAATCTTCCTCCGACCGAATGGGTTCACCCCCCTTTTTTTCGTCGGGCCGCGACCGGGTGGGATTTCGGAACCGCGGAGCCAGACCGCGTTGGAGATTTTGTAGCATGTCGGACAGTCGGGCGTCGTTGTCTTGTTTGTCGCTTGGCACGCAGGCAAGAAGAGCCTTGCGTCCGATACGCACCAAAATTCGTTCGAGACGTCCTCGCCGTTGGCCATTCCGGATGATGAGCCCGCCGAAGGCTCTGTAGCCGCGTAAAGCCTCCCTAGTCCACGAACTGATATAGACGAGGGTGGGGGGCATCTGCAGATGTTCTTCTGCCTGCATCTCATGCATGATCAGCCTGATCTGCGCCCGGATCGAAAGATCGCCCCAGAATGGCCCGACAAAGGAGCCGACATGTTGTCCGCCGGACAAGGCGTGCATGATGAGTGTGTCGGCTGGTTCGGCCTTGGGGATTCGCGAAAGCGTTTCGAGCGCGACACTGACCACCTGGACATTGCCAAGGGCGAATGACCGCAAAGGGTTTGCGGCGGATATGTGCCAAGAAGCGGCCTCAATGATCTTGCGCGCAGTGCCAGGCAGGGAATGTTTCTGAATCAGTTGGATGAGCAAAAGGACCGTCGGCCGCCATTTATCGAGCACATCAATGAGATCGTCGGCCCGATCAGTAGAGAGCCCGGTCTGCAAGCCATGCAGGATTACACCGGCAAGAAAGTTTTCGTAGCCCGCGGCGTCCGGCATCTCAGGCAGAAGCGCTGCAAGGGCTGCAATATCCAAAGTCGGATCGCACTTGGCCGCGACGACCCAGGCTAGCATGCGCAGTTGGCTGACGGGGGGCGTGATCCAACCTGTCTCCGGCCCCTCGGCCGACAAGCCTTGTTGCATCTGCAGCTCTTGCGCCTTCGTTGTCACGCGAATGGCGTCACGCACCATTTTGGTTGGATCGCCGGAGAGCGAGTCCGCCTTCATGCGATAGAAAGCGAGGCACTTGTCGACACGGCGAAATTCTGCGCCCGCAAAGGCCATGCGAAGCCAAAGATCCCAGTCCTCGCCGGTCTGCAAGGTCTCATCCATGCCTCCCAAAAGCTCGAAAAGGCTCCTGGGAAACACAACCGTATGGATGGCGAGTGCGCAAAAGGAGGAGAATTCGCGCTTGGCGGCGTCTCCCGTCAGCATGGGCGCCTGTTCTACCTGCATCAGCCTGCCGTCTGGGGCGACGCGGCGGTAGGCGCAATAGGCGATCACGGCTGGAGATGCATCTCCAGCCGCCGGCTGCATGCTTTCGATGAAGGTCGGATCCAGCCAGTCGTCGGCATCCAGCATGCAGAGCAGGGGTGCGGCTGCCAGTCTTGCGGCGTGGTTTCGCGCCGCCGCTGCGCCGGCATTCGGCTGACGGGCAGGGAGAATGCGGCTGTCGGTTTTTGCGATGCCCTCAAGCACCTCCCAGGTGCGGTCGGTCGAACCGTCATCGACCACGACGGCCTGCCAGTTCGATCGCGTCTGCTGCTGCAGGCTGGCAAGACATTCAGCCAGCGTATCGGCTGCGTTATAGGCAGGGACGAGGAATGAAATGTCAGGCGTTGCCGCGATCACCATGCAGGCCTCTTCCATCGCCGCAGAACGTATAGAGCGCCGTTTACGCTTCCGAGCATCTCCTGCTTCAGAAAGAAGTCGTGCGACGTCGCGCCTTTGCGTAGGCGTTTGCGGAGCCGTCCGGCATAATATTTCGGAAAGGAGATGAGGATGCGCCTGAGGTTGCCGCCGTTTCCGGTATTCTGATACTGGACGAGCAGCGCCGCGATATGGCCGCTCATATATTGGTAGATCTGTTTGGCGAGCCCTTTCATATCCTTGCGATGAAAGTGCCAGGATACGGCTGTCGGCTCGTAGCGGCAGACATGTCCATGATGGAGGAGCCGGTTCCAGTATTCGGAATCGCCCGAGCATCCGGCAGCGCCCATATCCAGGCGGACATCGAACAGGCCGATCTCGTCGAAGACCTTGCGGCGGAAGGCCTGACTTGCGCCGGCTCCGATCGTCCAGACTGGAGCGCCATAACGCCTGTGCAGACGATAGAAGTCCTGATCGAAATCCTGCCGCAGATAGCCTCTGCCGAAACTCCAATGCTTTTCGAAGATAAACTGTGCGGGCGTTGCGAGTTCTCCGGGAAGGACCAAGCCGGTTACGCAGGCGATCTCCGGCAGGTCGAACCCCTTCATCAGGTTTTCCAGCCACCGCTCATGGAGGACGACGTCATCGTCCGTAAACGCGACGAATTCGGTTCTCGCCGCACGAACCGCAGCGTTGCGCGCATAATCCAGCCCAACCCGATCTTCACGCACATAGGTTGCGCCCGATTCCTCCACCACACGACGTGTCGCATCACCGGCGGAGGCATTATCCACCACGATGATCTCGATGGGGCCGAGCGACTGTTTGGGGATCGAGGCCAGGCACCGACGTAGCTCCTCCGGCCGGTCCTTGGTGCAAATCAGAATGCTGACGTCGCGGTTGCGCACCGGCGTTTGCGCGACATGACGCGCATGCTCGAGGGTCTCCGGCCGCACATTACGCTCGGCGAGTGCGACAGCCGTCTCGGGCCTTTCGATATAGGTCTGTCCGACGGGAAGACCATCCGACAGAAAGACCACGAGCCCATCGGAGATCGGGGGCGAAACGGCATCGAGACGAGAGGAGGCGAGATCGAGATAGTGAATCGGTACGGGAAAACTCATATCCTTCAGATCGGACGGAATTGGTTCTCGCATCATCACTCTCTCAATCGCACCGTGAACATACGCCGCGCGCATCCAAGACGCGAGTCTCGAAAGCCGACATGGTTTATTCCGCGGCGTGCCTCATTTGTTCCCTGAACCAGTCGAGAGTCATTGCCACGCCCTGTTCGTAGGTGATTTTGCACGACCATTCGGGCATGACATAGTGGGCATTGGTCAAGTCCGGCCGTCTGTTCGTGGGGTCCTGCGGCGGTGACGGCTCGAAGACGATCGGCAGGCCGCCAACGAGCCTGGAGACATATTGCGCGACCTCGAGAACCGAAATCTCCCGATCATTGCCGACGTTCAGAGGCCCCTTATAGTCGGTTTCATTCATCCAGAAATACCGCGCGAAACCATCGACAACGTCATCGACATAGCCCCAGCTGCGAGACTGAAGGCCGTCGCCGAACACGGTAATCGGGCGGCCCGAGAGCGCCTGGGTGATGAAGTTGGAGACCGCGCGACCATCGTCGGAACGTGTCCGCGGGCCATAGATGTTGAAGGGACGAACGATCTTGACGTCGAGCCCCTGGGTGCGCTGCATCTCGAACAGCAGTGACTCCGTGCACCTTTTGCTCTCGTCGTAGGATGAGCGCGGTCCGGTGCAGTCGACCTGGCCTTTGTAGGATTCCGGCTGCGGCGACACCAGAGGGTCGCCATAGACTTCGGATGAGGAGGTAAAACAGAAACGTCCGCCCTTCTTCAGCACATCGAGAAGCCGGAACGCCCCGAGAAGGTTCGCGGAAATCGTCCTCTTCGGCTCCTTCATGTACCACGGCGGCGATGCGGGGGACGCAAGGTGATAGATTTCGTCGAATTTATCCGAGGTCTGCAGCGTCTCGACATCAGATTTCACGAAGTGGAAACGGGGGTCCCGGATGTGCGCGATATTTTCGAAAAGCCCGGTCCAGAGGTTGTCAACAACGACCAGCTTCTGAATGTCCGTCCTCAGCAAAAGTCGATCACACAAGTGCGATCCGATGAACCCAGCCCCGCCAGAAATCAATACGCTTTTCATTGCTTCGTGCCTCGTGACTTGAGATTAAGCTACTTGCTTATTAGCATCGCCTGTAATGCATGACAATTATTTAGAAGAGTTCTAAGAAATACTCGCTTGTTGATGTTAATTGTTAAAAGTACCTACTTTAAGGTGTTTCTGCCGATGCCGCGCTCGATAACGAGCAGCCGGGCCGGACCGGATGCTACAGCCGATCGTCGCGCGATCATCACGACCTGCACGATCTCGACCATCCGTTCCATGAGACGGTCACCATTTGCGGTTCGATCGAAGGAATCGGCATGGTATCGAGAACCTCTCCGACGAGTTCGGGATCCAGAGAGCTGAGGTTGCCTGTGAGAACGGGCATCCCGAATGTGCGCAATATTTTCGAAAGGTCCGGCGCAAAGATTTTCAACAACAACCAGTTTCTGGATATCATTTTCTAAGTAGAAGGCGTTACATAAATGCGATCCAATGAAGTCGATCCAGTTTCTCACATCTTCTCGCCTCGTTACTTGAGAATATATTATTGTTATTACAGTGATCGAAGGTTTTGTATGGGCACGAAGTCCGGGGTGGGTCGGACTTTGGTCTGAGTTTGCGCGCGGAAACGGGCGGCATCGTAGTTCGACCATCCAAACCACGGCGCCCGCGCGCCTTTTCAGGCGGGCAAAGGATAGCGTAACATTTTGCCGGGTTTAGCGTCCGGAAGTGTCTTCGCCTGTTCCAACGGAAGTACCAACTCATTGGCGTACACGTCGACATGCTTTTCGCAGGCGGTGATATGACCAGCGCGAACGGAATAAGCCATATTTCGAAAGAGTTTATTCGTCGGGAGAAGGAAACTGGAGTAAAATAGCGAAGGCCGGAGGAGTGTTCCCGTCGACCGAAGGATCCGCTAAGCGTGGCTTTCGTCACCTCGCTGGAGAGGATGACCATGGGAGACGATCATGCCGAGCGGCGGCTGGTTGCAATTCTCGCCGTCGATATCGTTGGTTATTCAAGACTTATCGAGGATGACGAGGCGGTACGCTGGCCGCGATGAGGGCATTGCGCTCCGAAGTCTTCGACCCACTGCTCGCGGAATATCACGGACGCACAGTGAAGCTCATGGGCGATGGCGCGATCGTGGAATTTGGCTCCGTCGTGGATGCTGTCCTATGTGCCGTTGCCCTGCAAAAGCAGGTTGCAGCACGCCAGGCGGATATCCTGCCCCAACTCCGGCTTCTCTTCCGCATGGGCGTCAATCTAGGCGACGTCGTCGTAGAGGGCGATGATTTGCTGGGCGATGGGGTAAACGTCGCTGCTCGCCTGGAGCAGATATGTGAGTCCGGAGGGCTTTTTGTATCCGGCACTGCTTTCGATCATTTGCAAGGCAAGCTCGAACTGCCGCTTGAATTTATTGGCGAGCAGCATGTCAAAAACATCGCGCGCCCCGTACGCACCTATCGCGTGCTGTTCGATGGAAACGCTCCTCGTTGGCAGTTCAAAATCCGGCGTCTTCGCAGTTGGGGACCGCTCGCGGCGGTGGCTCTGGTTCTGGTGGCTGCTTTCGTTGCAATATGGCTAAGTCCGTGGACGACCAGTGCGGAAACGGCATCGATCGCTCGCATGGCACTCCCGCTGCCTGACAAGCCGTCAATTGCCGTCCTGCCGTTCGACAACCTAAGTTCCGATCCAGAACAGGCCTATTTCGCCGACGGCATGACGGAAGATTTGATCACAGACCTTTCGAAGCTGTCCAGCATCTTTGTTATCGCTCGAAACTCCACCTTCGCCTACAAGGGCAAGCCCATCAAAGTTCAGCAGGTGGCCGAGGAACTCGGGGTCCGTTATATCCTGGAAGGCAGCGTGCGCCGCCAGGGGAACCAGGTCCGCATCAACGCACAGCTCATAGACGCGCTCGGCGGCCATCATCTATGGGCTGACCGCTATAACGGCGCGATGAGCGACATTTTTACGCTTCAGGATAAGGTCATCGGCGAGATCGTGTCTGCGCTCACCGTCAAGTTCACAATGGCGGAGCGATCTCAGTCCGAGCAGGCGGAGACGAATAGCCCGCAGGCTTACGATGCTTTGCTGCAAGGCTGGGATCACCTGCGCCACGACGGCGAGGATGAAACCCTCAAGGCAATTCCCTTTTTCGAAAGGGCGATCGAGCTCGACCCCGGTTACAGCCGCGCTCATGCGGCGCTCGCTTCAGCGAATTGGAGGATTGCCGTTTCCAATTGGGAGGCCGCCAACCTTGGCTTCGAGAGGGCGATGGAACGTGTGGATCGGCACCTGGCTCTTGCGATTCGAAAGCCCAATTCGCTTGCCTATGCGATCTCCGCTGAGGTGCTGGCAAGGCAGGGCCGGTATGCTGACGCCTTCGCCAAAATCAGTCGTGCCATGGAACTCGATTCCAATGATCCCGAAAATCACCTCAGCAAAGCACGAATTTTGAACGCAACGGCCCAGGCTCCGGAAGCCGAACGCGAAGTGCAACGAGCCATGCGTGTCGATCCGCAATATCCGCCGAGCTATCTCAGGGTTCTTGCGATTTCACAGTTCCACCAGGAGAAATATGAGGAGGCGGTGAAGAACCTCGAACTGCTGGTGATCCGGCAATCAGACGTCAGTGAAGACTACGCCACGCTGGTGTCGAGCTTCGGCCACCTCGGGCGGACGGACGGCGTTCAGGAAAACATCGAAAAATACAACGCGCTCGCGGTTCCCGCCGGCTACTCGCCGCTGACGGTGCAGGAACTGGGATGGTACTGGTACGGCGACATTTTCAACTACGATACGACCTATCGCGAGCGCCTGAAGGAGGGCTTGCGCAAAGCCGGAGTGCCGGAGGGAGCGGGCACAGATATTTCCTATGACGAATACGCTCGCCTGATCGGCAAAAGCAACGGGGAATACAATATCAAGGGAGCCACTGAAATAGACGCCGCGACGGCCAAGCGGCTGCACGACCGCGGCGTCAAGCTCGTCGATGTGCGCACCGCTCTGAGCTTTGGTCGCGGGCATGCGCCTGGAGCCATCAACCTATCGGTCGTAGAGGTTTTGGCAAAGGACACGCTGTCGAAGGCCGTGAGCAGGGAGGAGGAAGTGATTTTCTCATGCCACGGCAAATATTGCGGCGATTCCGCCTACGCATCGGCGAAAGCCTTGGTATGGGGGTTTAAGAATGTCTACCACTTTGCCGGTGGTTTTCCCGCGTGGGAGGATGCTCACTACCCCATAGAGACCGCTCCGGGACAATAAGCGGATACCGTGCCTGAAGTCGCATGTCGTAAGAGGTGCTGCGCATCAAGCTCTGATGATTGATGTCAGCCCTCCGGGGGCGACGCAAGCCGGCTCGCATCGAACAGGCCTGTGGCGGCGAGCGGAATGATATCCTCACCTGATGTTGCGACATTCGCCTCCCGATGAACCGTGCGGGGGGAAACGCGAGGCGCGTTCAATCCCATCACCTCGCCGGGAGAATGCAGCGCCCATTTCATCAGCGCCGCGTCGGACGTCGATCCGAAGAAACTTGCTTCTTCCCAGGAAGCGGTCATCGGCAGGGAGGCGATCATATCGGCGCCCTGCCTGGAGGCCTGGTGTGCAACACGGAGGGGTTCGAAGCGCGCGTAGCCCGGCAATGCAGGCGCCGGTTTATCCGGAAGCACATCAATTGGGCCGATCGACGCAGTCTCCAGTTTGTCATCCACATCAGCGTCGTGCTTAAGGGCGGGAGGCCGCATCGCCGGTATCGGAATCGGCAAAGATGAAACATCCCCAGCGGACCGCTTGTCATCCCGCTCGACCGCGCCGGTCTGCAGCGCGAGCGCATTCACCGCTCGGCTTCGGGGCGTGGGTAGCAGCGCCGTCACGAGTTTATTGTCTGTGGTATCGCCGCTCGACCTGGTCGATGCGCCCACCTCTTCGTCTTCTCCAGCGGTGCTGGCGATCTGGATCGAGGTGGGGCCGCCGCGCTTCTTGTAGTTCGCAATCGCCTGATTGTATCCCGGCAGCGGCCGGCCATCGGCCGGGAGATGCATCGTCTGCCCATTCGGGAATATTCGAGCGAGTTCTTGCCGGGACATGCGGGGCCATGCCCTAACGTTACCGACGTCGAGATGCACGAAGGGCGATCCCGAGGTCGGATAATATCCAACACCGCCGCCCTGCATCTGCATTGCAAGCGCCCGCAGCGTCGAAAGCTTCACGCCGGGAACATAGAAATCCATCGCCTTGCCCAGCATGTGCTGGCTCTTCTTGGCGACGCCCGTGCTGCGCGAGCGGTTGCGGAGCATGTTGTTGGTGGTGGGCGAACGATAGGCGGAGACGATGTGGATGTAGTCCTTGCCGCCGCTGCGCTTGTACACCTCCCAGACCAGGTCGAGCAGCCTGGGGTCCATCCGGGTCGGCTCGTTCCTTCGCCAATCGCGCAGAAACCGATTGATCTGGGCGAGGCCCTTTGGATCGAACTTTCCGTCCCGCTTGTAGGTAATCGTGGCCCTCTCGCCCGTATGGGTAAAGAACAGCTTCAGGGCGCGATCTTCCGCCGAGGCAAATGATGCAGAACCGACAAGTGCCGGCAGCGCAAACAGAGCCGGCAGAATAGTCTTCGCGACGAACCGTTCCGCACGCGACAGGAGCGTGGCAATTCGGCCCAAGGCTCCGCCCGATAATCCTTGCACTGGATACTTCAACACGAACAATTCCGTCCTACACCAAACACTCGACGGTGTGCGGGGATCTCCGCATCCATCACGCTCAGTAAAGCCAGCTTATGGTCAATAAATTCCTAACGAGGGGATGCGGAAGGTTGGTGAGTTGAGGATGCGGGCCACCACCCGAGGCGAATTGCGCCCCTGCGCCCATTCATCGGAGCCAAGCACAAATCCGCTTCCACGAGCGTGACGTACTGGTGACCAATCGCGGCCGCATCTGCATGTACCGCAAGAAGATCAATATCTTCACAGTCATGGCCGGCCAGAGGCTCGACATCGAGGAGGTCGATGACGGCGTTTGGCTCGTCAGCTTCATGCGCTATGATCTCGGATATATCGATCTGGAGCAGAGGACTTTGCAAACCATCGACAACCCGTTCGGCACAAGGTTGTCACCCATGTCTTGGGGACGTTCTGTTACCTATGTCTCCGGTATGTACAGGCAGATTTCCGGAACGATGCGGCGGACTCGGATACCCGACAATTAAGTCACCATTGCTCGCCCAGGCGACGCCCTGTAGTCTCGTCGTCTCACCGACAGGTCGTTAGTGAAACGCATCGATTCCATGGCAATTCTCTTCAAAACCACAATCAGCGAAAACTCCGCATTCGAGATGATCGAACGGTCACTGTCAGGCGTTTACCAATATGACGGTTACCTCAATGTAGTTAGCGATGCGGGCGAGACGGCATTGTCTTGGGGTCCGGCAATGCATGCCGAAGAGTTCAAGGCAGAGGTCAGCCAAATCCTACGGCAGACTTGGGATGCTGCCCGCTTCTGGGTCATCTATGAGCGCCGCGAAGACCGGAAGGATCCAGAAGGGACTGACATCCGCAACGCCGCTTTCCGCCTGACGCGCGGATACAGCGGCGTTATCGTTGTCACGCTCAGTCTCCTTGGGAAGCGCGACAGCGCCAATGACCTGGAACTCGTCTTCGTCTGCTTCGAGCAGGATTTTCACAGGAGGAATTTTCGCGTGCGCTACGAGGGTAAGCCGTTACCAAACCAGGATTGATCTTGCTCGAAGACGTGTTGCTCGCGCGCGCGACCGTTCTAAGTTCGATTTGAAGGCGAGGGCAGGGGCAGGAGAACTGGGCGACCATCGCTTCTCTCATGGAGACCTGCAAACTCAATGCCGTCGATCCGCCGACCTATCTGACCGCCACGCTCACTGCCATCGTCAATGGTCACAAGCAGAGCCGTATCGATGAGCTATGCCGTGGAACTGTCCGGTTGAAGAGCCGACCACGGGCTGGTCAAATCCTGGCGGTCTGGGCGTTCAAATTCGCGAGGAAGCCGAGGAAATGACAGACTTCGACTTTGACGACGGCCCACCTAAGATGCGATGGAACTGGCAACACCATCGCACGCAAGATGCTCCGACAGATTACCTATGCCCATGATCAATCGGGAGGTTGGCCGCCCGCGAACCGTCGGTGCCGAGAGTTAAGGGGGATTCCCGAAAACGAGTTTGAAAAGGGTGCTCCGGATCAGGGGCAGACACCCTTTTCGTGCCGAGTTTTGCAGTCTCAGCGGAACGGAAATTAGCAGAGAGATTGCTGTCTACCATCGGACCGAAGTCCGACTCACTCGCAATAATTCGTTGATGTCAGTGCCAAGGTGACACCATCAATCAATCCGTCTCTCGATCCGTTTGCATGCCCTGCTGACGATCGTCCAAGAGTAGAGCCGGAAGAGCCATTGAACAATTGGCCGGGAGCTTCGCGCTGATAGACAGGCAACAAAAAAGGCCGGGGCGAAACCGCACCGACCTTCTCGACATCGCTCTCCACACCAGTGCCAGTACATCCGTGGTCAAAAGCAGATAAGCGACTTCGGCAGTCGCGAACACTCACGTGGAGCGCTCACCAGCAACGCCGATGAGCTGTAGATAGCCGATGATAGTGTCGATTTCAAGAGCGGGAAGGGGACGCGACGATCTTCTAGCCGGCATCACCCGAAACGACGCCGGGGAAAGGCGATGCGAAGCGCGTTTGCCAGATCAAGTCATCGTGCGACGTTCGCGTGGCCCCGAGCACGGTAGGCGCCACCCAAGCTCAGTTCGCGGAAAAGTCGATCTGGACTGGAACAGCTCTAATGCAGCACTGCAAGCTTCGCCTGCCTCTTCACAAGGCCTTCGACGGTACCAACTAGCCTCGCGGCCCGCCGCTGGACGTGGCCATCGACGTCCTATCACTCCGGCAATCCCGTTCCCAACAGGCCCTGTCTGAATTTCTCAGTCTGTTCGGCAGTTTCGACAACGATCCCTCGCGCCAAAAACTCCCCGATCGTCAGATCTGGATGATTTTCGCGAACGCTTTTGGCAAGTGCGGCAGCTTCCTGGGAGCGGCCCGCCATAGACAAGCAGGCGATCATTCGGGTGCTGGTATACTTTCCGGGGTTCGGTAGCTGCTTTAGCGCCGCTAGGGCCTGCTCGTAGTCGCCCTTAAAATAGAGAAGATTACCCAAAACTGCGTGATACCAGTGAGGCGGGTAGGGGTTGAGCCGCATCCCTTCTTCGACCAAGGGAAGCGCTTCGTCCATACGGTTTCGCCTTGCCAGAAGTCCGCCGAGCTGGACCAATGCATGGGCGTCACTGGAATTGAGCTTATATGCCAGGCGGAATTCTCTCTCGGAGTTGTCAAAATCCTTCAAGTAAAGGTGAGCGAGCCCGAGTACACGATGGGCGCCAGCCTCTCCCTCGTCTAACTTTACGGCATGACGAGCGAGGGCGATCCCGTCGCGAAGTACAGCCGCCGGCGCGTTGGAATAGCCGCCGACCGCTATCCTCGCCAATGCAAGATGAGAGTGTGCCAGTGCAAAGCCTCCGTCGCCCGCAACCGCTGCTTCGAACATCTCCACTGCCTTGACGTTGTCATCCGGCTCGTAGCCTCTGAGATGCACGAGCCCTCGCAGATAATATTCGTAAGCAGCGAGGCTGGTCGGCGGCCGCCGGATGGACTCTCGATAATCACAGCTTTCGATTTGGCCCGCGAGATTTGCGACAATCATTTTCACGATCTCGTCCTGGATGCTGAAGATATCTGCCGCTTGCCGCTGATATTTCTCAGACCAGACCAACCGCTCCGTGTCGGCTTGGATCATCCGTACCGTGATCCGAACCTCGTCTCCCGACCGACGCATGTTGCCTGTTACGAGATAGTTGGCGGCGAGCTTGCGCCCAACTTCCTTTAAACCCTCCGAGCGATCACGGAACGCAAACGCTGAGGACACCGCAATCACCGACAGACTCCTGAATCTTGCCAGACCGGAGATGATGTCCTCAGTAAAGCCGTCGACGAGGAACTCGTTCGCTGCTTCATCTGCGCTTTGGAAGGGAAGGACGGCGACGACGGTTCGAATTGACTGCTCTATTGTGGGAGTGCGAGGCCAATGCCATGCACGCACCGGCCTGGAAATATTTTTCAGATGTAGCAGTCCTCCATCTACAAACAGCCGCTGCAATTCCTCTGGAAGGATGTCGTGCGTTGTTTCTGAGATGCAGATGCCATCCGGTAACGCGTGTTGTTCGAGGCGCGCCGCAACATTCACGCCGTCGCCGAACACATCGTCCTGAGTGATCATGACCTCGGCGTAGTTTATACCAATTCGAATTCGAAGAGGATCGGTGCCACTGGCAGCTACAGCCTCGCTGGCCAGCAGATGCTGTACCTGCAACGCCGTCGAGATGGCGACGGCCGGGCTTTCGAATATCGAGAGCAGGCCATCACCCATAACTTTGATTGTCCGACCGCCACTCTTGAGGATTCGAGGCTTGAGGATCTCTTCTTGCAAGCGACTCACGCTTGCCAGGGCTCCTTCTTCGTCGGCTTCCATCATGCGCGAATAACCGACAACGTCCGCCGTCAGGATGGCCATCAGTCGTCTGGTGGTGGGCGAAGAGGACATCTGTGACAAATCCCGAGTAAACGGCAAATGCTTCGAATGGAATGTACAGTCTTACGGCACTGATGTCATGCAGCGGGAGGGATAACGCTCCGCAACCCAGCATTGGTTGACCTGCCATTTACGCCGCCTTGGGGGGAAGATGTTGCTCTGCTGCCCTTAAAAGGCTCAGGCGCAGAGCTATCGCGGAAAAAATACCAAACCTCTGCCCGTAGGCGCAAACCTACGCGGGCTTACTAGGCGCATTTTTGGCTAGGGGCAGTCTTCAAAACGGTGGCGCACCCGACAGGATTCGAACCTGTGACCTTTGGAATCGGAATCCAACACTCTATCCAGCTGAGCTACGGGTGCATGCCGAAGGCGGTTTGAATCGCCTGTCCGATGGGTGGTTCTTAGCCTAGCTTGCGGCTGGCTTCAATCGCGAAATTCTCAGAAATACGGGTGCTTGTGGTTTCCAGGGTGTTTTTATCCGTCAGCCTGGGGAACGCTACATAAAAAAAACTCCGCCGGCCTTGCGGGCGGCGGAGTGTTGTTGTCGCGGGCTGTTGCCTTGCGGCGGTCAGATCTGCATGGCGCCTGGGCCGGGGATTGCCTTTGGCGGCACCTTGCCGAGGATGATCATGCCGAGGACTTCGTCCTTGGTCACATCCTCGGTGCGGGCGTGGCCCACCACCTGGCCGTTCTTCATGACAGAGACGCGGTCGGCGAGGTCGAAGACGTCGTGGATGTCGTGGCTGATGAGGAAGATGCCGATGCCTTCCTTCTTCAGCTGCTTGATCAGCTCGCCGACCTGCGCCGTCTCCTGGGGGCCGAGGGCTGCCGTCGGCTCGTCCATGATCAGGATGCGGGCGTTGAAGAGGATCGCACGGGCGATCGCCACCGATTGCCGCTGGCCGCCCGAAAGCGCCTTCACCGGCTCCTTGAAGCGCTTGAAGTTGGGGTTGAGCCGCCCCATCACCTCGCGGGCCGAGGCCTCCATCGCGACGTCGTCGAGCGTGCCCCAGCGGGTCTTCAGCTCGCGACCGAGATAGAGGTTGGCGGCGGCGTCGACATTGTCGGCGACGGCGAGCGTCTGGTAGATCGTCTCGATGCCGTATTTCTTGGCATCGCGCGGATTGCGGATGTCGGCAGGCTCGCCATTGATCAGGATCTCGCCGCCATCACGCTTGTAGGCGCCGGAGAGGATCTTGATGAGCGTCGACTTACCGGCGCCGTTGTGGCCGAGCAATGCCACGACTTCGCCGGGGTAGAGATCGACCGAGGCATTGTCGACGGCGTGAATGCCGCCGAAGGAGATCGAGATGTTTTTCAGTTCCACGAGGGGAGTGCGTTGATCAGCCATGTTTCGGGCTCCTCTCACTTGGCACGGGCGCGGTAGACGGTGTCGAGCCAGACCGCCACGACAAGGACGGTGCCGACGACGACGCTCTGTAGCGGCGTATCGACATGCGCAAGCACCATGCCCGACTGCAGCGACTGCATGACGAGCGCGCCAAGCATGGCGCCGGCGATGGTGCCGGTGCCACCCGCCAGCGACGTTCCGCCGATGACGGCGGCGGCGATGGTGTAGAGCTCGTCGAGCGTACCCTGCGAGTTGGTTGCGGCGTTGAGGCGGGCGGTGGAGATTGCCGCTGCAATGGCTGCGAGAATGCCCATCAGCGCGAAGATGCGCACGGTGACCCAGCGGGTCTTGATACCGGCGAGCTCTGCCGCTTCGGGGTTGCCGCCGATCGCGAAGACATAGCGGCCGAAGCGCAGCCGTGTCGCGATGAAGGTCATGATGATGCCGACGACGATGGCGATCAACACCGGCACGGCGATGCCGTAGGGGATATCCAGGCCGGTTTCGGGCCAGGGAATATTGTTGGTCTCGGCATATTTCTTGGCGATGTTGATCGGCCAGTAATAGCTGTTGGCGATCCAGACCGCACCGAGGATGAGCACGCAGCTCAGGACGGCGAGGAAGTATTCAGCCCACATCGGCCGGCGCGGGAAACCGAAGCGCCGGCGCTGCCGGCGTGAGCCGACGATGCTGGCGATAACGAAGAGGCAGGCGCAGATGCCGACGATCCAGCTCCAGGTGGCGCCGATCGAGCCTTCGGCGCCGCCGCCCATGATGCGGAAGGTCTGGTCCATCGGGGCAACCGTCTGACCGCTGGTGACGAGCCAAGTGGCGCCGCGCCAGACGAGCAGGCCGCCGAGCGTGACTATGAAGGAGGGAACGTTGAGGAAGGCGATGATGATGCCCTGGAAGGCGCCGATCAGGCAGCCTGCCGCCAATCCGACCAGCAGCGTGATCGCCCAGGTGAAGGGGCTATCGAAGCCGATATATTCCGGCAGGATCTTGGCCTGCGTCACGCCCATGATCATGCCGCAGAGGCCGAGCACGGAGCCGACCGACAGGTCGATGTTTCGGGTGACGATGATCAGCACCATGCCCGTCGTCATGACGGCGATATCGGTCGTCTGGACCGAGAGGTTCCAGAGATTGCGCGGGGTCAGGAAGAGGCCGCCGGTGATGATGTGGAAACCGATCCAGATGATGATCAGCGCGCCGATCATGCCGAGCAGACGTGTGTCGATCTCGGTGGCGCGGAAGAAGCGGGTCACCGGACTGGCTTCCGCCGCTCGCGGTCCGCTTGATGTTGTGGATTTTACCATTTCGGCCATGGGTTTGCCGTTCCCCCACTTTGTTTGGACGGATGCGCCAGCGCGCTAGAGGCTGCCATCGGCGTCATGCGTCTGTTCTTCAACTCACCATCGCGATGCTTCCGGAAGCCGGTCGCGTGGCGTCGCGACACCCTTCCGGCAGGGAATGAAAACCCGCGATGGTGCGGCGAGGCGGAGAAAACTTCGTCGTTGGAGTTCTCATCCGCATCCGGCGCCGCAGCGGTGTTCCGCTGC
>NZ_JACCEY010000016.1:90688-195085 GCF_013591995.1 Rhizobium sp. WYCCWR 11146
GCCTTGGAGATCCAGCCGGCGTCGATGACGACGTTCAGATTGTCCTTGGTGATCGCAAGCGGCTTCAGGAAGACCGACTGCATTTCAACGCCCTTCGGGCCGCCCTTGAAAGCCTGGGCGCCGTCGATCTTGCTCATGTCCTTGCCGCCGGCGAGGTCGAGAGCGATTTCAGCGGCGCGCTGGCCGAGTTCGCGGCTGTCCTTCCAGACGGAAACCGTCTGCGTGCCGAGAGCGATGCGGTTGAGGGCTGCCTTGTCACCGTCCTGGCCGGAAACCGGAACGGAGCCGGCCAGACCCTGCGCGTCGAGCGCCGCGATGGCGCCGCCGGCAGTGCCGTCGTTGGAAGCGACGACGGCGTCAACCTTGTTGTTGTTGGCGGTCAGGAACTGCTCCATGTTGCGCTGAGCGTTCTCCGGCAGCCAGCCGTCGGTATAGGCTTCGCCGACGTTCTTGATCTTGCCGGCGTCGATAGCGGCCTTCAGCACTTCCTGCTGGCCCGAGAACAGGAAGTCTGCGTTCGGATCGGAAGACGAGCCCTTGATGAAGACGTAATTGCCTTCCGGCTTGGCCTTGAAAACGCCTTCAGCCTGCAGGCGGCCGACTTCCTTGTTGTCGAAGGTGATGTAGAAGGCAGCCGGGTTTTCGATCAGGCGGTCATAGCCGACGACGGGGATGCCTTCAGCGGCGGCCTTTTCGATGGCCGGGCCGATCGCATCGGAGTCCTGGGCGAGAATGATCAGCGCGTTGGCGCCCTGCGAGATCAGCGATTCGACGTCGGTCAGCTGCTTTGCGGCAGAAGACTGCGCGTCAGCGGAAATATACTTGGCGCCCTTGGCTTCGAGAGCCTTCTTGATGGCGGCTTCGTCCGTCTTCCAGCGTTCTTCCTGGAAATTCGACCAGGAAACACCGACGACGAGATCGGCAGCCATGGCAGCGGTATGCACGGAAACGAGGATGGCAGCACCCGCCATCAATTTCAAAATAGACTTCATAATGTCCTCCCGAGTGGATTGCGACCGGCCCAGCCCATGCTTCCTCCGGCCACCGCGAATAGCTGTCGAGAAAGGTTCGGATTTTTTTCTCGACAGTCGAGAAATTTAGTGTCAGAGATTTTTTCAACTGTCAACACTGCACTGCCAGCTTAATTTCCTTGCGAAACAGCGGCTGGAGATGCAGTGGAAACCACGGGAAGAGCAAGCAGGAGGAGAGGGCGGCATTCATGCTGACCAAGTCGAGCACGGAGCTGGTCCGGCAGAGAAACAGCGTGCTCGTGCTGTCCGTGCTGCGTCGCCACGGTGCGCTCGCGCATACCGAAATATCCGATTCCACCGGGCTGTCATCGGCCACCATCTCGGCGATCACCACTGAGCTGGAAAAAGCCCAGGTCATCGAAAAATCGGAACAGCAGCCGGCAAGCGGCCGCGGCCGGCCGCGCGTGCTGCTGCGCCAGCGGCGCGATTGCGGCTATCTCATCGTCGTCATCATCTCCTCGGATGCGGTGCAATATTCGCTGGTCGATTATGCCGGCAAGCTGATCGACCGCTTCAGCGAGGAACGTTCCCATGATCCTGCGGGTGCCGTCCGCTTTGTCGCGGCGGTGCGGGCCGGGCTTTTGCGGATTCTCGATCGCTCGAAGATCAGCCAAGAAAAGGTGCTGCTGATCTCGATCAGCAGCAAGGGGCTGGTCAATTCCACCGAGCCGGTTCTCGTCTGGTCGCCGATCTTCGGCAGCGAGCAGATCGATTTCGAATCAGCACTCCGGCCGGAATGGCAGGCCAAGGTGATCCTCGACAACGAGACGCTGCTGGTCGCGGCAGCGCTCGGCGCGCGTGAGGAGATCTTGAAGGGCGCCGATTTCCGCTCGCTCGCCGCCCTTTCGCTCGGCCATAGCGTCGGGCTCGGCATCGTCAGGCGCGGGAACCAGACGGGCCAGGAAATATCGGCACCCAATTTCGGGCACATGCTGCACATGGCCAATGGCGGGCTCTGCCGCTGCGGCACACGTGGCTGCATCGAGGCCTATGCCGGTTTCTACGCGATCCT
Source organism: Rhizobium sp. WYCCWR 11146 (assembly GCF_013591995.1). Classification (NCBI taxonomy): domain Bacteria; kingdom Pseudomonadati; phylum Pseudomonadota; class Alphaproteobacteria; order Hyphomicrobiales; family Rhizobiaceae; genus Rhizobium; species Rhizobium sp. WYCCWR 11146. The sequence continues at coordinate 92,732 of NZ_JACCEY010000016.1, forward strand.
GCGCAGTGCCTTCGAAGTGCCGCTCGATACGATCCCCGCAAAGTTCGTGCCGGTGGCGGAACTGGACAAGATCGCCGCAAAGGCGCGCCAGGGCCACCGCGTCCCCGCCTTTGCCTTCCGCCAGGCGGGGCTGGCGCTCGGCAACGGGCTGTCGCGCATGCTGAGCCTGACGGAGCGCATGCCGATCGCCATCACCGGGCCGGGCACGCGTTATTACGACCTGCTTCGGCAAGGGATCGAAGAGGGTCTCGGCCAATCGCATATCGTGCGCATGGAGGGCATGCCCGAGATCAGGGTGGTGGCCGACGAGCAGATTCTCGTCTTCGAAGGACATCTGAACCGGGCGCTGTCGGTGATCGACGAGGATATCGTTCTGTCGGGCGTTCAGGGAATCCAGGCATCGGCGATTATTCAGGAATCGGGGTGAGGGTTTCTTTCAACCGACGTGTGGTGATTGCAGCAGCAACGGGCCAGTCGGTAGTATGCGACTTTGAGGGGTGTGCCGTGCCAGCCCCCTCTGGCCTGCCGGCCATCTCCCCCACAGGTGGGGAGATCACAAGTGGCTAAACCTTACCGCCCGTCTAGCGTTTCGTCGTGCTGTGATGCCTGTTGTCGGGCGAGCGCGCGCCCAGCCAATCTCCCCACCTGTGGGGGAGATGGCCGGCAGGCCAGAGGGGGGCGTCGCAGCACGCCGTTCACCAAAAGATCTCTGAAACGCGAAATGGCCGGGCAAGCGCCCGGCCATCTCATGCATGGCTTCCGGTCCGGAGAGGGCCGTCAGCCGATCTTGATGAGCTTGCCTTCCTTGACGGACTGGACCGCGGCATCGGCGAGTGCCAGCGCTGCGAGACCATCGGCGCCTGATGGAGAGATCTTCGAGCCCTTCTCGATCGCCGAAATGAAGCTGGCGATCTCGTTGGCATAGGCTTCGGTGTAGCGGGTCATGAAGAAATCATGCAGCGGCGGGCGGGTATAGCCGTCGCCGTTGGCGACTTCGATCGAAACAGGACGCTGGTTCTCGGCGGAGACGAGGCCCTTGGAGCCGTGTGCCTCGATACGCTGGTCATAGCCATAGGTGGCGCGGCGGGAGTTGGAGATGATCGCCTGCTTGCCGGATGCGGTCTGCAGGATCACCGAAACGCTGTCGTAGTCGCCAGCTTCGCCAATCGCCTTGTCGACGAGAACAGCAGCGGTCGCGAAAACCGACACCGGTTCTTCGCCGAGCAGGAAGCGGGCCATGTCGAAATCGTGAATCGTCATGTCGCGGAAGATACCGCCCGACCGCTTGATATAGTCGACCGGCGGGGCGCCGGGATCGCGCGAGGTGATCGTCACCATCTCGACATCGCCGATCTTGCCTTCGTCGATGACCTTGCGGACAGCCATGAAATGCGGGTCGAAGCGGCGGTTGAAGCCGACCATCAGCTTGGCGCCGGTCTCTTCCACCACCTTGATGCAGGCCTTGACGCGGGCGACGTCGAGATCGATCGGCTTTTCGCAGAAGATCGCCTTGCCGGCGCGGGCGAAGCGCTCGATCAGGTCGGCATGGGTATCCGTCGGCGTGCAGATGACGACGGCGTCGATATCCTTGGCGGCTTCGATCGCCTCGATGGTGCGGACCTCGCAGCCATAGGCGGAGGCGATGGCTTCAGCTGCCTGCGGAAAGGCGTCGGCGACCGCGACGAGCTTTGCATTGGCGTCGCTGCTGACAGCCTTCGCATGAACCTTGCCGATGCGGCCGGCGCCAAGAAGACCAAATCTCACTGTCATTCCAACCTCCCTTGAATTCGGAACAAATAAACCGAATTGTCAAATTTCTGGAATTTTCATTCCACCTTCTCTGCGTCGCGTCAAGGCCTCGGATCTTTCACATTTGCAAGATTCGAACCAGAGCATTTCCGGCTCGGATTGAAGCGTTCTGCTGGAGCCGGCTTCTCGAACATTCGATACCGTTTGAGCCAACAGAATACTTTAATCTGGCCAGGAAAGGCTTTAGAGACAAGCGCGGCACAGGCCGAGGGCAGTGCGACATATCCGACCGCGGGGTAAAGATGCAGCTGATCGATCCGAACCATCCGGCATACCGGCGCCTTTGGGTGCGAGTTGCCATCGTTGCCGTCTGCTTCGGCTGGGCCGTGGTCGAGTTCGTCACCGGCGATCCGTTCTGGGGCGTGCTCGCGGGCGGGGCGGGCGCCTATTCCTTCTATATATTGTTCTGGACCTTCAAGCCGCAGCCACCAGCCGCCGAGCCGGCCGCGCAGCCTGACGCCGAGGAAGAAGAAGGGCCTGCGGCGACCGCTGAAAAGCCTTCCAAGGACGGGCAGGCGGAATAATCAGCGGGCGATTCGCCGCAGCGCTTCGATCAGCAGATTGGCGAGCATCATCCGCTTCGTCGCATTGTCGAGGAAGGGCAGAGGCAATACCGTCGGGGGTGCTGGCCGGCGGTGTGGGTGTCTCTATATGCTGATCTGGGCCTTCACCGGACACGGCGGCAGTAGTCACACCCGATGACGCGGGCGGGGACGAGCGGCAGTAGACGAAGAGAAGAGGGCCGAATAATCGAAGCGTGGCGCGATCTTTCCGATGCGCGCCACGCTTGACGTTTTTGTTTGATACGATCGCAAAACCGACGCACGGCTTCGCGTGCAGCCAGCCCGATCTCCGGCGCATTCCCGTCCTGTCAGAGTGACAGTTCCTTGGCTTTCGCGTCGATCTTTTCGCAGGCATCCCCGAATGGATCGTGCATCGGGACCAGCGGCGAAACGCCGAGCAGGAGAAGCGCTTTCAAATGTGACCAGCCACCTCCCAGCAACGGCGCAAAAGATGTCATCACGATGCGTTCCTTGCCATAGAGGCGCTCGTACTCTGGAAAATTGCAGAAGTTCTCGTGATTGCTGTTCTTCAGATGGAAGGACTCGGCCTCAGCACCTTCGGCAAGGATAGCTTCGTGCGTATCGAGCATGACGGCATAGTAATCGATCGATACGTCGGCGGCGGGAGTGACCGATGCAATCGTCTTGCCGTTCACGAGGTCCTTCACCTGGATCAGAATGCCGTTCAGGTGCAGCGCATGGCCAGGCGACAGATAGAGATCCGAATGAGGTGTGTGCCCGTCCAGTGCGTGGCGGGAAACCCGGATCGGCACGACGTCCTTCTGCCAGCGCGCGCCGCTCTTCTTGAAACTTTGGCGGCCGACCCACTTTACCGGACGGGTGCTACCGTCAGGAAGGGCAATGCGATCGCCGATGCGCAGATCCTCGACAGGCTTCTCACCGCAATCCGTGAGGATCGCCGTTCCCCGCAGGAAACATTGTGGGCCGCTCCCGCTGCCGCCACCGCCACTGGAGCCACCACTTCCGCCTGAGCCACCGCCCCCGCCAGAGCCGCCGTTTCCACCGGTGCCGCCCCGTCCCCAAAGCCGCCCCAGCGCGTTGGCCGGAGAGGTGGTAATTGCTGTGGCCAAGGCGGCCACGCCGGCAAGACGAGCTCCGGCGGCTGCGGCTACACCTAGAAAATGTCTGCGCGCAGTATTGCGTGGTAGCTTCGGATCTTCCGTAGATGACATGTCGGCGCTCTCCTGAAAACATTTACACCGCCCTATGTTACACTGGGTTGTATCGCATTCAATTTCGCTAAATTGCGCTAGGTCCTACCGACAAGGGCGTAGGCATGGTCTACGGGGGTCCCGAAATACGCTATTGCCGGTAGTAAAAAGCAGCATATTTCTCTGCTACCCGAGCGCGAAAGAATCAGACTGAGCACCATGAGCACCGGTTGAAGCGCAGGAAAAACAGCCCATATAGAGCTCGCGAATCGAGCCGGAAACGGCGGCTCTTCCAAAGCCTCGGAATGTTTGCCTGCGTTCGCGAGAAAGCTTCAGCTGTGCGACAGGCGGCGCATCGCGTCGTCGATCAGCAGATTGGCGATCATCATGCGCCTGTTGGCATTGTCGCGGAAAGGCTCTGCGACGCCATCAGGATGATTGGCCTTGGCAAAGGCGCGCCGCTTCTCGTTCAGTGTCTGTTGGGTATCGGCGGCAACGATCGCCAGTTCTGCAGCGATCTCTTCCGGAGCGATGCGGGCGAGATGGTCCGGCATGACGGGCTCGGGTGGAGGCGCAGACGCCGGTTCCTCCGCGAGCGCGGCGGCGGGATCGAGATCCAGATTGTCGAAATAGGCCTGGCCGACGCGTTGTGAGGCGGCCGAGACACCTTCCATGACATCGAAGGCAAGCCCGGTCGCAAGGCCCGGCACCCGATGGGCCGCCGGCGCCTCGGCGCCTTCGTCCGTCTCGTCCTCCGCCTTCAGCCGCTCGAGGACTGATTGAAATACCGACTGCCCGAACAGCATCCCGCCTTCCTTGAGAGCATTTCCGCTTTTTCTTCGAACCACGGAAATGCTCTATCTCCTTGTTCACGCAATTCCGGACGCAAAACCACTACACACTTTTGCTGGAATTGCTCGAGGCGTATTAAAAGAGAGCAAGATGGCGCAGGGCTTGCGGCTGTCGTCAGCCGGCCTGCTTGCGGCTCTCCTCGAGGATGATGTCGTAGAGCAGCCTTGCACTCGGCGGCAGCGCCCGTTCTCTGGCGGTGATCATGCTGTAGGGCTTGACGTTGATGTCGAAATCGATCGGCAGCATGCGCACATCGGAAGCCTTCGAGCCCTGGCTTGCAAGGAACTGCGCGACATCGACGGCGACGGGAGCGATCGCATCGGTTTCGCAGATGATGGCGCAGGTCAAAAGCAGCGAGGAGGTGTTGACGATGTTTTCGGGCAACGCCACGCCACGCGACAGGAAGACGTCCTCGATCGTGCGGCGCAGCAGCGTACCCGGCGGCTGGAACACCCAGTCGTAATCCCTGACCTCGGCGAGGCTGCTCGTCTTTTGCTTCATGAGCGGATGGCGGCTGCGCACGATCAGGCAAGCCCGTTCGATGCCGATCTCCTTCACCTCGAACAGGCGCGGATTGAGATCATCGGGAATGCGGCCGATGATGAAGTCATGGCGGGCGGCGAGCAGCTCGCGGGCAAGCACGTTGCTCGTCTCCACCTGGATGTTGATCTCAATGCCGGGATAGGCCTTGCGCACCTTGTTGATTGCCGGCACGACGAGGCTCATGGCCGGCGCCGTCACTGCGCCGATGAAGACCGAGCCGCCCTTGCCGCTTTTCAATTCACCGATCTCGCGGCTCGCCTCGCGCAGCTCCAGGAGGATCTTCCGAGCCCTTCGAGCAAGCGCTGCGCCGAAGGTCGTCAGCACCACGCCGCGGGCCACGCGCTCATAGAGCGACGTCTTGGTGATCGATTCCATTTCGGACAACATCCGCGACGCGGCAGGCTGCGAAATGTTCAGAACCTCGGCTGCGGCGGAAATCTGTCCGCTATCTTCGATTGCGACGATCATGCGCAGGTGATTCAGCTTAAGTCCTGCGCGTAACAGGCTGTCATCGCCGAAATTATCGCTGTGGATATCGACGTGATCCATCGAAAATGGCTCAGAAACAATCGTCATGGTTGCAGCCTCCTCACTGCGCTCCATCAAAAGTAATACTTTTTAACGATATACCAAAATTGTTATGCATATTACCACTTATTCTATTTGACAGTTATAGGAATCCATACCAGTTTGCCGCCGTGTGCTGGTTGGCACTCAACACGTGTGAGATCGTGGAGGAGACCTACTTCGTTTCTCACCATCTGAAGTAACTATCCAATACGGAACCTGCCACAGTTTCGGGGCGGGCGATTTTTCGTCCGCTGCTCTATTAACAAGGGAGAGAGAAATGAAATCCATTATCTCATTGATGGCTGCGGCTGCCTTCGGCGTCGCTTCGTTCGTTATGCCGGCAATGGCGCAGGACAAGGGGCTTGTCGGCATCGCGATGCCGACGAAGTCTTCGGCTCGCTGGATCGACGACGGCAACAACATCGTCAAGCAGCTCGAGGCCGCTGGCTACAAGACCGACCTGCAGTATGCTGACGACGATATTCCGAACCAGCTTTCGCAGATCGAAAACATGGTCACCAAGGGTGCCAAGGTTCTCGTCATCGCTTCGATCGACGGCACGACGCTTTCCGACGTTCTCCAGAAGGCTCATGACGCCAACATCAAGGTGATCGCATACGACCGCCTGATCCGCGACTCGGCCAACGTCGACTACTACGCCACCTTCGACAACTTCCAGGTCGGCGTTCTGCAGGCTGGCTCCATCGTCGACGCCCTCGGCGTCAAGGACGGCAAGGGCCCGTTCAACATCGAACTGTTCGGCGGTTCGCCGGACGACAACAACGCCTTCTTCTTCTATGACGGCGCAATGTCGGTTCTGCAGCCTTACATCGACAGCGGCAAGCTCGTCGTGAAGTCCGGCCAGACCGGCATGGACAAGGTCGGCACGCTGCGTTGGGACGCTGCAACGGCCCAGGCCCGCATGGACAACCTGCTCTCGGCGAACTACACCGACGCCAAGGTCAATGCCGTCCTGTCTCCCTATGACGGTCTGTCCATCGGCATAATCTCGTCGCTGAAGGGCGTCGGCTACGGTACTCCGGACCAGCCGCTCCCGGTTGTTTCCGGTCAGGACGCTGAAGTTCCGTCGGTCAAGTCGATCATTGCTGGCGAACAGCACTCGACGGTCTTCAAGGACACCCGCGAACTCGCCAAGGTCACCGTTGCCATGGTCGATGCCGTCATGTCCGGCAAGGAGCCCGAGGTCAACGACACGAAGACCTACGACAACGGCGTCAAGATCGTTCCGTCCTATCTGCTGAAGCCGGTTGCCGTCGACAAGACCAACTACAAGCAGATCCTCGTCGACGGCGGTTACTACACCGAAGACAAGCTGAAGTAATGAGAGGGACCGGAACCCGCGCTTGCGGGTTCCGGTCTTCGATTTTATGATCGCCTAGCCGCTCGACGGCTGGAGGCGCTGGAACTTTGACTATGGACAATACCATCCTCGAAATGCGGAGCATCACCAAGACGTTCCCGGGCGTCAAGGCGCTGGAGAACGTGAACCTCAAGGTTCGCCAGGGTGAGATCCACGCATTGGTGGGCGAAAACGGGGCCGGCAAATCGACCCTGATGAAAGTGCTATCAGGCGTCTATCCGACAGGAAGTTATGAAGGCGACATCGTCTATGAAGGCGAGACGCGCAACTTCAGGGTCCTGAAGGACTCCGAAGAAATCGGCATCGTCATCATCCACCAGGAACTGGCGCTCGTGCCGCTGCTTTCGATCGGCGAGAACATCTTCCTCGGCAACGAGAATGCCAAGAACGGCGTCATCAGCTGGGAAGAGACGTTCAACCGCACGAAGAAGCTGCTGACCAAGGTGGGTCTGCGGGAATCTCCGAACACGCTGGTCACCGACATCGGCGTCGGCAAGCAGCAGCTCGTCGAGATCGCCAAGGCGCTGTCGAAGAGCGTCAAGCTGCTCATCCTCGACGAACCTACCGCTTCGCTCAATGAAAAGGACTCGGACGCGCTGCTCAATCTGCTGATCGAGTTCCGCAACCAGGGCATCACTTCGATCATCATTTCCCACAAGCTGAACGAGATCCGCAAGGTCGCCGACCAGATCACGGTCCTGCGCGACGGCATGACCGTCAAGACGCTCGACTGTCACACGGACGAGATCAGCGAAGACATCATCATCAAGAACATGGTGGGCCGAGATCTGGCCGACCGTTATCCGCCGCGCTCCGTGCCGATCGGCGAGACGATCTTCGAAGTGAAGAACTGGAACGCCTATCACCAGCAGCACCGCGACCGCCAAGTGCTGCACGACATCAACGTCAACGTCCGCAAGGGCGAGGTCGTCGGCATTGCCGGTCTCATGGGTGCCGGCCGCACCGAATTCGCGATGAGTGTTTTCGGCAAATCCTATGGCCACAAAGTCAGCGGCGAGGTCTTCGTCAATGGCAAGGCTGTCGATGTCAGCACTGTGCGCAAGGCGATCGACGCCGGTCTTGCCTATGTCACCGAGGACCGCAAGCAACTCGGTCTCGTGCTCAGCGACAGCATCCTGCACAATACGACGCTTGCCAACCTCAATGGGATTTCGAGCAATAGCGTCATCGACGACATCAAGGAGATGAGGGTCGCGACCGATTACCGGTCGAAGCTGCGCATCCGCTCCTCCGGCGTCTTCCAGGAAACGGTCAATCTTTCGGGCGGCAACCAGCAGAAGGTCGTGCTGTCGAAGTGGCTGTTTTCCGATCCCGATATTTTGATCCTCGACGAGCCGACCCGCGGCATCGACGTTGGCGCAAAGTACGAAATCTATACTATCATCAACCAGCTTGCCGCCGATGGAAAGGGCGTTCTGATGATCTCGTCGGAAATGCCCGAACTGCTTGGCACATGTGACCGCATCTACGTGATGAACGAAGGACGCATCGTCGCGGAATTGCCGAAGGGAGAAGCAAGCCAGGAAACTATCATGCGCGCTATCATGCGCTCAGGGGAGAAGAGACAATGACTCCGGTCAACCCGACAACCGAGCATAGCAACGTCGTTTCCGTTGCCGATTATATCCGCGGCAATATTCGTGAATACGGCATGCTCATCGCACTCGTCGCGATCATGGTGTTCTTCCAGTTCTATACCGGCGGCATTCTCTTCAAGCCGGTCAACCTGACGAACCTTGTTCTGCAGAACTCCTTCATCGTCATCATGGCGCTCGGCATGCTGCTCGTCATCGTCGCCGGCCATATCGACCTGTCGGTGGGCTCGATCGTCGCCTTCGTCGGCGCGCTCGCGGCGATCTTCACCGTGTCATGGGGCATGAATTTCTGGCTTGCCGGACTGATCTGCCTGATCGTGGGCGGTATCATCGGCGCGGCTCAGGGCTATTTCATCGCCTATCATCGCATTCCGTCGTTCATCGTGACGCTCGCCGGCATGCTTGTTTTCCGCGGCCTGACGCTGACAGTTCTGAACGGCAAGAATATCGGTCCGTTCCCGAAGGAGTTCCAGGTTATCAGCACCGGCTTCCTGCCGGGCGACATGATCGACATTGCCGGCACACCCGTGCAGTCGACCTCGCTGATCCTGACCGTGATCCTGCCTGTCATCCTCTTCTACCTCGCCTGGCGCCGCCGCAAGGTGAACGAAGACCACGGGATCGATGTCGAGCCGATGGGTTTCTTCATCGTCCAGAACCTGGTCGTTTCGCTCGCCATCCTGTGGATCGGCTATCTGCTCTCCACCTATAAGGGCCTGCCGAACGTTCTCGTCGTCATGCTGGTGCTGATTGCGATCTACGCCTTCATCACTCGCCGGACCACGATCGGCCGTCGCATCTATGCCATGGGCGGCAATTCGAAGGCGACCAAGCTTTCAGGCATCAATACCGAGCGGCTGAGCTTCTACACCTTCGTCAATATGGGCGTGCTTGCAGGCCTTGCCGGCATGATCATCGCGCTTCGCCTGAACTCGGCAACGCCGAAGGCCGGCGTCGGTTTCGAGCTCGACGTCATTGCGGCCTGCTTCATCGGCGGCGCCTCGGCGTCCGGCGGCGTCGGCAAGATCACCGGCGCGGTCATCGGCGCGTTCATCATGGGCGTCATGAATAACGGGATGTCGATCGTCGGGCTCGGCATCGACTTCCAGCAGATGGTGAAGGGCCTCGTGCTTCTCGCCGCAGTGTTCTTCGACGTTTACAACAAGAACAAGGGCTGAGCGCCTCAAGGCGCCAGCCAGGCATTCGCAGTCCTATGAATGATGGATTCCGGCTCCTGATGGAGCCGGACAGGCGGAGCTTTTTCCTGTCTTCGCCGAAACGAGAAGGATCGAAGACGTGCTTATTTCACAGATCAAGGGTGCAAACGGAGAGATCATCGTCGCCGTGCGTGAGCAGGGCGACGCTGCAAGGTCGGTCAAGAACGCCGTCAGCGTCTATGCGCTGGCGATGGAAGCCGCAGACGGCGGCAAGTCTCTTGCCTCGGTCATCGAAGCCCATGGCTACGGCGATGCCGTCGATCTTGAAAAGGCCTATGCGGAAGGCCGCTTCCTTCCGCCGATCACCCATCCAGATGCCGCGCACCTGCATCTGACCGGCACCGGCCTGACACATTTGGGCTCGGCGGCAACGCGCGATTCCATGCACAAGAAGACCACCGAAGCCGCCGAGGAAACCCTCACGGACTCGATGAAGATGTTCAAGATGGGTCTCGAGAACGGCAAGCCGAAGGCCGGCGAAAAGGGCGTCCAGCCCGAATGGTTCTACAAGGGCAACGGCCATGGCGCCGCAGCCCCCGGCGCGCCGCTCATCTCGCCTTCCTTCGCGCTCGACGGCGGCGAGGAGCCGGAGATGGCCGGCATCTACGTGATCGCCAAGGACGGCTCGCCCTTCCGTATCGGTTTTGCGCTGTCGAACGAATTTTCCGATCACGTTACCGAGCGGATCAACTATCTCTATCTCGCCCATTCGAAGCTGCGCCCGGCCAGCTTCGGCCCGGAAATCCGCGTCGGCGCGGCGCCTGAGGATATTCGCGGCACTTCGCGCATCAAGCGCGGCGACAAGGTGATCTTCGAAAAGCCGTTCCTATCAGGTGAGGCGAACATGTCGCACACCTTCGCCAATCTGGAATATCACCATTTCAAATATGGCCTCTTCCGTGCTCCGGGCGATGTTCATGTCCATATGTTCGGCACGGCGACCCTTTCCTTTGCCGACGGCGTCAAGACCGAAGAGGGCGACGTCTTCGAGATCGAAGTTGCCGAATTCGGCCTGGCGCTCCGCAACCCGCTGAAGGTGGCCGCCGAGGAAGAGATCGCCGTCAGGCAGCTGTAATTCAGGACCTGGCCGCATTCGGCGGCCGGCTCTTTGCTCGTAAACGGTAAAGGAGGCTTGTTAAGCCCATGACCATTTATCAAAATCTGATCGCCGGCGAATGGGTCGGCTCGAACGCGACGAAGAACATCAACCCGTCGGATACGAATGAGGTCGTCGGCCTCTATGCCGACGGAAGCGCTGATGACACGAGAAACGCCATTGCCGCCGCCAAAGCCGCCTTCCCGGCCTGGTCGCTCTCCGGCATCTGGGAGCGCCACGTCATCCTGAAGAAGACGGGCGACGAGATCATGGCGCGCAAGGACGAACTGGGCGCGCTGCTTGCCCGCGAAGAAGGCAAGACGCTGCCGGAAGCCACCGGCGAGGTGATCCGCGCGTCGCAGATTTTCGAATTCTTCGCCGGTGAAGCGCTCAGGCTGGCCGGTGAAGTCATTCCGTCGGTTCGCCCGAATATCGGCGTCGAGATCACCCGCGAGGCGCTCGGTGTCATCGGCATCATCACGCCGTGGAACTTCCCGATCGCCATTCCGGCCTGGAAGATCGCGCCGGCGCTCTGCTACGGCAACACCATCGTGTTCAAGCCGGCCGAACTGGTGCCCGCCTGTTCCTGGGCGATCGTCGATATCCTCAACCGCGCCGGCCTGCCGAAGGGCGTGCTGAACCTCGTCATGGGCAAGGGCTCGGTCGTCGGCCAGGCCATGCTCGAAAGCCCCGACGTTCACGGCATCACCTTCACCGGTTCCACCGGCACCGGCAGGCGCGTCGCCGCCGCCTCCATCGAGCATAACCGCAAGTTCCAGCTGGAAATGGGCGGCAAGAACCCGATGGTCGTGCTTGACGATGCCGATCTCAACGTCGCCGTCGAGGCCGCCGCCAATTCCGGCTTCTTCTCGACCGGCCAGCGCTGCACCGCTTCCTCGCGCCTGATCGTCACCGAAGGCATCCACGACAAGTTCGTCGCGGCACTCACCGACAAGCTGAAGACACTCGTCGTCGACAACGCGCTGAAGGCCGGCACACATATCGGCCCCGTCGTCGATGAGCGGCAGCTGAAGACCGACACCGACTATATCGAGATCGGCAAGTCGGAAGGCGCCAAACTCGCCTTCGGCGGAGAGGTGATCTCGCGCGACACGCCCGGCTTCTACCTGCAGCCGACGCTGTTTACCGAAGCGACCAACCAGATGCGCATTTCGCGCGAGGAGATCTTCGGGCCTGTGGTCTCGGTGATCCGGGCGAAGGATTACGACGAGGCGCTTGCCATCGCCAACGACACGCCGTTCGGGCTCTCCGCCGGCATCGCCACCACCAGCCTGAAGCATGCCACGCACTTCAAGCGCAATTCCGAGGCCGGCATGGTGATGGTCAACCTGCCGACGGCAGGCGTCGATTTCCACGTGCCGTTCGGCGGCCGCAAGGGCTCGTCCTACGGCCCGCGCGAGCAGGGCAAGTACGCCGCCGAATTCTACACAACCGTCAAGACCGCCTACACCCTGGCTTGAGACAAGTGCGATAACCCGGGCCGTACGAGGCGGTCCGGCGATATCCTGAAGGATAGAGACGATGAAAAAGAAAGCGGAATGGCCGCGCAGGCTGAGGTCGCAGGAATGGTACGGCGGTACGAGCCGCGACGTGATTTATCACCGCGGCTGGCTTAAGAACCAGGGTTATCCGCACGACCTGTTCGACGGCCGGCCGGTGATCGGCATCCTCAACACCTGGTCGGATATGACCCCGTGCAACGGTCATCTCAGAGAGCTCGCCGAGAAGGTGAAGGCGGGCGTATGGGAGGCCGGCGGCTTCCCGCTTGAGGTGCCGGTGTTCTCGGCATCCGAAAACACCTTCCGCCCGACCGCGATGATGTACCGCAATCTTGCCGCGCTGGCGGTAGAAGAGGCAATCCGCGGCCAGCCGATGGATGGCTGCGTACTGCTGGTGGGCTGCGACAAGACCACGCCGTCGCTTATCATGGGGGCGGCTTCCTGCGACCTGCCTTCGATCGTCGTCACAGGCGGACCGATGCTGAACGGCTATTTCCGTGGCGAACGGGTCGGCTCGGGCACGCATCTGTGGAAGTTTTCCGAAATGGTGAAGGCCGGCGAGATGACGCAGGCCGAATTCCTCGAGGCGGAAGCCTCGATGAGCCGTTCGTCAGGCACCTGCAACACCATGGGCACCGCCTCCACCATGGCTTCCATGGCCGAGGCGCTCGGCATGGCGCTCTCTGGCAATGCTGCGATCCCGGGCGTCGATTCCCGCCGCAAGGTCATGGCGCAGCTGACCGGCCGGCGTATCGTGCAGATGGTCAAGGATGACCTGAAGCCCTCCGAGATCATGACGAAGCAAGCCTTCGAGAATGCCATTCGCACCAACGCGGCCATCGGTGGATCGACCAATGCCGTCATCCACCTGCTCGCCATCGCCGGCCGTGTCGGCATTGATCTTTCGCTTGATGACTGGGACCGCTGCGGCCGTGACGTCCCGACCATCGTCAACCTGATGCCGTCGGGCAAGTATCTGATGGAGGAGTTCTTCTATGCCGGCGGCCTGCCGGTGGTGCTGAAGCGCCTCGGCGAAGCAGGCCTCCTGCACAAGGACGCGCTGACGGTATCCGGCGAAACCGTCTGGGACGAGGTCAAGGACGTCGTCAACTGGAACGAAGACGTTATCCTGCCGGCCGAAAAGGCGCTGACAGCTTCGGGCGGCATCGTCGTGCTGCGCGGCAACCTCGCGCCGAAGGGCGCGGTGCTGAAGCCTTCGGCGGCTTCGCCGCATCTGCTGGTGCACAAGGGCAGGGCTGTTGTCTTCGAGGACATCGACGACTACAAGGCCAAGATCAACGACGATAACCTCGACATCGACGAAACCTGCATCATGGTCATGAAGAACTGTGGGCCGAAGGGCTATCCCGGGATGGCCGAGGTCGGCAATATGGGGCTGCCGCCGAAGGTGCTGAAGAAGGGCATCCTCGATATGGTGCGCATTTCCGACGCCCGCATGTCCGGAACGGCCTACGGTACCGTCGTCCTGCACACCTCGCCGGAAGCGGCTGTCGGCGGGCCGCTGGCGGTCGTGAAAAACGGCGACATGATCGAGCTCGACGTGCCGAACCGTCGTCTGCATCTTGACATTTCCGAGGAGGAACTGGCGCGGCGGCTTGCCGAATGGCAGCCGAACCACGATCTGCCCAAATCAGGCTATGCCTTCCTGCATCAGCAGCATGTCGAAGGGGCCGATACCGGCGCCGACCTCGACTTCCTCAAGGGATGTCGCGGAAACGCTGTCGGCAAGGACAGCCACTGACAGGGTGGAAAGAGACTGAAATAGATGAAAAGGCGGGGCATTGCCCCGCCTTTTTCTTGTTCTTCCCGGCCGATGGCAATCAGCCGTTCAACACCGCCATGCGGTGGTCTTCGTCGGCGCCGTGTTCAAAGAGTGCGCGGATCGCCGGCCATTTGCGGCGGAACGCGGCGACGCAGGCGGGGTCAAAATGCGATCCGCTGCAGGCGATGATTTCCTCGTAGGCCTGCTCGATCGGCCATGCCTGCTTGTAGGGCCGGTCGGAGCAGAGCGCTTCGAAGACGTCGGCGACAGCGACGATGCGGGCTTCGATCGGGATTGCGTCGCCGGACAGGCCCTTGGGATAGCCGCTTCCGTCCCATTTCTCATGATGGCCGGCGATGATGGCGGTTGCGACGCGCGAAAGCTCGGCGGAGCTGTTGGCAAGAATGGCGACACCGATCGGGACATGCTCGCGCATGCGTTCGATCTCGTGCCGCTCGAGCTTACCCGGCTTCTGCAGGATGGCGTCGGGAATGGCGATCTTGCCGATATCGTGCAGGGGAGCGGCGAGATAGATATTGCGCCGCTGGATGCGATCGAGGCCGAGGCCTTCGGCAATCAGCTCGGCGATATTGGCGACGCGCTCGATATGATCGCCGGTATTGCCGTCACGCGAGGCCATCGCCTGGGCAAGGCACCAGATGATCTCCTGTTCGCGCATGTCGGCCTGTTCTGTGGCATGCCGGAAGGCCATGTCGAGTGATTTTGCCCGGTCGGCAAGCGCCAGCTGGGCCTTATGCAGGGCCATCAGGTTGAGGACGCGCGCCTGCAGTTCCAACGGGTCGAAGGGCTTGGCGAGAAAATCCGTGGCGCCGGCCTCCAGCGCTTCCAGCCGAACCGACCGCTTCGCCTGCGAGGTGATCATCACAACGGGCACATCCTCATAGCCCGGCTGGCGGCGCAGCCTGCGGATCATCTCGATACCGTTCATCTGAGGCATCATATAATCGACCAGCACGACGTCGAAATCGACGGCCTGGCAGCGATCAAGGGCTTCGAGCGGATTGGTGAAGCTTTCGACCACACAGCCGGCGAAACCACGGACGGCGGTCTCAAGGGCGAGAAGGCTAGATTCGCTGTCGTCGACGATAAGAAGAGGCATGGACGATCCCGTTAAATCCCAGAAACAAACAGGCCGCCCTCATCGGAGGGCGCGTTCGTCGCCTCATCCGTGCCGGCAGCTGAACATCATCATGAAAGCCTGCATCATGCCGCTTCTTGAACGGCGCCTGCCGAAATACACCAGGCGTCGCCGCAGACAAGCTTGTGCCTGCGGCCTTAAAATAGAGTTTAGTCTGCAATGAAAAATTGAGGAACGGCAATTATAACGTGCGCCGCGTGCCGGAATCAGGCGAAATTTCGGGACCGCCGGGCTCTATATTCAAGTCCAACATGTTTGTTTCGCGGCGCGTTCGGCAGCTATTCCATCGGCCCTATCGCAGGTGCGGTAAAGCTGTCTGTATGCCCGGCTCAGCTTTGGCTCTGGCTTTGCATCTGTCCGCCATCCTCGACCTTCACGGTGACCGACAGCGTTTCGCCCGGCGTGCCGATGCGCATGCCTGAAATCGGCGCGGCATCACGATAGCAGAGGCCGGAGGCGACTCTGATGTAACGGGCATCCGGGCAGATCTCGTTGGCGGGATCGAAGCCGACCCAGCCGAGGCCGGGAATATGCGCCTCTGCCCAGGCATGGGTCGCCGCCTGTTCGATCTTTTCCTCCATCATCAAATAACCGGAGATGTAACGCGCCGGCACCTGCAGGGCGCGGGCGGCGGCAATGAAAATATGCGCATGGTCCTGACAGACGCCGCTCTTCCTCTCCAGCGCCTGCTCGGCCGTCGTCTCGGTATTGCTGGTGCCGGGCCTGTAATCGACCGTTTCGTGGATCGCCGCCATCAGCGCATGCATGCGGGCAAGCTCGTTATCGCCACCAACGCCCTTGATCAGTTCCTTCACCAGCTTGCCACCCTTGGTCAGCGGCGTGTCGCGCAGGAAGAGCCAAAGCGGGCAGAAGCCGGTATGCGGGCCGGTGACGCCGTTGTTATCCCCTGTCTCGACCTCGCCTTCGGCGAGGATACGCGTTACGTCCTGCTCGCCTTCCAGCGAGACCAGATTGACGTGATTGCCGTACTGGTCGTCATATTCGACCTCCGGCGTAGCGCCCTCGACCTTCAGGGCCCAACCGAGTACTTTTTGAGTGGCGTTTGTCGGCGGCGTCAGCCGTAGCCGTTGCAGCGAGAATTGCGCCGGTTCGTCGTAGCGGTATTCGGTGAGGTGGCTGATCTTCAGTCTCATATTGTTATCCGCTTATACATAGAACCGGTAGCCGTCGGAAATTTCCGCGCCGAGCTTGTTATTGCGCGAGACGAAATCCTCCAGGAACTCGTGCAGGCCCTGATCCATGATATCCCGGATCGCCCTCGTCTGCAGTGTCGTGCGGATTGAATCCGCGGTATCGTGGGCAGGGAGCCGCGCCTCGTAATCCTGGGCCAGATAGCCGAGATTGCTGACGATCTTCTCGTAGCAATAGGCAAGCGAGCGCGGCATCTGGACATTGAGGGTCAGGAAGTCGGCAATGTTCATTGCCCGGTATTCGCCGTCATAGGCCCAACTATAGGCACGGTGCGCGGAGACCGAGCGCAGGATCGATTCCCACTGCACGTTGTCGAGGGAAGAGCCGACAGCCGAGACCGAGGGCAGCAGCACGTAATATTTCACGTCGAGGATGCGGCTGGTATTGTCGGCCCGCTCGATGAAGGTGCCGATGCGGGCAAAATTATAGAGCTCGTTGCGCAGTGTCGAGCCATGGAAGGCACCGCGAATGAGGCCGGCGCGGCGCTTGATGACATCGATCACCTCTGGCATTTCGGCCGCCTTGACGCGCTTTTCGAGCAGTGACTTCAGGTCGATCCAGCATTCGTTGGTGGCTTCCCAGGTCTCACGCGTCAGCGCCGTGCGCACCATGCGGGCATTGTTGCGGCCGGAATCGATGCAAGACATGACGCTCGACGGATTGGTGCGATCGCGCAGGAGATAGTCGATCGCGTCGGCGTTGGTCAGCTTGTTGTGGCCTTCGTCATAAGCCTCGCGCACGCCCGCACTTTGCAGCACGCCATCCCAATTGTCATCGCCAGTGCTGCTGCGGGTCAGCGACATGCGCAACCCCGCATCGATCAGGCGGGCTATATTTTCGGCGCGCTCGATGTAACGAAACATCCAGTAGAGGCCGTTTGCTGTTCTTCCGAGCATCAGTCCTCCAATACCCAAGTGTCTTTGGTGCCGCCGCCCTGGCTGGAATTGACCACCAGCGAGCCTTGCTTCAGCGCCACGCGGGTGAGCCCGCCTGGAATGATCTGTACCTTGTCGGATACAAGCACATAGGGGCGAAGGTCGACATGGCGCGGCGCAATGCCCTTGTTGACGAGGATCGGCACGGTGGAGAGCGACAGCGTCGGCTGGGCGATGTAATTGTTCGGCTTGGCTTTCAGCTTCTCGGCGAAATCGGCGCGCTCCTTCTTCGACGCCGTCGGGCCGACCAGCATGCCGTAGCCGCCGGAGCCGTGCACCTCCTTGACCACGAGCTCTTCCAGGTGTTCCAGCACATATTTCAGGCTGTCGGCTTCCGAACAGCGCCAGGTCGGCACGTTTTCGAGCAGCGCCTTGCGGCCGGTATAGAATTCGACGATCTCGGGCATATAGGAGTAGATCGCCTTGTCGTCGCAAATGCCGGTGCCCGGCGCATTGGCGATGGTGATGTTGCCGGAGCGGTAGACATCCATGATGCCGGGAATGCCGAGCGCGGAATCGGATCGGAAGGTCAGGGGATCGAGGAAATCGTCGTCGACGCGGCGGTAGAGCACGTCGATCGCTTCGTAACCGCGTGTCGTCCTCATCTTCACCTTGCCGTCGATGACGCGCAGATCCGCACCCTCGACCAGTTCGACGCCCATCATGTCGGCGAGGAACGAATGCTCGTAATAGGCGGAATTGTAGATGCCCGGCGTCAGCACGGCGACGCGAGGCTTGCCCTTGCAGCCGGGAGGGGCGAGCGAGGCGAGGCTTTGACGCAGCAGATAGGGATAATCCTCGACACGCTGCACCTTGTTCTCGTGAAAGAGCTCAGGGAACATCTGCATCATGGTTTCCCGGTTTTCCAGCATGTAGCTGACACCGGAGGGCGTGCGGGCATTATCCTCCAGCACGTAAAACTGGTCCTCGCCGGTGCGCACGATGTCGGTGCCGACGATGTGGGTGTAGACGCCGCCGGGCGGCCGGAAACCGATCATTTCGGGGATGAAGGTGACGTTGTTTTCGATCAGCTCGCGCGGAACGCGGCCGGCGCGGATGATCTCCTGCTTATGGTAGATATCGTCGAGAAAGGCGTTAAGCGCGATCACCCGCTGCTCGATGCCTTGGGCGAGCTTGCGCCATTCGCGGGCGGAGATGATGCGGGGAATGATGTCGAAGGGGATGAGTTTTTCGGAACTGTCGGCATGGCCGTAGACCGCGAAGGTGATGCCGGTCTTCCGGAAGATGTTTTCCGCATCGCGGGATTTGGCAATCAGATGCGCCCGGTCTTGGCTGTTGTACCACTCGAAGTATTTTTCATAAGGCGGGCGAGAACTTTCGTCCCCGGTAATCATTTCATCAAATGCCAAAGGCTCGGCTCCCCTTTTTTGTTCATTTGAATACAACGCAAATGGCAATGCAAGAACCATGCGCATTTCGAGGAAAAGATTTTGCGCTGCTGGAAACGGGTGAAAATCTGGGCATTTAAAGTGATGCGGTGCGGCATGGCGGATGGTGGATCTCGATGCTTGCGCAAAATCTGAGCATGTGATTGTTTTTCGTTCGGCCTACTGCATAATTTCACCCTTAAATCGACTCCGCTTTAAGGGTGAAATTATGCCGCAATGAAAGTGCTACAACGTCCTTTGCGCCTCTCGAAAAGACGCGCGGCGCTGTAGACGGTCGAATATGGTCATGCGCGGGCAACCGCGGGCTGGCGCGACCGCCACTGGATCGCTGCCATCAGCGAAATTTCAGATAAGCATCAACGCTTCGCCTTTGACGGCGGCGGCCGGGTAGGGCTATCAGCACGGCACCTCTTCTCTCCCGAGCCGCTCCATGTCCCTCGATCGCCTTGCCCCCGCCGTCTTCGTCCTGCTCTGGTCCACGGGCTGGGTGGTGGCGAAATACGCCTCGCTGCATTCCGAGCCCTTCACCTTTCTTTCGATACGCTACGCGCTGTCGGCGGCGGCATTCCTGGCGCTCTGCCTGGTGGTGCGGGCGCAATGGCCGAGCCGGGCGGCGGCGCTGCGCGCCGTCTATTCCGGCTTCTTCCTGCATGGCTTCTATCTCGCCGGCCTCTGGTGGGCGATCGCCAACGGCGTGCCGGCCGGCATATCCGGCATCATCGCGGCGCTGCAGCCGCTGTTGACGGCGATGGCCGCTCCCTTCCTCATCGGCGAGCGGCTGCAGCAGGCACAGAAACTCGGCCTTGCCCTTGGCTTCGTCGGCATTGCCATCGCCATTTCGCCGAAGCTGCTCGATCCGGCGACCGCCGATCTCACGCATGCCGCCCTGCCGCTGGCGATCAATCTCGTCGCCATGGCGTCCGTCACCTACGGCACGCTCTATCAAAAGAAACACCTGCAAGCCGGCGACCTCCGAACCATCGCGACCCTGCAATATGTCGGCGCGCTGATCCTCACGCTGCCGCTGTCGCTGGTCTTCGAGCATCAGCATTTCGATGGCGCCGCGCAGGCCTATGGCGCGCTGGCCTGGTCGGTCTTCGGTCTATCGATGGGCGGCGTCGGGCTGCTGCTCTATCTGATCCGCCGGGGTCAGGTGTCACGCGCCGCCTCGCTGATCTACCTGATGCCGCCGGCGGTTGCTCTCGAAGCCTTCATCGCCTTCGGGGAACCGCTGACCCTGCCGCTGATCGTCGGCACCGTGGTGGTCGTGACAGGCGTCTATCTGACGAACCGCAGGGCGTTCAGAGAGCATAGGCCTGCAGAGGCGTAGATAACAAAAAGGCCGGAGATCTCCGGCCTTTTTGCTTTTCAATCGTTCGACGTTCAGGCGCGTTCGCGGCGCTGGCCGCCACCGTTGCGGGAGCCGGAGCCACCGCGACGATTGCCGCCGTTGCCGTCGCGGCGCGGTTCGCCGGCCTGGGCCTGCTGCGGGCCGCGGTCCTCGCCATGCTTGCGGGCCGGGCGGCCGTGGGCATGGCGGCTGTTGCCGCGGTGATGACCGCTCGGCTCACCATTGGCATGGGCGCCGTGATGGGCCGGACGCTGCGGCTTTGCAGAGGCGCGGAAATCGGAGGTCGAGGCCAGATCGTTGTCGGGGCCGAGATCCGGGGTCGCTTCACCGCGGCGCTGACCGCGGAAGTCCTCGTTGCGGCTGGTCGGGCGCTCCGGACGCGGACGACGCTCCTCGCCGCCGGCGCGGACTTCGCTGCCTTCACCTTCGCGGCGCGGGCGGCGTTCCTGACGGCTGCCGCGATGCTCGGAGCGATTCTGGTCGCCACGGCCTTCGCCACGACCCTGACCTTCGCGACCCTGGCCGCCATTGCGATTGCGGTTGTTGCCGTTGCCGTTGGCGCGACGGGGGCCGCCGCCGATGTTTGCCGGCGCTTCGCCGCTGGCGACAGTGATGTCGATGCCCATCAGGCGCTCGATATCACGCAGCAGCTTGGCTTCGTCGGGAGCGCAGAAAGCGATGGCGATGCCGTCGCGGCCGGCACGCGCCGTGCGGCCGATGCGATGCACATAGGCGTCGGGCACTTCAGGCAGGTCGTAGTTGTAGACGTGGCTGACGGCCGGAATGTCGATGCCGCGGGCGGCGACGTCGGTGGCGATCAGCGTCTTGATGCTGCCGTCGCGGAAGGCCTTCAGCGCCCGCTCGCGCTGACCCTGGCTCTTGTTGCCGTGGATCGAGGCGACGGAATAGCCGATGTTTTCGAGATGCTTCATCAGCTTCTCGGCACCGTGCTTGGTGCGCAGGAAGACCATGGCGCGGCCATCGGGGTTTTCGGTCAGCGACTTGCGGAGCAGCTCCGTCTTGTCGTTCTTGCCGGCGACGAAATGAACGTACTGCTCGACCTTGTCGGCAGCCTTACCTGGAGGCGTGACTTCGACCTTGACGGGATCGACGAGATATTCGCCGGCAAGATCGGCGATCGCCTTCGGCATGGTCGCCGAGAACAGCATGGTCTGACGCTTTTTCGGCACCATCTTGGCGATCTTGCGCAGATCGTGGACGAAGCCGAGGTCGAGCATCTGGTCGGCTTCGTCGAGCACGAGATAGCGAACGGCAGTCAGCGTGATCGCGCGGCGATTGATGAGGTCGAGCAGCCGGCCGGGCGTGGCGACGAGAATATCTGTGCCCTTTTCAAGCTGAAGCTGCTGCTTGTTGATCGAGACGCCGCCGACGACGACATTGATGCGCAGCGACGACTTGCGGATGAATTTCTTCAGGCTCTCGGCGATCTGGTTCACCAGTTCGCGGGTCGGCGCAAGGATCAGCGTGCGCGTCGTGCGGTTGTCGGGGCGCCGTTCATCGGCGAGCAGCTTTTCGATAAGCGGCAGTCCGAAAGCAGCGGTCTTGCCGGTGCCGGTCTGGGCAAGGCCGATCAGGTCGCGGCCTTCGAGGAGGAGAGGAATGGCATGTTCCTGGATCGGCGTCGGCGTTTCGATGCCGAGCTGGAACAAAGTAGCGACGATCGGCTTGGAGACACCAAGCGATTCAAAATTAGTCAAGGTATAACCTTTCGGGGCGCCACAATGACTATCGCCGGAACGCACCATGCGATCCGGTTTCATTCTGGCGTCAAGAACCCCGCGTGAAGTGGGAACTTGTGAGTTGGAAAAAGCTTTCCAGCGCTTCTGGCCGCTCATGGGAGTGCGGCGCTCTATCGAAATGCGCTTTTGTCCCTTCTTCCTGCATCTGTATTTTTCAGCAGGGGCACGCTCACGCGGCGGCCGGAAGGGTGAAAGCTGACCCGCATTTGGGCTAGTTCGCGTGGAAAGTCAAGTGCGGTGCACAAGAAAGCCTCAGCCTTGGTCAGGTGAGGGCATGACGAGGACGAAGCTTTGCGATGCGGTCTCCGCGCCGTTGACGAGGATGGCGATGCGATGTTCGCCTGGATAATAACGCCGCGTCGTGATCGGCCGCATGGCGTGGCGACGCTCAATTGTATGGCTTTGCCCCGGAGCGAGCATTATCGCCTTGCACTTGAACACCTTGGGTGAGAGCGAACCGTCGCTCTTCACATGGTGAACGGCGTAGTCGATCATCAGCGACTGCGCTCGCTCGCCTGCATTCGTCACCCGGATTTCGAAATCCAGCCCTTCGCCGAACATCACCTCGCCGTTTACGAGCCGCAGTTCGCACTCGAGCGAATCGCTGGCGGCGAAGCCGAAATTGGCGAGCGCCTGCGCGTGGCCGTTCTTCAGCAGCGTGCGCGAGGCATGTTTCAGCAGCCAGCGGCGTTCGGAGGAAGCGCCGTCGATATGGCCGGCGATGAAGGCGGCGACCAGATCGGGGTGATCCTTGGCGACATCGTTCAGGCTGTTGGCCACGGATCGGCGCACATAATCCTCCGGATCATCCATCAGCGCGGTCAGGATGGGCAGGATCGGCGCCGGATCCTTCACGAGCTGCGGCAGGCGCATCGCCCAGGGCAGGCGCGGCCGCGTTCCCTCGCTCGCCAGCCGGCGCACATGCTGGTCGGGATCGTCGACCCAGCCTGAAACGATGGCCAGCGCGCGCTGCTGGTCGCGGTGGATAAAGGGGCGGATGCCGAATTCGGCGGTGAAATGCGGCGTCAGCGCCTTCAGGAGATCGAGACCGAGATCGAAGTGATCAAGGCCGCGTGCGGCGATGAACTGATTGACTGGCAGCAGCATCCAGCCTGAGAGCCCCGGCCTGCCGGCGGCGGGCAGGCTGGCCTTGAGAATGGCTGCGGCCTCCCGGAAATCACCGGGAAGCGTGGCAAACAGCGCGTCGCGGATCAGCGCCGACCGCTCCATCAGCTCCAGCGCGGAGAGGCCCTCGGTCGCCAGCGTCACGAAGCGGTTTTTATCGAAGATCTGCGCGTTGCCGGCAATACGATCGGCCATATCGCCGACCAATGTTTCATGCAGCAAGTTCTTGAGCGGTTCCGGCATGCTGGTCCTTCCTCTTTATGCGACCACCGCATGCCGGCCGAATGAGGGCAGCATGGTCTGCGAAACATCTGGCGATTTGCTATCGGAGAATAGAGTGATCGCACCCACTCGAGCAATCGTGTGCAGATAGTGGGGGTATGCGTGTGGCGCGAGCTTTAGCGTATCGGTGCCGTCGATTTCCTTGGAATAAGGGTTGGGGCCGAGATCCGAATACGCTCGTCGGCAGGACTGTTGTCACCGGCAAGAAGATCAAGGGCGTTTGACGCAATTTGCTCGAACGGCACCCGCAACGTCGTCAGCGGCGTGGGGAGGTGGCTGACAATCGGAATGTCGTTATAGCCTACGATCGAGATGTCCTGCGGCACGGAAAGGCCAAGTTTCGTCAGTCCCGACAAGGCGCCGATGGCAGTATTGTCGTTTACGGCGAAAACAGCGGTTGGGCGCGGACTAAGACGCATCAGGGTTTCGACGGCTACCGCACCGGACTCAATGCCGAATGTCGAGGGAATGATGTATGAGGGATCTGCATTCAGTCCAGCCTCTTCCAGGGCGTGGCGGAAACCCTCCACGCGGCCTCGCGAACTGGAGGCATAGGATGGACCGGCAATGACGCCAATTTTGCGATGGCCGAGATCGAGGAGATGGCGGGCCGCGAGGTAACCACCGAGCCTGTCATCGCCGACCGACGAGAGGCTGTGGCCATCCGTCCGGAGGGCCAGGACATAGGGAATACCGCGTTTTGCCAGCTCGTCCGGAAAGTCATCGTCTTCCCGCGCCGTCGAAAGAATCAGTCCATCGACACCGCGCTTCAGCAGAGACTCGGCCGCAAGCCGGTCTGCCTTCGGCTTGTCGTCGGTCGTTGCGACAATCGCGAAGCGGCCACTACGGCTGCAGGCCTTGGCCAGTGCTTCGTAAAGCATGGCCATGACCGTATCCGTCAGCCTGGGCACGATCACCCCGATTGTCATTGTGTTGCCACGCCTAAGGCTCGCTGCGGAAACGTCCCGAACGTATCCCAGCTCTTCGGCAACCTTGCGCACGCGACGCGCGGTCTCGCTGTCGGAGCGGGGAAGCCTTTCGTCGAGAATGCGGGACACGGTAGACTTGGAGACACCGGCTGCGGCAGCGACGCCGTGAATAGTGACACGGGTCTGCCCCTGAACTTCATCCGTCTTTGAATTCATTGAGCCTTTTCCATTCGAGTCGGCATTGAGCCGCCGCTCTCCAGCATGCCTCAAAAAAGATATTGACTCCAGAGAATTCGAGAACGATAGTGGGAACGTTCCCGTAAACGATCCTATACCGATCGCGAGCGAACCGCGATTGCACGAAGGAGGAGACCAATATGCAACCGATGGATATGCGCGGGCTGAGCCCGGCCCCCGTTACCGCTTTCACCCGCGACGGTGAAATTGATCACAAAGCCAATGCCAAAATCGCCAAATGGCTGGTCTCGATGGAAGGCGTCAAAAGCCTCGTCATCCTCGGCCATGCCGGCGAGGGCACCTTCCTCACGGAAGAGGAGCGCCTTGCTCTCATCCGCACCTATGTCGAAGCGGTCGACGGTGCCGTTCCGATCATTGCCGGGATTACCGGTGAAGGCACGAGGGTCGCCGCTGAAGAGGCCAGGAAATGCAAGGCGGCTGGTGCCACCGGCGCACTCGTCTATCCGAACCACGGCTGGCTGCGTTTCGGCTTTCAGAAGGGAGCGCCTCAGGATCGCTACAAGGCAATCTGGCAGGAGTCTGGCCTCCAGTGCATCCTGTTCCAATATCCCGACGCCACCAAGGCATCATACGATCTCGATACACAGCTTGCGATTGCCACACAGGAAGGCGTCGTCGCCACCAAGAACGGCGTGCGCAATATGAAGCGCTGGTATGTCGAAATTCCGGAGCTGAAGAAGGCCAATCCAAAGCTGCAGGTTCTGAGCTGCCATGATGAATGGCTGCTGCCAACCATGTTCGATGTCGACGGTCTGCTCGTCGGTTATGGCAATATCGCGCCGGAACTGCTGATCGACCTGATCAAAGCTGGCAAGGCGCAGGACTATCCGGAAGCGCGCAAGATCTTCGAACGCCTTCTTCCGGTGACGCGTGCCGTCTATCACCGCGGCTCTCACATGGAAGGCACCGTGGCCCTGAAACTCGGCCTTGTCCACCGTGGTATCCTTGATCACGCCACGATCCGCGAGCCGCTGAAGAACCTTGGCGAAAAGGCCGAAGCAGAGATCTTTGCTGCCTTCGACGCCGCCGGTATTGGCCGCGTTGACCAGTTGCTGGCTGCCGAGTGACCTCTTGACGCCCCTGCGCAGGTCGCAGGGGCGCATTCCGAAGGGAGGAGGAAACCATGGAAACCCGCCGAGGCAGACTTGAACGTCTTTGAAGGCCATTGCTCTGACAGGACGAACTGACGCGCAGTAGCAACCATCAAGCAGGAGCGCCCCTGGCCGGGAGAGTGGTAGGCCACGGGGCGAGAAGGAGGAACCAATGAATGTCATGCAGCCAATGCCGGCTGAGACGGCGACTGTCGCTGATCCTCAGGCCGAAATCAGCGCTCGTCTGGAGCGCCTTCCCATCACCCGCGAGGTATTCTGGGCGCGCAATATCGTCGGCGCCGCAACGTTCTTCGACGGCTACACGGTCATCGCCATCGCTTATGCCATGCCCGTCCTCGTGCGCGAGTGGGGCCTGACCCCTTCACAGACAGGCATGATCCTGTCGATGGGCTATCTGGGGCAGTTGATCGGTGCGATCCTGTTTGGCTGGCTCGCCGAGAAGATCGGCCGGCTGAAAGTTCTCCTGTTCACCATCCTGCTCTTCGTCAGCATGGATGTCGCATGCCTGTTTGCTGCCGGGGCAGGCATGATGATGGCCTTCCGTTTCGTCCAGGGGATCGGCACCGGCGGCGAGGTCCCGGTCGCCAGCGCCTATATCAACGAGTTGATCGGATCGAAGGGGCGCGGCAAGTTCTTCCTCCTCTATGAGGTCATGTTCCTGCTGGGCCTCGTCGGCGCCGGGCTGATCGGCTACTTCTTGGTGCCGGTTTACGGCTGGAAGGCGATGTTCGTCGTCGGTCTCGTTCCCGCAATCATCATGGTTCCTCTGCGCTGGTTCCTGAAGGAATCACCGCGTTGGCTAGCTGCCAACGGCCGCTATGGCGAAGCAAACGCTATCGTCACCCGCATGGAAGAAAGTGCTCGTGCAGCCGGCAAGGAATTGCCCGAACCGAAGCTCATCCAGGCGCCGGTCCGCCGAAAGTCGGACTGGCGCGAGCTCTTCCAGGGCATTTACCTGAAGCGGACGCTTTCCATCTGGGCAATGTGGTTTACCGCCTATACGGTTGCCAACGGTACGATCACCTGGCTGCCGACCCTGTATCGACAGGTCTTCAACCTCCCGCTTCAAACCAGCATCTTTTATGGGTTCCTGACGTCGGTCGGAGGCGTGATCGCCGCCGTCATCTGCGCGCTGCTCATCGACAAAGTGGGACGCAAGCGCTGGTACACCGGTGCGCTGCTTCTCGCTCCCGTGCCGCTGCTGGCTCTCGCATGGCTCGGCGCGACCTCTCCCATCCAGGTCTTGGTTCTAGCCGGCCTCGCTTATGCGATCGTCCAGACCGTCACATTCTCCCTTTACCTGTACTCGGCAGAGATCTATCCGACGCGCCTCAGGGCATTGGGAACCGGAACCGGCAGCGCCTGGCTTCGCCTGGGATCATCGGCCGGCCCGATCCTCGTCGGTACGGTGATGTCTTCCATGGGCATCCAGTATGTCTTTGCGAGCTTCGCAGCCATTCTGATCGTCGGTGCAATCATCACGATGTTGTTTGCGATAGAAACCAAGGACCGCGTACTGGAGGAGCTTTCTCCGTAACGATTGAAAATACGGTCTGATCGACTTTGAGCTGGCGGATGAAAATCCGCCAGTTTCATTTGGTCGTCGTTGAGGGCACTGGGTCGGCGCCGCCGGGAGGTCAAGCGGCGCCGGATGCGGTTTTCCTATTCCGGGCAGACTTTGACGCGATAAGGCTCGCCCCAGCGATCGTGCCGCCATTCGATATGGCAATAGGACGGCCGGTAATAGGTCCTATAGACGGGATAGGGGCGATAAACAGGATAGGCAGGGTAAACAGGGTAAGCGGGACGGGCGGCCTCCGACAGCAGGGCGCCGCCGACGACGCCGGCGGCAAGGCCGCCCCAGAAGGCATCGCGTGGACGGGCATCGGCAGTGGTGGCGGTGGCGAGCGAGGCGCCGGCAAAGGTCAGCGCAATCAGGCCCGTCGCCATGGTTTTATGAAGAACGGACATGGTATTTTCCTTTCATGGGCATGGCTTCCATAAAGCCATGCCGCAGACTCGGCCCGGATCGCGGCGGCGCAATGGCCGCGCAAGCGCTTTCGGCATTAAATTTTCGTCATGATTTCAACGGATCCCGACGTCGAAAGGATTTATGGCGGGCGTCCTTTCAGTCTCGTGCAAGCCGGGGCTGGTAATCTCAAATTATCTTCAGCTTGGTGAGCTGGCTCCTAAAATTCCGCTGTCGAAATTTATGGTTAAAACCTTGTTAAAAGCCTTGGCGTTATAGTTTTTGTAGTCGATATTTCATTTATTGCGGGAGCGATATTTTTTGAAATCAGCCGGGGAACTTCTGGAGTTGGCTTGCCGCCGGATCGCTGATCTGGATACCCCGGCCTATGTCAAGAACAGCGAGCTGCGTTATATCGCCGTCAACGAGGCTTATGCCCGCTTTCTAGGCCGCGAGATCTCCGATTTCATCGGCAGGCGCAGCCGCGAGCTTCTCGACCGTCCCGAGGAAGAGGAGCGCGAGGACAAGGAACGCCGCGCGCTGGTGTTCGGCACCGAGGAAAACGCCATCTGCTTCGATGCGGCGGGTGTCGGCCATGAACGCATCCAGATCGAAAGTTTTTCGCCGTCACCGGACCGGGCTTATGTGCTCGGCATTTTCGAAGTGCGAGCGCCGCCGCGCCGGGCCGCGGACGATAGCGCCGCCGCCGCCGATTTCGCCCGCGTGCGCGAGGCGCTGGAACAGCTCGACCAGCCGATCGGCATCTTTGCCGAAGATGGCCGGCCGCTGGTCGTCAACGCCGCCTATCGCAACGGCGCAAAGCCTGCGGCTGTCGGCGACACGGCCTGGCACGAGAGCGTCAATGAGCTCGACCTGCTGCGGACCATCCTAGAGGACCTCCCGGTCGCAGCCTTCGTGCGCGACGAGAAGCATCGCCTCGTCTACGCCAACCAGTATTACGAGACCTTCAGCGGCCATAGCCGTTCCCGGGTCCTTGGGATGACCGAACACGAAATGTTCGGTCCGGACGGGGGCGAGGCGATCTACCAGGAAAACCTGCTGGCGTTGGAGGGAGGCAAGTCGAAGGAGATCGAAAGCCTGCTGCCGAGCAAGGAGGGCCATATCTATTCCGTCCTCTCGCGCGTCAACCGCGTCGTGACAGCGGATGGTCGGCCCTATGTCGTCGGCTCTTTTTCGGACATCTCGCCACTCAAGGAACGAGAGAAGGCGCTGATCGAGGCGCAGAAGCACGAAGAGGTGCTGCACCGGGATATAGAGAATATCCTGCGCTCGCTTCCGATCGGCGTGCTGATCCTCGATAACGATCACCGGATCCTCTCCGTCAACGACGAGTTCTACAGCATCTGGGAGTTGCCGCTCGACGATCCCTTCGACGGCCGCCCCTTCATCGACGTCATCCGCCGCAATTATGAGCTCGGTCGCTACGACGGCACGCAGACGCCCGAGGAGATCTACGCTTTCCGCAAGCACCTGTTCGAAACCGAGGAGCCCGAGCCGATCGAGCTTGGCTGGGCGGGTGGCAAATCCGTCATCTTCGATAGCCGCCGTATCTCGAACGACCGGATTCTGCTCACCTATGCCGACATCACGGCCGTGCGTGAGCGGGAAAATGAAGTCCACGAGGCCCGCGCCGCGCTGGAACATCTCGGCGAGTTGATGCGCGACGCGACACACGCCATGCCGCAGGGCCTGGCCATCGTTCAGGACGGCATCATCAGGATGTCCAACGAGGCGCTTTCTGACATCCTGCAGATTCCGGCCAGCTATCTCGAGCCTGGCGAGGGCTGGATTGGCATGTTCGAATTTTGCGCGGCGCGTGGCGATTTCCACGATGCGGCCGCCGAAATCCTGCAGGGCTGGCGCGACAATATCGCTGCCAGGCTGCCGATTTCCACCGTCTTCCATGTCGGCGGCGAGCGCTGGGTGAACATGGATGCGACGGTCAGCAAGGGTCAGCACTGGGTGGCGCTTTTTACTGACGTCACCGAACTCAAGAGCCGCGAAGAGGAGCTGCGCCTGCTGCTGTCGCGCGCCGAAGCCGCCGATCGCGCCAAATCCGAATTCCTCGCCAATATGAGCCACGAGATTCGTACGCCGATGAACGGCGTGCTCGGCATGGCGGAGCTGCTCGCTAAGACCAACCTCGATACGCGCCAGAAGACCTTCGTCGACATCATCGTCAAATCGGGCAATGCGCTGCTGACGATCATCAACGATATCCTCGACTTCTCGAAGATCGACGCCGGGCAGATGAAACTGCGCAAAGCCGCCTTCGACATCACCGAAGCGGTGGAGGACGTGGCGACACTCTTGTCCTCGCACGCCGCCGAGAAGAACATCGAGCTCCTGGTGCGAGCCGCGCCCGACCTGCCCGCCGCCGTGATCGGCGACGCCGGGCGTTTCCGCCAGATCGTCACCAATCTCGTCGGCAACGCCGTCAAGTTCACCGAGCGCGGCCATGTCTTCGTCGATGTCGGCTTCCAGCCGGCCGCCGGCGGCGAGATCACGGCGAGCATCCGCATCGAGGATACCGGGATCGGCATCCCGTCGGAGAAGCTTGAATCGGTCTTCGACAAATTCTCGCAGGTGGACGCCTCATCGACCCGGCGGCATGAGGGAACCGGCCTCGGTCTTGCGATCACGGCCGGGCTTGTCGACCTTTTCGGCGGTTATCTCAACGTCGAGAGCGAATGGGGCAAGGGCTCGGTCTTCACCGTCAACCTGCCGTTTGCGGTCGCGGCTGCCCGCCTTGAGCCGAAGCCGTTGCCGATCAACGTGCAGGGCGCGCGTATCCTCGTCGTCGACGACAATGAAGTGAACCGGCGCATCCTGACCGAGCAGCTGTCGCTCTGGGGCTTCGACGGCGTGGCCGCAGAAGGCGGCGGTACCGGGCTTGCGATCCTGGAAGCGGCGGCCGGCCTCGGCGTTACCGTCGATGCCGTCGTGCTCGACTATCACATGCCTGATATGAACGGCGCCGATGTCGCGCGCCGGCTGCGCGCCGACCCTCGCTTCGTCGAACTGCCGATCATCTTCCTGACGTCGATGGATATTTCGGGCACCGAAAAGGAATTCGCGGCGCTGAACGGCCACGCGCATCTGATGAAGCCGGCGCGCGCCAACGTGCTGCGCAACACCGTCGTTGAAGTAGTGCGCGCCAGCCGCGTCAAGCAGGCTTCCGAGGCCGAGATTGCCCGGCTGCAGACGGAAGTGGCCGTGCCGGCGCCTGCGCCGCAGAAACGGGCCGCTGAATTCGTCGACGTGCTCGTTGCCGAGGACAACGAGGTCAACCAGATCGTCTTCACCCAGATCCTGCAAGGCACGGGTCTTTCCTTCCTCGTCGTGGACAATGGCGAGGAAGCAGTCGCCGCCTGGGAGCGGCATACGCCGCGCATCATCATGATGGACGTCTCAATGCCCGTCATGAACGGCCATCAAGCCACCCAGACGATCCGCGAACGCGAAAAGGGGCAGGGGCACCGGGTGCCGATCATCGGCGTTACCGCCCATGCGCTCGAAAGCGACCGCGAACTCTGTCTCGATGCCGGCATGGACGACTACATGTCGAAGCCGATCAGCCCCGAACTGCTCGAGGAAAAAATCCGCCAGTGGCTCGGAACGAGCGAGCAACTGCCGGAGCGCACCAGCTACTGATCTGAACCTTCGGGAAACAGGATGCTCTCGAAATCCTGAGCGCCGTTGAGGATATGCAGGATCTCGATACGATCCTCGCCGACGCGATAAAAGATCAAATAGTTGCCGTAGGGACGGCGGCGAACGCCGGTATGTTCGTAGCGTGGAACCAATGAAAAACCGTTCGGCGTTTCCGCCAGACGCTCACACCGTTCCAGCAGTTCGTGAATGAAGCTTGCCGCCCGCTGCGGATTGTCCTCAGCGATATAGTCGCCAATACGTTCGAGATCCGCCTCCGCCTGGGCGGTAATGAGGACGATCACGAACGGCCGTCATATTTGGCTGCAAGGCGGGCGGCGACATCGCTGATGGGCTTCAAGCGGCCTGCTTCCGCGTCGGCGATCCCCTGGCCGATCGCCAGATCGAGCGCCATCAGCCGTTTTTCCCGCTCCTCGACAAGCCGGACACCTTCCCGCAGAACTTCGCTGCGAGAGTTGTAACGCCCCGATTTCACGAGTTCATTCACATAGTTTTCGAGTTGCTGTCCAAGATTCGCGCTGCTGGCCATATTCGTTCCTCTCGGGCGATTATCGCACGAAGTGATAACTGTTAGCAACGCAGCGGCTTGAATCGATCGTACTTCCCGAGATTACTTGATGCCGCAGAGCATCTCTCGCTTGCCGGCAAAGCCCGTGCGGCGCTCGACGGCAAAACCCGCGGCGATGAGATTGCGGCGCACGAAACCGGCCGCCGCATAGGTGGCGAAAGTGCCGCCGGCTGCGCTTTTCTCACAGACGAGCCGCATCAGTTCCTCCGACCACATATCGCTGTTGCGCGACGGGGCGAAGCCGTCGAGATACCAGGCGTCGAAGCCGTCTTCGGTTGCCGCGACGCCCTGCAAAGCATGACCGCAGACCACGCGGAGCGTCGTCTGGGCATCGAGATCGAGCTCAACGATGCCATCAGGTGCTTGCGGCCACGCCGCCATCAGCGCTTCGCGTTCTGCATCGATCTCCGGCCAGTGCGACAGCGCCCGGCCGATTTCTTCGCCGCGCATCGGGTGGAGTTCGAAGGAGGTGAAATGCAGGTGCTGGCTGTCTGCACGGTGGAGCTTCCATTGCCGCCAGGTCTCGGCGAAGTTCAGGCCGGTTCCGAAGCCGAGCTCTCCGATCAGGAATGCCTGCCGCCCGTTCCAGCGCTCCGGCAGGCCGTTGCCGGCGAGAAAAACATGGCCGCATTCCAGCCGCCCGTCGGTCTGGCAATAAAAATGATCGCCAAATGCGGTGGAATAGGGCATATCGCCGTCGCGCCATTCGAGCGGCTGCGGCGCGCCCGCGCCAATCTGATCGGGGTTCACGTCTGTCATGGAAAAAGCCGATAGTCCTCAGCCGGTCTCAGGTCAATCGTCCTCAGAATTGCTGATCGTCGGCGGCGGCATCATGGGTCTCTGGGCGGCCGTCCATGCCGAGCGCCGGGGCATCCGGACTCTTGTCAGTGACGCAGGCAGATTGGGCGAAGGTGCAAGCGGCGGCCTGCTGGGCGCGCTGATGCCGCATATGCCGGACCGGTGGTCGGAGAAGAAGCAGTTCCAGTTCGATGCGCTGGTCTCGCTCGAAACCGAGATCGCCGCGCTCGAAGCCGAGACCGGACTTTCTGCCGGCTACCGCCGTTCCGGACGGCTGATCCCGCTGCCGAAGCCTCATCTCAACACAATAGCGCGCGGCCATTTCGAGGACGCCGAACGCCATTGGCGGGCGGGCGAGCGTCGCTTCCACTGGCATGTGCTCGACGGGCCTGATGTAGACGGTTGGATCGAGGCGTCTGCCGGCGAGAGCGGCTTCGTGCATGACACGCTCGCCGCCCGCGTTGCGCCCCGCTTGCTGGTCGCAGCGCTCATCGCCTTCCTGCGGCGGGCAAAGCATGTTCGCATCCTGGAGCATGCGACGGTTGCCGGCCTCGATCCCGATTGCGGTACGGCCGAAATCAACGGCGAAACCATTGTTTTCAGTCACTGCATCCTGGCTGCCGGCCATCAGTCCTTTCCGTTGTTGCAAGGTCTGACGCCGGGGCTGAAACAACCGCTCGGCCAGCCGGTCAAGGGGCAGGCGGCATTATTGAAAGCCGATATCGACCCGGCGCTGCCGACGATCTTCCTCGACGGGCTCTATGTCGTCGCGCATGAGGGCGGGCACGCGGCAATCGGCAGCACCAGCGAGAACCGTTTTGACGATCCTACATCCACCGACGTCCAGCTCGACGTGCTGATCGAGGCGGCGCGCGGCATCGTACCGACGCTTCGCGGCGCCCCTATTGTCGAGCGCTGGGCCGGGCTTCGCCCGAAGGCGATCGACCGGGATCCAATGATCGGCCGCCATCCCGACCACCGGCGCTTGATCGCGCTCACCGGCGGCTTCAAGGTCAGCTTTGGCCTCGCCCACCGGTTGGCGGAGGCGGCGATATGTATCGCAGGCGATACAGACTGCGGATTTTTGCTGCCGGAAAGCTTCGCAATTTCAAGCCACATCGCGGCGGCTTCACGTTAAACGTGAATTAGACGCCGCTGCGTTTCGTTATTCTGTCATGCAAATCACCTATCTGCTTGCGCATCGACAGCGCCGGATCTGAACGGTGCTCACTTCCTTGATGGAGGAAATTGCATGCGCTATGCCATTTGCTTCACGCCTCCGGCGAGCGACCCGTTGTCGCTCGTGGCCGCCAATTGGCTTGGCCGAAACGTGTTTTCGGGTGATATGATGGAGCCTCCGGCAGTTCGTGGCCTCGGTATTCACGAGATCGCCTTCCATACCGCCGTGCCGCGGCGCTACGGCTTTCACGGCGTTTTGAAGGCGCCGTTCCACCTGTCCCACAACATGCCCGAATCGCAACTCCTGCGCGATCTGATGCGTTTTTCCGGGACCTTCGTTCCCTTTCAGATTCCGCGTATCGAAGTCGCCCGGCTCGGCAATTTCTACAGCCTGCTGCCGAGCACTCCCTGCGAGCAGATCCAGTATCTCGCCTCGGCGATCGTGCAGGAATTCGATCGTTTTCGCGCACCGCTCAGCGAGGCCGAGATCGAACGCAGCGATCCGGACGGGCTGTCGGCGACGCAATTTTCCAATCTGCATCGCTGGGGCCATCCCTATGTGATGGAGGAGTTCCGCTTCCATATGCCTGTGACAGGGCCTATCAACGCGATCGACATGCCGCGCATCGAGCCGGTGTTGCGGACGATCTTCGAGCCTGTCCTCTGCGAACCTGTAATGGTTTCCAACGTTGCCCTGATGATCGAAGAGGGCACTGGCGGTCCTTTCCGCGTTCACTCGCTGCATCCGATGGGCAAGGTCAGCGCGCGCAAAATCGCTTGAATCTGCTGATGAGCTGAAGGCTTGTGCCGTAAACGCAAATCCGGCCGAGCAGTTTCCGTCTCGACATTCCGGCTGCGGATGCTACCGTTCCCCGTCTTTTCAGAAGGTGATTTGATGGTATCCGAGACTTATCCGCGCAATCTCGTCGGTTACGGGCGTCTGACGCCCGATCCGAAATGGCCGGACGAGGCACGCGTCGCCGTGCAGTTCGTCGTCAACTACGAGGAGGGCGGCGAGAGTTCGATCCTTGACGGAGATCCGGCTTCCGAAAACCTGCTGTCGGAGATCGTCGGTGCGGCCGCCTGGCCAGGGCAGCGCAACCTCAACATGGAATCGATCTATGAGTATGGTTCGCGTGCCGGCTTCTGGCGGCTCTGGCGAATGTTCACCGATCTCAAGGTGCAGGTGACCGTCTACGGCGTGACGCTGGCGATGGCCCGCAACCCCGAGGCTGTCGCTGCGATGAAGGAGGCCGGCTGGGAGATCGCCAGCCACGGCTACCGCTGGCTGGAATATAAGGATTTTCCCGAAGATCTGGAGCGCAAGCATATCCTCGAAGCCGTGCGCCTGCACACCGAACTCACCGGCGAGCGGCCCTACGGCATGTATCAGGGCAAGCCTTCCGACAATACGCTTCGGCTGGTGCAGGAGGAGGGCGGTTTCCTCTATTCCTCCGATTCCTATGCCGATGACCTGCCCTATTGGGTGAAGGGCGTCGACGGGAAACCCTTCCTGATCATCCCCTATACGCTCGAAACCAACGACATGCGTTTTGCGACGCCGCAGGGCTTCAATGCCGGCGATCAGTTCTTCACCTATCTGAAGGACGCTTTCGACACGCTTTATGAGGAAGGCAAGGCGGGCAGCCCGAAGATGATGTCGGTCGGATTGCATTGCCGCCTCGTCGGACGTCCCGGCCGGGCGGCAGCGCTGAAGCGCTTCATCGAATATGTGCTGAAGCATGACAAGGTCTGGATTCCGCGCCGCATCGAGATCGCCGAGCATTGGCACAAGCATCATCAGCCGGAAGCGCTCTGATGATGTCGCGCGAGGATTTCGTCTCCCGCTTCGGCGGCGTCTTTGAACATTCGCCTTTCATCGCCGAGCGCGCCTATGACGCCGGCCAGGTGCCGGAGCCGCTGACGGCGGCCGGCGTGCATGCGTCGCTAACCGCTGTCTTCCAGGCGGCAAGCCCGCAGGAGCGCCTCGGCGTGCTCAGCGCCCATCCTGACCTTGCCGGGCGCCTCGCGATAGCGGGCGAACTCACCGAAGACAGCCGGAAGGAGCAATCCGGCGCCGGTCTCGACCGCCTGACCCCGGCCGAACATGCCCGCTTCACCGAACTCAATTCGGCCTATGTCGAAAAATTCGGCTTTCCCTTCATCATTGCGGTCAAGGGGCTCGGCAAGGACGATATCCTGTCGGCCTTCGAAACACGGATCGGCAATGGCAGGGACGAAGAATTTGCGACCGCGACGGCGCAAGTCGAGCGGATCGCGCTGCTGCGCCTGACGACGATGCTGCCGGAGGCTGAATGAACGAGCGGCGCGCGATCGACTATCTCAATGAGATGTATGAGGCGGCATCCGAAGCGCTGTCTTTCGTCGGCGGAATGGATGGGGCGGCGTTCGCCGGGGACAAGCTCACTTTCAAGGCGGTTACCTTTTGCCACTTCACCATCGGTGCCGCGGCATCCCGCTTGCTGGTGACTCATCCGGAATTTGCGACCGAGCATCCCGATCTGCCGTGGACGAAAATCTGCGGCACGGGCAACCGTATCCTCGACGGCGTCTTCGATCTCGATCCTTCCGACATCTGGGAGGCGACGTATCGCACGCTGCCGGAGCTTCTTTCCGCGATCGATGCCATCCGTCACTGGCATGCCGAAGGTGAGTGAGCGATTGCCCCCACGTCTCGACATCCGTCCGCTTACGAGATCCGCCTTTGCTCCCTTCGGCGAGGTGATCGAAGCCGATCCCGCCTCGATGCGGCTCATCAATGGCGGCACGACGGAGCGTTTCCATGCGCTCGCCGCCACTGAGGCGACGGGCGAGGGTGCGCGCGTCATCATTAACCTCTTTCGCGGCCAGCCGCGCAGCTTCCCCTATGAAGTCACCATGATGGAGCGCCATCCTTTCGGCAGCCAGAGTTTCTCGCCGGTCTCGGGCCGTCCTTTTCTCGTCGTCGTCTCCGAGGACGAAAGCGGCCGCCCGGGCAGGCCGCAGGTGTTTCTGGCGCGCGGCGACCAGGGCGTGAACTATCGCCGCAACGTCTGGCATCATCCGCTGATGGCGCTCGGTGAAGCCTCAGATTTCCTGGTCGTCGATCGTGACGGGCCAGGCAATAATCTGGAAGAATACTTCTTCGAAACCCCTTATATCATTAAAGAGCCAGCCCCATGACCGGACTGACCACACATGTTCTCGACACCGCTCTCGGTAAGCCGGCCGAAGGCTTGAGGATCGATCTTTTCCAGCTCGACGGCGAGATCCGCAGGCATCTGAAGACGGTGGAGACCAATGCCGACGGCCGGGTTGATGGCGGCCCCATCCTCATTGGCGAAAATTTTCGGGCCGGCACCTATGAACTGGTCTTCCACGCCGGCGATTATCTGAGGGCCAGCGGCACGCCGTTGCCGCATCCCGCCTTCCTCGATCTCGTACCGATCCGCTTCGGTATTGCCGACGTCACGGCGCATTACCATGTGCCGCTGCTGATTTCGCCCTATGGCTATTCCACCTACCGAGGGAGTTAAAAAATGCGGTTTGCGGCAATTGCCGATATCCACGGCAACCATCTGGCGCTCGAGGCCGTGCTTGCGGATATTCGTGCGCAGGAGATCGATGAGATCGTCAATCTCGGCGATTTCTTCAGCGGCCCGCTCGAGGCCGGCAAGACGGCAGACTTGCTGATGCCGCTCCGGTTGACGTCGATCCGCGGCAATCACGACGGCTATCTGATCGAGCAGGATCCGGCGGCAATGCATGCTTCGGATGCGGCCGCCTACGGTCAATTGTCGTCGTCTCATCTTAATTGGATTCGAAACCTGCCGTTCGATACCATCTATCGCGGCGAAGTCTATCTCTGCCACGCGACGCCGAAGGATGACAATCTCTACTGGCTGGAATCGGTCTCGCCGGAGGGCGTCGTCTTCCTGAAACCGATCGAAGCGATCGAGGCGCTGGCCGAAGGCATCGACCTGCCGCTGATCCTCTGTGGCCACAGCCACATTCCCCGCGCTGTGCGCCTCTCCGATGGCCGCCTGATCGTCAATCCAGGCAGCGTCGGCTGCCCGGCCTATGACGACGAACTGCCCTATTACCACAAGGTGGAAGCCGGCCATCCGCTGGCGAGTTATGCCATTCTGGAAAAGGCAGCGGGCGGATGGACATGGCAGTTCCTAACCGTCGCCTATGACCATATGGCGATGTCGGCACTGGCCGCCGAAAGGGGCCGTGCCGACTGGGCAGGCGCGCTGGCAGCGGGTTGGGTGAGATAGAGCATGATGCCCGAAAAGTGTGAGCAGTTTTCGGGCGACATCATCCTGTTCTAGTCCAGACCCGCTTGCGCGGCGATCAGTCCTTCTTTGGTACCGGCTTCGGCGCCGGAGGGATGATCGTTTGTGTCGGGGCTACGGTCGGTGTTGCCGGCTTTGCCGGGGCTGCCGCGGGCGTTGCCGGTCTTACCGGTTTTGCGCCATCGAGATTTCCAAGAAGGGATGAGATGGCATCGTCGCCGTCGAAGCCGGCTTCCTTCAGCAATTTGTCGAGGATCGGTTTATTCGCCTGATAGGAGAGGAGCTGGCTAGCCAGTCCTTCGCCGAGCCCGATACCGTTTCCGCCGGTCGCTCCGTTTCCGCGGCCGAGCATGCCGCCGGTATCGAATATCCTGATATCGGAGATCTTCTCGATCGGCTTGACCGCCTCGGCGAGCGCCTGCGGAATGATGCGGATCCGTTCGCGGGTGATCTCGAACTCGATGATGGCAGAGCTCAACTTGTTGCGAGCGTCGTTGAGCAATGCCTCGCTCTCAGCCGCGGCCTTGCCGGTTTCGAGAATGCCCTTGGCCTTGATGATCGCCGCATCCGCCTCGGCGGTCGCCAGCGTCTTGATGGCCTCGGCCTGGTCGCTTGCCGCTTGTTTTTCAGCTTCGGCGCCGACGGTGACGGCGGTCGCTTCCGTCTCGGCTTTCTTGCGTGCGTCGATGACGGCAATCTGCTTTTCGCGTTCGGCAATCTCGATCGCCTTGGCGGTGCCGACTTTTTCCTCCGCCGCTATCGCCAGCGCGCGCGCCGTCTCCGCAGCCGCCTTCGCTTCGGATTCTTCACGGCTCTTGTTGGCAACGGCGATGGCGCTTTCCTGTGCCACGATCTGGAGGTCACGCTTGGCCTCGGTTTCGCGTTGCTGGACGGCGCGGGCGGCGTCGATGTTGGCGCTTTCGCGAGCCTGCTTGGCAGATGCCTCGCGTTCGGCGATCGCCTGTTCGGAAGCGATGCGGGCTTCCTCCTCGGCGCGTTTTGCGGCCTGCTCCTGCTGCGCGGTTTCAGCGCGTGTCGCCGCGGATTTGTTGGCGATGTCCCGTTCCTGGCTGAGTTCGGCTTCCCGCTTGGTCCGCTCGATGGTTAGCGATTGCTGGCGGGCCTCGAGATCCTTCTGGGCGATGGCGACTTCGGTGTCGCGAACGATCTCGTTTCGCTCCTTCTTGCGTCCCTCGGTGATGCGGGTCAATGCCGCAAGACCCTGCGCGTCGAAGAAGTTGTTAGCGTTGAAATGCTTGATATCCGTCTGGTCGAGGCGTGTCAGCGACACGGATTCGAGTTCGAGGCCGTTCGACTGGAGATCGGCGCCGACAGCTTCCTGCACGGCCTTGACGAAATCCATGCGCTGTTCCTGCAGCGCGTCGAGATTCATCGTCGCGGCCACCGAGCGAAGGCCGTCGACGAATTTCGCCTCGATCAGGATGCGGAGAGCCTCGGCGTCGTTGGTGCGGTTGCCGAGTGTCTGAGCTGCAAGCGCAATCGAGGAGGCATCGGGTTTCACGCGCACATAGAACTCGGCGCCGATATCGACGCGCATGCGGTCCTTGGTGATCAGTGCATCGCCTTCACCGCGGCGAACCTCGAGCCGCAGTGTCTTCAGGTTAACCCGGGCAGTCGAATGGAAGATCGGCAGGACGACCGAACCGCCGTCGAGCACTACCTTCTGGCCGCCGAGACCGGTGCGCACATAGGCCTCGTCTCTGCTGGAACGCGTGTAAAGCGAGGCGAGGACAAAACCGATGCCGAAGATCAGAACAATCCCAATGCCGGCTGGTAGAATAACGTCGTACATCATTGCTGCTCCCTCAAAGATTGATTGTCCGCATCGGTGGGGTCGACCGGCGCGGGAATGGCGATAAATACATTTGCCTTGTGATCCACGAGAAGAACCGAAGCGCCGATCGAGAGTGGACCTTCGCCCTTGGCGGCTCGGGCTCGAAGCACATGCCAGTTTCCATGCTGATCCTTGACGCGGACGCGGCCCGGCAATCCCTGATCGAGCGGGCCGATCGACACCTCGGCTGTCCGGCCGAGCAAGGCGTCGAGATCGACCGCATAGGTTTCGTCGTGCGGTACGATCCGCGCCACGGTTCTGCTCGATGCCCTGACCATGGGGATGGTTGCGAGCGCGGCAGGTATGACGGCTATCAAGCTTGGCAGCGGCGCCCAGAAGGCGTTGGCGACGGCCTGCAACGCAAAGCCCGTCATCGCGAAGAAGCCGAGCGTCAGCATCATGAGAATCAGCAGCGGAACACCGCCGAGATTGAGCCAGGAGAGATAAGCCAGGATGCCGTCATGGCCATGAACCTCCGGCTTTCCCAGGAATTCCGTCATCGAAAAACCCATGACCATCGCGAGCATCTCGATCGCGGTCAGGCCGACAAGGATCGCTGCGGCGATGGCGAAGGGCGCACATTCAGGGGCGAAAAGGAGTGCCATCGTGTTATCGGTTATCCGCCTTGAAGCGTGCGAGCCGGGCTTCGATTGCCTGTTCGCGGTGCAGTCGGTCGAGTTCGTCCAATTCGGAACTGTGGCCATGCTCGCCAGCGGGAACTCCGGTCAGCCGCGAGACCGCCGCAGCAGCGCGCGCAGCATCTGCACCCGGTGCGGGCTGGCTGTGACCGGCCGCTGCCTGTTCGGGATGCCGGGCGAGACTGCGTTTGAAATCGGCAAGGCGGGCGTCCGCCTCGCGGCGTGTGGCGAGCACGGCCTGCAAGGCTTTCTGGCCTTCATCCAACTGTTCCCTGGCATCGGCCAGCGCCTTGTCGAGCGCTGCGATCTGGGATTCGAGATCGATCTGACGGGCGACGCCGGCCTTTGCCAGGTCATCCCTCCCGGAGGAGACGGCGAGGCGGATCTTCTGGTCGAGCGCGTTCATGTCTTCGACGATTTCGTCTCTGCGGCTCTGGATGCGGTATTCCTCCGCGCGCGCCTTGCCGAGATCGGTGCGGGCCTCATCAGCCGCCGCATCGATCTCGCGGACCGCCTGTTCGATGACGGCGATCTTGTTGACGCCTTCCGCCTTGTCGACCGCCGCATTCGCGATGCCCGCGATCAGGCGACCCATGCGTGAGAGAATGCCTTCGTTCGTCATGTTTTCCTCCATCCGAGCGGAATTCGGCGTGACGCCGATGTGAATCTCGTAACGGTCCTGGCCCGCAACGAGGTAGGCTGGAAAAATACTCTCCCATCCCCGTGAATAACCCGCGACATCGAAGGGCACGGCAACGCGTCCGTGCACCGTGGCGATCGTCAGGTCCGAGGGGCCTTTGATGGCGAAGAGCTTGTCATCGAGCGGCAGATGCGGCGGATCGGCGGTCACGCCGCGATTGGCGGCGAAATCGCGAAGGCCGAGCGTGACCAGCCTTGCCGGCAGGCCCGTCTGCTCGCGGACAGTTTCATAGGCAAGGTCATGCAGCACGACGAGATTGGCGCCCGCCTTATCGGCAACGAGGCTGGTCAGGATTTCGATCATCCTGAGGTAGGCGGCAATGGTGTCGTCCAGCGCGTGCCGGGCACTGTCGTCAGGCGCCAGCGTGTAGCGCAGCAGCGATGGATGCGGTGTCTTGCCTGTGGTAGCCATAGGCAAAACATAAAGCACCGCTTTTGTGCTTTCAAGAGGTCGCGCTAAAAATACAACCTAGCCTTAACGCGCAGTTAGAAGGACTGAGGGCAGCGTCCAGTATCGAGATATTTAGGGAGCCGTTGCTGCGTCCGTCGCTGGCGGCAGGTCACTGCCGCCCGTCGATGATCGATGAATTCACGTCGTTGATGTCGCGTTTGCCGCAGAGCGCCATGGTGATGTCCATCTCCTTGCGGATGATGCCGAGCGCCAGAGATACGCCTTCCTTGCCCATGGCGCCGAGGCCGTAGAGGAAGGGGCGGCCGATATAGGTGCCCTTGGCGCCGAGCGCCACAGCCTTCAGCACGTCCTGGCCGGAGCGGATGCCGCCGTCGAGATGGACCTCGATACGGTCGCCGACGGCGTCGACGATCTTCGGCAGCATGCTGATCGATGAGGGGGCTCCGTCAAGCTGACGCCCGCCATGATTGGAGACGACGATCGCATCGGCGCCGGTGTCGACGGCGGCCTTCGCATCCTCCGGATCGAGTATGCCCTTGATGATCAGCGGGCCGCCCCATTGTTCCTTGATCCAGGCGACATCCGCCCAGGAAAGCCGCGGATCGAACTGCTCATGTGTCCAAGCGGCGAGCGAGGCGATATTGGTTACATTTTTCGCATGGCCAACGATATTGCCGAAGTTGCGGCGCTTGGTCTGCAGCATGTCCAGGCACCAGAAGGGCCGGGTCGCCATCTGCCAGACATGTTTCGGGGTGAATTTCGGCGGCGCCGACAGGCCATTGCGCAGGTCCTTATGCCGCTGGCCGAGGATCTGCAGATCAGCCGTCAGCACCAGCGCCGAGCATCCGGCCGCCTTAGCGCGGTTGATGAGATTGAGGACAAAATCCTTGTCCCTCATCACGTAGAGCTGGAACCAGAAGGGGCGTGTCGTCGCTGACGCCACGTCCTCGATCGAGCAGATGCTCATCGTCGAAAGCGTGAAGGGAACGCCGAACTCCTCGGCAGCGCGTGCCGCCAGCATCTCGCCGTCGGCATGCTGCATGCCGGTCAGGCCGGTCGGCGCCAGGGCCACGGGCATCGACACTTTTTGGCCGATCATCGTCGTTTCCAGCGTGCGGTTGGTCATGTCGACCATCACCCGCTGGCGCAGCTTGATCTGGCTGAAATCGCTCTCGTTTGCCGCATAGGTCGATTCCGTCCAGGCACCCGAATCCGCATAGTCGAAAAACATCTTCGGCACACGGCGCCGTGCGAGCTTTTTCAAGTCGGCGATGGTGAGCGGAGTGGCCATGAATTGAACCTTCACGTCTGAATACGGCCATCGGCCATAACATGAAATTGGCAGAAGCGTTATGGGAAATTGGCCTTGTCGGACAGCTGTTACGGGGTGATTTCAAGAGCAACGAGATGTGTCATCGTAGCTGCGCTTTCAACGCAACACCGGCCACATAGGTCTCTGCAACAGCTCGGTCGTCGCCCATCGTCTGCAGTAGGAAAAGCTCCTCGGGCAGCGTCTTAACCACTTCCATCTTTAGTGCCATCGCCGATGTCGCCGTCGCATCGAGGACGACGAGATCGGCCTCGGTGCCGGGTTCCAGCGTGCCGATCCGGTCCGCCAGCGACAGGGCCTCGGCATTGCCACGCGTCATCAGGTAATAGCTTTCCAGCGGGTTCAGCCGTTCGCCGAGCAACTGCTGGATCTTGTAGGCCTCGTCCATCGTCCGCAGCATCGAATAGCTGGAACCGCCGCCGATATCGGTCGCTACCCCGATGCGAACAGGCTTTTCCCGCCGCGCCAGCGCCTTCAGCGGAAACAGGCCGGAGCCGAGGAAGAGGTTCGAGGTCGGGCAGTGGACGGCGACGGCACCTGCCTCGCTCATGGCATCGGCTTCGCGCTCGGACAGGTGGATGGCATGGCCGAAGAGGCTTTTCGGCCCGAGCAGGCCGTAGTGGGCGTAGATGTCGGTATAGTCGAGCGCGTCGGGATAAAGCTCGCAGGTGAATTTGATTTCGTCGTGGTTTTCCGAAAGATGCGTCTGGATGTGCATGTCGGGAAATTCACGGGCAAGCGCTGATGTCGCTTCCATCTGCGCCGCTGTCGAGGTGATGGCGAAGCGCGGAGTGATGGCGACGTGGTTGCGGCCCTTGCCGTGCCAGTCCGATATCACCTGGCGGGTCTCGTCATAGCCCATCTCGGGCGTGTCGAGCAGGCCTTGCGGGGCATTGCGGTCCATCATCACCTTGCCGCCGACCATTCGCATGTTGCGCCTCATCGCCTCGGCAAAGAAAGCGTCGGCCGAGGTCTTGTGCACGGAGCAATAGGCGACCGCCGTCGTCGTGCCGTGGCGGATCAACTCGTCGTAGAAATGCGTGGCGATCCTTTCGGCATGCGCGCTTTCGACGAAACGGCATTCCTCGGGAAAGGTATAGGTATTCAGCCATTCGAGCAGGTTGGCGGCGTAGGAGGCAATCACCTGCATCTGCGGAAAATGCAGGTGCATGTCGATGAAGCCCGGCATGATCAGATGCGGGCGGTGGTCGATTTCGGTCGTGTCCGCGGCTGCTTTTGCCTTGACGTCGGCATAGGGGCCGATAGCCGTGATCAGCCCATCTTCGACCAACAGGCCGCCATCCT
This sequence comes from Rhizobium sp. WYCCWR 11146, assembly GCF_013591995.1. NCBI lineage: Bacteria > Pseudomonadati > Pseudomonadota > Alphaproteobacteria > Hyphomicrobiales > Rhizobiaceae > Rhizobium > Rhizobium sp. WYCCWR 11146. The sequence goes on from NZ_JACCEY010000016.1 coordinate 137,130, forward strand.
CTTCGTAAAGGTAGCTTTGGCTGTCAACGAGGCTTAGCGGCGCGCGATGGAAGGAAAGCAGGCGGCCGCGCAGGAGTGTCGTCGTCATTGTTTCTTGCCTTCGACTGCGCTCTCGAACCAGGCGACCAGCAGCTTGCGCTCGTCCGGCGTGATGTCGGTGATGTTGCCGGGCGGCATGGCATGGCTGCGGCCCGCCTGTATATAGATCTCACGGGCATGGGCGGCGATTTCCGCGTCGTTTTCGAGCATCACGCCATTGGGTGGCCGCACGATACCCTCATACACCGGCTCGGCCGCGTGGCACATGGAACAGCGCGTCGAGACCAGTTGTTTGACGGCGGGGAAATGCGGATCGCCGGCGAATTGCTGGAAGGCGGGCGCGACCGCCGCCGCATCCGTTTCGCCCGTCAGCAGCTTCGGCACGGTCGAAAGCCACATGATCAGGATGAAAAGAATGACGGTGACGATCCAGGTCCAGGTCGGCCGGCCCTTCCTGGCATGCGTGGTGTTGAACCAGTGGCGGATGGTGACGCCCATCAGGAAGACCAGAGCCGCAATCACCCAGTTGAACTGCGTACCGAAAGACAGCGGGTAATGGTTCGACAGCATGAAGAAGATGACGGGCAGCGTCAGGTAGTTATTGTGTAGCGAGCGCTGCTTGGCGACCTGCCCATATTTGGGATCGGGAACCCGTCCGGCGATGAGGTCGGCGACGACGATCTTCTGGTTCGGAATGATGATCATGAAGACGTTGGCCGACATGATCGTCGCGGTGAAGGCGCCGAGATGCAGGAAGGCGGCGCGGCCGGTGAAAAGCTGCGTATAGCCCCAGGCCATGAAGACGAGCACGACATAGAGCACCGCCATCAGTCCCCAGGTGTTCCGCCCGAGCGGCGACTTGCAGAGCAGATCGTAGACGACCCAGCCGAGGGCAAGCGATGCCAGCGAGATCAGGATCGCGACGGGCGGGCTGATATCCAGCACATGCCGGTCGATCAGGAAGAGGTCGGCGCCGCCGTAATAGACGATGCACAGCATCAGGAAGCCTGATATCCAGGTGAAATAGCTCTCATATTTGAACCAGGTCAGGTGCTCCGGCATCTGGGCGGGCGCCACCAGATATTTCTGGATATGATAGAAGCCGCCGCCATGGACCTGCCATTCCTCGCCATAGGCGCCGGGCGGCAGATGCGGGCGTTTCACCAGTCCGAGATCGAGCGCGATGAAATAGAAGGACGATCCGATCCAGGCGATCGCGGTAATGACATGGAACCAGCGCGCCGCGAAGGCGAGCCATTCCCATGCTATGGCATATTCATACATCGAGTTCCCCTATCTTCCTCCGACTCGTGACATTGCGGAAATTTTGGCGGGGAGGGAAGAGGAGATTGAAGGACCACACGCTCAATCGCTGACGCGGCCAAAGGAGCAATGGAATGATCACCGCACTCTACAGCGATCAGGTCATCGCCGAAAACGCGCCGATGGACCGCCGGCTTGCCGCGCTCGTCCTCGCGCGCGGAAACCGCATCGGCTACATCGCATCCGGTCCGGACCCGCAGCGGGAGTCTTTCAACGAGAAACGGCGGTATTATCGCAGCTACGGGCTTTCCCTCGATCTCTTCTTCGATCTCGACGTGCTTTCCGGTGACGAAGAGATCGGCCGGCTGTTTTCCTGCGACGCCATCCATCTTTCCGGTGGGCATACCGGCGATTTTCTGAGACGGCTGCGCCGAAACGGCATGCTGGACAAGCTGCGCTCATGGGCATTGGACGACGGCATTCTCGTCGGAACCAGCGCCGGGGCGATTTTGATGACGCCGACCATCGCCGTCGACGCGCTCTTTTCCGGCGGTCCGCCTGATGCGGTGCAGGATGGCGCGGCTCTTGATCTCTTGCCCTTCGAATTCTTCCCGCATCTGAACGACGATCCCGGCTATCTCTCCGCGCTGCTGCGCTACAGCGAGACGACGGCAAGACCCATTCTCGCGTGCCGGGACGGCGAAGGTCTCATCCTCGGCAACGGGTTCGTCGAGATCTTCGGCGCTCCGCTGACGATTTCCGGCGGTTTTGCCGAAGCTGCCGATCGCAGCCGCATCGCCGATCTGCTGTCGCGTGCCTAAAAGCTGCCGAGAAGGCTGTGTATTATCTCTGCCTCATACTTGATCTGCTAATTCAGCAGGCCTTGAACTACGACGACTCGATTACAGTTATTTTGCGGGCCGCCGGAATAAAATAAGAACCGTTAGATCATCGGCGGCGCATTCATCGACGGAGAAGATGCCCATGCGCAGCATTCTGACGTGTGTGATGATTGCGTATGCGTCGTTGGCGACGGCTCACGACGCACCTTCGGGGTGGAGTTATGACCCCTATTGTTGCAACGGCAACAGTCATAATGGCGATTGCCAAATGATCCCTTCGAAAAGCGTGGCGGTGACGCCAGGCGGATATCGTGTGACGCTGATGCCGGGCGACCACCGGCTGGTCACCCATGCTCATGTCTTCCTGCTGCCGATGACGAAGGCGATGCAATCCGGCGACAACGACTATCATCTCTGTCTGTTCCCGAACGAGGACACGCCGCGCTGCTTCTATGCGCCGGAAATGGGATTTTGAAGCCGAGCCAGCGGACCGGACCCGGCTCACGAACCGGGTCCGGCATGTCGTTGTCTGAAATTGGCTGCACATTTTTAGGTGACATGTATCAATTTCCGGCTGCCTTCATCTCTTCGAGGATCCAGTTGCGGAAGGCCTTGATCTTGGGCACGTTGCGACGGTTTTCCGGGTAGACGAGCCAGTAGGCTTTGCCGTCGCTGCGGGTCAGTTCGAAGGGTTGATAGAGCCGGCCGAGCGCGATCTCGGCCGCATAGAAGGCAGGATGAAGGATGGCGACGCCATGGCCGGCGATCGCCGCATCGGCTTCCACCGCCTGAGAGCCGAGCTGGTTGCGCGGACGCCGATCGAGATCCGTCTCCGTAACGCCGGCTGCCTCGAACCATTGTTTCCACCAGATGTCGCCGGCGTCGAAGAGGTCGAAGTTCAGGAGATCGCGTGGCTCCCTGATGCCGCCTGCCGCCTCCGCCAGCTTCGGGCTCAGCATCGGCGTAAACTCCAGTCCCATCAGCCGGTGCAGCGCCAGCCCCGGCCAGTTGCCGTCGCCCCAGCGGATGCCGACATCGATCTGCTCGCGGGCGAAGTCGATGATATCCGAACTCGCCTGAAAGCGCACCGCGATGGCCGGATGCTTCAAGTGGAAGGAGCCGAGGCGCGGCGCCAGCCACTTCGAGGCGAAGGTATGGGTCGAACTGATGGCGAGCGTGCCTTCGACGCTGTCGCGGGCCGTTGCCATCGCGTCGTGCAGCATAGCGAAAGCTTCGGTCACCTTCGGCGCCAGCCGCTCGCCGGTGTCTGTCAGTGCGATCTGGCGGGGACGGCGCAGGAAGAGCGGCTCGCCGACATTCTCCTCCAGCAGCTTGATCTGGTAGCTGACGGCGGTCTGCGTCATGCCGAGCTCATCGCCCGCCTTGGTGAAACTTCCGAGCCGGGCAGCGGCCTCGAAGACGCGCAACGCATTCAGCGGGAATTGTTTGGACAGTTTCATGGATAAGTTCTCTTGATGCAGGCAGACGGTTGTTCGATTGGAATTGCAGCATTTTTGGCCGCAAACTGCAACTCATACCATCAAACTATCGAGGTGATGTCATGGATTGCTATGCTATCGAACAGAGCCCGCCGCAGCCGACCATCGGAATTTTCCGGCGCATCGGCGGCCGGCTGGCGCGGATCTGGCGCATGCCCAGCCTCGATCCCGACACGGCGCCCGATCGCGTCAAGCGCGATCTCGGTTTCCTCGACGGGCGCGATCCCTATTACGAAGACGAGCGCATGCGGTAGGCGCCAAGCGCCGTCAGGATCTCGGCGGCGGTCATGGCGGCGATCACTTCAGGGCGCTTGTCCCTGACCGCCGCGCCGCCGATCGGCAGCGTCAGCCGCTCGAGCCAGGCACGCTCACCGCCGCCTTCACGGGAAAGCCAGCTGGCGAAGGTGGCGCGCTTGGTTGCCGAGCCGATCATGCCGGCATAGGCGAGATCCGTTCTTTCCAGCGCTTCGCGGGCGATGAGGAAATCCAGCGCGTGGTCGTGCGTCAGGATGACGACCGCGCCGCCGGCCGGAATATCCTTCACCAGCGCTTCGGGCATCGGCACGAGCTGCGCCTTCGTCTCGGGAGGCAAATTGGCGAGTTCCTCCTGCCGTGTTTCGACGACCGTCACCGAAAGCGGCAGCGGCGCAAGGGTTGTTGCCAGCGCCCGGCCGACATGGCCGGCGCCGAAGAGATAGACCTCGGGCAGGCGCTCGATCTCACTGGTTAGCCTGGCCTCGATTTCTTCGGCAACCGCCTGCGTCACCCGGCGAAACCACAATTGCGTGCGCCCACCGCAGCACTGACCGATGTCGGGCCCGAGCGGGATATCCATCTCCGCCATCCCGCCGGTTCCTGCCAACATGTCCCGCGCATTCGCGATCGCCATGAATTCGAACTGGCCGCCGCCGATCGTGCCCCACAATGCGGTTTGCGATACCAGCATGAAGGTGCCGGCCTCGCGTGGGGTCGAGCCCTGCGTGCCGGTGATGTCGACGAGGATGCTGTCGGGGTGGGCGGTGAGGAAGGGGAGGATGTCGGTCATCGGTGGATGGTCGATGCGTTGGTAGGTGTGTCACCCCCCTCTGTCCTGCCGGACATCTCCCCCACAAGGGGGGAGATCGGTATGAGGCGGCGGCCTCCCGGAACAGAGAAATCGTAGCGTAGAACCGAACTTTGGTGATGTAGCGGCAGGATAGCGAGGCGCAGAGCATACCGTCTTGCTGATCTCCCCCCTTGTGGGGGAGATGTCCGGCAGGACAGAGGGGGGTATCGCTCACTCCAAGCTCTCTGCCCGTCCTGCTCAACCAACAAACGAGCCGGACGCGTTTCCATCTCTTACACCCGCTTCATCCGCTCGACCGCCATCAGCACCCGTTCCGGCGTCGCCGGGGCGTCGAGCCTCGGGCAGACCTTGTAGTTGGCCACACTTGCTACCGCCATCGACAAGGCTTCCAGTACCGAGATCGCCAGCATCAAGGGTGGCTCGCCGACGGCCTTGGAGCGGCCGATGGCGGCCTCAGTGTTCTCGGACCATTCGGCAAGGCGCACGTTGAAGATCTTCGGACGGTCGGAAGCGAGCGGGATCTTGTAGGTCGAGGGGGCATGGGTGCGCAGCCGGCCCTTGTCGTCCCACCAGAGTTCTTCCGTCGTCAGCCAGCCCAGTCCCTGCACGAAGGCGCCTTCGACCTGGCCTATATCGATCGCCGGATTCAGCGAGCGGCCGACATCGTGGAGGATGTCGGTGCGGTCGATCAGATATTCGCCCGTCAGCGTGTCGATCGAAACCTCGGTGCAGGAGGCGCCGTAGGCGAAATAATAGAAGGGCGTGCCGCGGCCGGCCTTGCGGTCCCAGTGGATCTTCGGCGTCTTGTAGAAACCGGCGGCAGAAAGCTGGACGCGGGCGAAATAGGCCTGCTTGATGAAATCGGGGAAGGGGATCTCGATCTCGCCGACGCGCACGCGGTTCGGCAGGAAGACGACGTCGGCGGCCCCAACATCCCATTTCTCGGCGGCAAAGGCGACCAGCCGTTCCTTGATCTGGCGGGCGGCGTCATAGGCGGCCATGCCGTTCAAGTCCGAGCCGGAGGAGGCGGCGGTGGCCGAGGTGTTCGGCACCTTGGCCGTCGTCGTCGCGGTGATCTTGACGCGATCGATATCGACCTGGAAGCTGTCGGCCAGCACCTGCGCCACCTTGGTATAGAGGCCCTGGCCCATTTCGGTGCCGCCATGGTTCAGGTGGATCGAGCCGTCCTGGTAGATGTGGACGAGGGCGCCGGCCTGGTTGAAGGCGGTCATGGTGAAGGAGATGCCGAATTTCACCGGCGTCAGCGCGATGCCCTTTCTGATATAGCGGCTGTCGCGGTTGAAGGCGATGATGGCGTTGCGCCGCGCCCGGTATTCGGCCGTTTCCTCCAGCTCCTCGACGATGCGGGCGATGATGTTGTCCTCAACCTCCTGATGGTAGGGGGTGAGTATGCGCTCCGAACCCGGCTGACCGTAGAAATTCAGCTTGCGGACATCGAGCGGGTCTTTGCCGACGGCATAGGCGATCTCCTCGATGAAGCGTTCGGCGCCGAGCATGCCCTGCGGCCCGCCGAAGCCGCGAAAGGCGGTGTTGGAGACGGTGTGCGTCTTCAACGGCTTCGAGGTCAGATGCACATGCGGATAGAAATAGCTGGAATCGGCATGGAAGAGGGCACGGTCGGTCACCGGCCCAGAGAGGTCGGAGGAGAAGCCGCAGCGCGCCGCATAGGTGGCGTCGACCGCATGGATGCGGCCTTCGGCGTCGAAGCCGAGTTCGTAATCGACGAGGAAATCGTGGCGCTTGCCGGTGGCGCTCATATCCTCGTCACGATCAGGGCGGAATTTGATCGCGCAGCCGAGCTTTTTGGCGGCGATGGCGGCGAGGGCTGCGAACTGATTGCCTTGCGTCTCCTTGCCGCCGAAGCCGCCGCCCATGCGGCGCACATTGACGGTCACGGCGTTCGAAGGAATGTCGAGCACGTGGCCGACGATGTGCTGGATCTCGCTCGGGTGCTGCGTCGAGGACCAGACGGTGACCTCGTCGTCCTCGCCGGGGATCGCCACGGCGATATGGCCTTCGAGGTAGAAATGCTCCTGCCCGCCGATGCGCATCTGACCTTTCAGACGCATGGCAGCATTGGTCATTTCCGTGTCCGGCTCGCCGCGCCGCAGCGTCATCGGGGTGATGACGAGCGGGCTGCCATTGGCGAGGGCGCCGTCGATATCGCTCCAATGCGGCAGGTCGCGATAGTCGATCTTTGCCAGTAGCGCGGCGCAGCGGGCGGCATCACGCGTCTCGGCGATGACGGCAAAGATCGGCTGGCCGTGGAACTGAACCAAGGTTTCAGCCAGCAGCGGCTCGTCATGGCTCCCGTTTGAGCTGACGTCGTTGACGCCGGGCACGTCCTTGCCGGTGAAGACCCAGACGACGCCGGGATAGGCGGCGACCGCGGAAAGGTCGATGCTGAGGATTTCGGCATGCGCCCGGTCGGAGAGGCCGAGGGCGCCATGCAGCAGACCTGCGGGTTCGGGAATATCGTCGATATAATCGGCGGTTCCGGTGACATGCTTATGCGCTGAATCATGCCGCAGCGAGCCGTGCATCGGGCCTGCGATGATGGCCTTGCGGTCTTCGAAGGTGGATTTGTCCATTAGATACCTCCTTCGCGAGAACGTGTGGTGCCGTGCGGCCCCCTCATCCGCCCTTCGGGCACCTTCTCCCCGAGGGGAGAAGGGGGAAAAGAGACGGCGCGGCAGTCCCTTCTCCCCAGCGGGGAGAAGGTGGCGGCAGCCGGATGAGGGGGGTGCTTTGCGCTGACATGTATCATCTTCATCACGCCACCTCCTCAAACCGCTTCAGCTCCGCCGGCGCTCCCACCGTTTCCAGATAGAACCGCGTCAACAGGTTCTTCGCCGTCAGCTGGCGGTATTCCGCCGTGGCGCGCCAGTCGGTCAGCGGCTGGTAATCGGCGTCGAATGCGGGGCGGACTGCGTCGATCGTCGCTTCCGTCCATGATTTGCCGATCAGCGCCGCCTCCACCGTGCGGGCGCGTTTCGGCGTTGCCGCCATGCCGCCGAAGGCGATGCGGATGTCGGTAACGATTTCGGCCTCGTCGAGCGTCAGGAGGAAGGCGCCGAGCACGGCAGTGATGTCCTCGTCGCGGCGCTTAGTGATCTTGTAGGCGGCAAAGCGGCTCATTGCTGCCGGATAGGGGAGGAAGACGCTCTCGACGAATTCGCCGGGCTTTCGGTCCTGCTTGCCATAGGCGATGAAGAAATCCTCGAGCGGCATTCTGCGCTGGCCTTGCAGGGACCGCAGCGTCAGTGTCGCGCCGAGCGCGATCAGCGGTGGCGGGCTGTCGCCGATCGGCGAGCCGTTGGCGATGTTGCCGCCAATCGTGCCCATGTTGCGCACCTGCTCGCCACCGATGCGATCGATCAGCCGCCCGATCGCCGGGATTTTCGTGGAGATCGCCTCGAAGGCCTTGGTGTAGCTGACGCCGGCGCCGATGGTAACGCCGTCCTCGCCTTCCGTGACCGACTGCAATTCGCTGAGGTGGCTGATGAAGACGACCGGGCTTAGCCTGCGCAGCTGCTTCGTCACCCAGAGGCCGACATCGGTCGCGCCGGCGACGATAATTGCGTCGGGTTCCTGCGAGAGGACTTCGGCCAGTGCCTGCATCGAAGCCGGCACGATCAGCCGGTCTTCGCCATTGGCAATCCTGATCGTGCCGCTCGCCTGCATTGCCCAAAGCCGCGCAACGATTTCAGAGCGCGTCCGTTCCAGCGGGTCGAAGAGCGTGCTCGGCCGCATCAGGCTCACCTGCTCGGCGGCCTTGACGATCGGCTCATAGCCCGTGCAGCGACAGAGATTGCCTTGCAGCGCCTTTTCGATTTCCTGGCGGCTCGGCTTTTCCTTGGCGAGCCAGAGACCATAAAGTGACATGACGAAGCCCGGGGTACAGAAGCCGCATTGCGAGCCATGACAATCGACCAATGCCTGCTGCACCGGATGCAGCGCGCCGTCCCTGCCGGCCAGATGCTCGACCGTTACCACATGGGTGGCGTGCAGCGAGCCCATGAAACGGATGCAGGCATTGACGGATTCATAGGCGAGCTTGCCGTCCGCCAGCCGGCCGACGAGCACGGTGCAGGCGCCGCAATCGCCCTCCGCGCATCCCTCCTTGGTGCCCGTCAGGCGTCGCTTCAACCGCAGAAAATCGAGAAGCGTCTCGGTTGGCCTGACATCAGTGAGCGTGATGTCCTCGCCATTCAGGATGAAGCGGATGCTGTCGTTCATGATATTCCCGGTTGTTTTTCCAAATGGTTAAGCCGCCGTCCAGCCACCGTCAATCGAGATATGCGTTCCGGTCACCTGCCGGGCCGCATCGCTGGCAAGGTAGAGCGATAGCGCGCCGATTTCCTCGGCCTTGACGAATTCATGCGTCGGCTGCGCCTTGAGGATGACCTCGCTCTTTACCTGTTCCTCGGTCATGCCGCGGGCCTTGGCGGTATCCGGTATCTGCTTCTCGACGAGCGGCGTCAGCACGTAGCCGGGGCAGATGGCGTTCACGGTTACGCCGAATTCGGCAAGCTCCAGCGCCGCCGTCTTCGTCAGGCCTAATATACCATGTTTTGCCGCGACATAGGCGGATTTGAAGGGGGAGGCGACGAGCCCGTGGGCGGAGGCGATGTTGATGATGCGGCCGTGTTTTTTCGCCTTCATCAGCGGGATCGCGGCGCGCATGGTATGAAATGAACTCGACAGATTGATCGCGATGATCTGGTCCCATTTCTCGATCGGGAAATCCTCGATCTTCTCGACGTGCTGGATGCCGGCATTGTTGACTACGACATCGACGCCGCCGAAGGTCTTGGCTGCCGTTTCGATCAGGTCGGCGATCTCGGCGGGCTTCGTCATGTCGGCCGGATGATAGAGCGCCCGGCCTTTGGACAATGATTCAAGCCGTTCGACGATCGCCTTGATTTCATCGGCCTTTCCGAAACCGTTGATGACGATGTTGTCGCCCGTTTCGGCGAAGGCAGTGGCGATCGCAAGGCCGATGCCGCTGGTGGAACCGGTGACGACGACTGTTCTGCTCATGCTGTTCTCCCTGAAATCGCGATGCTGCGTTGCAGCGTTGGCTGCGAAGTTATGCCCAAAGCCCGCGGGCTGGCAATTCCGCTTTATTCGCTTTTCTCGCCCGCATCCGTGTCCTATTGATTTGCTTCGACAATTGACATGCTGAGGGAGGTTTTCATGAGCGGATATGTTCTGGCGATCGATCAGGGAACGACGTCGACGCGGGCGATCGTCTTCGATGGCGACATGCATGTCGCCGGCAAGGGCCAGAAAGAATTTACCCAGATCTATCCGCGCTCCGGCTGGGTCGAGCACGATCCCGAGGAAATCTGGGATTCGGTCGTCTCCACCGTCCACATGGCGCTTCGCGACGCCGGGATCGAGGCTAGGGATCTTGCCGCACTCGGCATCACCAACCAGCGTGAGACCGTTGTCGTCTGGGAGCGCGAGACGGGCCGTCCGATCCAGAATGCCATCGTCTGGCAGGACCGGCGCACGGCAAGCTATTGCGACAATCTGAAAAGGCAGGATCTTGAGCGGCTGTTCACGAAGAAGACCGGCCTCATCCTCGATCCTTATTTTTCCGGCACCAAGCTCTCCTGGATGCTGGCTAACGTGAAGGGCGCGCGGGCGCGCGCCGCCAGGGGCGATCTCTGCTTCGGCACGATCGATACGTTCCTGATCTGGCGGCTGACGGGTGGCAAAAGCTTTGTCACCGACGCCACCAACGCCTCGCGCACTCTGATGTACAACATCGCCGAGAATGCTTGGGACGAAGACCTGCTCGATATTCTCCGCGTGCCCGCAGCCATGCTGCCCGAGGTCAAGGATTGCGCCGCCGAATTCGGCACTGTCGATTCAGATATCTTCGGTGCTGCCATCCCCATCCTCGGCGTTGCCGGCGACCAGCAGGCAGCGACCATTGGTCAGGCGTGTTTTGCGCCGGGCATGATGAAATCAACCTACGGCACCGGCTGTTTCGCGCTGCTCAATACCGGCGCCGATTTGGTGCGGTCCAAAAACCGGCTGTTGACCACCATCGCCTACCGACTGAACGGCGAGACGACCTATGCGCTGGAAGGTTCGATCTTCATCGCCGGCGCCGCCGTGCAATGGCTGCGGGACGGGCTCGGGATCATCGGCAGCGCGGCGGAGACCAACGCCCTTGCCGAAAGCGCCGATCCGACCCAGGAGGTCTATCTCGTGCCCGCCTTCACCGGCCTCGGCGCGCCGCACTGGGATGCCAAGGCGCGCGGCGCGATCTTCGGGTTGACGCGTAACAGCGGTCCCGCCGAACTCTCCCGGGCGGCGCTGGAGGCCGTCTGCTACCAGACCCGCGACCTGCTCGATGCCATGCAGAAGGACTGGAAGAACGGCGCCGACGACACGGTGCTGCGTGTCGACGGCGGCATGGTCGCCTCTAATTGGACGATGCAGCGCCTCGCCGACCTGCTCGATGCCCCGGTCGACCGCCCGGTCATTCTCGAGACGACGGCGCTGGGAGCCGCCTGGCTCGCCGGCAGCCGGGCAGGGGTGTGGCCGGACCGGGACGGTTTTTCGGCGACGTGGAAACGCGATCGGCGGTTTGAGCCCGAGATGGACGAGAAGGTGCGGGCGGCAAAGCTCAAGGGTTGGAAGAATGCGGTCAAGCGGACGCTGAGCGAGGGGTAAGGGGACGGATGGAGCCGCGATATAACTCCGCTCGTTTCTGCGAGGTACTCGGCTATTTCTGCAACCACGGCGTTGCCGTGCTCGAGAAGATCACGAATTTCCCATCAATAATTTTTTGATGCGGCCTGTCGGGTAAGCGGTTACTCCTTCGTCATTCAAGAAGAGGAGTGAGCGATGCTTTATGCAATCCTTTGTTACGCCCATGAGGAAACCGTCTTCGCCTGGACCAAGGAGGAAGAAGCTGCCGTCATGGAGAAACTCTACGCCGTGCAGGAGCCGCTTGCTGCATCCGGCAAACTCGGCCCCGTCGGCCGGCTGATGCCGACGACGGCTGCGACCACGGTGCGCAAGGGCAAGGACGAGCCCTTGGTCATTGACGGGCCTTTTGCGGAAACGAAGGAGGCGCTTCTCGGCTTCTACGTCGTCGACTTTGAAACGCTCGACGAGGCGATCGCCTTCTCGAAGCAGCTTTCATCCGTCAATCCAGGTTCCACTTCTTACGAAATTCGGCCTTTCTACGTCTTCAGGCCCGGAGATGCTTCATCATGACAGACATTGCCTGGATCGACCTCGCGCTTGCATCGGCCCGTCCGAAGGCGCTCGGCGCGCTGCTGCGCTATTTCCGCAATCTCGATACCGCGGAAGAGGCGTTTCAGGAAGCGTGTCTGAGGGCGATCCGGACATGGCCGGAGAAAGGGCCACCGCGTGATCCCACAGCCTGGCTCATCTTCGTCGGCCGCAACAGCGGCATCGATGCGGTGCGCAAACGGGCGAAGATCCAGGCTCTGCCTGATGAAGACGTCATCTCCGATACCGAGGATGCCGAAAGCGATATCGCCGAGCGGCTGGACGATTCCAATTATCGCGACGATATTCTGCGGCTGCTGTTCATCTGCTGCCATCCCGATCTGCCGGCAACCCAGCAGATCGCGCTGGCGCTGCGCATCGTCTCCGGCCTTTCGGTGCAGCAGATCGCGCGTGCCTTCCTGGTTTCCGAAAGCGCCATGGAACAGCGCATCACCCGGGCCAAGGCGCGCGTCGCCAAGGCTGGGGTGCCTTTCGAAACGCCGAGTCCGCAGGAAAGAGCCGAACGGCTCTCGATCGTCAGCACGATGATCTACCTGATCTTCAATGAGGGCTACAGCCAGGCCGATCCCAGGCATGAGGCGGCTGCCTTCAGCGACGAAGCGATCCGGCTGGCGCGCTTGATGCTGCATATCTTCCCATCCGAACCGGAGCTGATGGGGCTGCTTGCGCTCATGCTCCTGCAGATCTCGCGCCGGCCGGCGCGCTTCGATGCCGGAGACGAGATCGTGCTGCTCGAAGATCAGGACCGGTCGCTCTGGAACCGGCCGTTCATCAACGAGGCTTTGGCGCTGCTCGACAAGGCGCTGCGCCACCGCAAGCCCGCTCCTTATCAGATTCAGGCAGCCATCGCCGCTGTTCATTCCCGCGCAAAACGCGCCGAGGATACCGACTGGGTGGAGATCGATCTGCTCTATCGCGCGCTGGAGCGTCTCCAGCCATCGCCGGTGATAACGCTCAACCGGGCGGTGGTAGTCTCCAAGCTCCAGGGTGCGCAGGATGCGCTCGACCTCATCGATCCGCTTGGCGAAAAACTCGGCGGCTACTTTTACTATCATGGCCTGCGGGGCGGGCTGCTGAAGCAGCTTGGTCTGACCAGCCAAGCCCGAGAAGCCTTCGACCGCGCCATTGCACTGGCGCATTCGGCGGCTGAGGCCGCCCATATCCGCCGGCAGATCGACAAGATGCAGGAAGAGACCCCGCAGCCGATCGCAAAATAAAATGCGAAAAAGCCGGCGGGCTGTCGGAACGGCGAACTTCGACACGTCCTTGTAACAACCTGACAGGAAACAGGTTTCATTCACATGGAGAGATGTCGACATGACCGCCAGCACGCAGCATGAACTCGTCCTCGTTCGCGAATTCGACGCGCCGCGCGAGAAGATCTACAAAGCATGGACCGATCCCGACCTGCTGAAGCAGTGGTTCGTGCCGCGTCCCTGGGGGGTGGCGGAAGCAACGCTCGACGTCTGCCCCGGCGGTTCCAGTGTCGTCGTCATGCATGACCCCGAGGGCAATCAATACCCGAACCACGGCGTCTATCTCGAGATTGTCGAGAACGAAAAGATCGTCTTCACCGATGCCTATACAAGCGCCTGGGTGCCTTCCGAGAAACCTTTCTTCACGGGCGTCATCCTGCTCGAAGATCTCGGCAACGGCCGGACGAAATATACGGCCAAGGCGCTGCACTGGCGCGCCGAGGACAAGGAGGCGCACGAGAAGATGGGCTTCCACGAAGGATGGGGCAAGGCAGCGGACCAGCTGGCGGAGTTGCTGGCGAAGATGTGAGCGGGGGCGAGGCGGCGCGGCGAGACCGCGTTGTCCTGGCAGTTGAAGCATCGTCTAAGACCGTTCGAAAGATGATTCCGCCGGCGCTTCGAAGTCGTTGAATTCAGATTCGAATTGGTCGCCGATCGATCTTCCAGATTCCCAAAGACATCATGCCGCCCATCGAAATTCTCGAACATTCCGTTCCAGAATTTGTATTTGCGCTCTATCCCCGGCATCCTTATCTCAGCCGAGAATTCAACAGGATGCCGATGATGGAACTGGGGCTTTACACATTCGCCGACGTCAATCCCAACCCCTCCCGCAGCAAGGGCGCGGAAGGGGCGGAGCGGCTGAAGCATCTTATCGAGGAAATCGAGCTTGCCGACCAGGTGGGGCTCGACGTCTTCGGGCTCGGCGAGCATCACCGGCCGGACTATGCAGCGTCTGCTCCGGCGGTCGTGCTGGCGGCGGCTGCCGTCAAGACCAGGAATATCCGGCTGACCAGTGCGGTCACCGTGCTCTCCTCCGATGATCCGGTGCGCGTTTTCCAGCAGTTTTCGACGCTCGATCTGATCTCCAACGGCCGGGCCGAAATCATGGCGGGGCGTGGTTCCTTCATCGAGTCCTTCCCGCTGTTCGGCTACAATCTTGAAGATTACGACCAGCTTTTCGAGGAGAAGCTCGATCTGCTGCTGGCGCTGCGCGACAGCGAGGTTGTGGAGTGGAAGGGTGAACTTCGCGCGCCGATCAACGGGCGCGGCGTCTATCCCAGGCCGCTGCAGGATACGTTGCCGCTCTGGGTCGCGGTCGGCGGTACGCCGCAGTCGGTGGCGCGCGCTGGCGCGCTGGGCCTGCCGGTGGCGCTGGCGATCATCGGCGGCGAGCCGCGCCGTTTTGCGCCGCTCTTCGATCTCTACCGCGAGGCCGCGCGCCGGGCGGGGCAGGATCAGTCGAAGCTGAAGACCAGCATCAATGTCCACGGTTTCATCGCCGATACGACGGCCACCGCCGCCGACCAGTTTTACGGTCCGCAGGCCGAGGTGATGAACCGCATCGGCCGCGAGCGCGGCTGGGGACCGACGAACCGAGCGCATTTCGACATGTCGCGCGGGCCGAACGGTGCGCTCTTCATCGGTGATCCCGAAGTGGTCGCCGAAAAGATCATCGCCCATCATGCGCTCTTCAAGAACGACCGCTTCCTGCTGCAGATGGCGATCGGCCTGATGCCGCATGCCGAGATCATGCGTGGCATCGAGCTTTACGGAACGAAAGTCGCGCCGATCGTCAGAAAGGCGTTGACTGATAGCAGCGAAGAGGCGAAAGCCACGGCCTGACGAGCGCATAACGTCGAACATCGGAATCGATTTTCGAAAAAAGATTGTGCGCCACTTCAACGTGATGAGCGTACTTCGCGCGTCCTGTCGAACGCGCGGCGCTCTGAGGCGGCCGCGGCCGTCCTGCGCAAGGCCGGAACAGACGAATGGTTATCGCAAACGACGACGAACTGGTAAAGCTCAAGGAGATCGGCCGCATCTGCGCCAACGCCATACAGGTGATGGCGACGGCGATGGAACCCGGCATGACGACGCTGGAACTCGACCAGATCGGCCGCAAAGTGCTCGAGGATTCGGGCGCGCGCTCGGCGCCGGAGTTCTGCTACCAGTTTCCCGGCGCCACCTGCATCAGCATCAATGAGGAAATCGCCCACGGTATTCCCGGCCCGCGCGTCATCCGCGCCGGCGATCTCATCAATATCGACGTCTCGGCGGAAAAGGATGGCTTCTTCGCCGATACCGGCGCCTCTTTCACGATGCCGCCGGTCAAGCCGAAGATCGAGCGGCTCTGCCGCGACGGCAAGCGGGCGCTTTGGATCGGGCTCAACCAGGTCAAATCGGGCGAGCCGCTGGCGAAGATCGGCACAGCCGTCGGCGCCTTCGCGCAGAAGAACCGCTATACGCTGGTCGCCAATCTGGCGAGCCACGGCGTCGGCCGCTCCCTACATGAGGAGCCGGCCGAGCTCTCGACGTGGCCGGACCCTTCGGAAAAACGGATGATGACGGAAGGTCTCGTCTTCACCGTCGAGCCGTTTCTCTCACTCGGCGCGACATGGGCCGAAGGCGGCGACGATGCCTGGACGCTCTATGCCGATCCGAAGGCGCCGACCGTGCAATACGAACACACGGTGGTGGCGACGCGCAACGGGCCGGTGGTTCTGACCTTGCCGGATGAGCGAGGGTAGGGCGTTAGGGGTGCCTCGCCCTTCGAGGTTGGCATCTCCAGGACGTCTTGTGACGCGCGCCCACTTCTCCTCCCTCATTCCTGTGCTCGTCACAGGAATCCAGCCAACGCGCGTCTGCGCGGTGAATGACTCCATATGGGAGTTGAAGAGAGTTTCCCGCGCCCAAGGACTTGGGCGCACTGGATTCCTGTGACGAGCACAGGAATGAGGGAGGAGAGGTTAGCGCACACGTCAACTCACCGAGCTTTGGTGGCCAGCCTTCCTTTTTAACCCCGCGTTCCCGGCCTGCCGCCCTGCAGGATTTCGGTGGCGGCGCGTTCGAGGATGGTGGCGATGCGGGCGGCTTCGGGTTTAGACCAGGGATAGCGCATCCGCAGGGCCGATCGCAGCAGCATACGGGCGGCGCGGATATCGCCGCCGTCCTGCATGAAGTCGCCGTCATCGCCCTCGTCGCCGCCACGCTGGTCGGTTTCGAAGACACGCTTCACATGGGCCATCTTCTCGCCGATGCGTTCCAGCTTGGCGAAGGTCTGCAGGATCATGGCGCGATTTTCCTCGACACGGCTGCGGCCGGTCTCGGTGATGCGGTAGAGCTTCTTGGCGCCCTCGGCCTCCACCTCGGCGAGGCCGGTTTCCTCGAGATAGGTCAGCGCGGGATAGATGACGCCCGGGCTCGGCACATAGAAGCCGCCGGAGCGCTCCTCCAATATCTTTATCAATTCGTAGCCGTGGCGCGGCTGCTCAGCGAGCAGCGCCAGGATGACCAGCTGCAGGTCGCCCGCCGCGAATTTGCGGCCCATGCGGAAATCGCCGCCGAACATGCCGCCTTTAAAACCTCTCATGGTTCTTCCTTTCATCGTTAGACGTATCGTTAGCTATGTCGTAAAACATATATCGTACGATAGTAGCTTTCAAGCGCGACAGAGAATTTTTGATGTTTCGGGAAATTGATCGATCGATCAGAATTACTTGATTGTGATGCCGGTGCTGCGGCGTGATAAACGCGGCATGCTCGTCAGCACCCGAAACTCCCCGCCGAACCTTGTCTCCACCGCCGCTGCCGGTGCCGTTGCCATGGCCGCCGCCATGGGCTTCGGGCGCTTCTCCTACACGCCGATCCTGCCGGGGATGATCAGCGGCGTGCCACTTTCGACAGCGGATGCAGGCTTCATCGCGTCGGCCAATTTCGTCGGTTATCTCGTCGGCGCCGTGCTTGCAGCCTATGGCTGGGCGGCGGGGCGGGAGCGGCTGGTGGCGCTGTTGTCGCTGCTAGCAACCGCCATCCTGCTTGCCGCCATGGCCGCCACCGATTCCGTCGCCGTCTTTGCCATCATTCGTTTCCTGGCTGGTGTCGCCAGCGCCTTTGCGATGGTCTTCACATCGTCGATCGTGCTCAGCCACGGGGCTGCTGCCGGCAACGATCATGTGCAGGCGGCACATTTCGGCGGGCCAGGGGTGGGCATCGCCCTGTCCTCGGTCATGGTGTTTCTGATCGGCCTCGGCTTTCACGACGGGCCGGGCGGCTGGCGCGCCGACTGGATCGGCGGGGCGCTTTATTGCGCGGCAAGCCTCGTCGTCGTTTTCCTGCTGCTGCCGTCGGCGCCGGCGCAATCGGCGCAGTCGGGCAAGGAGCCGGCGCTCATCTGGAACCGGCCGATGGTGTTGCTGACTTTGTCCTACGGCCTGTTCGGCTTCGGCTATGTCATCACCGCGACCTTCCTCGTCACCATCGCGCGCCTTTCTGCAACCGGGCCCTTCGTCGAATTCCTCTGCTGGTTCATCGCCGGCCTGACGGCTGCGGTGGCGCTGTTTGCCTGGAAGCCGCTGGTCAAGCCGCTCGGGCTGGGCGGCGTCTATGTCGCAGCCCTTCTGGTCGAGGCCGCCGGCGTGCTTGCGACCGTGGCGCTGCCGCCTTCCGTTGCACCGCTGATCGGCGGCGCGCTGTTCGGGGCGACCTTCCTGGCAATCACCGCCTACGGGCTGCAGATCGGCCGCAAGCTTTCGCCTGAGAGCCCGCGGCGGATCCTGGCGATGATGACGGCCGCCTTTGGTGTCGGCCAGATCGTCGGGCCTGTCGTTGCCGGCTGGATCGCCGAGCGCACAGGCAGCTTCACCCTGCCCACGATGATCGCCGCCGTGGCACTTGTCGCCTGCGCAGCGCTGGTAATGCCGGTGATCAAGAAAATCGCCTAACCGGTTACATCTCCGTAACAATCGGCTGAACCCATTGCTGCTTCCTTCGAACTGCCTTAGTTTCCGGCACAATCAGTGTCACGACACTTTCGAGACTCACAGTTCAGGAAAGCAAAGCTCCCCGTGTTTCATTCCTTCTTTCCGCAGCCAAAGGCGTTCTTTACTTCGCTCGTCGTTTGGACCCTGATTTCCATTGCCGGCTGGTATCTCTTCGCCGCCAGCCTTGGTGCATCGCTCGGCTATGCGTCGGTTCCAGAAGAGCAGCAGCCGATCGACCTTTCGTTCTTCCTGCTGCCCGAAAATGTCTGGTTCTACGGCTATTTCCTTCTATCGGCAGTAATCTTCTGCGGTGCATGGCATCTGAAGGCGCTGAACCACCCTTGGAAGATTTGGTCGATCTGGGGTTCGGCACTGATCATCTTCGTGACCTATTTCGGCGTCCAGATCAGCGTTGTGATCAACAACTGGCGCCGGCCGTTTGGTGACCTTCTGCAGAACGCATTGTCGAAACAGCCAGGCATCTCCGTCGACAATTTCTACAGCCTGATGTGGGTCTTCTGCCAGATCGCATTCCTCAGCATGTTTGTATCGATCATGACCGACTTCTTCACCAGCCATTACATCTTCCGCTGGCGAACGGCGATGAACAATTTCTACATGTCGAAGTGGGAAAAGCTTCGTCACATCGAAGGTGCCTCCCAGCGCGTTCAGGAGGATACGATGCGCTTTTCGAGCACGCTCGAAGGTCTTGGTATCAGCCTCATCAACTCGGTGATGACGCTCGTGGTATTCCTTCCGATCCTTCTGGCGCTGTCGCATTACGTGACCGAACTGCCGTTCATCGGGCCGGTGGCGAATTCGCTGTTCTGGCTGGCGCTGTTCTGGTCGGCGTTCGGGACGCTTCTGCTGGCGGTCGCCGGCGTCAAGCTGCCGGGGCTGAATTTTCGCAACCAGCGCGTCGAAGCGGCGTATCGCAAGGAGCTGGTCTATGGCGAGGACCATGCGGAACGGGCTGAGCCGCTGACAGTCAGGGAGCTCTTCGGCAATGTTCGCCGCAACTATTACCGCATGTATTTCCACTACATGTATTTCAATGTCGCCCGTTATTTCTATATCCAGGCCGACGCGCTCTTCGTGGTTTTCATGCTGGTGCCGACGATCGTGGCGGGCACCATCACTTACGGTATCTTCCAGCAGATCTCGACCGCCTTCGGACAGGTCAGCAATTCGTTCCAGTATCTCGTCAACTCCTGGACGACGATCATTGAACTGCTCTCGATCCACAAACGCCTCAAGGCCTTCGAGGCGGCAATCGACGACGAGCCGTTGCCGGAGATTGACCAGCGCTACCTGGAGCGTGACGCGGGCGTCGTTCATGCCGACGGTTGATGGCTGAGGGGTAGGGGATATTCTGCGAGCAATCGGAAAGTTCGCGCTTGGGCCCCCCCCTCATCCGCCCTATCGGGCACCTTTTCCCCGCCGGGTAGAAGGGGGAATCGCAGCGTTGCAACGAATCTCTTCTCCCCCAGCGGGGAGAAGGTGCCGGCAGGCGGATGAGGGGCCGCACGGCACGTCGGTTCGTCCAGATAATTGACTCTTCAGAGACCTGACGTCTGCAGCTTCCCGCGCGCCTCGATCATCGGGATCGCTTCCGAATAGCTGACGCAGGCCACATCCTTTCGGTGGCAGACGTCGCTGACCAGCCTGTCGAGCGCACGCCAGTAGGCGCCGCCGTTCATTTCGACAAAGTGGAAGCCGAGCTGTAGTGGGATGCGGGCGCCGGCATATTGCTTGTCGAAAGCCTCCTTGAAGGCGGCATAGGCGCGGTCCTCGAATTCCGCGGAATCGGCCGTATCCTCCTCACCCTTGGAATGGCGGACGAAGAGATTGTAATCCATGCCGATGATCGGCTTGTCGTTCGGGCCTTCCGGGATCAGCGGCAGGCCGAAGCGGATGATGCCGTCTTCCTCGACAGGCATGGCCGGGCCCTTGGTGACGAGGCTCGCATCATAGCTGAAGCCCGCCTTCTTTTCGGCGGCGATCATGTCGGCGCCCGCAGTTGCCGAGAGATAGGGGGCGCGAAAGCCCTTGATGCCGTGATCGACCAGATCCTGCCAGCCGGCCGGCTCCTGCAGGCCGACGCTCTTCCAGGCATTCTCAAGCGTCGCGTGGAAGGTGGCGTATTCGGCCGACCAGTCGGCCTCGCTCCAGAGGCGGCCGTCGAAATGGCCACAGGCATGGCTCGATATGTCATGTCCTTCGAGATGGGCGTGCCAGATATTGCCGAGGCGCTCGCGGATCTCGTCGTCGCTCTGGGCGAAGCCGACATTGGATTTTCCGCGTTTCTGGTGCGGCGCCTGGTAGGCCTTCTTCGCCGCCTCGTTCATCAGGAAAGTGCAGGAAAGGAAATAGGTGAAATGGGCGCCGTTTTTCGCCGCCATCTCGCGGCTCTTCAGCCACAGCGCGTTGTCGTGGGCCCCATCGAAGGAAATGATGACGAGCTGTTTCGGCCGGTCGACCGCCTGGGCAATTGCCGGAACGAGGAGCGAAACAGAAAGGCAGGCGGAGAGGAGGGAACGAGACATGGGCACCGCGACAATTTGTTCGCGGTTTCCCTCCGACAGAATTGCGGCGAAGCTGCGGTCGCGCTGGCATTTTCTCGCGCCAGCCGGTAAGCCATGACAAACGGCACGGAAGGGATCCGCAATGACATTGCTTATCGTCGGCATCATACTTTTCCTCGGGGTGCATCTGGTGCGGGTGCTGGTGCCGGACTTTCGCCGTTCGATGATCGCAAGCCTCGGCGAGAAGGGCTGGCGGGCGGCCTATTCCATTGCCAGCATCGCCACGCTGATCCTGTTGATCTACGGCTTCGGGCAGGCGCGGCAGGTGACCGGAATGCTCTACAATCCACCGGTCTGGATGGCGCATATAGCAATCACGCTGATGCTGATCGCGATGATCTGTCTCGTCGCCTCGCTGCTGCCGGCGGGGCATATCGCGACCAAGACCAAACATCCGATGGTGCTGTCGGTGAAGATCTGGGCGCTGGCGCACCTGCTCGCCAATGGCGAGACGTCGTCGGTTCTGCTGTTTACCGCCTTTCTCGCCTGGGGCGTCATCCTGCGCATTTCCTTGAAACGGCGGCAGCGGTCAGGCGAAATCACGCTCCGACCGTTCGTCTCGGCCAAATACGACCTCTATGCGATCGTCATCGGCATCGTCGTCTGGGCGCTGATCATCTGGAAGCTGCACGAATGGTTGATCGGGGTTTCGCCGCTCGTCATCTGACCTACGCATAACCCCAAAAATCGATTCCGATTTTTGGAAAGGATTATGCGCGGATTCAAAGTCTTAGAGCGTCCTTAGCGCGTCCTGTCGGACGTGCGGCGCTCTAATCTTTCACATCCCCCTTACAACGGCGGCAAAATGGAGTAGAAGGCCCGACAATATGCGTTTTGCATGGTGTATGGGTATTTCCGCGGCCGGAGACGAGAATGGCATTCAACGACGACAGCTTCATCCGTGAAGTCAATGAGGAATTGCGGTCTGACCAGATGAAGGGCGTCTGGCGCCGGTTCGGCCGCTATATCGTCGTCGTCGCCATCCTGATCGTCGTCGGCACCGCCGGCAGGGTTCTCTACGACTATTGGGACGACAACCGCTCCTCCGGCACCGGCGACCAGTTCCTGGCGGCGATGAAGCTAGCCGACGAGAACAAGAACGACGAGGCGCTGGCCGCGCTCGACAAGCTTGAGAAGGAAGGCCATGGCGCCTACCCCGTGCTGGCGCGCATGCGGGCCGCGACCGTCCAGGTGCAGAAGGGCGATGCCGCCGCGGCGATCGCCGCCTTCAACGAGATCGGCAAGGACAATGCCGTTCCGGCTGCCGTGCGCGATGCCGCCAAGATGCGTGCCGGCTGGTTGCTCATCGAGAACGGCACTTACGAACAGGTTTCGGCGGCGATCGAGGAAATGGCCGTTCCGGGCAACGCCTTCCGTCATTCGGCGCGCGAGGCACTCGGCCTTGCCGCTTACAAAGCCGGCAACATGGCGCAGGCGCGGCAGTGGTTCCAGTCGATCGTCGACGATACCGACAGCCCACGCAATGTTGCCAATCGCGCCCACATGATGCTTGATCTGATTACCGCATCCGGCAAGGCGCCCGCCGCTCAGGGCTGATCGCGTTAAGGACAAGATATGAGTTTCACGGTCGCGATCGTCGGTCGTCCGAATGTCGGCAAGTCGACACTTTTCAACCGGCTGGTAGGCAAGAAGCTGGCGCTTGTCGATGACACGCCGGGTGTGACCCGCGACCGCCGGCCGGGCGATGCGCGGCTGATGGGCCTGACCTTCACGATCATCGACACGGCTGGTCTGGAAGAGGCCGACGCGGAAAGCCTGCAGGGCCGGATGCGGGCGCAAACCGAAGCGGCGATCGACGAGGCGGATCTTTCGCTTTTCGTCGTCGACGCCAAGAGCGGATTGACGCCCGTCGATACCGACCTTGCCGAAATGCTGCGCCGGCGCGGCAAGCCGGTGGTGCTTGTCGCCAACAAATCCGAAGCGCGCGGCTCCGACAGCGGCTTCTATGACGCTTATACGCTAGGGCTCGGCGAGCCGACGCCGATTTCGGCAGAACACGGGCAGGGCATGCTCGACCTGCGCGATGCGATCGTCGCGGCGATCGGCGAGGACCGTGCCTATCCCGAGAAAGAGGATGTGGCGGTTACCGACGTCGACATTCCGCAATCATCAGACGAGGGCGACGAGGACGAAGAGCCGACCTATGACGATACGAAGCCGTTGCGCGTGGCGATCGTCGGGCGGCCGAATGCCGGCAAGTCGACGCTGATCAACCGCTTCCTCGGCGAGGACCGGCTGCTGACGGGACCGGAAGCGGGTATCACCCGCGATTCCATCTCGGTCGAATGGGACTGGCGCGGCCGCACCATCAAGATGTTCGATACGGCAGGCATGCGCCGCAAGGCGCGGGTGATCGAGAAGCTGGAGAAGCTTTCGGTCGCCGATGCGCTGCGCGCCATCCGCTTCGCCGAAACCGTCGTCATCGTCTTCGATGCGACCATCCCCTTCGAGAAGCAGGACCTGCAGATCGTCGACCTGGTGTTGCGCGAGGGGCGTGCCGCCGTGCTCGCGTTCAACAAGTGGGACATGATCGAAGATCGGCAGGCGGTGCTTGCGGATCTGCGCGAAAAGACCGACCGGTTGCTGCCGCAGGCGCGCGGTATCCGCGCCGTGCCGATCTCCGGCCAGACCGGCTGGGGGCTCGACAAGCTGATGCAGTCGATCATCGATACCGACAAGGTCTGGAACAAACGCATCTCGACGGCGCGGCTCAACCGCTGGCTGGAGACGCAGCAGATCCAGCATCCGCCACCGGCCGTTTCCGGCCGCCGCATCAAGCTGAAATATATGACGCAGGTGAAGGCCCGCCCGCCGGCCTTCATGATCTCGTGCACCCGGTCCGATGCGCTGCCGGAATCCTATACGCGCTATCTGATCAACGGGTTGCGCGCCGATTTCGACATGCCGAGCGTGCCGATCCGCATCCATTTCCGCTCGCCTGACAATCCGTTCGAAGGCAAGAAGAGACGAACGTAGGGTTCGGGGGCCATTCGTAGTGGGAACACCCCCTCTTCCCGGCAGGGCAGAGGGGGTACCATAAGCACTGTGATACCCAGTCCGGTTAGCAGCTAAACCACGCTTCGATTCAGCGCCTCACGCAGCGCCACGATCTCGGCCTGGAGGCGGGTGAGGTCGACTGCATCGCGACCGCTGGCAGCGGCGATGCAACCCGGGATGCCGATCGCCCTTTCCTTGAGGCGAATGCCTTCGTCGCTCAAGCGGATGACGACGACGCGTTCGTCCTCCCGGCTGCGTTCGCGTCTGACATAACCTGCGGTTTCGAGGCGTTTGAGCAGCGGGGTCAGCGTGCTCGATTCGAGGAAGAGCTTTTCACCCAAGCCGCCGACTGTCTGGCCGTCCTGTTCCCAGAGCGAAACCATCGCCAGATATTGCGGATAGGTGAGACCGAGCGTCTCAAGCAGCGGCTTGTAAACGCGGTTCAGTGCGTGGCTTGCCGTATAGACGGCGAAGCAGATGAAATTGTCGAGCTTCAGCTGATCCTGCATGGGGTTATCTCCAGAACTGATGGAAGTTATATCGCGCGATAAATAATCGTAAGCGATTTTTATGCATGGCTGCTATGCGCAAGTTTAAATTGTCCAATAAACAATTGTGCGCGATATAAAAACGGTGTTCAGGACGAACATCGAACCCGAGAGGACAAGACAATGTCGACCATCAAGACCGCAGTTTCCGCAGCAGCACTGCTCGCAGCCTCCGCCGTCGGCGCGCTTGCCGATCCGGTACTCGAACCGACAACGCAGAAATTCATCGACGGGCTTGCCGGCGGCAAGCCGATCTACACGCTGTCGCCGGCCGATGCCCGCAATGTTCTGGCGGGCGCGCAGAAGGGCGACGTGAAGAAGCTTGCCGCCCAGGAAGAGGACAGGGTCATCAGGGCCGGTCCGACAGGCAACATCAAGCTGCGCATCGTCCGCCCGGAACATGCCAAGGGCACGATGCCGGTCATTCTCTATTTCCATGGCGGCGGCTGGGTGCTGGGCGATGCCGATACACATGATCGGCTGGTGCGCGAGATCGCCAACGGCGCCGATGCCGCCGTCGTCTTCGTTGACTACGAGCGCTCTCCGGAAGCCCGCTATCCCGTTGCCATCGAGCAGGCCTATGCTGCGACCAAATATGTCGCCGAACATGCCAAGGAGTTCAAGGTCGATGCCTCCCGGCTCGCGGTCGCAGGCGATAGCGTCGGCGGCAACATGGCGGCGGTGGTGACGCTGCTTGCCAAGGAGCGTGGCGGTCCTGCCATCGACCAGCAGGTGCTGTTCTACCCCGTCACCGACGCCAATTTCAACAATGGGTCCTACAACCAGTTCGCCGATGGGCCGTGGCTGACCAAGGAAGCGATGAAGTGGTTCTGGAACGCCTATCTGCCCGACGAGACCAAGCGCAAGGAGCCGACGGCCTCACCGCTGCAGGCGTCGCTGGAGCAGTTGAACGGCCTGCCGCCGGCGCTGGTCATCGTTGACGAAAACGACGTGTTGCGCGACGAAGGCGAGGCCTATGCCCGCAAGCTCAGCCAGGCCGGCGTCAAGGTCACGTCGATGTGTTATAACGGCACGATCCACGACTTTGTGCTGCTGAACGCGATTGCCGAAACGCCTGCGGCGCGCAGTGCGATTGCGGTCGCGAACGACACGCTTCGCAGCGCGCTTCACAAGTAAAACCAATCAGTCTGCAGACGGGAGAGGCCCGGCGGTTTCGCCGGGCTTTCTGCTTCTTGGAAGTGATTTGGCAAACTGCCAGGCCTTCTTCCATTTCGGCGTGATGACGCCGTTGGCAGCGCGGATATTGTTGATGAACTGCAGCGTCGCCGCTTCCCAGGAATATTGCATGGCAAGCTCACGCGCCTTGCCGCGCGAGGCGGAAAGAGCGGCAAGGCAGGCGGCTTGCAGGTTCTGGTCGAGCGCCCCGACTTCGCTATCCTCGCCGATGATGTCGAGCGGGCCGGTGACCGGATAGGCTGCGACCGGCACGCCCGATGCCAGTGCTTCGAGGATGGTGTTGCCGAAGGTGTCGGTGAGCGAGGGAAAGACGAAGACATCGGCCTGGGCGTAGGTTTTCGCCAGATCCTCGCCGAACTGCACGCCCGCGAAGAAGACGTCGGGATATTGCTTTTCAAGCTCAGCGCGGGCAGGACCGTCGCCGACGACGACCTTGGAGCCCGGCAGATCGAGATCGAGGAAAGCCGGCAGGTTCTTTTCCAGCGCCACGCGGCCGACGGTCATGAAGATCGGGCGCGCCAAGCCGAACGGGGTTTCCTCGAGCGCCATCGGACGGAACTGCGTGGCGTCAATGCCGCGGCTCCAGGGCATGAGGTTGCGGATGCCCTTTTCCGACAGTTCGCGGGCAAGGCTCGGCGTCGCCACCATGCAGCCGGCGCCGCCATTGTGGAACCAGCGAACGAAGGAGTAGAGCCAGCTCTTCGGTATCGGCAGGCGCGCGGAAACGTATTCCGGGAAGCGGGTGTGGTAGCTCGTCGAAAACGGCATGCGGTTTCTCAGGCACCAGCGGCGGGCGGTCAGCCCCAGCGGACCTTCGGTGGCAATATGCACGTAGGACGGATTGTGCTTTTCGATCTCGCGGGCGATGCGGCGGTAATTGGCGATCGACAGGCGGATCTCTGGATAGGTCGGGCAGGGGATGCTGTTGAAGCGCTCCGGCGTCACCATCGAAACCTCGACGCCCATCTTCGCCAGTTCGCGGTTGGTGTTCTCGATCGAGCGCACGACGCCGTTGACCTGTGGGTGCCAGGCATCGGTGACAATCACCAGCCTCTCAGGCAGGGTCCCGGCGGCTGCGGCATTGGCCCAGCTCTCGCCGCTATAAGTGTTTGCCGGACGTTGCAGCATGTCACGATTTCCATCCGCGTCGCAGTGATATGCCAACGCTCAACCCCAAAGCGGGGTTCCGGAACGGCGATTCCCGCTTCTCTATTTTGAGGCATGACCATGATGGAAATATTACAGCCCCTATTGCAGGGATTGCAGGGCTTTCGCCGGCCTGATCGCCCCGATTATGTCAGTGGCTGGCGGCGTTTTTTCATTCGAAAGAAGAAAGTCACGGCGCCGGTCGTGGACCGGCGCCGCCTGGGAGGTCAAGCTGCAGCGGAAGCCGAGCTTGCGGTCGGAACTTCCGAGATCGTCTTCAGAACCTGCGAAGCGATCTGGTAGGGGCAGCCCTGCGAGTTCGGGCGGCGATCTTCCAGATAGCCCTTGTAGTCGTTCTTGACGAAGGAGTGCGGCACGCGGATCGAGGCACCACGGTCGGCAACGCCGTAGGAGAACTTGTTCCACGGAGCCGTCTCGTGCTTGCCGGTCAGGCGCTTGTCGTTGTCAGGACCGTAGACGTCGATGTGGTCCATCAGGTTCTTGTCGAACTGCGCCATCAGCGCTTCGAAATAGGCCTTGCCGCCGACTTCGCGCATGTACTTGGTCGAGAAGTTGCAATGCATGCCCGAGCCGTTCCAGTCGGTGTCGCCGAGCGGCTTGCAGTGATACTCGATGTCGATACCGTACTTTTCGGTCAGGCGCTGCAGGAGGTAGCGTGCCATCCAGATCTGGTCGGCAGCCTTCTTGGAGCCCTTGCCGAAAATCTGGAATTCCCACTGGCCCTTGGCCACTTCGGCATTGATGCCTTCGTGATTGATCCCGGCAGCGAGGCAGAGGTCGAGATGCTCTTCGACGATTTCGCGGGCAACGTCGCCAACGTTCGAATAGCCGACGCCGGTGTAATAAGGGCCTTGCGGAGCGGGGTAGCCCTGCTCAGGGAAGCCGAGCGGACGGCCGTTCTGGTAGAAGAAATATTCCTGCTCGAAGCCGAACCAGGCGTCTTCGTCGTCGAGGATGGTGGCGCGGGCATTCGATGCGTGCGGCGTGACGCCATCCGGCATCATGACTTCGCACATGACGAGAGCGCCGTTGGTGCGGGCCGGGTCGGGATAGATGGCGACCGGCTTCAGCACGCAATCGGAGCTGCGGCCTTCAGCCTGCTGCGTCGAGGAGCCGTCAAAGCCCCAGAGCGGAAGCTGTTCCAGCGTCGGGAATACGTCGAATTCCTTGATCTGCGTCTTGCCACGCAGGTTCGGTACCGGAGTGTACCCATCGAGCCAAATATACTCGAGCTTATATTTTGTCATCGTGACTCTCTCAATGCTACGAAGGTGAGCAAATCCGGAGGTGATCTCGGCGCGCAAGCGCATCCGACCGCCAGGGATGACGCTTTAAAAGCACGTAGCGTGCCAGTTTTGGCGCTATGCGAAAGAAAGATCGCGAATCAGCGTGCCGGCCGATTTTTTCCCTTTTGGAAAATCGGGCTGTTTTTAACGCTCGCAGGCGGTATCGCCCATCAAAACGCAGTTTTTTCATCTGGAACCGGATGAAAATTGTGGCGTTAGGCTGAAATGATGAAGTGTTAAACAAATTATCGGAAGCTTTTAGCTGAGACAGCATGCCGACCGATTACAATTGCAACATTGCCGTTATTTTATGCAATTTGCATAAACTATGTGCATTGTGCTATGTAGATGGTCCTGAAATGTTGATGCGCCGAGCTGAATGGAGGCGATCTCATGCCCACCGGTTTCCATCGTGAATCCGCAACGATCTACCAGTTTCCCGTTAAGGCGATACGAAACGCCAACCGGTTCGAACGCGCCAGGCTGATGGAGCGCGAGGCCGCAGACGTCTGCGATGCTGCGCTCGACAGCTGTTGGTACCATGACGAGGCAGTTCGCGACGCCGATCGGCCGACGAAGTCCTGATTTCCCCTAGATCAGGATGATTTTAGGCCTGATCGGCCTGAAATCTGAATCCTGATCTAGATCAAAGAAATAGAGCATGATGTCGTCCGAAAACCGCGCACACTTTTCGGCATCATGCTCTAGCAGCGGGGCAAACGATGCCGACAAGGCGGGGAGCGCTCGCACATGGCGTTCATACTGCGTCAGCATGTGCGGCCTAAAAGCATGTCTCGCTAAGCGAATCTGAAAGATCGCGCCGCTTTAGCCGCCATCCAATCCAAGCTTTTCCCTTACGACCAATGCACCATGTTCGCTGACGACGCGGGCAGCGACCTTTGCTGCGAAGCGGGCGGCGGCAGGTGCATCGCCTGCTTCGAGATATCGTGCGAGAAAAGCGCCGTTGAAGCTGTCGCCGGCGCTGGTCGTGTCGACCACCTTCTCCACCTTTTCGGCCGGAACGAAGGTCTGCTCGCCGGCAAAATTCAGCGTAACACCCTCCGCGCCGTTCTTGACGACGATATGGACGGCACCCAATGCGCGGTAGCGATGGATCGTCGCCTCGATGGAATCATCGCCGAAATGGGCCGCCTCGTCGTCGAAGCTCGGCATGACGAGCACGGAGGAGCGGGCACCTTCGCTGATCGTCGTGTGCATTACGTCGTAGCTCGACCAGAGCCGCGGGCGGATGTTCGGATCGAAGACGACGAGCTTGCCTGCGGCCTTGGCGCGACGGACTTCGGCAAGCAAAGTCTCGGCATCCTCATGCGGCAGTATGGCAAGCGTGATGCCGGAGAAATAGACGACTTCAGCGCTCTCCACCGCCTCGCGCAGGCGGTCCGGATCGGCGGCCAGGCTGCGGGCAGCCGAGCTGTCGCGCCAGTAGCTGAAGGAGCGTTCGCCGTCCTTCAGGTTGATCATGTAAAGGCCCGGCGTCCTGCCCCTGATGCGGCGAATGAGGCTGGTGCCGATGCCCGCCTTGTCGATAAAGGCCGCCATCTCGTCCGACATGGCGTCGTCGCCGAGCGCGGTGAAGTAGTCGACCGACCAGTCGGCGGCAAGGCAGGCGCGGGCATACCAGGCGGTGTTGAAGGTATCGCCGGCAAAGCCCTTGCGCAGCAGACCATCGCCTGCCTGCGAGAGTTCCACCATGCATTCACCGATCGATAGAAACCGTCTGCTCACCTTGTCCTCCCGGCATTGGTCTTCATCCGCTGATACGCGGAGAGTATGAAGGTGGCAAGCGCCTATATTCGGGAATGGAAACCCGCCTTCGCGGGCTAGGCAAAGGCCGCTTGCGCGGCCTTCGTATCACTCATGGCCTGTCCATGTGATAACAGGCGGCCTTCTGGCCGGGGCGGACCTCCTCGGTCGGCGGCATTTCGGTGCGACAGATGTCGGTCGCCTTCCAGCAGCGCGGTGAGAAGACGCAGCCCTTCGGCGGATTGAGCGGCGAGGGCGGGTCACCCTGCAGGCGGATGCGGGTGCGCAGGCGCGCCAGCTTCGGATCCGGGATCGGCGCGGCGGAGAAAAGCGCCTGCGTATAGGGATGAGCGGGGTGATCGAAGACGGTAGCACAACTGCCTGCTTCCACCACCCTGCCGAGATAGAGCACCAGCACATCGTCTGAGATCAGGCGCACGACGGAGAGGTCGTGGCTGATAAAGATCAGCGTCAGGCCGAATTCCTTGCGCAGCTTGCGCAGAAGCGTGATGACCTGACCCTGGATCGAGACGTCGAGGGCCGAAACCGGCTCGTCGCAGATGATGAGCTTCGGTTTGGTGATGACTGCGCGCGCGATGCCGATGCGTTGCGCCTGGCCGCCGGAGAATTCGTGCGGATAGCGGTTGATCATTTCCGGCACCAGGCCGACGGCGGTCATGATCTCGCGGACACGTTCGGTGCGCTCGGCTCTCGTAAG
Organism: Rhizobium sp. WYCCWR 11146; assembly: GCF_013591995.1. NCBI lineage: Bacteria > Pseudomonadati > Pseudomonadota > Alphaproteobacteria > Hyphomicrobiales > Rhizobiaceae > Rhizobium > Rhizobium sp. WYCCWR 11146. Next base: position 167,662 of record NZ_JACCEY010000016.1, read on the forward strand.
CTTCGGCTCGAAGACGGTGAGCGGCTCGGCGATGATGTCTCCAACAGTCATGCGCGGGTCGAGCGAGGCGATCGGATCCTGAAAGATGATCTGCATGTCGCGGCGGGCGGCGCGCATTTCCTCGTCCGAAAGGTCGAGAAGGTTGCGTCCCTGCCAGAGGATGCGGCCCTTCTGCGATTTCAACAGCCGCAGGATGGAGCGGCCGAGCGTGGATTTGCCGCAGCCGGATTCGCCGACAATGCCGAGCGTGCGGCCTTCGCTGAGGTCGAAGCTGACATTGTTGACGGCGGTGAGAAAAATCGGCGGCTTGAAGAGGCCTTTCGCCGGCAGTTCGAATTGGGTCGTCAGGTTCTCGACCCTCAGAAGCGATCGTTCAGCCATGATTCAACAGCTCCTCGCGACGCGGGAAGGGGTGGTAGCATGCGGCACAATGGTGCGGCGCCAGGGTTTCGAGCGGTGGCGGGCGGTCGATGCAATCGTCCTGGACCTGCGAACAGCGCGGCGAGAAATTGCAGCCCTTCGGCAGGTGCTGCAGGTTCGGCGGACGCCCGGGGATGACGACGAGGTCGTCGACATCCTGGTCCGGCCGCGGGATCGAGGCATGCAGTGCCGCGGTATAGGGATGGGCCGGGTTGTCGAAGAGCTCGTCGACAGGCGCCTCCTCGACGATGCGGCCGGCATACATGACGGCGACGCGGTCGGCGAGGCCGGCAACGACGCCGAGGTCGTGGGTGATCATGATCAGGGCCGTGTTCATCTCCGCCGTCAGGTCGTTGAAGAGATCGAGGATCTGCGCCTGGATGGTGACGTCGAGTGCGGTCGTGGGCTCGTCGGCGATCAGAAGCTTCGGCCTCGTGAGCAGCGCCATGGCGATGACGATGCGCTGGCGCATGCCGCCGGAGAGCTCATGCGGGTAGAGGTGAAAGCGCCGTGTCGGGTCGGGGATGCCGACACGTTTCAGCATGTCGAGCGCTGCGGCGGATGCGGCGCGCGCCGTTAGCCCGCCGTGAACCTCGAGCTGTTCCGTCAACTGCCGGGAGATCTTCAGCGATGGATTGAGGGCGGTCATCGGATCCTGGAAGACCATGGCCATGTCCTTGCCGCGGATCTGGTCGAGCTCGCGCGGTTTCAGCGCCAGCACGTCCTTGCCTTCGAGCAGCGCCTGTCCCGTGGTTTTGCCGTTCTTGGCAAGCAGGCCCATGATGCCGAGGAAGGTCTGGCTCTTGCCCGAACCGGACTCGCCGACGATGGCGATGCGTTCGCCGCGTTTGACCGTCAGGTTCATGTTGGAGACTGCCTTGACCTCTCCATCCGGCGTTTTGAAGGTGATCGAATAGTCTTTGAGTTCGAGAAGGGTGTCTTTTTGTGTTTCTTGGGACATTCTTATCGATCCTTCGGGTCGAACGCGTCGCGCAGGCCGTCGCCGATGAAGAGCAGGCTGAGCAGCAGGGCCACGAGGAAGCTCGCCGGGAAGACCAGCAGCCACGGCATGCTTTCCATGGCATCGGTTCCCTCGGCGATCAGCGTGCCGAGCGAGGTCAGCGGTTCCTGCACGCCGAAGCCGAGATAGGAAAGGAAGCTTTCGGTGGCGATGATTTCAGGCACCGTCAACGCTGCGAAGATGACCACGGGTCCGACGAGGTTCGGGATGATGTGCTTGATGATGATCTTGAACGGCCGCTGCCCGGATGCGCGGGCAGCTTCGATGAATTCGCGATGCTTGATCGACAGCGTCTGGCCGCGCACGATGCGGGCCATGGTCAGCCATTCCAGCGCGCCGATCGCGGCAAACAGCAGATAGACGTTGCGGCCGAAGATCACCATCAGCAGGATGACGAAGAGGATATAGGGAAGCGCGTACATAATGTCGACGAAGCGCATCATGATCGCATCCAGCCTGCCGCCGATATAGCCTGAGACCGCACCGTAGAGCACGCCGATGAAGACGGAGACGACGGTCGCCGTCAACGCCACGGCAAGCGAGACGCGGGTGCCGTAAAGGACGCGAGCGAGAAGGTCGCGGCCGTTCGGGTCGGTGCCGAAATAGTGGCCGGTCTCGATCGAGGGCGGTATGCGGAAGGCCGCCCAATCCGGATCCTCGTAGTTGAAGGGAATGAACCAGGGGCCGAGGAAGGCGGCGAGGATCAGAACCGTCAGGACAACGATCGACAGGACGGCCGCCTTGTTGCGCCCGAGTCGGCGCAAGGCATCCTTGGTGAGCGAGCGGCTTTCGGGCGCAAGGCCCTCCGCCTCCAGAAGCTCCTGGGCAAGCAGCTCGCGTTTTGCGGGGTTGAGGATCATCGGTTTCTCACTTTCGGATCGAGCCACGCATAGGCGATATCGACGAGAAGATTCAGGAACACGATGAGCACCATGTAGAAAATGACCGTGCCGAGAACCATGCCGTAATCGCGGTTCAGCGCTGCGTTGACGAAATAGCGGCCGATGCCGGGCAATCCGAAGATGCTTTCGACAACCAGCGAGCCGGTGAGAAGGTAACTTGCAGCCGGTCCGAGATAAGAGACCACAGGCATCAGCGCGGGCTTCAGCGCATGGCGCATGACCGTCAGGCGGGGGCCGATGCCTTTGGCCTTAGCGGTGCGGATGAAGTTCTGGTTCATTACCTCGATCATCGAGCCGCGGGTGATGCGCGAGATACGGCCGGCATGCGGCAGGGCTAGAACGACGATCGGCAGGATGAGGTATTTGATCGAGCCGTCACCCCAGCCGCCGACCGGAAACCACGCAAGATGGATGCCGAAGACGAGCTGCAGGATGGGCGCAATCAGGAAGTTCGGCAGTACGACGCCGATCAGGATGAGCGCGCCCAGAATATAATCCGGCGCCTTGTTCTGGTAGAGCGCCCCAAGACAGCCGACCGCCACGCCGACAATGATGGCAATCAGGAAGGCAGCCGTACCGATGGTGAAGGTGTAGGGCAGACCGATCATGATCTGCTGGGCGACGGTGAAGTCTTCGCTGGCGAAGGACGGGCCGAGATCGCCTCGGAGCAGGTCACCGACATAGATCAGGTACTGCTGGATGAGCGGCTTGTCGAGATTGTAGTGGATAGCAAGGTTTTTCAAGATCACCGGCGGCAATGGCCTTTCGCCATCGAAAGGGCCGCCGGGGGCAAGGCGCAAAACAAAAAAGCAGGCTGTGACGGCGATCCACAGAACGGGGATCGTCGATAGCAGGCGACGGAGGGCGTATTTGATCATGATCGTGGGCCGGTCCTTTCCGCAGTGCGCGGAAAGGACCGTTTTCCCTTACTCTTTCATCGACAGCCAGCGGGTGCGGTGGATGTCCTGGATATTGTCGACGAAGCCTTCGATCTTCGGCGAAACGACATTCTTCGAGACGTAGTAGTAGATCGGCAGGGCGGCGGATTCATCGAGCGCCAGCTGCTCGGCCTTCTTGAAGATCGCGGCACGCTTGGTGAGATCGGTCTCGGCGTTACCTTCCTTGATCATCTTGTCGTACTCGGGATTCGACCAGCGGCCGTAGTTCATCTGGACGCCTGTCACCAGGAGGTTCAGGAAGTTGTCCGGGTCGTTGTAGTCGGCGAGCCAGCCGGCGCGGCCGATTTCGACCTGGCCACGCTGCATCTGGTCGTAATGCACCTTGGTTTCGGCATTGACGAGCTCGACATCGACGCCGAGCGGCTTCCACATGGAAGCGATGGCGACGGCGATGCGCTTGTGGTTGTCGTTGGTGTTGTAGCTGAGGACAGCGTGAAGCGGCTTGTCCGGACCGAAACCGGCTTCGGTCAGAAGCTTCTTGGCTTCGGCGACCTTCTCGCTATAGGGCAGGTCCTTCCAGCTGACATAGGCCGGCTCGCCGTAATTCGCCGTGCCCGGTGGAACCCATGAATAGGCCGGCAGTTCGCCGGTGCCGAGGATCTGCGGGCCGATCACTTCACGGTTGATCGCCATGGAGAGAGCCTGGCGGACACGCTTGTCGCTGAAGGGCGGCTTCTGCGAGTTGACGACGTAATAGTAGAGGCCGGAGAAGGGAGCGACATGCGCCTGGCCAGGCAGGTTCTTCTTCATCCACTCGTACTGGTCGGTCGGGAAGTCGGTGAGGATGTCGAACTCGCCGGCGCGGTAGCGCTTCAGCGCGGCTTCCTGGTCTTCAAGCACGAAGAACTTCGCGCCATCGATCTTCAGGTCCTTGGTGTCGTACCACTGGTCGTTCTTGACCGTCGTGACATGCGAGCCCGGAACCCATTCGACCGGCTTGTAAGGGCCGTTGGTGACGATGTTGCCGATCTTGACCCAATCCTGCCCCTTCGCCTCGACGACATGCTTCGGCAGCGGATAGGCGGTGTAATGCATCAAGGCATTGAGGAAATAAGGGGTCGAGTTTTCGAGGGTGATTTCGAGCGTCTTGTCGTCGATCGCCTTAACACCGAGCTGGTTGAGATCGGTGATCTCGCCCTTGTTGATCTTTTCCGCATTCTTGATGGTGAACTGCAGATAGGCATAGTCAGCGGCGTTCTTCGGGTCGACGAGGCGCTGGAAGGCGAAGACAAAGTCTCCTGCCGTTACCGGCTGGCCATCGGACCACTTGATGCCGTCGCGAAGCTTGAAGGTGTAGACCTTGCCATCAGGCGAAATCGTCCAGCTTTCAGCCTGGCCGGGGATCGGATTATCCTTGGCGTCCTCAGTGACGAGGCCTTCGAAAATGTCGCCGGCGATACGGTTCTCCCAGTCGCCGGAAAGCTTCTGCGGATCGAGCGACTGCGGGTCGCCACCATTGTGAATGTTGAGCGTGGCCGCATGGGCCGAAAACGCCAGCAATGTGCCAAGCATTGCAGAGGCGAGAAATTTTTTCGCGAAATGGTTCATGGTGGGTCCACCTTTCTAGGCTTTTCGCCTTTATTAGACATTTGTTCCCGGTGTTTGACCTCTTACGTGCAGGTCAGCGCGCACATTATCGCAAAGGCTTTGCGTTGCAACCCCAAATCCGGAGGGTGGAAACGGGTTGTGGACAAGCCTATATACGTCTCCCCCTTGTCGGATCGCGACGACGTGTCGCGGCGTTTCGCAACACCTTCATAACCGCTTCACATGGTTGTCTTTTGTTTCGTCCGCTTTAGTGTGACGAGCGCAAACGAGGCAGGAGATGTAGCCGATGGCATTGCAGGCAGGCGGGAGTGCGGACTGGTGGCGTGGCGCGGTGATCTATCAGGTCTATCCGCGCTCGTTTCAGGACACCAACAGCGATGGTCTCGGCGATCTCAGGGGAATCACCCGCCGGCTGCAGCATATTGCCAGCCTCGGCGTCGACGCGATCTGGCTCTCGCCTTTCTTCAAGTCGCCGATGGCCGACATGGGCTACGACGTTTCCGATTATTGCGACGTCGATCCGATCTTCGGGACGCTGGCCGATTTCGACGAAATGATGGGCGAAGCGCACAGGCTGGGCATCAAGGTCGTCATCGACCAGGTGATCTCGCACACTTCCGACCGGCATCCCTGGTTCGTCGAGAGCCGATCGAGCCGGACCAATCCCAAGGCGGACTGGTATGTCTGGGCCGATCCGAAGCCTGACGGTACGGCGCCGAACAACTGGCTGTCGATCTTCGGCGGGCCGGGCTGGGAATGGGATGGCGTGCGCCGGCAATATTACCAGCACAATTTCCTGACCTCGCAGCCGGACCTCAATTTCCACAGCAAGGCCGTGCAGGATGCGGTGCTGGAGACGGTGAAGTTCTGGCTCGACCGCGGCGTCGACGGCTTCCGGCTGGATACGGTCAACTATTATTTCTGCGACAAGCTGCTGAGGAGCAATCCGCCGCACGAGCCTGATGAAGATGACGCAGGCCTCGATGCGCCCGACAGCAATCCCTACGGCATGCAGAACCACCTCTACGACAAGACGCAGCCGGAAAATGTCGATTTCCTCAAGCGCTTCCGGGCGTTGCTCGATCAGTACGAGGATCGCACGACCGTCGGCGAAGTCGGCGATGGGGCGCGTTCGCTGAAGACGGTTGGCGCCTATACGAGTGGCGGCGACAAGCTGCACATGTGCTACACATTCGACCTGCTCGGGCCGGATTTCACCGCCGAGCATATTCGGGGCTGCGTCGAGGCCTTCCAGAAAGCAGTCACGGACGGCTGGGTCTGCTGGGCTTTTTCCAACCACGACGTCATGCGCCATGTCAGCCGTTTCGCGCGGACGGAGGAAGAGCGGCCTGTCATCGCCAAGCTGGCGATCTCGGTGCTTGCGGCGCTGCGTGGCTCGATCTGCCTCTATCAAGGCGAGGAACTCGGCTTGCCCGAGGCGGAACTCGCCTTCGAGGATCTGCGCGACCCCTACGGCATCCGCTTCTGGCCGGCCTTCAAGGGCCGCGATGGATCTCGCACACCGATGCCCTGGGAAGCCGGCAAGGCGCATGCGGGCTTCACCTCGGCGGAAAAGAGCTGGCTGCCGGTGCCTTACGAGCAGGCAGCGCTTTCCGTCGATACGCAGGAAGAGAGCGAAAGCTCTGTGCTGCATCACTATCGCAGGACGCTCGCATTTCGGAAGAGCCACCTGGCGCTGATCGACGGCGACATGACCTTCATCGGCACCAACCAGGATCTGCTCGCCTTCACCCGCGAAAAGAACGGAGAAAAACTGCTCTTCGTTTTCAACCTGACGCGCAAACCGGCGGAATTCCGCCTGCCCGATGGCATGGTGCTCGGGGAACCGCTCGAGATGCCGGGCTTCGAGGCGGTGGCTGGCGCGGGGCTCGTGAAGCTTGCGGCGCTGGACGGGTTTTGTGCGCGGGTTTGATGGCTATTTCAAAAGCTTATCGTAATCCGCGTGCGAGTCGATCCAAAACCAGATGACGTCATCTCCATCCCAGACAGCTAAAGCTCTCCAGGATGTGCCGACGCGCGCCGACCAAAAAGCGACCGACGCGCTTGAAATGCAAGGAGGGATGTCTGGGATCTTGTTTGAGCAGATCGAAGTTTTCGTCAGCCAGCTTCTGTATCTGTTCAGGCAAGCGATCATAGGTCTCCCAGGAGGCGGGAGTTGCGTGGTGTTTCAAAGCCGCCTTGTCTTTCCGGCACGAAAATCGGCAAAGGCCTTCTCAGCGAGATGATCGAGTTTGCCACCAGCAGCATCTGCTTCCATCTGCCTGTCCCAGCGTTCGGCTTGAAGGGCTTCAAACCACGCCGAAAAGGCTTCGAACTCGTACTTATCGAGTTCGGTAACGATTTTTTCAATCTGTTCCAGCTTCGTCATGATCGGCTCCAACGTTACCGCAAAATAAGCGCTGTCGCGGAATTTGCCAAGGATCCCGTCACCCAATCAGTGCGAACTTGTCGACGTCAATCATGCCGCGGTCGGATATCTTCAGGTGCGGGATGACCGGCAGTGGCAGGAAGGCGAGCTGGAGGAAGGGTTCTTCCAGCGTGGCGCCCAACGCCAAGGCGGCTTTACGCAGATGGTGCAGCGTGTCGCGGACCGTCTCGTAGGGCTCGAGGCTCATCAAGCCGGCGATAGGCAGGGCGATTTCGCCGGTGACTTTGCCGTCTTCGACGACAACGAAGCCGCCCTTGATCTCGCTGAGGCGATTTGCGGCGCGCGCCATGTCGTCCTCGCTGACGCCGACCACGCAGATATTGTGGCTGTCATGGCCGACGGTCGAGGCGATCGCACCCTTCTTCAGGCCGAAGCCCTGGACAAAGCCGTTGGCATGGTTGCCGTTCTTGCCGTGGCGCTCGATGACGGCGACCTTGATGATATCGTTGGCAAGGTCGACCGCAGTCTCGTTGCCCCTGACGGGCAGGCGATAGCGGCGATGCTCGGTGATGATCTTGCCGGGCATGACGCCGATGACAGGCGTTTCGCCTTCGGCGACCGGCACGCCGAAATGAGCGGCATTGACGGGGCGGGCCTTGACGCTGTCGAGGCCGATCGGGGCAACCGGTCTGCGCGAGGAAAAGAGCGCATGGGTGACGCGGCGGCCGGCCGAGAAAACCATGTCGGCGCGGCAGTTTTCCAGACTGTCGAGCACCACCAGATCGGCGCGCCAGCCCGGCGCGACCAGGCCACGGTCTTTGAGGCCGAAGGCGCGGGCGGCCGAAATCGAGGCGGCGCGGTAGATCGCCAGGGGCTCGACGCCGCTTGCGATCGCCGTGCGGATCATGTGATCGAGATGACCCTGTTCGGCGATATCGAGCGGATTGCGGTCGTCGGTGCAAAGCGCGAGGAAGGGTGAAAGCCGCTCGGTGATAATGGGTATCAGCGCCGCGAGATCCTTGGAGACCGAACCCTCGCGCACGAGGATATGCATGCCCTTGCGGATCTTCTCCAAGGCTTCGCCGGCGGTCGTGCATTCGTGCTCGGTGCGGATGCCGGCCGCGAGGTAACCGTTGAGGTCGTTGCCTGAGAGCAGCGGCGCATGACCGTCGATATGGCCGCCCTGGAAGGCGTCGAGCTTGGCCATGCAGACGGGATCCTTGTGGATCACGCCGGGGAAATTCATGAATTCGGCAAGTCCGATCACCTTCGGATGGTGGCGGAAGGGCAGGAGGCGCTCGATCGGCAGATCGGCACCGGAGGTTTCGAGATGTGTCGCCGGCACGCAGGAGGACAGTTGGACGCGGATGTCCATGATCGTCTCAAGCGACGAAGCGAGAAAGAATTCGATGCCCTCGACGCCAAGCACATTGGCGATCTCGTGCGGATCGCAGATCGCTGTGGTGACGCCATAAGGCAGCACGCAGCGATCGAATTCATGCGGCGTCACCAGCGAGGATTCGATGTGCAGATGTGTATCGATGAAGCCGGGAACGACTGTTCTGCCAGAGATATCGATCTCGTTCTCGCCGTTATAACTGCCCGAGGTGCCGACGATGCGATCGGCGCCGATGGCGATGTCGGACCGGACGAGTTCACCGGTGACGAGGTCGAAGAAGCGGCCGCCCTTCAACACGATGTCAGCCGGCACGCGGCCGACGCCCTGGTCGATGAGACGTTCGAGCTTGGTGGTCATAATCTACCTCTTCGACTGATTTTTGCCGCTGATGCCGAACGAATGCTGGAAAACATTTGGGTTGTATTTCCGGTGGCTTTTGCCTCTGTGGCAGCAGTGCTAGTGAAGCGAGAATACAGATGTCAATTTCCAACTCAAGGCCATGATATGAAAGCAATTATTTCGGCAGCTTGCGCGGCTGTCCTGTTGTTGAGCGGATGTGTGAACAACTCTGCGATACTCAGGACCGACAAGCATGGGAAGGTGAGTGAGGTCATTCTCGAAAAGTCGACCGGAAGTGTCGCTTCTGACGAAGATCTGAAGCGTGTCTTGATCTCCAGTTTCTACGCGCGTGTTTCGAACCCGACACCCAGTTGGACTTATCGTCAGCCGATGGTGCTTAATAAACACCCGACAGTGGAAAGCTATCTGCATGAGAATAAGAGGCAGCGGGATTGACCGGCAGCCCCTCTGTCAAAATACAAATCGGGCGCCGCGAAGCGCCCGATCCTGTTTTACTAGGTCCGCCAATCACTCGGCGGCGACGATCTTGCCGGCTTCCCACTTGTAGAGCGAGAAGCTCTGCGAGGTCAGGTCGCCGGTCTCGCCGTAGGTAACCTTGCCGATGGCGGTCCGGATCTCCTTGCCGTCCTTCAACGCGGTCGCGACGGCTTCCGCATCCTCGGCGCTGCCGGCCTTCTCGATGCCGGCTTTCAGCACTTCGACGGCGGCATAGGCGTTCAGCGTGAAGGCCTCGGCCGGGATGTTCTTGGCGGCGAGCGCATCGGCTGCGGCTTTGGAATCCGGGCTCTTGGTGGCGTCCGAAGCGTTGGTGAAGACCGTGCCTCCTGCCGCATCCGTGCCGATTGCCCAGAATTCGGTGTTGGAGAGTCCGTCGCCGCCGATGATCGTCGTGTTGGCGGCGAGGTCATGCAGCTGGCGGGCGAGCAGGCCGCCTTCCGGGTGGTAGCCGCCGAAATAGACCACTTCGACCTTCTCGGACTTGATGCGGGTGGTGAGCGCGCTGAAATCCTTGTCACCAGGCGTGATCGCGTCATTGACGACTTCGGTGATGCCGCCGGCGTTCAGCGTCGCCTTGAAGGCGTCGGCGAGGCCCTTGCCGTAGGCGCCCTTGTCGTTGACGATGGCGACGCGCTTGTCCTTGAAATTCTTCAGCACATATTTGGCGGCGACTTCGGCCTGCTGGTCGTCGCGGCCGCAGGTGCGGAGCACGTTGGTCAGACCGCGCTTGGTCAGGTCGGGGGCCGTCGCGGTCGGGGTGACCATCAACACGCCGTTTTCAGCAAGCACGTCCGAAACGGGAATGGCGACGCCCGATGTCACCGGGCCGACGACGAAGCGGATGCCGTCGCCGACGACCTTGTTGGCGGCGGAAACTCCCTGTTTCGGTTCGCCGGCATCATCGGCCAGTTCGAGGACGACCTTCTCGCCGAGAATTCCGCCCTTCTTGTTGATCTCGTCGACGGCGGTCTGCGCACCGTTCTTCACTTGGTCGCCATAGGCGGCGACGGGGCCGGTCAGCGGCGCGATCAGGCCGATGGTGATATCGGCATGGGCAAGCGGCGCAAAGGCGAGCGACGCGACGAGGGTCGCCGTCAATGTCTTGAGGGTCATTGTCTGTCTCCTTGGATGGGGTCATTCGACCCGCGATGAGGTGCCGCGCCGGATTTTCCGGATCGTTCAACGGCCCTCAGGCCGTGCCAAGGACGATCGATATCGGCGCGATCGATGCGCCCTCCGGCCATATTTGGCTCGAATGGGTGCAACGGCAAGATTTCTAGGAATTTTGGTGAGATTTCGCAAGTTGATAACAAAATGAAACGAAAATCGAGCCGATCCGGCGCGAAATAATCCAAAATCGTCGATCGTGGCGCCGTCTGCAGATCTCTGGAGGGTGCTGTACCCGCATCTGCGCGGTGTCGATGAACCTGCCGAATTTCGCGAAACTCTTCGTCTTTCTGAATAGTCGAATTCGGTTTCGAGATTAACACTTGATTCTACCAATTAGAGTAGAATTATAGTTCGTGCATATATTGCTGCGATGCAAAAGAACGGTCGATAATAAACAGAGAGATATTTCAGGAACAGAGATCTGGATGCTCAAGCGTATCGAAGCCAGACAGGTGCGCAACGGAATGTTTGTGGAGGCGATCGAGGGTGCATGGCAGGACCCTCTTCTGTCCAAGCGAAGATTTCTGCTGCGCCGTGAAGTCGATGCCCTGAGGCTTCGCAAGAGCGGCATTGAAGGTGTTATCATCAACACCAGCAGAGGCCTCGACATCGACGGTCTGGTAGGCGGCAATATCGAGATCGACACCAAGGCGGCACGCGAAACCATCCAGAAATCCGTGCAGGTCCTAGAAAGCGTTTTCGGCCGGCTCCAGCATGGCGATGGGATCAGCTTCGATCAGGTGGCGCCGGTGATTTCCTCGGTCTCCAAGTCGATGGATGACAATCCCACTGTCTTTCTCAGCGTTACGCGTCTAAAATCCAAGGACGAAGTGACGTTTCTGCATTCCCTTTCGGTGAGTGCGCTGATGATCCTTTTCGGCCGTCACCTCGGACTTGATGAGGCTACCGTGCAGATGCTCGGCACGGCAGGATTGCTCCACGACGTCGGCAAGCTCGAAATTCCGCTCGAGATCCTCAACAAGGAAGGGCGCCTGGACGAGGACGAGATCAAGATGATCCGCGATCATCCGGAAAAGGGGCACGCAATCCTGTCACGACAGGAAGGCTTGCCGGAGATCGTTCTCGACGTCTGCCTCAACCATCATGAGCGTATCGACGGCAAGGGCTATCCCCGCAGGCTTTCCGAAGCGCAGGTCAGCTTCCATGCGCGTCTTGCTGCGATTTGCGACGTCTATGACGCCATGACCTCCGTGCGGCCGTACAAGGCGCCATGGAGCGCGAGCCAAGCGCTGAAATGGATGTTTGGCAACGAAGGGCAATTCGATCGCCGGCTGCTGAAGAAATTCGCCCTCTGCCTTTCCGTCGCCGCCGTGACCTGAGGGCTGTCGGTCTTCCCAACAAAAGGCCTGCGTGGACTTACAGCGCCGCGCAGGCCGTGATGCCGGAGGCCTTCAGCGCTTTCTCAGATGTTGTTCTGGAGGATGGTCCGCAGCTTGCCGAAGAGCTCGTCGATGTGGTGCTTCTCGATGATCAGCGGCGGGGAGAGTGCGATGATATCGCCGGTGGTGCGGATCAGCAGGCCGCTTTCATAGGCTTTCAGGAAAGCGGTGAAGGCGCGCTTGGTGGGCTCGCCGGCGATCGGGTTGAGTTCGATGGCGCCAATCAGGCCGGTGTTCCTGATGTCGATGACATTGGGGCAGTCCTTCAGCGAATGCAGCGCGTCGGCCCAATAGTCGGAAAGCTCGGCGGCGCGTGTCAGCAGCCCCTCTTCCTTGTAGGTGTCAAGCGTGGCGAGTGCCGCGGCGGAGGCGATCGGGTTGCCGGAATAGGTGTAGCCGTGGAAGAACTCGATCATGTGTTCCGGGCCGTTCATGAAGGCATCATGAATCTCGGAGGTGACAAAGACGGCGCCCATCGGGATGACGCCGTTGGTCAGTCCCTTGGCAGCGGTGATCATGTCGGGCTTGACGTCGTAATATTGCGCGGCAAAGGGGGCGCCGAGGCGGCCGAAGCCGGTGATGACCTCGTCGAAGATCAGAAGGATGCCGTGTTTGGTGCAGATCTCGCGCAGCTTCTGCAGGTAGCCCTTCGGCGGGATCAGGACGCCGGTGGAGCCCGCCACCGGCTCGACGATGACGGCGGCGACGGTGGAGGCGTCATGCAGGGTGACGATGCGCTCGAGTTCGGTGGCGATGTCGCCGCCATGCTCGGGCTCGCCGCGGGTGAAGTTGTTCTTGCCGGGCTGGTGGGTGTGCGGCATGTGGTCGACGCCGGTCAGCAGCGTGCCGAACATCTTGCGGTTGGTGACGATGCCGCCGACGGAGATACCGCCGAAGTTGACGCCGTGATAACCGCGCTCGCGGCCGATCAGGCGGAAGCGTGATCCATTGCCCTTCACACGATGATAGGCGAGTGCCACCTTGAGCGCCGTCTCGACGGATTCGGAGCCGGAATTGGTGTAGAGAACGTGGTTCAGGCCTTCCGGGGCGATGTCGACCAGGCGGTTCGCCAGTTCGAAGGCCTTGGGATGGCCGAGCTGGAAGGCGGGCGCGTAGTCGAGTTCGCCGGCCTGCTCGCGGATCGCCTCAGTGATCTTCGGGCGGCAGTGGCCGGCATTGACGCACCAGAGGCCAGCCGTGCCGTCCAGCACCTGACGGCCGTCATGGGTCGTATAGTACATGTCCTTGGCGCCGACGAACAAGCGCGGCTCCTTCTTGAACTGGCGATTTGCCGTAAACGGCATCCAGAAGGCGCGAAGATCGTTCGGTGCATTGAGGCGATTGGACATGCTGTTCTCCTGGCCGCCGACGGCCCTTTCCCGGGGGCTTTACGCCCATATTTTTACTGCCCGGTCAAATTATCAGGGCTTCCCAAGGCGTCAACGGGAAAAGTCCCCAGAGCCCCTCCTGATGGGAGGTTCAACGAGCGTCGCTCGATCCGGAAATATCCAGGGTCAGGCACTGCAGGCGGCCCGTCATCAATCCTTTGCCTCGGCTTGTTACAAGAACCGATGGCTCGAAGGGCGCAATTGCATTTCATCAATTCACTGAAATCAAACGATATTTCGATCGGAGATACTGATGTCTGACCGCCAGAAGACAAGGGCGCGCCCGACGCGGCGCCATGCATTCGCGCCAAGTTATGGCGCCATTCTCGAAGAGGGCGTTCGCCGCCGCAGCGTGCTCAAGGGCTTTCTCGCAGCGATGGGCGCTGCGGCACTTTCGCCGGCGCTCGGAACCGGTCATGCCGAGGCTGCCGGCTCCAGCCTGACTTTTCCGGAACTCAAGCGCGTGCGCGATACCGCCGACCACTGGCCGGAGGGCTATGAGCGCCAGATCCTGGCGCGTTGGGGTGATGCACTGTTTGCCGACAGCCCGGAATTCGATATCGCGACGCTTGATGGTAAGGCTGCCGAGCGACAGTTCGGCTACAATAACGATTTCACGCAGTTTCTGCCGCTGCCCCGGGGCGGGAAGAGCTCCGACCATGGGTTGATGGTCGTCAGCCATGAATATGCAACGCCTTTCCTGATGTTTCCCGGCCTGACCGACGAAAACTACCGCGAGAAGCTGACGGATAACCAGATCCGCGCGATCATGGCCGCCCTCGGCGTCTCGATCTTCGAAGTGAGGAAGACGGACGGCAAGTGGGCGATCGTCAAGGACGGCAAATACAATCGCCGCGTCCACATGAGCACGGAAATCGGCATCTCCGGTCCCGCTGCCGGCGACGACCGTCTGAAGACCAAGGCCGATCCGACCGGCACGGTCGTCTTCGGCACGATCTCGAACTGCAACGGCGGCATCACCCCCTGGGGCACGATGCTTTCAGGCGAGGAAGGCGCGATGGACGTCTTTTCCGGCGACTACAAGAAATTGCCGAACCAGGAGCTGGTCGAGCGCCAGGGCTGGGACGAGGACGAAAACGACATCTATTCCATCAGCCGCGTCGAGCCGCGCTTCAAGTTCGAGGAAGAGCCGAACGAATGGATGCGTTTCGACTGGGTGGTCGAGATCGACCCGTTCGATCCCTCCGCAAAACCGATCAAGCGCACCTCGCTCGGCCGCATGACGCATGAGGGCGCCCAGTGTTGCGTCGCCCCTGACGGCCGCGTGGTGGTCTTCATGGGCGACGACGACGACTTCGAATATATCTACCGCTTCGTCACCCACGATCCCTGGAACCCGAACGACCGCGCCGCCAACAGGAACCTGCTCGACCACGGCACCCTCTCGGTCGCCAAGTTCGAAAGCGACGGCACGATGCGCTGGATCCCGCTCATTGCCGGCGAGGGGCCGCTGACGGCGGAAGCCGGATTCAAGAGCCAGGCCGACGTCGTACTGGCGACGCGCGCTGCGGCCGATCTCGTCGGCGCCTCGCCGATGGACGCGCCGGAAGGCTTCATCCCGCATCTCGGCACCGGCAAGCTTTACGTCGCCATGACGGAGAACGAGGACCGGCTGCCGAAGGGTGAGGGCGACGACGAGAAGGAGATGGTCAACATCGCCAATCCGCGCGGCCCCAACCCGCATGGCCACCTGCTGGAACTCGCAGCACCTGGCGGCCCCGAAAAGCCGGATTATGCAGCCGACAGCTTCAAATGGGATGTCTTCATTCTCTGTGGCGATCCTGCCAAGGCCGAGGATCAGGCGATGTTCCATCCGGCCACGACCTCCGCTGGCTGGTTCACCGACCCCGACAATCTCGCGGTCGATCCGGTCGGGCGCCTCTGGGTCACCACCGACGGCCCGCCGCCAGAAGGCATTGCCGATTCCGTCTATGTGATGGATACCGAAGGCCCGGGCCGTGCGTTGCCGAAACTGTTCTATATTGCGCCCGTCGGTTCGGAAGCCTGTTCGCCGACCTTCACCCCGGACGGCAGCAGCGTCTTCCTCTCGGTCCAGCATCCGGGCGAATTGCGGATGGCTGACAACGAGGATGCGACTTCGATGGAGGATGCAGGCACCAACTGGCCGGACTTCAAACCCGGCATGCCTGCCCGTCCGTCGCTGGTGGTGCTGAGCCGCATCAACAACGACGTGGTCGGCAGTTAAAACAATTCCGGCAAAAGTGCGCGGCAGTTTTACGTCTGGAATTGCGCTAAAAAGATCGATTGCGGGACGGGCGCTCCGGCGCGACCGGGTTGCCATTCCAAAAGCACGACCGGCAAATCGCAAATTTGCCGGTCGTGCCATAAGGTTCACGTGCTGAAATATCGTTGCCAAGCCTCTGGGAACATTCCCTTGCAGCATGGCATCGGCCGACATTCATGTCAGCGCTATCATTAAGCGGCGGATCTATTCCGGTTCTGCACGAGGTAGATGTCTTCGAGCGTTGCCAGGATCTTCATGACCGGCTCGGAGGTGCTCGAATAATAGATGGTTTGTGCGTCCCGGCGGGTCTTGACCAGCTTTTGGGCGCGCAGTTTCGACAGGTGCTGAGAGAGAGCCGACTGGCTAAGCCCGACCTGCGTCGCAAGCACGCCGACGGCCACTTCTCCCTTCACGAGGCTACACAGGATCAGCAATCTCTTCGGGTTTGCCATGGCCGACAATAAAGCTGCCGCCACGTTCGTGTGATCGGCCAAATCAGAGGTTTCCATATGTTATCTTCCTAATGCGAAACGTACATCAAGCGTGTTGGCGCAGGCCGCCAGCCGGGATTTTGACTGACATCAAAAACTAGCAACTGGGCTCGAAGATTGTATATACCTAAATTTAAGGTATCGAGTATGCTATTTTAGATATGTTTGAACAAATGTGATCGACATCCACAGCGAGGGTTTCGAACTCGTATCGCAACAGAAAATCGCCGGAAATCATGTCGAAACCTGAGGGATCGATACCACAAATGCGCCAAGAACCCGATTCCGGCGCCTTTAGCCTGATAGCGAGGCTTTCCTCCACATCGGGGTGACGTTCTACTAAATCTCGCACTGCTTCTGTTGCCCCGGCGGCAATCTCCTCGTTCGCGGCCGACTGGATTATGAGATCGTTCCCATCGAGTTGGTAGGCCCGGCCGAAGCCGCCATTGAGGCTGGCCTGTTCCGGTCTGAGTCGGAAGAACAGGAAATCAGGAAAGTCGATATAAAGCTTCGCCTTGGTGTGGCGAGCGAGAAAACGCGTGTGGATGCGCTCGTAGAATGCATTGCCGCGCTCGATGGGTTCTGCCACGCACTGGGTCGTCAGACGAGGATAGGCAAGGGGATCGCCCTTGCCGGGCTCGCCGGTCAGGAGCGAGGCGCGCGGGTCTCTGGCGAGCCCCCTGGTATGGGCCGACAGCTGCGAAACCAGGATGACCGGCGTGCCGTCGATATCGGTGGCGATCAGCACGCGGCTGGCGGAGGGAAAGCCGGTCTCGGGATCGAGAACGGCAATCGCCGCGTGCCGTGCGGAGCGCAGCAGCACGCGGGCGAGCTTGCGGGCATCGTCGTCTGTTTCGCGTAAGGGGGAAGGCTGATCTTTCATATCCGCTTTGTGGCAAAGCGGATGGAAAACATCAAGCTTCCTCCTTCCGGCGATGGCGGGTGAGGCCGGCAACGATATCCTGAGCCGAGATGGTGCCGACGATCGCGCCGTTCTCGACGATGCCGATACTGCCCGGTTGGCGGGCAAGGGCATCGAGGATATCGATGAGCGGAGTCGCAGCGCGGGCAGTGGCGCTGACGCTCATGCCGGCGGCAGTCTGGCCGAGGCCTGGCTGCATGACGTCGGCCGCCGTCAGCATGTTGATCGGATTGAGGTTCTGCACGAAATCGGCGACATACTGGTCGGCGGGGTTCTTGACGATATCGTGCGGCGTCCCGCACTGGATGATGCGGCCGCTCTCCATGATGGCGATGCGATTGCCGATGCGGAAGGCCTCGTCGAGATCGTGGCTGACGAAGAGAATGGTCTTCTTCAGCCGCCGCTGGAATTCCAGGAGTTCATCCTGCAGGCGGGTGCGGATCAAGGGGTCGAGCGCCGAGAAAGGCTCGTCCATGAGCAGGATCGGGGCGCCGGTGGCAAAGGCGCGGGCGAGCCCGACACGCTGCTGCATGCCGCCGGAAAGCTCGTTGACCTTGCGATCGGCCCATTTCGTCAGGTTGACGAGTTCGAGCTGCTCGCCGACTCGGAGCTTGCGTTCGGCTTCCGGCATGCCGGCGAGCTCGAGACCGAAGCCGACATTGTCGGCGACGGTGCGCCAGGGCAGGAGGGCGAATTGCTGGAACACCATGGAGACGGTGTGGGTGCGCAGCTCGCGTAGCGCCTTGGCATTGCATCTGTAGGGGTTGACGGGGCCGGTGGCCGCCGAGACCGCGACATCGCCACGCACCACGGGAGCGAGCCCGTTGACGGCGCGCAGCAGCGTCGACTTGCCGGAGCCGGAAAGACCCATCAGCACCAGGATCTCGCCTTCCTCGATCGTCAGCGAGGCGTTGGCCACACCGAGCACCAGACCGGTGGCGGCGCCGATCTCGTCGCGCGATTTGCCCTGGTCGACCATGGCAAGCGCGGTTTCCGGCCGATCGCCGAAGACGATGCTGACATTGTTAAAGCTTACCGCGGTCATGCAGCGCCTCCTTCACCCGCGGTGCGGAACATCCGGTCGAGAATGATTGCCAGGATAACGATGCAGAAGCCCGCCTCGAAGCCCTTGGCGATATTGACGGTGTTCAGCGCACGGACGACGGGCACGCCAAGCCCGGGAGCGCCGACAAGAGCGGCGATGACGACCATCGACAGCGACAGCATGATGGTCTGGGTAAGACCCGCCATGATCTGCGGCGTGGCAAAGGGAAGCTCGATCTTGCGCAGCACCTGTAACGGCGTCGCGCCGAAAGCGACGGCGGCTTCGACGAGGGACGGCGGCGTCGAGATGATGCCGAGGCGCGTCAGCCGGATCGGGGCGGGGATTGCGAAGATGACGGTCGCGATCAGGCCCGGCACCATGCCGAGGCCGAACAGGATGAGCGCCGGGATCAGATAGACGAATGTCGGTATGGTCTGCATAAGATCGAGCACCGGGCGCATGGCAGCATAGACCCAAGGGCGGCGGGCGGCGGCAATGCCGAGCGGAATACCGATCACCATACAGACGAAGGTAGCGGCGAGCACGAGGGCGAGCGTCTCCGTCGTTTCCTTCCAATAGTCCTGGTTGACGATCAGCAGCAGCCCGAGACAGGTGAAGACGGCGACCGCGATCGACCGGCGCAGCCAAAAGGCGATGGCGGTGATGGCCGCGATGACGATCAACGGATGAGGCTTCTGCAGCACGAAGAGCAGGCCGTCTATGGCGCTCGACAGCAGGAAGGCGATCTGGTTGAAGAACCATTCGCCGTTCGAGGTCAGCCAATCCACGAAGGACTTGGCCCAGGGGCCAACGGGAATCTTAAATTCGGTGATCCAGTTCAAGGGCGCGCCTATCCAGAAAAACAACAATCGGACAAAAATGAAACGGGGCGGCGAGCCGCCCCGTTCGTATCATCAGAGGCCGAGGCCGGTCTTGGCGGCCGCGAGGGCTTCGCCGCTGCCGTCGCGGGTCTTAACGCCCGCAAGCCAGGGCTCGAGTGCTGCGGGGTTGGCCTTCAGCCATTCGGAAGCCGCAGCTTCCGGTTCCTTGCCGTCGTTGAGGATCTTGCCCATGATCTGGTTCTCCATGTCGAGGGAGAACGTCAGGTTCTTCAACATCAAGCCGACATTCGGGCATTCGTCGAGATAGCCGGCACGGACATTGGTGAAGACCTTGGCGCCGCCGAAGTCAGGGCCGAAGACGTTGTCGCCGCCTGTGAGGTAGGTCAGCTTGAAGTTGGTGTTCATCGGATGGGGTTCCCAGCCGAGGAAGACAACGGGCTTGCCCGCTTTGTCGGCACGGGCGACCTGGGCGAGCATGCCCTGCTCTGAGGACTCGACGACTTCCAGATCCTTGAGGCCGAACTCGTTCTTCTCGATCATGTCCATGACGAGGCGGTTGCCATCATTGCCAGGCTCGATGCCGTAGATCTTGCCGTCGAGATCGTCCTTGTGGGCGGCAATGTCCTTGAAGTCCTTGATGCCGAGCTCGGCGCCTTTAGCATTGGTGGCGAGCGTGTACTTGGCGCCGACGAGGTTGGGGCCGAAGGATTCGACCGACTTATCGTCGATATAGGGACGGACGTCCTTTTCCTGCGTCGGCATCCAATTGCCGAGGAAGATGTCGATGTCCTTGTTCTTCAGCGACGTGTAGGTGACCGGCACCGAGAGAACCTTGACGTCGGTCTCATAGCCGATGCTCTTGAGGATCACGGATGCGGTGGCAGTGGTGGCGGTGATATCCGTCCAGCCGACGTCCGCGAAGCGGACGGTGGCGCAGCTGTCAGGGTCTGCGGCGAAGGCGGCGGTCGCAACGGAGAGGGCGGCGACGGCAGTTGCGGTAACGAGTTTGAACGTGCTTGTTGTTTTCATTTTAGACTCCCAGTCTTTAAGTTCCCAAGCCAACCATCAATAACCGAGTTTGACAAGCGACCTCAGTGCGTTTGCGCCGTATCGACCCATGCGATTGCGACGTCCGCGGATTTTTTGGCAATGCCTTGTTTTCGGGGCTTTCGGCGGTTTTCGAGCCGGATTCCTGTGATTATCGCTCACTCAGGGCTTTTCTTTGCCATTCCGAGCTTTCAATAAGCCGATCAAGGAGAAATCGGATGGCAAAACTCTATTTCAACTACTCGACGATGAACGCCGGCAAGTCGACGATGCTGCTGCAGGCCTCCTATAATTACCAGGAGCGCGGCATGCGCACGGTGCAGCTGATCGCAGCCTTCGACGAGCGCACTGGTCGGGGCGTCATCGGCTCGCGGATCGGGCTGGAGGCGAGCGCCATTCCTTTCGAGTCGCACGAGGACCTGTTCCGGTTGATCAAGGGACTGAGTGGCGAGGGCGCGCCGATTTCCTGCATCTTCGTCGACGAGGCGCATTTCATGACGCCTGTCCATGTCTGGCAGCTTGCCCGCGTCGTCGACAGGCTCAACATCCCTGTGATGGTCTACGGGCTGAGAACCGATTTCCAGGGCAAGCTGTTTCCGGCCTCGCAAGAACTGCTGGCGATCGCCGATGAGATGCGCGAGGTGCGCACGATCTGCCATTGCGGGCGCAAGGCGACGATGGTCGTGCGGCTCGACGCGGAAGGAAAAGTGTTGCACGAAGGCGCGCAGATCGATGTCGGCGGCAACGAGAAATATGTCTCGCTCTGCCGCAGGCACTGGGACGACGCAATGAACGGTGCCTGGATCGCCGAGCCGGTCTGAAGCCGGTGACGCTGCCTGTTTTCTTTGGCGCCGCAAGCGACTAGCTTGGAGGCAGGAGATTCCCTGGAGAGACTTGGTGCGCAAACCCCCGCCATTCGACAGCCAGTATGAAGCCGCAGGCAGCCTTGCCGAAAGGATTGCGGCCGAGGGAGCCTATTGCGTGGCTGCGATCAGCTCCTTCGGCGGCGACGAAACGCGATCGGCCGACGAGGTCTTCCTCGAGCAGAATGCCCGCTTCCAGGCCTACATCGCCGATGCTGCGGCGCTCGACGGTCAACTGGCCGAGCTGGTCTTTTGCCTTGATCGGCTGACGGCCGAAGTTTCAGCCGATCTCGACAGTTTCCGGGGGCTGACGCTGCGCGAGAAGATGGCCGGCTGGGTGTCGCGTCAACGGATGTGGCGCATGTATACCGAACGCGTGCGTGAGGCGCCCGTCATCGAGCGGCTGCTCGACCTTTTGACGAAATCGGACGCGCTCGCGGGGCTAATCGCCGGCCAGCGCGCCGTGCTCACCGAACGGCACAAGGCCGCCGAACTCAGCCTTGTCGATATCGTTGAGCAGAGGCGTCGGCTGGTCGTTTCCATCGATATCGCCCGCCTCAAGATGAAGGAGCTCAATGCCAAAGCGCTGACGACCCAAGGCCGTATCGGCGTCTATGGCAACAGGGCGCATTGGGAGCAGATGGAGGCGGAGCGGCGGGCGCTGAAGGCGGAGGCCGAGCGGATTTCCGCCGGGGAGCACGAGATGCGCGACGACAGCCAGCGGCGTGAGCGCTTCATCGGCCTGTTCCAGGCCTTCGTCGATTCGCTGAACGGCCGGATCGCCGCCTGCAACGTGCTGCTGCGCAAGCTATTGATCGACGTGGAAGAGCGGCTGATTATCTACCAGGCGCAGGTCGACACCGACCGACCGGGCATGAAGGTGAGGATCAAGCCGGAACTTTTTCCCGATATCGCGGCACCGATCAGGTTGTTCGAGAAGGGCATGCTGGTCGCCCAGGATCTGGAGCGGCGCAAGAGCCGCGCCGATCTCGAATTCGCCAGAAGGTTTCCGACCTATGCCGAGCCGCCGCCGGAAACATCGGGAGCGCCTCTGATCGACACGGCGCGCAGGTCTTTTCGTTTCAGCCTGCCTTTCCTGCGCTCCTGACCAGCAAGGGCGCGGGCAGTATCGCTCTTGCGCAATGCTTTCATTCCGAAAAATCGAAGGGCTCGTGTTGTGCTCTGCCCATCGAGCGCATATGTGGGATGCAGCGGGGCGGCAATGTCCCGATGTTCGCCTCGCCTGACAGGAGACGACGATGCTTGACCGGATAGCCGGTTTTTTCAGGCTGATCGGCCAGACGATCGGCCGCTGGGCCCGCCTTTTTTCCGCCTGGGCCTTCTGGCCCTTTCTTGCCGCGCACGGCTGGTATCAGCGCCGGAGCTGGATGATCCGGCTGCCGGTCATCGCTTTCGTGGCGCTGCTGGTCGTACTCTACGGTTATTTCTTCTTGCAGACGCAGGTCTGGACGAATTTCAACCCCGCCTTCGTCGATCAGTACCGGCTTTCCGAACGCAAGGTTGCCGCCGGGCAGGAAGTGCCGGCCGCCGAGAGCGCCAATGCGACGGCGCCGAAGACCTGCCAACGCTCGGCGATCGTCGACGTCGCGGCCGATCTGACCGATTTCAATGTCAACCAGAACGCATGGATCTCCTCCATGCTGCTTTACAAGATGGGCTTCTTCGGCATCGACTGGGATCACACCCCCTTCCTCGACAACAAGGCCTCTTTCCAGCGCGGCATCAACCAGGCGGTCCGGCGGACTTCGGCGGAGCTTGTCGATACGCTCGGGCGTGTGCGCGGCACCTCGGGCATCAACAACGACCTGCAGAGCGCGCGCGGCAATCTGCAGTTCGACGAAAACAGCTGGTATTTCGGCCTCAACCCCTTCGGGCCGAAGACGCCGACGCCCTCCTATTACCGCTCTGCGATCGGCAGCCTGCGCAAATTCAACACCGATCTCGCCCTCTGCAACGTCGTTTTCGACGGCCGCGCCGACAATCTGATGCAGTTCATCGACCGTATTGCCAACGATCTCGGCGGCACCTCCGACATGCTCGCCGAGCGCTCGGAAAACCACAATCGCGGCTGGTTCGATACACGCGCCGACGACCGGTTCTGGTTCGCTTACGGCCAGCTCTACGGCTATTACGCGATCATGGCCGCCGCCCAGGCGGATTTCTCGCAGGTGCTGGCGGAACGCAATCTCGGAGCGATCTGGGGCGGGACCATGCGGCAGTTTCAGGCGGCGCTGCGCATCCAGCCGGCGATCATCTCGAACGGGCGCGAGGATGGCTGGATCATGCCGAGCCATCTCGCCACCATGGGCTTCTATATTCTGAGGGTGCGCTCGAACCTCGTCGAGGTCCGCTCGGTGCTTGACCGCTAAAACGTCTGGAGTCAGCGGGGTTTCGTGTTGTCCTCGAAGCCGACGACGCGCAGTTTCTCGACGAATTCATAGGTGATGCCGACGATGCCGCGGCCGCTTCCATCGTTTCGGAAGCGGCCGACGCTACGCACCAGCTTGTAGCCGCCAAGCCGGTTGTCGACGCGATAAACGAAATGGAAGCCGACGCCGTGAAGGCTCGCCTCTTCGAAGGTTTGGGCGATCAGGCTGCGGTCCTCCTCGTGGATGCGCGACATCAGCTCTGTCAGGTTGACAGGGCCGTCGCTGTAGGAGAGTCCGAAGATCGCGTGGACATCCTCGCTTGCAAAGAAATGTCCGGTCTCGATGTCGATGCGCCAGAAGCCGAAAAGACGATAGGCAGCAAGCATCTGGACGACTTCCGCATCGGTGATGCCGATGTGGGCGCGGGATTGTTCTGTCTTGTCAATAACGGGCTGTTCGAAGTGAAGAGGCACGATTCCCCCAGATCACGGGACGACGTGCCGACTCTCTTCTGATTCCTCAGTTGATCAGCTTCAATCGAATTGCCTTAGCTACCAACTGGGTCCGGTTGACGCAATCGAGTTTTTTGATCGCGTTCGTCATATAGGCGTTCACCGTATGATCCGAGAGCGTGAGGATCTGACCGATTTCGATCGAGGTCTTGCCCTGGGCAGTCCAGCGCACAACCTCTAGTTCTCGAGTTGATAGCGCGTTATGCGCGCATTCCTCGTTGCGTTTGACTGCATTGTATGCATCGAGTGCATGGAGAATGATCATTGCCAGCTCGTTGATTTCGCTCTGGCCGAGTGCGGCGCGCTCGCCGCAGAACCAAAAGACCAGACGCTGGCCGTCGGCTGCAATGGTCGGCATGGCAACGCCTGCTGGTATGGCATGGCGCAGCATCAGGGCACGAAGTTCGGCGGGGAAAGCCTGACCATTGGAGGCGTCGTTGAGGTGCCAGGCCGGCGGCACGGCAGACGCTCTTAACCTTACGCCGAAAGGGCAGCCGCGCATCATGTGGGCGCGGTCGAAATCCCTGACATAGGCGGCCGGAAGCGAGCTCTCGATCAGCAGGGGTTTCAAGAGAAGATCTTCTGGGGAGGGGGCGTGCATCAGCGTCGCATGCGACAATCCGAAGGCTGTAGAGACCCTGCCAAGCGCCTGTGCAAACAGGTTGCGCGTTCGTGCGGTCGAAAGTTCTGCCGAAAGCAATGACTGTCTTTCAGAGGTAGTCATGTAAGACATTTGTACGCCCCCGGCAGCCCCAATGTTACCGCTATCAAATACAGAAAATCGGCGAGATGCTAGCCCCAATTGACCTAACGCAAGCTGATTCATTCGAATTGTGAAAAATTAGCCACGGCAATTCGCGCTTTGGTTGAGTTTCGACTTGCGAAAATAGCGTAGCGGTACCTTAGAGTTCTTTCATGGCGGCACAGCAATGGTCTTGCGCAACCGGGCAAGGAGAGAATCACTTGGGAGAGTTTCGGGGGGAGAGCTCGGGTCTCTCCGGCACGGGCGCAAAGGCGGTAGACCGGCCTACGTGCAGCACTTTGCGCGGGAGCAAGTGAACTGCGTGAAGGCCGCCGCAGCGGGTCGCCATGTCAGCCTGATTGGGGTGAGAGAACAGAGATAAGAAGGGATGGTAGCAGGCGGCGAAATCCGACTTGCTGCCAGTCAAGCCAATTGCTAAGCGTATGCTCAGTACAACTGAGGCAATTTAATCGTGCGCTTTGCAATTTCCTTTTTGGTGAAGTGTCTATTTTCCAGATTGTTACTTGTTTTTCTCCTTTTGACCTTGCCGATCGGCGCGGCAACCTCGCAGGCCGCCGGGGAGAAGAAGGCAGCGCATCCCCCGATGAATTTCATCCTCGTGCGTAGTCTCCTCTGCCAGGAAAACTGTCCGGAATGGATATCGGCGGAGGGGCGCATAACGTCCGATACGCCCGCGCGGCTGAGAAAAATACTCAAGAAGATCGGCGGCCGTAAATTGCCTGTCGTTTTCCGTTCGGAAGGCGGCGACGTCGATGCCGCCTATGCGATGGGCCGGATGATCCGCAAGGCCGGGCTGGAAACGGCGGTCGGCGGCACGCGGCTCAAAGATTGCCCGGTTGGGGATACGCGCTGCCAAGCCGCTATTGCCAAGGACGGTAGCGCGGTCGGTTACACCTATTCGTCCGGTGCATACTGCTTTTCTGCTTGTCCGCTGGCGTTGGCGGGCGGTGTGTCGCGTGTCTCGTCGCAATGGGCCTTTATCGGCGTCCACCAGATCACGACCGTCTACAACAAGGTGCGTGTTTCCTATCGCATCGAATACAAGATCGTGAACGGCAAGAAGAAGGAGATCTCCCGCAAGGAGGTTGGACGCAAGGTGGCGGGGCAGGGCAGTTCCACCAAACTTGGAAAGAAGGCTACCGCTGCTTTGACGGCCTATTTGAAGGAAATGGGCGTCAGCGAAGATGTGATCGGTCTGATGATGAGCGCCACGCCTGACAACATCAATATCGTACCGGCTACAGAGGCACTTCGAACAGGTCTCATCACGGACATGTTGTCCTACAATGAGTGGCCCGGTATGCCGCTCTGCGCCCCGGATGCAGTGGCAGAGACTGTCTGTCATAGCCATCCGGTAGCCGAAGCCCCTGTGGTGGCTAAGGCGCCTGTCCCTCAAGCCCCCGTGCAGGATGCGGCCGCAGAGACAAGCGAGAAACTGCCAAAAACCCAGCCGATGGACTTCCTCCTGATGTCCAATGGCAACTGCCGGGAAGAGTGCACGCAGTGGATTTCTGCGGACGGAGACATCACGCCGGATACGCCGGCTCGGCTGAAGGCGATGTTGACGACGCTCGGCGAAAGAAAGCTGCCGATCGTCCTTCAATCTAATGGCGGGGACATGGATGCGGCTTTCGCGATGGGGCGTATGATCCGTGCTGCAGGTCTGGAGACCTCGATTGGCAGAACGCTGTTGCCCAATTGTCCAAAGTTGGATCCGCGTTGCAAAGCCAGCATCGCCAAAAACGGATGGACCGAGGGCGAAGTCTTTGCCGGGCGGGCGTACTGCCTTTCGACCTGTACTCTTGTCCTGATGAGCGGAACGCCGCGGCTTGTCGGATATTCTGCGATCGGCGTCGTTAGGCCCACAACGACTGAATATACGACATTTTTCGCTTATTTCGACGAGATGGGCGTCAATGCCGAGACATACGGGACGATGATGCCCGCCACATCAACCGAGCGAGGAAGGATCATACTTCCTACTGAGGCGCTCAAGCTTGGCATCATTAATGGTATCATCCCTTATGATGAAGAGCCCGGCTTGCGTGTCTGTGGGCCGGAGGCGAAGGAAAGCCTTCGATGCCCGCGAAAAGCTGAGGCAGAGATCGCTCCTGTCGCTGCTTCGGTCAATTGATCTCAGGGCGCGAAAGAGCAGAGCTCGGCGTTTTGCGTGGGGCTTCTGTTTGTTCAAGCGCCGAAGGCGCCTCGTGCCGCCTGTCAGTCCTTATCCTTCAGATCATTTTTCGACGTGACGCTCATCAGCTTCTCCAGGAAGCCGAGCATGACGGCGGAGGCGACGAAGGCAAGGTGCATAAGGGTCAGCCACATGATCTTGCCGTCCGCATATTGGTCGGCGTTGAGGAAGACCTGCAGCAGATGGATCGAGGAGATGGCGACGATCGAGGAGGCGACCTTGATCTTGAGGCTGCCTGAATCGAGTTTGCCGAGGAAGGAGACTTCGCTGTCGGTCTCGTCGACCTCGTCGAAGCGGCTGACGAAATTCTCGTAGCCGGAGATCATCACCATGACGATCAGGCTTGCGACGAGGGCCGCATCGATCAGGCTGAGCATGGCAAGGATCATCCCAGCTTCGTCCAGTACGAAGACGCTGGCGGCAATCTTCAGAAGCTTGTAGCCGAAGGAAACGGCATAAACAGCGAGCGCCAGCACCAGGCCGATATAGAAGGCCACGAGGATCCAGCGGCTCGACAGGATGATCCGCTCGACGAAGATTTCCAATGCTTTCATGTCTTCACCCTAAGAAGCCGCAATCGTTGACCGCCACATAAACGCCTAGCGCATCGACCCGAAAATCGAAATCGATTTTCG